>JBBSAL010000011.1:0-88624 GCA_038252305.1 Actinomycetales bacterium | reverse complement strand
TCGTGGCCATCGCGACGGTCGCCGCGCTCTGGCCGATGACGCCCTCTGTCGCTGACGCATGGCAGCGCGTGGAGACGATCCAGGCCGCGCACTCCGGCTCGCCGCTCCGGGCCCTGCCCGCGCCGGATCGCGTGGGCCGGGCGCTCGTCGCGACCGAGGACTCGCGATTCTGGAGCACTCCGGGAATCGACCCGATCGCCGTCGCCCGGGTCGCGTGGGCCGCGCTCCGCGGCACAGGTGACACCGGCGGCGCGGGCCTGGCCCAGCAGCTCGCCAAGAACCTCTACCAGCCGTCGGGACCGGCCGTGTGGCAGGAGGCCCAGCAGGTGGAGCTCGCGCTGAAGCTCGAGGCCTCGTACTCCAAGGACGAGATCCTGCGGATGTACCTGTCGGCCGTGTACTTCGGCCACGGCTACTACGGCGTCACGCAGGCGGCGCAGGGCTACTTCGGCGTCGCGCCGTCCCGGCTCGGCTGGGGCCAGGCGGCGCTCCTCGCCGGCCTCGTCCAGGCTCCGAGCGCCGATGACCCGCTGCGTCACCCCGACCGCGCGACGGCGCGCGAGCGCCACGTCCTGGCCCGACTGGTCGCGACCGGGGTCCTCGACCCGGCCCAGGCGCAGTCGATCGAGGCTCGGGGCCTGCAGCTCGCGTAGCCCGCGCGCAGGCACCGCTTCGCCGTCCAGCGGCCGGCCGTCACAGCACGCGCGCGAGCTGTTCCAGTGAGCCGAGCGGGTCCGGGGACGCCGCGATGAACACGCTGGTCATGACGCCGGCCGCCCCCAGCGCGTCGAGGCGCGCCCGGACGCCGGACGGTGTCCCGGCGAGCGCGAGGTGCGCGACCCACTCGTCGGGAAGGCGGTCAGCGAACTCCTGCGGCGAGCCGCATCGCGCGCGGAGCGCCGCGAGGTCCTCGCCGAACGGCACCGGGCGCAGGTGCGGGGCCCAGTCGGGCTCGCCGATCCACGCCAGCGCCGGCCTGGCCTCGCGCAGCGCGGCGCCTTCGTCGTCCTGCACGCTGCCGACGTTGTAGGTGACGAGCCGGTGCGGGCCGGTTGCGGCGATCTGCTCCACCGCGGCTCGCACGTACTCGGGTGTGCACGGCTCGGCGAGGACGGTGCCGTCGGCCACGCGCCCCGACATGGCGAGCGAGCGCGGGCCGCGCACACCCGCCAGCAGTGCAGGAGGCTGGTCCGGGACCACGGCGGGGTCGAGCCGGACGCCCTCCATCGGCACCACCGCGTCGGGCTCGTCGACCGTCTCCCCGCGCAGCAGGCTCGACAGGGCGCGCAGGTGCTCCTCGAGCAGACGCAACGGGTACTGCGGCCACGCGCCCACGGTGCGCAACCATCCAGGCATCCCGTGCCCGACCCCGAGGTCGAGCCGCCCGGGGAACAGCTGAGCGATGGTCGCCACCTCCATGGCGGCGAACGCCGGGTTGCGGACCGCCGCCGGGAGCACGCCGATCCCGACCCGGATCCGGCTGGTCGAGGCGAGGAGCGCCGTCGCCTGGGCGATGCCGCCCCGGAAGCCGAGGTCCTCGACCACCCAGAGCTCGTCGAACCCGAGGGCATCGGCGCGACGGGCGAACTCGAGCACCTGGGTGGGGGGAAGATCGCGCGGGAGCATCACGCCGATCGCGGGGCGAGTGGGCACTGGTCGTCCTCCGTCGTCGTCGGCAGCGGGGCGCCCTCGACGGCCGGCCACCGACCCGGATCAGCGCGACCCCGTACCCATCCCACACCTTCGTGGTCCTGCGTGCCAGGAGCTGGGCTGCCCGTCGCCGGCGGGGTGGGCACCACCGAGGGTCAGCCGACGCTCGAGTGCCCGCACGGTCCGGGAGATCTCGTCCAGCACCTCGACGGGCTCGACGACCCACGACGTCCACGACATCGAACGAACCGGCGCCCACCCCCGGGCGGTCGCAGCGTGCCGACTAGTACCAGCCGAGCGCGCGCAGCCGCTCCTCGCCGATCCCCATGGCGTGCCCCACCTCGTGCCCGAGCACGCTCAGCACGCGCGCCGGAACGTCCTCGACCCGCCCGCAGGCAGCCAGGATCGGCAGTCGGTAGAGGGTGATCGTGCTCGGCACGGTTCCGGGCACCCGCCCGCCGGTCGTCGTCACGGGGATGCCCCGGAAGAGTCCCAGCAGCGTGGTCCCCGGCCGCGTCGTGCCCGGCTCGGGCGCGTCACGCACCAGGACGACGATCTCCGCCACGACGGGCGCGGTCCAGTCGGGCAGCGCGTCCAGGGCGTCCCGGACGCGCTCCTCGAACGCGTCGCTCGACATCGTGACCGGGCTCATCCGACTCCGGGTGATGGGTGGCGGGCGAGGCCGACCTGGTGGCCGGCGAGGTCGCCGTCGTGCTGGTCGACGATATCCCGCCGATCCTGCTCGACGGGCTGGTCGCGCGGTGGACGGGGCTGACGACGAGGCGGGAGCCCGGGGCAGGTGTGTCGTGCGAGGTGCGGATCCTCGCCTGGCTAGGGTCGCCTCATGATCGATCCCGCGCCGTCGGCGCAGCCCGTGTCCGACGACGAGGTCGTCCGCTACTTCATCTTCCAGACCATCGCCTACGGCGGTGCCCTCGCTCTGGTGCTGCTCCTCGGGGTGTTCGTCCTCTTCCCCGACGGCGTGGTGAGTGCTCTGGGTGCGGCCATCGGGCTCGCGCTCGGCCTCCTCTCGTGGTTCGCCTCGCGGTGGATCATCGCGAGTGGGCTCACCCGTGCTGGGCGGCGAGGTCGCGACGACGCGAGCGGTCCCGGCATCGTCCGGGCAGCCGTGAACCTGGGGATCGCGTTCGCCGACGTGCCGGCCGTCGTGAGCCTGGTGATCGCCTTCGTCCTCGGCAGCGACATCGGGACCTTCGTGGTCGCCATCCCGATGGCGATCGCGGCGATCGTCGTCAACGCCTCGGGCCCCGGAGCCGTGCGTCGGCACCTGGCGACCCTGCGGGGCTGAGCATCGGTCGACGCGTCCGCCGCCGCCTCGGTCCGCCGGGCCGTCAGCCCAACCGGAACCTGCGAACGAGGTCGTCCATCGTGGCGTCGAGCCGGGCGTCGACCTGCCGGCGGGCGGGATCGCCGTCGTACCAGTCGATGATCTCGCGCGCGCCCTGCTCGAAGGGGATCGTCGCGCGGTAGTCGGGGACGACGGACCGGATCTTGCTGTTGTCGAAGACCATCGAGTGGGCCTTGTCACCGAGCAGCCCGGCGCCCCACTCGGGGTCGACGGCAGCGATCGCGTCGGACGGCACGTGGACGATGCGCGCCTCGACGCCCGCCGCAGCCGCGAGGGTGCGGGCGATGTGGTCCCAGGTCGGGGCGTCGTCCGAGGTGAGGTGGAAGGCCTCGCCGAGGGTCCGGGGGTGACCGAGCAGCGGGACGAAGCCCTTCGCGAAGTCCGTGTGGTGGGTCAGCGTCCACAGCGAGGTCCCGTCGCCGTGGATGACGATCTCCTTGCCGTCCCGCATCCGTTGGATCGGCGTCCAGCCCCCGTCGAGCGGGATCAGCGTCTTGTCGTAGGTGTGCGAGGGCCGCACGATCGTCATCGGGAAGCCGTGCTCGCGGTAGGCGGTCACGAGCAGGTCCTCGCAGGCGATCTTGTCGCGCGAGTACTGCCAGTAGGGGTTGCGCAGGGGAGTGGACTCGGTGACCGGGACGCGGGAGGGCGGGGTCTGGTAGGCCGAGGCGGAGCTGATGAAGACGTACTGGCCGGTGCGGCCGGTGAACAGGTCGATGTCGGCCTGGACGTGGTCAGGGGTGAACGCGACCCAGTCCACGACTGCGTCGAAGTCGAGACTGCCGAGCGCCTCGCGCATCGAGGCGGGGTCGCGCACGTCGGCGCGCAGCACCGTCACTCCCTCCGGGAGCGGACGCGCGGTGCTCGCGCCCCGGTTGAGGACGTACAGATCCAGGCCTCGCTCGACGGCGAGGCGGGTCGAGGCGGAGCTGATCGTGCCGCTGCCGCCGATGAACAAGACCTTGGGTGCGCTCATAGGGGGAACGCTAGTCCGCTGCCGCTCCCGCTGCGCGGGCGGGTGGCGATCGCCTCTCGGCGACGGGTGAACCCGCCCGCGCAGACCGTCGGTCAGTACCCGCGCGAGGAGTCTGCCGTGGCGTCGGTGCCCTGGAGGCTCGAGATGTACCCGTCGACCGTCGTCGGCTTGGAGAACATCGGGTAGTCGTACTGGATGGCGTTCTCGTGCTCGGCCTGCGAGGTCGCGCCGACGGCGTCCGTCAGGGTGATGACCTCGAAGCCCTTCTCGTACGCGGAGCGCATCGTCGACTCGACGCAGCAGTTCGTCAGGAAGCCGGCGAGCACGACCGTCGAGATGCCCTTGGACCGCAGGATGAAGTCGAGGTTCGTCGAGCCGAAGGCGTCCAGGCCGCGCTTGCCCTCGATGACGATGTCCTCGCCGGCCGGGGCGACGTCCCCGACGATCTCGCAGCCCCAGCTGCCCTTGATGAAGGACGAGGTGTCGACGACGCCCTTGAGGATGCCGTAGGGGTGGGAGGTGATCTCGTAGTAGCCCTCCTGGAACGCGATCGGGCTGTGGATCACCGTCACGCCGGCGGCGCGGGAGGCCTCCAGGGCGCGCTGGGCGTTGGCGAGCATGCCCGTCGACTCCATGACGCCCTGGACGGCGCCGTGCAGCGTCCCGCCCTCGGTGGTGAAGTCGTTCTGGAACTCGATCATGACGAGTGCGGTGGTCTCCGGGTTCATCGTGCTGCTCCTTCGGTGGATGTGTGCGGACGGTTCGACGGAGAGTGATGGAGGGCCTGCTCGGCGAGGAGCTCGAGCACGTGCCGGTAGGGCGAGCCGGTGGCCCGGGTCATGCCGAGCTCGCAGGTGCGGTTGCACGAGGCGTGCGCCTCGGCGTCGAGCGCGGCGACCTCGGCGGCCTCGCGCCGGGTCGCGGCTGCCGTCAGCTCGGGGTGCAGCATCCCGCGGTCCCCGGCGAAGGCGCAGCAGCCCCAGTCGACCGGGACGGTGACCTGCGCGGCGACGGCCTCGGCCACCCGCACCAGGTCAGGGTTGAGGCCCATCTGGGTGGAGGAGCAGGTGGGGTGCAGCGTGAGCGTGCGGAGCCGTTCGTGGTCCGGCAGCAGCGGAAGGACGTGCTCGGCGACGAACGCGACGGCGTCGACCACCTCCACGTGCAGGTCGGGGTCGCTCTCGATCAGGTGCCGGAAGCCCTCGGTGCACGAGGACGCGTCGGAGATCACCGGCAGCCGGCCGTCGTCGGTCGCGGCCCGGATCGCCGGGAGCACGGCCGCTCGCATCGCCTCGTGGCCCGCGGTGATCCCCTTGGAGGACCACGGAGTCCCGCAGCAGAGCGAGTCGATCCCCTCCGGGACGAGCAGGGCGATCCCCGCGGCCGCGCACAGCTCCTCGACGCTCCGCTGGACCCCGATGCCCTCGACCGGTCCGAACATCACGTTGACGCAGGCCGGGAGGTAGACGGCCACCGGGGCTCCGGCGGGTGCCGGTCGTCGTCGGGTGCGGCCCCCGCCGGGGAGCTCGGCCGACCACAGGGGGAGGGTGTCGGCGCCGAGCGCGGCCCGTGCCGCCTTGTTCGCGCCGCGCAGGACGGGCGTCAGGGCCTGCGGCAGGGCGTCGGTGACGTTCAGGGCGCCCCGCGCGACGGTGGTCGTGGCGGACCAGTGCCGGGCCGCTGTCGTCCACACGGCCGCGGCCGGCGTCGGGACGCTCTCGCGCCGCAACCGCTTGACGAGCTGTCCCGTGTCGATCTGCACCGGGCAGGCGGTGCTGCACATGCTGTCCACGGCGCAGGTCTCGACGCCGGCGTAGGTGTAGGCCCGCTCGAGGCTCGCGGCGGTGCGGGTGTCGCCCGCGAGCTCGGCCGCGCGGATCTCGCGGCGGACGACGATCCGTTGCCGCGGCGTGAGGGTCAGGTCCCGCGAGGGGCACACGGGTTCGCAGTAGCCGCACTCGACGCAGCGGTCGACCTCGGCCTCGACGGAGGGCGCGAGCTTGATGTGCCGCAGGTGCGCGTCCGGGTCGTCGGTGAGGATCACGCCGGGGTTGAGCAGGCCACGCGGGTCGACGAGGCGTTTGACCTCGCGCATGACCTCGTAGAGCTCCTTGCCGTACTGGCGCTTGACGAACGGCGCCATGACTCTTCCGGTGCCGTGCTCGGCCTTGAGCGAACCGCCGTTGCCCAGCACCAGGTCGACGAGGGCCTCGGTGAACTCCGCGTAGCGGCCCAGCTGCTCGGGAGTCTCGAACCGGTCGGTGAGCATGAAGTGGATGTTGCCGTCCTTGGCGTGGCCGAAGATCACCGAGTCCTCGTAGCCGTACCTGTCGAAGAGCTCGGCGAGCGCCGCGCAGGTGTCCGCCAGGTTCTCCACCGGGACGACGACGTCCTCCAGGAGCGCCGTCGTCCCGCTGCGCCGCGCGCCGGCCACCGAGGTGTAGAGCCCCTTGCGGAGCTTCCAGAGCTCGGCGCGGACGGCCTGGTCGGTGCTGAGGACGACGGGGCCGTCCACCGGGAGCGAGTCCAGGGTGGGGCGTGCTGCGGCGGACAGTGCGTCGAGCTCGGCGGCGGAGGTGGCCTGGTACTCCACCAGGAGGGCGGCCTGGCGGTCGACGCTCAGCTCCCGGACGACCGCGGGTGCGCCCGGTACCGACTGACCGACCCGGAGCGACGTGGCATCCATCAGCTCGAGGGTCGCCGCCCCGGTCGCGACGAGGGCCGGCAGCGCACGGTTCGCGGCGTACAGGTCGTCGAAGACGAGCAGCGCGGAGCAGGCGTGGGTGCGCAGCGGGACGGTGCGGAAGGTCGCCGAGGCCAGGAAGGCCAACGTCCCTTCGCTGCCGACGAGCAGGTGCGCGAGGATCTGCGGGGCCGTGTCGAAGTCGACCAGGGCGTTGATCGAGTAGCCCATGGTGTTCTTCATCGCGAAAAGCCGGGCGATCGTGGCACGGGACGCAGGGTCGTCCAGGACGCGTCGGCGCAGGTCGAGCAGTCCGGCATGGAGCTCGGGCTCGTGGGCGCGGAGCATCACGTCCGCATCCGGGGCACCGGTGTCGACGACGGTGCCCGAGGGCAGCACGGCGACGAGCGACTCCAGGGTGCGGTAGCTGTTCTCGGCCGTCCCGCAGGCCATCCCCGAGGAGTTGTTCGCCACCACTCCGCCGATGGTGGCCGCAGCCTCGCTGGCAGGGTCGGGGCCGAGCGTGCGACCGAAGCGGGCAAGGCGGGCGTTCACCTGCCGGACGGTGACACCGGGCTGCACCCGCACCCTGGCTCCGTCGTCGAGCACCTCGATCGAGGTGAAGTGGCGGCGCACATCGGCCAGCACGCCGTCGGTGCCCGCCTGGCCCGAGAGGCTCGTGCCGCCGGACCGGAACGTCAGCGGGACGCCGGCGCTCGCGGTCGCGCGCAGGAGCCGGGCGACCTCGTGGGCATCGCGCGGCGTGACGACGGCCGTCGGGAGCAGCAGCACGTGCGAGGCGTCGTGCGCGAGGGCGTGGCGGGAGAGGTCGTCGGTGCGGACCTGAGCCGGCTCCGCGACGCAGCCGGCGAGCAGCGCGCCGAGGCTCGCGGAAGCACGGGCTGGCGTCTTCTGCGTCGGCTGCATCAGGGTCGCAACTCTCCTCGTCGAGATCGATAGATTGTCGGACAAGTAGACGCAAGTGACAAGAGTCCCAGATGCCTCAATACTGTTCGCCAGGCTCGAGGAGGCAGCGATGGCGCGAGGGATCGTGGTGACGAGCCTCGTCGACGCCCTCGTCGAGGACCTGCGCAACCAGGTCGTCTCCGGCGCGCTCGCCCCCGGGACCCCGCTGACCGAGCTCGACGTGGCGACGCGCTACGAGGTCGCACGCGCGAGCGCCCGGGCGGCGATCGAACGGCTGACCAGCGAGAAGGTGCTCGTCAGGAACAACCACAAGACGGCCCGGGTAGTGCACCTGGGGCCGGCGGACGTGCGTGACATCTACCGCACGCGCACCTATCTCGAGTCGGAGGTGCTGCGGCGCCTTGCCGACGCGCGTCGCGTCCCGGTGGCGGCCCGCGAGGCCAACGCCGAGATCGCCGCGATCTGGGCCGAGGGCTCCTGGGCGATCGTCGGCCCGGACATGCGGTTCCACACGAGCCTGATCGACGAGCTCGGCAGCGAGCGGACGAGTGCGATCTACCACTCGCTGGCCTTCGAGGTGAAGCTCTGCATGGCCCAGCTCCAGGGCCGTCAGGAGCTCAGCCCAGAGATCATCGTGGCCGAGCATGCGCGGATCCTCGAGCTCATCGAGGCGGGCGACGCCGACGGGGCTGCGGCGATGCTCGACGAGCACCTGGCCCGGGCCCGGGAACGGCTCGCCGCGAGCCTCGGCGGGGAGGCAGGTCCCGAGGCGTTCGTCCCGTCCTCGGCGCTGCCGGGACCGCAGGGCTGACGACGCGCGGACAACGGCGTGCGGCGTGGTAAGCAAGGTGCCATGCACCTGAGGGCGCGGGCGGGGGTCATCGTGGCGTCGGTCGTCCTCGTGGTGAGTGGTTGTGCAGGCGCCTTGCCATCGGCCGCGCCCGGGACACCCTCGACGACGTCGACCCGGACACCGAGGACGATCGCCCCGTCCGTCACTCCCTCCTCGTCGACCACAGGCCTGCTGGGTCCAGGAACGGCGAGCCTGAACGGCGACGTCACGGCCGATGTCGTCGTCGCCTCCAGCAGCACGGCGTACATCGACGTGGGCGTCGCGGCGACGCGGCGCCTCTACGTCACGACGGACGCCGGCGCACACGTCCATGAGGTGAGGGAGCCGTCGGTGGCGGGGTCCACGCTGCAGGCGAGCCGCCTCGTGTTCCCGACGCCGACGACGGGGTATGCCGTCCTCGGTGACGTCGTCGACGGGTCGACGCTGCTGCTGAGGACCACGGACGGCGCGCGCTCCTGGCAGCAGGTGGCGCTTCCCGCCACGGCCGGCGCGATCGCGGGGGTCGCCGGTCACGGGTCGAGGGTCTACGTGGCGACGCTTGCCTGCGCGTCGGGGACGCCGTGCCGCCAGGTGCAGATCTGGTCCGCCTCGGTCGGGTCGGCCGACTTCGCCCGCATCTCCACGAGCCTGCCGGCGCGAGACGCCGGCACCGGGGTCGGGCTCGCGGGTTGGGGCGACAGCCTGTGGCTCATGCTCGGTGGCGGGTCGACGAGCGACCCGGTCACGGTGACCTCGACCGACGCCGGCGCCTCGCTCACGACTCGCCCCGGCCCGGTCGGGGTCCGGTGCTCGCCTGTCGCGACCTCTGCGCAGGCCATCTGGACCTCATGCTCGACCGGCATGTCGATGTCGTTCCAACGGGTCAGCGGTTCGGGGGCGGAAGTCACTCTGGACGTGGGCGGCAGCGGGACCGCAGGGACCTTCCTCGACCCCGTCTCCGACGACGTGGCGTTCTTCGGCTCCGAGGCCGGGCAGTGGGCAGGGCTCTACGTCACCCACGACGCGGGACTGCGGTTCACCAAGGTGTCGGACGGGCCACCGGGGTACCTGAGCTCCGCCTGGTCACCGAACCTGAGGTTCCTGAGCCCGAGCGTCGGTCTCACGGTCGGGGACGGCTTCGTCCTGTACCGGACCACCGACAGCGGCGTGACGTGGCGCCCCGTCGACGTGCCCTCGTCCTGAACGGCTCCCCACCCGCGCACCGCCGAGGTCGCATCTCACGTCCGGCCCTCGGGGCGGCGTGCGAACGCGCCCGCCCGGCGGGGCTCTCCCTGCCAGGCGGGCGCGTCCAGTGGTGCGGGACAGCTAGTTGGTGAAGCCCTCCAGCTTGTTGGCGGCGATCACGAAGTCGTTGGTGTACGTCTTCGACAGGTCGATCGTCCCGGTCACCTTGCCGGCGTCCTTCTCGATCTGCAGGACGGTCGCCGGGCCGTTGGCCGGCATCATGCCGTCAGGCAGGAACTGCCCCTTGTCCTGGTCGAGGGCCTTGATGTAGTCGGCCTTGCTGACCAGGCTGTTCGAGACGAAGTCGGCCGGGAGGTGGTCGGCGATGTCGGCAGCGCTGTGCGTGTTGATGTAGTGCATCGTCGCGACGAGCGCGTCCACGACCTTCTGCACGGTGTCCTTGTGCGCGTCGACCCAGCTCTGCTGGGCGAGCACCGAGGCGGACGGGAACGCACCGCCGAGCCACTTGGTCGCGCCTTCCGTCGTCGCCAGGTCGATCGCGGAGTAGGCGACGCCCTTGGTCTCCAGGGCGCTGACGGTCGGCTGGGTCGTCATGCCGCAGACCACTGTCCCCTTCTGGAGGGCAGCGACGAGCGTGCTCCCCGCGCCGACGCCCTGCCGGCTGAACTGCTTGGACGTCAGGTCGGCCTTGGCCGCCATGTACAGGGTGAGGTCATCGGTGCCCGAACCCAGGTCGGTCACTCCGACGGTCTTGCCTGCCCAGTCCGCCGGGGAGGTGATCTTCGTCCCGGTCGCGCACATCTCGCGCTCGCCCGGAGCCCCGCTCAGCTGGACGACGTCGACGACGTCCTTGCCCTTCTGCTGGAAGTCGATGGTGTGCACGTACCAGGCGCCGGCCATGTCCACCTGACCGGAGATCATCGCGTCCTCGGCGCCGACGCCGCCGGACTGCTCGGTGCTCAGCTCGACGTTGACGCCGTACTTCTTGTAGAAGCCGAGTCCCTCGGCCAGCTGGTAGGGGAGGTAGATCTGCTTGTCGATCCCGCCGACCATCAGCTTCACGGTCGGCAGGGGGGTGCTCGGCGCAGCCGCGCTGGCGGTGTCGGTGGCGCCGGCGGCAGCGGTGTCGCTGGCGCCGGTGGTCGTGGTGGCTCCGCCGCAGGCGGCGAGGGACGTCGCCAACCCGGCGGCAAGGATCCCGGTCGCCATTCGGTGGTGGACTCGTCTGGCCATGTGTCGCATCTCCTCGTTGAGCGCTGGTGTGGCTGGTGTGGCTGGTTCTTGGTCGGTCGTGTCAGGTCGGGAGGGCACCTCCTGGTGTGAGCGGGCACAGCAGTGGCAGAGGGATCCGTCGGCGATGGCTGCTGTCTAGAGCCCTGCGGTGTCGACGGACGTGCCAGGACGCCAGCTGAGCAGGCGTTTCTCGAGCAGGCCGATGAGTCCCTCGGCGGTGAGGGCGATCACCGCGATGATGAGCATCGCGGCGAAGATGCCATTGGGGTCGAAGTTGTTCTGAGAGGTCGCGATCACCAGCCCGAGACCCTTCTGCGCGCCGAGGAACTCCCCGACGATCGCACCGATGACCGCGAAGCCGAATGCCACGTGCAGGCTCGCGATGATCCACACGATGGCCGACGGCAGCACGACGTCCCGAACGATGTCGAGCCGCGACGCTCCGAGCACCCGCACGTTCGCGACGAGGTTGCGGTCGACCTCGCGCACCCCTTGGAAGGCGTTGAAGAACACCACGAAGAAGACCAGCACGGCTGCGAGCAGGACCTTCGAGGCGGTGCCGAACCCGAGCCAGACCACGAAGATCGACCCGAGGACGATCCGGGGGATGGCGTTGAGCACCTTGATGAAGGGGCCGACCACGTCGGCGAGGAACGGCACCTGACCGAGCAGCACGCCGAGCACCACGCCGGCGAGCGCGCCGTAGAGGAAGCCCAGGACGGCCTCCTTCATCGTGACCGCGATCTGCAGCCACACCGAGCCGTAGGCGGTGCCCTCCTTGAACCAGTGCACCAGCTTGAGCGCGATCCCGGACGGCTGGCCGAAGAAGAACGGGTCGACGACCTTCAGGTGGGTGAGCAGCTGCCACCCCCCGACGAAGAGGACGAGGGCTGCGAGTCGACCGGTCTGGACGAGGAGTCGACGACGGCGCGCCCGACGAAGCGCCGCGGCGGCAATCGAGGCCTCGTCCGTCGGCGGACGGGACCGCAGGTCGGCCTGGATCGCGACGAGAGCCCGTGCGTCGTCCTCGGTGGATGTGCTGCTCATCTCCGTCCCCCTTCGTTTCCGGCGGCGCTCGGGTTCCTCGCGTAGGCGTGCTCCACCTCTTCGCGGAGCGACTCCCAGATCTGCTGGTGGAGCTCGAGGAACCGCGGTTCGAACCGGATCTCCTGCACGGCGCCGCGCGGCCGGGGCAGGTCGATGTCGTAGACCGCCTTGACCGTTCCCGGTCCCGCGGTGATCACCACCACCCGGTCGGCGAGCGCGATGGCCTCCTCGAGGTCGTGCGTGACGAAGATGACCGACGGCCGGGTCCGTTCCCACAGGGTCAGGAGCTCGTTCGACATGATCGCCTTGGTCTGCACGTCCAGGGCACCGAACGGCTCGTCCATGAGCAGGATCGACGGTTCGCTGATCAGCGACGCCGCGAGCGTCGCCCGCTTGCGCATCCCGCCGGACAGCTGGTGCGGGTGGTGGTCCTCGAACCCGGCAAGTCCGACGACGCGGATCCACTCGCGTGCCCTGCTCAGGGCCTCCGCCTTCGGCACACCGCGGAACTTCGGTCCGAGCGCGATGTTGTTCAGCACCGTCTTCCACGGCAGCAGGGCGTCGCTCTGGAACATGAAGCTCATGTGGTCCGGCACGCCGTCGACCACCTGGCCACCGACGCGCACCACGCCGGCGGTCGGCCGCTCGAGGCCGGCGACGAGGGTCAGCGTCGTCGACTTGCCGCAACCGGTCGGTCCGACGACCGCGCAGAACTGGCCGGGCTCGACGACGAAGTCCACGTCCCGCAACGCGGTCATCGCTTTCCCCGCCGGGGTGACGAATCTCTTCGTCACGCCGGAGAGCTCGATGCGCGAGCGTTCGTGCGCGCCGGGCTCACCGGACGTGCCGTGCTCGACCGGTGCTGGCTGTGCTGCTGGTGCGGCCGCTCGGTCCGCGCTCGTCGCGCGCTGGCTGATGGGAGTCATGCCGGGGGGCTCCTTTCGTCGCGTCATTGCGATCAGCGGGTGGCCCGACTGTGTTCGAGGTCGGACGAGTCGTCCAGGTTGTGGTGCTAGATGGCGCCAAGTGGTCGCTGTGGGCTTTGTTGACCATTACGGTCGCGACCGGCCCGGACGGCGCCGAACTAGGATCCGTCAATGGCACTCATCGGCGAACGCCAGCGGCTCTCGACGCAGATCTTCGTGCTGCAGATCGTGATCATCCTGCTGACCGTCGTCGCCGGGTTAGCCGTGTCGTACGTCCAGGCGAGGCGCGTGCTGGACGTCCGGACGGGCGAGACCTCCGTCGCGATCGCCCGCACGGTCGCCTCGATGCCGGAGGTCGTCGCCGGGCTGGCGTCGCCCACCCCGGCCCTCGTGATCGACCCGATCGCCGAGCACGTCCGGGCCGCGACCGGCGCGGCGTTCGTCGTGGTCGCCGATCGCCACGGCATCCGGTACTCCCACCCGAACCCCCAGATGATCGGGACGTCGCTGCTGGACGACCCGAACGAGGACCCGACGTCCGTGCTCGCGGGGAGCTCCTTCATCGGCGTCCAGGACGGATCGCTCGGCCGCTCGATGCGTGCGAAGGTCCCGATCCGTGCTGCGGACGGCCAGATCGTCGGCCTGGTCTCGGTTGGTGTGCTGGAGGCGCACGTCAGCTCGGAGCTGGCCGCCCGGCTCCCCGAGTCCTCCATCCCGCCGCTGCTCGGCCTCGCGCTCGGCGCGCTCGGCGCGTTCCTGCTCGCGCGGCGGGTCAAGCGGCAGACGTTCGGTCTCGAGCCGCAGGAGATCGCAGCGCTGCTCGAGCAGCGCGAGGCGATGCTGCACGGCGTGCGCGAGGGTGCACTGACGATCGACTCCGCGGGGCGCCTCACCCTGGTCAACGACGAGGCGAAGCGGCTGATCGGGATCGACGCGTCAGCGCTCGGGCACCAGCTCGACGAGGTGGCGCCCGCCGGCCGGCTGCGCGACGTGCTCACCGGCCAGGTGCCCGGCCGCGACGAGGTCGTGCTGGTCGGCGATCGGGTGGTGGTGGTGAACCGGATGCCCGTCGAGGTGCACGGTCGGCCGGTCGGCGCCGTCGTCACGCTGCGTGACCGCACCGAGCTCGACGCGCTCCTGCACGAGCTCGACGACGTCCGCACCCTGGCCGACGCCCTGCGCGCCCAGGAGCACGAGTTCGCCAACCGCCTGCACGTCATCGGTGGCCTGCTGGAGCTCGAGCGCTATGCGGAGGCGGTCCAGTTCGTCAACGTCAACTCCTCGTTCCACCAGGAGCTCGCTGCCGCGCTGGTCGGCCAGATCGGCGACCCTGTCCTCTCGGCGCTCCTGCTCGGCAAGGCATCGGTCGCGAGCGAGCGGGGGATCACGCTGCGTGTCTCGATGCTCACCGACGTCCCTCGCGGGCTGATCGACTCGCAGAGCCTCGTGACGATCCTGGGCAACCTGGTCGACAACGCGCTCGACTCCGCCGTGCAGGGCGGCTCGGGTGGTCGTGTCGACGTCTCCCTCGCCGTCGAGGACGCGGAGCTCCAGCTCCGTGTGCACGACTCCGGACCGGGCATCGACCCGTCACTGTCCGCCGAGATCTTCCGTGACGGGTTCACGACCAAGGTCGCCAGCGGCAGCGGGCGGCGGAGGGGGCTCGGGCTCGCCCTCGTCAGCCAGGCCGTCCGCCGCCATGGCGGGCGCATCATCGTGGACAACGCGGACGGCGCCGTGTTCACGGTCACGCTCCCGCTCATCCGCTCGCAGGGGGATCTGGAGGTCCTTGCGCCATGATCCGCACCGTCATCGTCGACGACGACTTCATGGCCGTCTCGGTGCACCGTCAGTTCACCGAGCGGGTCCCCGGCTTCGAGGTCGTCGGCACCGCGAGCACGGGAGCCACCGCGCTCGCGATGGTTGCCGAGCTGCGTCCCGACCTGGTGCTCCTCGACGTGTACCTCCCGGACGTCAACGGCGTCGAGGTCCTCCGGCGGATACGTGCGACGCCGGGGCTCGAGGTCGACGTCATCGCGATCACCTCGGCGAAGGACGTCGACATCCTGCGCGGGGCGATGCACCTCGGTGTCGCCCACTACCTCGTCAAGCCGTTCACCTTCGAGACCTACCGCGAGCGCCTGGAGTCCTTCGCGGTCGCTCGGCGGCGCCTGGAGCACATGGACGAGGCCGACCAGCGCAACGTCGACCGGGTCTACGGGACGTTGCGCTCCGCCGGCGTCGACTCCCTTCCGAAGAACATCTCCGCGCCGACACTGGCCCTCGTCGTTCGCGTGCTCCGCGAGGCGGCGACGGGCATCTCCGCCGGCGACCTCGCAAGCTCGGCGGAGATCAGCCCGGGCGTCGCGCGCCGGTATCTGCGCTACCTGTCGGACACGGGGACGATCGACTACGCCCTGCGCTACGGCGCGGCGGGGCGCCCCGAGCACCTCTACCGCTGGGTGGGCCCGGCCCGTCGGGGCGTGTGAGGGGTACCGGGCGACCCGGTGGCCGACCCGCTGCGGTTGGCGTCGCGGTGATCCAGGACGGCGCGGAGCGCGTCGTCCGGCTCGGGCTCATCGAGGCTCTCGGCGACGTCGACGACGAGGACCTCTGGCCGCAGGGCCCTAGGTCCATGGTGCCTCGCACGTGGCGGGTGGACGGTCGAGGAGGCCGGGGAATGCGTGGCCGGATCGCTTCGTTGTAGCCTGGGAACACATACCCCCGGGGGTATACGGGATCCAGAGGAGCAGCCAGTGATCGAGATCGACCAGCAGCGTTTTGCCGCCGCCTTCGCGGACGGGGCCCGAGTCATCGACGTGCGCGAGCCGCACGAGTACGTCCTCGGGCACGTGCCCGGAGCGCAGCTCGTCCCGCTCCGCACGGTCGCGGCGAGCATCGGCGAGATCCAGGGCACCGGGACCGTCTACGTCATCTGCGCGAGCGGGAACCGCAGCCGCACGGCCGCCCAGGCTCTCGCCGCCGCGGGGCTCGACGCGCTCTCCGTCCAGGGCGGCACCGCTGCCTGGGTGGCCGCCGGCCGACCTGTCGTCCGCGGCCCGCACGCGCTGGCCTGAGCCCACCACGAGACCGGAGCAACCATGACCGTCACGATCCTCACCCTTGAGACCCCGTCCCTCGGCGACCGCAGCTATCTGGCCCACGACGGCGAGGTGGCCGTCGTCGTCGACCCGCAGCGTGACATCGACCGCATGCTCGCCCTGGCGCGCGACGCGGGGGTGCGCATCACGCACATCTTCGAGACGCACATCCACAACGACTACGTCACCGGTGGGCTCGCTCTCGCCGAGGCGACCGGAGCGACCTACCTCGTCAATGCCGAGGACGGCGTCGCCTTCGCGCACACCGGGATCCGCGACGGTGACAGCGTGGCCGTCAGCCCGACGATGACCGTCCGGGCCGTGAGCACCCCCGGACACACCTTCACCCACCTCGCCTACGTGCTCGAGGACGCCGACGGAGGCAGCCCCCTCGTCTTCTCCGGGGGCTCGCTGCTCTACGGGTCCACCGGCCGGCCCGACCTCCTGGGCCATGACCACGCCCACGAGCTCGCGCACCACCAGTTCGCCTCCGCCCACAAGCTGGCCGGGACCCTCCCCGACGAGACCGGTGTCCTGCCGACGCACGGCTTCGGCAGCTTCTGCGCCGCGACGGCGACGACCGCCGGCGTGACCGGCTCGACCATCGGCGCGGAGCGGATCGCCAACCCCGCGCTGACCAGGGACGAGGAGGACTACGTCGCCGAGATCCTCGCCGGGCTCGACGCCTTCCCCGCGTACTACGCGCACATGGGGCCGGCGAACACCGCCGGGCCCTCCGCCCCGGACCTCAGCCCGCCGACCACCGCCGACCCGGCCGAGCTGCGCCGCCGGCTCGAGGCGGGGGA
The DNA here is from genome assembly GCA_038252305.1 of Actinomycetales bacterium. GTDB lineage: Bacteria > Actinomycetota > Actinomycetes > Actinomycetales > Cellulomonadaceae > Actinotalea. The sequence goes on along the minus strand of JBBSAL010000011.1, from coordinate 71,868 downwards.
GTGGCTCGTCGACCTGCGCACCCGGACCGCCTTCGCGGCCGGCTACGTGCGCGGTTCGTACAACGTCGGGCTCGACGGGCAGTTCGCGACCTACCTCGGCTGGTTGCTGCCCTGGGGTACGCCGGTCACCCTGCTCGGCGAGACTCCCGAGCAGGTCGCCGAGGCCCAGCGCGAGCTCGTCCGCATCGGGATCGACCGGCCGGCGGCAGCAGCGACTGGTCGGCCGGAGGACTGGACCGACGAGCCGCTGGCACGTATCGAGCGGGCGACGTTCGCCGATCTCGCGCAGGTGCGTCACCACCGGCCGGTGGTCGTGCTCGACGTCCGTCGCGACGGTGAGGTGGCCGACGGTCGCATCGTCGACGCCGTGACGATCCCCCTGCACCAGCTCCTCTCCCGGGTCGACGAGGTCCCGCCCGGTGAGGTGTGGGTGCACTGCGCCGCCGGGTACCGGGCCTCGTTCGCCGCGTCGGTCCTCGCCGCGCACGGCCGGCACGTCGTGCACGTCGACGACAGCTTCGACGTCAACGCCCGCGCCGCAGGACTCGAGCTGGTCGGGGCGGGCGTCGTCGCATGACGCCCTCGTCGTGTCAGCCGGGGTGGCGCAGGTGAACCCCGATCTCGCCGTGCTGCTCGCGGTCCCGCTCGGCTTGGTCATCGGCCTCGCGGTGGGCCTTCTCGGCGGTGGCGGTTCGATCATCGCCGTCCCCGTGCTGGTCTACGGCTTCGGTCAGGACGTCATCGCGGCGACGACGGGCTCGCTCGTCGTGGTGGGTCTCACGGCTGTCGCCGGGTCGCTCGGTCACCACCGTGCCGGCCGGGTGCGCTGGGCGGACGGGCTCGTCTTCGGTCTCCTCGGAGCCGGCGGCGCCTACCTCGGCACGCGCGCCTCGACCGCGGTCCCCGCACAGGTGCTGCTCGCGGCCTTCGCCGTCCTGCTCGTCGTCGTCGCGGTGCTGATGACCCGCCGCCGGCGCGCGCAGGCGCGGGCCGAGAGCGGCGCCGACCTCGGGTCGCCCGAGGCTGGCGGCGCCGTCGAGCGCGGCGGCCGCCACCGCTTCCTCATCCTCGTCACGGCCACCGGCGTCGGACTGCTCACCGGGTTCTTCGGTGTCGGTGGCGGGTTCGCCGTCGTCCCGGCGCTCGTGCTCGCCCTCGGGATGTCCATGACGACGGCGATCGGGACCTCCCTCGTGGTCATCGCCGTGAACACGCTCGTGGCGCTCGCCTCGCGGATCGCCCAGCCGGTCGAGCTCGACTTCGTCTTCCTCGCGGTCTTCGGCGGCGCGGCAGTGGTCGGGAGTCTCCTCGGGGTCCGTGCCGCCGGCCGGGTGTCGCCGGCGAGGCTCAGCCTCGGCTTCACCGTGCTGCTTCTCGTCATCGCGGCGTTCACGGCGGTACGGAGCGTGACGCAGATGGTGTGAGGGCTCGCGCACGGGCCGGGCGGCGCCGCTCAGTGCACGTGCCGGTGGTGCAGGTCGGGGACGTGCGGGTGCGAGTGGTGGACGCGGCCGTGGGAGTGCGGGTGCTGGTGGCGGCCGAGGAAGCCGTCCGCGTGCTCGTGCTCGTGGTGCGGGTCGGGGTGGCCGTGCTCGTGGTCGTGCTCGACGGGCTCGTGGACGTGCTCGTGCGCGTGGTCGGAGCGCCAGACGAGTGCGACCCCGGTCGCCGCGAGAGCGAGTGCGCCGACCGCGGCCGCCGTGACCGGCTCGCCGAAGACCGTCCAGGCGACGACGGCGCCGAGGAACGGCGCGCTCGCGAAGATGACCTGTGCGCGGGCGGCACCGAGGTCCCGGGCCCCCGCGACCCACAGCGTGATCGAGACGCCGTAGCCCAGCGCGCCGACGAGCAGTGCCGCGCCGACCTGCGGCACCGAGGGGAGCGGGGCGAGCGTGAGCCCGATGATCGTGTTCGCGCCACCGGCGACGAGGCCCTTGGCCAGCGTGATGTGCGCCGGCGCAAGCTCGTCCAGCTCGGCCGTGACGCTGTTGTCGACGGCCCAGCACAGGCAGGCTGCGGCGATGAGCACGGCGCCCAGGCGCAGGTCGGCGGTCGCCCCGGGACCGGTGAGCAGCAGGCTCGCGGCGGCGACGAGCGTGGCGCCGATCGCGACGCGCGGCCCGATGTGCTCGTGGAAGAACGCTGCGGCGAGCACCACGGTGAACGCCAGCTCGAGGTTGAGCAGCAGCGAGGCGCTCGCCGCCGTCGTGTGCTGGAGGCCGAAGGCGAGGAAGACGGGGCCGATCGCTCCGCCGACCACCACGGCCGCCGTCAGCCGTCCGGCCCCGCGGCGCAGCGAGTCACCGTCGGGGCGGTGCCGCAGGCTCGTCGGGAGCATCGCGAGTGCCGCACCGAGGTAGAGCAGGCCCGCCAGCGTGAAGGCGTTCGTCTCGCGGGCCAGCTGGGCGGCGAACGGTGTCGACGCGCCGAAGAGCAGGGCGGCGAGCCCGGCGCGGACGACGCCCCTACCCACGGCGCTGCCGCGAGCGGTCCGTGCGACGTGACCTCGTGCCTGCGCGCATGGGGAGACGGTAGTTGACGGCCGTGAGCCGGCAGACGTCGTCGGCGGCCGGTCGGTCCTCCGGCTTCGCTGCCGCTGCGCGTCGGACTAGCCTGAGGACCGGGGCGCTGAGGCCCCACCGTGGAAGGGCGAACTCCATGACGAACCGGAACGTCCCGCAGCCGAGCCCCGACCGCATGGTCGACCCGGCAGGCAAGCCTCTGGTGATGGAGCTCGTACCGGGCCAGCCCGCGCTGGTCGCACTCACCGCGGCCGTGTGGGCACGGGCCACGAGCGCGCCGATGCTGTACTGCGCCTTCGTCGACGAGTCCCGGATCGTGGTCGAGGAGCTCGGCGACGGCACGGTGCGGCACGTCCCGATCGACCCGGACGGGATGGACGAGGAGTGGCAGGAGCAGCAGCGGCACTTCGAGGCCCACCTCAGCGAGGTCCTCGACGGCTCCGGTGTCCCGTGGACCTTCCGCTACCTCGCCGGGCGCCCCGACCGCGCGTTGACGCACCTGGCCCGGGCCGTGGACGCCTCGGGCTTCGTCGTCGGCACCCGTGCCCCTGGGCCCGGGGCGCGGATGCGGGAGGTCTTCGACGGCTCCGTCGCGCTGCGGCTCAGCCACCACCAGCACCGTCCCGTGCTGGTGGTGCCGCTGGAGGTCGTCGACTGGAGAGCCGCGACCTGGTCCTGAAGGTCAGCCGGTCGCGGCAGGGTGTCCGGGTCGGGGCCGACGCGTGCGCCCCGGTCCAACCCGGTGATCCGGGCCATCTGCTCGTCGTTCAGCGTGAAGTCGAAGACCGCGAGGTTCTCGGCCATTCGGCTCGGCGTGACGGACTTGGGGAAGACGACGTCCCCGCGCTGCAGGTGCCAGCGCAGCACCACCTGCGAGGCGGTGCGTCCGACCTCAGCGGCGACGGCCGCCACGACGGGGTCGCCCAGCACGGTGCCCTGGGCCAGCGGCGACCGGGCCTCGACGACGATCCCGAGCGCGAGGTTGTGCGCGCGCACCGCGTCCTGGGCGAAGCAGGGTGCACCTCGAGCTGGTTGACGGCCGGCACTGTCCCCGTCGCGGCGAGGAGCCGCTCGACGTGGTGCGGCTGGAAGTTCGAGACGCCGATGGCGCGGCGGGGGGCGGGGGGGCGCCGGCCCGCGGCGCCGGCCCCCCGGGGCCCCCCGCGCCTCAGCGGATGTCGAGCCGTTCGATCAGCCCCGCGATAGCGACGACCAGGACCACGCCGACGGCGACGAGGACCACGTACGCCGAGGTCGACGGCCCGTCGGTCAGCGGGTGACCGCCCAGCGCCCAGTAGAAGAGTGACGCCGGGCGCAGCGTGTGCGCCCAGCCGATGACCGGCGCCAGCGAGCTGACCAGGTAGGACGCCGCAGCCAGGGCCGAGGTCACCCCGAGCGCGAGCCCTCTGCTCCCGGTGAGCACGCCGATGAGCATCGCGACCAGGCCGAAGTCGATGCCCATGACGAGGACGGCGAGCGTCGCGCCGATGACGGCGCCTGTCGGCAGGCTCAGCTCGTAGTGCCGCCCCAGCAGGATGACGGCCATGGTCACGAGGGCGAGCGGCAGGGCGAGCAGCGCGAGCACCCCCGACTTCTCGGCGACGAGCCTGCGTCGACTGATCGGAAGCGTCGCGACCAGGCCGAGCGAGCCGTCCTCGGACTGGCCGGCGAGGGTCGACGCGCCGTAGCCGATGGTCAGGAGCAGCACCATGAGCGGCAGGAAGTTCGCGTAGAGGTTGCCGTTGACCCAGCCGTTCGGGGCGGTCAACGAGCCGCTGACCCCGAGCAGGGCCGCGACGGTCGCGTTGTCCGTGGTCAGCGCGCCCAGGGACGCGTCCGACTTCACCGACGGGTACATCGCGACGATGAGGAACGCGTAGACGGCCAGACCGGCGGTGAACCAGAGGATCGAGCGTCGGCGCAGGCGGAGATCGATCCGGGCGACGTCAGTGTGCACGGGAGGCCTCCGCGTGGTCGGTGGAACGGTAGTAGCCGAGGAAGAGCTCGTCGAGGTCCGCCGGCCGGGCGATGAGGTCGATCGGGTCCAGCAGTGCGATCGCGCGGAGCACCGGTGCGACGGCACCGGTGATCGTCAGCCGGACGCGTGGCGGGTCCGAGGTGTCGAGCTCGACACCGTCGAGCCGCGCAAGACCGGTGGTGTCGACCTCCCGGTCGAAGGTCAGCTCGATCGTGCGCGGGGCGTGCGCGCGCAGCCCGTCGACGGTGTCCGTGACCACGATCCGTCCCTCGCGGATGATCGCGAGCCGGTGCACGGCGCGCTGCACCTCGTCGAGGTCGTGCGAGGAGAGGAAGACGGTGCGCCCGTCGGCCGCCGTCTCCCGGAGCAGGGAGACGAACTCCTGCTGCAGGAGCGGGTCGAGGCCAGACGTCGCCTCGTCGAGCACGAGCAGCTCGGGGCGGTGCATGAAGGCCAGCACGATCCCGAGCTTCTGCTTGTTGCCCTTGGACAGCGTCTGCGTCGGGCGGTCGACCTCGGCGCCGAAGCGTTCGATCAGCTCGTCGCGGTAGGTCGTGTCGCGCAGACCGCGCGCCGAGCCGAATCGCTCGAGGATCTCCCGTCCGGTCAGCCGCGGGTGGACCGCCAGCTCGCCCGGCAGGTACCCGGTGCGACGGTGCACCTCGACCGCGTCGCGCCGCGGGTCCAGGCCGAGCACCGTCGAGGCGCCGGAGGACGCGTGGTACAGACCCATGAGGATGCGGATGGTCGTCGACTTGCCGGCCCCGTTCGGCCCGAGGAAGCCGAAGATCTCGCCGGGCTCGACGTCCAGGTCGACGTCGATGATCCCCCGATGGGGGCCGAAGGACCTGGTCAGCCTTCGGGTCTGGATCACTGGTGGTGTCATCCTCGGTCTCTCTCCTGCTCGACGTCCGGGCGGTCGGCTTCCGGTGCCGGCGGTGATGCGTACACACCGCGCGTGTAGGCCTCCATCACGACCGCTCCCCACTGCTGGATGCCGGCGGCGCTGAAGGGGTCGACCCCGAGGGCGCGCTCGACCAGGTCCCGCAGGACGATCGCGCCGAGGTCGTTGACGATCAGGAAGACGGCCCGGGTGCGCGGGTCCACCGAGGGGAGCACGATCCCGGCGGCCTCCTGGGCGGCGAGCTCGGAGGCCAGCGCCTCGACGATCCCCAGGAACAGGCTGGTCGCCGCCTCACCCCCGTCGACGAGCATGCGGCGCAGGTAGGCCAGCAGGTCCGGCTCGTCGCGCAGGGTCTGGGCGATCGAGCCGAAGGCCTCGGCGGACGTGGGGCTGTCGGCGGCGGTCAGGTCGGCGAGCATCTGGGTGAGGCCGGTGATCAGACGGGCGTCGGCTGCGTCCTTGAGACGTGCCTTGGTCCCGAAGTGATGGACGACCAGCGACGAGGAGACCCCGGCCTGTGCGGCGATGTCACGGATCGACGTGGCGGCGAACCCGCGTTCCGCGAACAGGTGCATCGCGGCGTCACGGATGCGCGCCGAGCCGGTGAGGTCATCGGGTGCTGCACGCATGTGTTGTTTATAGCACAGTTGTGCAGTCGCTCGGCACGGGGTGTTCCCGCACGGTCGAGCGGGGCGTCGCGGCGCCGGCGGCCGGGCCGAGGCCCGGTCAGCGGATGATCATGCGCCGAACGCCTGGTCGATCGCGGCCTGGAGCGACTGCACGTACGCCTGGCTGGTGTAGGTGGCGCTGGACACCATCGAGATCGAGGAGCCCTGCGCGGAGACGGCCTCGCTGTTGAGGAGGGGGATCGCCTGCGCGGAGATCCTCTCGGACCGCGGGTCGGCGGAGCTCTGGGTCGCGGAGACGTTGGTGATCGTGCCGTCCGCGACGGTGACGGTCACGGTGACGGTGCCGAATCTCATGGTCGTCGATGCGGCGAAGGTGCCAGAGGTAGCAGCGCTCGCGGTCCCGGGGGCGGTCGGGGCGCTCGTGGTCGGTGCTGCCGTCGTCGGCTCGTCGGTCGGCTGCGCGGTGGCGGAGGAGCCGACCGCCGGGTCGCCGGACGCTGTGGCGTCGTCGGTCGCTGCCTCGGTCGTGGTGTCCGGGGCGGTCGTCGCCGAGGAGGATGCGGCGCACGCGGACTCCTGAGGTTCGGTCGGTTGTGTGCACCGATCGTTCGGGCCCACGCACCGCTGGGTGATGCACCCCACTGTGCTGTGGCGGCCTGATCGTCCGCTGAGCGCCTCCTGTGTGTGGCCTGTGCGCCGGTCATGGGGTCGGGGAGACCTTGGTCCCGTTCGGCCGCGTGCGCCGATGCCCTATGATTCAACCGTGGCTGAATCAATCAGGATTGAATCGACGGCTCCTGCCGACCGGGCGACGCGCGCGCTCGAGGTGCTCACCGCTGCCGCTGACCCGGTGCGCTGGGCGGTCCTCGACCGCCTGCGCGACGGCACCCACTGCGTCTGTGACCTCCAGGCCCAGGTGCCGATCGCCGCGAACCTGCTCAGCTACCACCTCAAGGTGCTGCGCGAGGCGGGGCTCGTCACGACCCAGCGCCGCGGTCGCTGGATCGACTACACCCTGGCACCGGACGCCCACGAGCGGATGGTGGCGGCGCTCCCGGCAGCCCCGGCTCCTTCGCCGGCGGCGCGCCTCGCCGTGGTCGCGCCATGAGTGTGGCCGCGAGGTCCGCGACCGGACGGCCCCTGCGTCGGTGGTCCGCCGTGGGCGGTGCCGCCGTGCTGTGGGTCGCGCTCTACGTGGTCAACGAGCCCTTCTGGGACTGGCTCGTGTACCGCGCCGTCGGGCTCGACGCGCAGTCGAGGCTCGGCTCAGGGGTCCACTTCTTCTTCTACGACACCGTCAAGATCGGTCTGCTGCTGACCGGGATCATCTTCCTGGTCACCGTGCTGCGTTCCTTCATGTCCGTGGAGCGGACCCGCGCCCTGCTCGGCGGCAAGCGCGAGGGTCTGGGCAACGTGCTCGCGGCCGGCCTCGGCGTCATCACCCCCTTCTGCTCCTGCTCGGCCGTCCCAGCCTTCATCGGCTTCGTGGCCGCGGGCGTGCCGATCGGGGTCACGATGAGCTTTCTCATCGCCTCGCCGATGGTCAACGAGATCGCCATCGCCCTGCTGCTCGGACTGTTCGGGATCGGCCCGACGCTGCTCTACATCGGCGCGGGCCTCGTGGTGGCGATCGTCGGAGGGCTCGTCCTCGGCCGGCTGCACGCCGAGCGCTGGGTCGAGCCGTTCGTCTTCGAGACGCGCCTGCGCGGCCAGGTGATCGACTCCACCCTCGGGCTGGGCTGGGACGACCGGATCCGGATGGGCGTCGAGGAGGTCGGCACGATCCTGCGAAAGATCTGGCCCTACCTGCTCGTCGGGATCGGGCTCGGTGCGGCCATCCACGGCTGGGCCCCGGAAGACCTCTTCGCCCGGTACGCCGGAGCCGGGAACCCGTTCGCCGTCCCCGTCGCGGTCCTCATCGGCGTCCCGCTCTACTCGAACGCCGCCGGGATTCTTCCGCTCGTCGAGGCCTTGCACGACAAGGGCCTGCCGATGGGCACCCTGCTCGCCTTCATGATGGCCGTCGTCGCGCTCTCGCTGCCCGAGATGATCCTGCTGCGCCGCGTGCTCAGGCCCCGGCTCATCGTGACCTTCATCGCCGTCGTCGCCGCCGGCATCCTCGCCGTCGGCTACCTGTTCAACGCCGTCCTGGCGTGACCACACCACAAGGAGAGACATCGTGCTGATCAAGATCCTCGGCTCCGGCTGCGCGAACTGCGTCAACCTCGAGCGCGTCACCCGTGAGGCCGCAGCGGAGCTCGGGCTGGACCCGCAGTTCGAGAAGGTCACCGACTACGCCGACATCGCCGGCTACGGCGTCATGCGGACCCCCGGTCTCGTGGTCGACGAGCAGGTCCTGCTCTCGGGCCGCGTGCCCACCCGCGAGCAGGTCCGCGAGCTGCTCGCACCGCTCACGCCCGTCGCCGGCTGAACCGCCGCCCACCGCCACCCGGCCAGCACCTCGAGAGAGCCGAGCCCGTCCATGTCCGGGCAGGTCACCGACCCTCCCCTGCCACTGGGGGCCGACACGCCGACCGTCGCCGGCGCCGCACCGGCCGTCCCGGTACGACCCGCAGCCACCCGCATGCGCGACCTGCACCCGGGCTGGATGGCCTCCGTGATGGGTGCGGCCATCCTGGCGGTCGTCGCCGACGCCAACCCCGGGAACCTCGCCGCACTGCACGGCGTCGGGCGTGGGCTCGCTGCGGTCCCGGCGGTCGTGGCCTACGCCCTGGGGGCGGTGCTGCTGGTCGCCTACGGCGTCCGCTGGGTACGTCACACGCAGGCTGCCCTCGTCGACCTCCGCCATCCGATCCTCGGCGGTCTGCACGCGACGCTTCCCGGTGGACTGCTCGTCCTCGCGGTCATGACCTCGGCGATCGGACCGCGGCTGATGCCCGAGGCAGCGGCGACGGCGACGGTCGCCGTCCTGGCGTCGCTCGGGACCGCCCTGGCCCTCGTGGCCGGTGTCGCCTTCGGGTACGTCCTGTTCGCCGGCGAGGTGGCTGCTCCGTCGGTCAACGGCGGCTGGTTCATCCCGCCGGTCGTGGCGGTCATCGTCCCGATGGCGCTCACCCCGCTGATGGCCCACGTCGGCCCGGACGCGGTGCGGCTGCTGCTGTTCGTCGGCTACGCCTTCATCGGTCTCGGGTTCCTCCTCTTCCTGCTGGTCCTCGGGCTGCTGCACGACCGTCTCGTCCTGCACCCCGTGCCGCCGGCCATGCTCGCGCCGTCCTTGTGGATCGCTCTCGGCCCGATCCCGTTCCACCTCGGGTGGTGGGCGTTCGTCTTCCCCCTGGGCGCGTACACCATGGCCACCGTGACCCTTGCGCGCATCTGGGACCTGCCGGCCGTCGACGGACTCGCTGCGGTGCTGTTCCTCGCCCTCGTGGGTGCGTGGCTCACGGTGGCGGCCCGGACGACGGGAGCGGTGCGCAGCGGTCGGATCTGGCTGCGCTGAGCGCCACGACCCGACAGAACATTGACAGGCATCGATGTATCCTTCAGACTCAGATATCGACAGGTGTCGATATCTACCTCAGGAGGGCTGAGAGATGCACCCCGATCTGTTTCTGCGGATCTACCGGCAGCAGGAGCGAGAGCTCGAGGAGCGGTTGCGGCACAGGCGGGCCGCGCGGGAGCGTGCCGCGGTCCAGGTGCGCAGCGGCGCGGCGGTCGGGCGCACCGCGTCGGCACGTGCGGCCCGCTGGCTCGACGGGGTGAGCGTGCGGCTCCAGCAGGACGCCCCCGACGGCGCGTGCTGCATGGCGGTGTGAGCTCGAGGGCTCGCCCGGGCTTGCATTGAGAGGCTTCTAAATAGACAATCGTCTAACTATGAGCCAAGGCATGAGTCGATGAACGGCGCGGGCCGGCGTCCCAGCACGGCCGAACGGGCGCTGCCGCGCGACGTCACCGAGGTGATGGCGACGGTCCTCCGCGCTCTCGCCGACCCGCTCCGCCTGCAGATCGTCTCGGTCGTCTCCACCTCCCCGACGGGTCGCGTGCCCGCCGGGGAGATCGCCTCGATCACCTCGCTGACCACGCCGACGGTCTCCCATCACCTGAGAGCGCTGCGCGAGGCCGGCGTGCTGGCGACCCGGCGCCGCGGTACGTGGATCGACTACTCCCTGGCTCCGGGGATGGACCGCGTGGTCGGCGACCTGCTCGCGGGCCTCGCGCGGGTCGCCTCGCGCGCTGCCACCGCGGAGGCCGAGCACCTCGACCCGCCGGCCGTCGGCTCGTCGCTCGATGCCCAGGCCGTCCTGCGGCGCATCGCCGACCGTCTCGTCGGCCGGTTCCCCGCGCTCGACGCCGACCTCGTGCGCAGCGTCGTGCGGGAGTCCTTCACGGACCTCGCGCGGACCGCGACGGTCACCGTCCACCTCCCGGTGCTCGCCGAGGCCTTCGCCACCCAGCGGCTGGAGGACCTCGACCGCACTCGCGCCGACGAGCCGCACCGGCCCCCGCAGGTGCTGTTCGTCTGCGTGGCGAACGCCGGGCGCTCGCAGCTCGCGGCCGCCCTGCTCCACCGACTCGCCGGAGACTCCGTCGTGGTCCGCTCAGCCGGATCCCTGCCTGCTGCTGAGGTCCACGCGGCCGTCCGGCCGTACCTCGACGCGCTGCACGCGGGCGATCCCGACGAGCCGATCTATCCCAAGCCGCTGACCGACGACGCGGTGCGCGCCGCCGACGTCGTCATCACGATGGGCTGTGGCGACAGCTGCCCCGTCCTGCCGGGCAAGCGTTACGAGGACTGGGCCGTCGGGGACCCGGCCCTCGCCTCGGACGCCGGTGTCCGCGCCATCCACGACGACCTCGAGGCCCGGGTCCGGGTCCTCGCCGCCGAGCTGACCGCACCTGCCGGTGCGGTCCGACCCCAGGAGAAGCCATGACGACCACGCCCCGCCCGTCCGCCCTGTTCGTCTGCGTGCACAACGCCGGGCGCTCGCAGATGGCCGCCGGACTCCTCACGCACCTGTCCGGGGGTGCCGTCGAGGTGCGTTCCGCAGGGTCGATGCCCGCGGACCAGATCAACCCGACGGCCGTCGAGGCGATGCTCGAGATCGGGATCGACATCCGCACCGAGCGGCCGAAGGTGCTGACCACGGACGCCGTCCAGGCCTCAGACGTGGTGATCACGATGGGCTGCGGCGACGTCTGTCCGGTCTTCCCCGGCAAGCGCTACGAGGACTGGGCCCTCGAGGACCCGGCCGGCCTGGGCATCGAGCCGGTGCGCGTCATCCGGGACGAGATCCGCGCCCGGGTCCTGGCGCTGCTCGGCGAGCTCGGGGTCGCACCGGTCGCTGCAGGACTCTGACGGCGCGCCCCGGGTCTATCCCGCGCGGGGGAGGGTGCCGTACCGTCGAGGCCTCAGCCGGTGACAGCGCGGTCCCGGCATGTCTGTGTTGGAGGTCGCTGACCATGCGGATCACCGAGGTGCTGCGACGCAAGGGCGACACGGTCGTCACCATCACCCCCGACCGGACGGTTCGCGAGCTGCTCGCGCTGCTCGGCGAGTACCGGATCGGTGCGCTCGTGGTCTCGGAGGACGGCCGGCACGTCGCCGGGATCGTCAGTGAGCGCGACATCGTGCGCAGGCTCCCGGCCGACGGCGACGTCGTCCTCGATGCCCCCGTGTCGGCGATCATGACGGCGGAGGTCTACAGCTGCACGCGGGAGGACAGCGTCGAAGACCTCATGGCAGCGATGACCGAGCGTCGCATCCGGCACGTGCCGATCCTCGTCGACGGCGAGCTCGTCGGGATCGTCAGCATCGGCGACCTCGTCAAGCACCGGCTCGCCGAGCTCCAGGCCGAGCGCGACCACCTGACGGCCTACATCACCGGCTGACCGAGCGCCTACGGAGGACCGCCGCCACCAGGCGCTGCGTGTGGACCTCGCCGCTGCACCACCAGCAGGTGCGCACGTGCCGGTCGACGGTGCGCGCCGTCGTGCCATCGAGCTCGCCGTCGACGAAGGCGTCGAGCAGGGCGCGCAGCCGCCGGTGCCGCAAGGGGTTCATGGGCACGGAACCCGGCTCCGGCGGACAGGATTCCGCTCGCCGGCCAGAGGGAATCGGCCGACGGCGACGCGGGTTCCCCTCCGGTGATCAATGCTGCGCAGAGCGGACGCGCCTCGGCTTTCGACGAGTACGTCGTCCCGGAGATCCCGGTGCTCTACCGCGTCGCGCGCTCGCTCGTCGGCCAGCCGGCCGATGCCGAGGACCTCGTCCAGGACACGCTCATCCGGGCGTACCGGGCGATCGACCGCTTCGACGGGGCGCACCCCCGTGCGTGGCTCCTGACGATCCTTCGCCACACTCATCTCAACCGCGTGCGTGTGCGCAGCGCCGTCCTGCTCGCCGACCGTGACGGGTCGGACGGGGTGACCGACGCCCTCGACCGTCGTGGTACACCGGCCCCGGCAGCCGAGGACGTCGTCGTGAGCGAGCTGTTCGAGGCGGTGGTCGCCGAGGCGCTCGCAGCCCTGCCCGAGAAGCACCGTCAGGTCGTCCAGCTGGTCGACCTCGACGGACTGTCCTACCAGGAGGCGGCCGACGTGATCGGGGTGCCTCGCGGCACGGTGATGAGCCGTCTGCACCGGGCCCGCGCGCGGATCCGCACCAGGCTCGTCGCAGCGGGGCTCGCCCCCCGCCGGAAGGGGATGTGATGGTTCGGTTGACCCGATCGGAGTGCCACCAGGTGGCCAAGGTCCTTCAGGGCTACCTCGACGGTGAGCTCGACGCACCGACGTCGAGCCAGGTCGCCGCGCACCTCGAGGTCTGCCGCAGGTGCGGGCTCGAGGCCACGACGTACCTCGCGATCAAGACGGCGATCGCCTCCTCGGCAGCGCCGACGTCTGCGGTGGACGCTGCCGCCGTCGATCGCCTGCGGCAGTTCGCCGACGGTCTCTCGGGCCACACGGACTGAGGGTCGCAGCGGGCGGTGTCTGCAGCGGGGAAGCGTGCTGCTCCGCGTGTCGGTGCCCCATGCGTTGCGCCCGCTTCGCGATGGGCGCACACCGGAACCCACGGACACGCACACCCACGACCGTCAGCCCGCGGTCGGCCGCGACCCCAGCGCCTGCGTCCGCGTCAGCGCTCGTCAGGAACAGGCCATGCTCCAGGAGTCCTCCGTCGATGAGCTCGGCCAGGAGGGCGTCGTCCCGGACGTTTCTGCGCGCCTCGAGCTCGGCTCGCGTGGTGGTCAGGTCCTACGGCCCGACGGGGCGGGTGAGGTCGGCGTCGAACGGTTCGAGCATCAGGTACCGCCGGCTGAATCCTTCGAATACACGGGCCTGCCGGATCCTCGTGCTCGTCTGCGTAGCTCAAACATCTGCCGGTCAGCGCCATGACCGTGCACCCTGTGTCGGGCATGTCTAGGTGTGGATACTGAGCGTGTTGGGGTCGTTGGGGCACTCGGCTGGGTGTGGGTCGTGGCTAGGAGCTGGTGAGGATGACGTTCGACGGGGAGTCGGACTGAAGCGCCATCCGGTCCCCGAGCTCGGCGAGCGGGTGCGTGGGGTCGAGCGGTGCGGAGGTCACCGTGCCCCGGTCACCGTGCGGATGGTGCCGGCGCGCTCCGTGGTCATTCTCTTGCCAGCCATTGGGCGATCGCTTCCGGCGTGAAACTGTCTGGTGCGTGGGCGCCAGGTCGCCACCTGACCGTGGCGACGCCGTCCGGGAACGAGGCGATCACTTCCGCGGCACCGGCCGCGGGGAAGTGCTCATCACCCTCTGCCGCCAGCACGAGCAGCCGCTTGTCGCGAAGGCTCGCCGCGACTGCGGCGTAACCTCCGGCATCCTCGAGGCCCGGAACATACCAACCTGGATTGTGCAAAATACCATTCTCTCGAGCGGCGCTGTATGTGGTCACGCCGCAGCTGATCGCGGCGTGCTTGAGGCGTTGGTCAACCGCGAGGGAGAGGAGAGCGATCTGCCCTCCGAGTGAATGGCCCGCAACAGCCACCGAGCCGGTGACGTCCTCGAATTTCTCGAGGTAGTCGACCACGCTGAGAACATCGCGCACATGACGGCCGTGCAGGGTGCCTCCCTCAACGAGCGCGTTCATCGCTTGGAACATTTCATAGCGCAGCCCCGAGTCCGTTGAGGGAAGCCGGTCCTCGAATCCATCGAGGTCCGGCATCGCCACAATGAATCCGCGGCGCGCCAGAGCCAGGCCATAGGCGGCATGGCTGTCGCCGAGGAGACCAGCAGGCTCACTCTTGCCCAACTGGTATTCGTCGTTGTGCTGGTGGATCGCCACTGCGGCAGGCCACGGCCCCGGGGACAACGGCCGGTAGAGCAGGAATGGGATCGCCGAGCCTGGCGTCACAAGCACTGCGGACCACAGTCCGAGCCCAGGGTCAGGCGACGCTTCCGAGCGCCACCCCGTGACGCTCGCGACGCCCCGCCGGCCAGCTCCGATGAGTTCGGCAATCCGGGCGGGCCCCAATCCGCTCGTCACGCGTCAAGGCCCGTGATCGTAGGAACCAGGGGCTCCCCGAGCATGGCGAACCCCTCTCTGGCGTCGGAGATCACTTCCCGCTCGGTGAGCACGTTGAACAGCCTTCCCGGTCCTGTCACTCGGCGCTCGCGGCCGAGGAAGGAGTTCGCGGCGATTGAGAGGTCCAGAGCGAGCCCGGAATCCTGACAGCGCGTCCCGGTTCCCGGCTCGAGGCCATCATGTGGGCTCGCCCACCTGCTGGGGGCGCCCTCAATTTCCACTTGCCCGGGCTCGCGCGCGATCGCGCCCGAGAGAACCTTCACCAGGGTGCTCTTGCCCGCGCCGTTGCCGCCCACCAAGTCGACCACCTCGTCCGCATCGACGCCTGTCGACCCGCCATCGTGTATAACGACATGCCCGTAGCTCATGACGATGTCCGTAGCTTCGTACACCACTGCTCTCGGCCTCCTCTGGTCGTGAGTCGCTGAACGACCACCGACAGGACGATCAACGGGTCGATCACCACTTCCTGCCAGTTCGGTTTCCGTGCAACGGTATGCCGCCATGCCGGGCAGCGGCATGAGCTGGCGTTTCGTCAGAGCGCCTCTATGAGAGTCGTCGAGCCATGCGGTGCGGCCTCGCGGCGGGTGCTTCCTGGTTGCTTGGAGGAGCGCGCCCACGTCCGGCTCGCCCCACTACCAAGCGCGCCCACCATCTGGGCGCGGCAGGACCTACGGCCAGCGCGCCGCACTTGCGGCCAGCCTCTCGGCGAGCTGCCGTGCCCTCGTCCTCGGTGACGTGCGTCATCTCCTGCGCCGTCGTCGAGGACGGTCACGAGGAGCCGCGACAGCCGCGCGTTAGGCTCCCCGAGTCGTCTCGACCCTCACCGACGCCGACGCGGCGTCCCCGTGCGAGAGCCGCCGCAGCTCGGCGATGCTGAGGCCCACGATGAGCCACGCGATCGCCGCAGCAAGCGCAGCGAGCGTCAGATGCGCGTGCAACGCACCCCCCGCCAGCTCGGAGACGGCCGCGTACAGCCCGAACGCCCCGAGGGGCACACCCGCCACCAGATTGGTGATGGCGCCGGCGCGGGCGGGCAGGAACAGCGTGACCGCCGCCATGACCAGCGGCAGCGCGACCATCGCCGCCATCAGCTGTGCCATGCCCATGGTCACCGGTTCACCCTCCATCACACCGGCGACGCCTTCCTCGAGCACACCGGGCTCGTAGAAGAACACCGCCATCGTCCCAGCCAACGCGCTTCCGGCGACCAGCCAGAGCATCGCGAACCGAATCCTCCCGAGTGTGGGGCCCATGTCGCTCACCCTCTCTCCGACTCCACGGGGACAGACGTACCCCTCCAAGCGTCCCACCACGTCACCGCGCCCGGGAGCCTGTCGCGGGGAGGTCCGCCACGATCGGCCTCCACTCGGAACGGCACCACGGGCGCTGGTCGGGCGAACTGTGAGCGGCAGGCGCGCTCCGGCCGAGGTCGGGGCCTCCTGACCCGTAGGGCCGTTGCGGCGACGGCAGGTCCGGTGGTCCCGCTCATCGGCACGAGCCCGGACAGCGGCACGTCCGGATGCTCCAGCGGTCACCTTCGCGAGCGTCGACGACACGCTCAACCCTCCTTCAACCTGGTCGATGATGAGGTGAGTGCGCTGAGAGTGGCCCATGCGCGGCTGGAGGTCCCCGATGGCTGGTCGCCGCGCTGGGACGCCCCTTCCTTCGGCGCCGCGTCGCCCGTGGGCTGATCGGGCGCGGGACATGCTGGCCGATCCCGACACCGTCGCGGGGATGCTTCCGGCGACGGCAGTCGTCGCCGTGGTCCTCGTGCTCCCCGCGCGCCACTGGTCGGCCCCGGCGCTCGCCGGCCTGATGGGCGCGTCGATCGCGGGATCCTTCTTCGCCGTGATGTGGCTCGTGGTGGCGCGGCGGCGGCAGTTCCCACCGTGGAGCCTGCACGTTGAGATCGGGATGGGCAACGTGTTGATGAGTGTGGTCGTGGCAGTCGCTGCGACCCAGCACATCAACCTGGCCAACCTCTACCTGTTGACCGCGACCTTCGCGGCCCTGCTGTTCTCCGTGCGCGCCGCGCTCGCCCACATCGGGGTGGCCGGCGTCTACTACGCGGCGGTGCTCGCCTTCGGACCCGCGACCGTCGACTCACCGGTGCTTGCCTGGCTGGCGGTCTTCGCCACCATCGCCGTGGTCGGCGCAGTCGTGATAGGGCTCGTGAGCGTGCTGCGCCTGGCCGCCACCGCGGACCCACTCACCGGGCTGGCCAACCGGCGGGCCTGGGACGAGCGCCTCGACGAGGAGATGGAACGGTCACGACGGACCGGCACGGCGCTCTCGGTCGTCCTGATCGACCTCGATGGGTTCAAGGACGTCAACGATCGCGACGGGCATGCGGCCGGGGACCACCTCCTCCAGGCCCTCGCCCGAGCCTGGGCGACGCAACTGCGTGGCGGTGGGGACTTCCTCGCCCGAATCGGCGGTGACGAGTTCGCCGTGATCGCGCCCGGCTCGGACCAGATGGGGATCCGTCGCCTGATCAACCGCTTCGACGAGGCGGCACCGGCCGGGACGCGCTTCTCGGCCGGCGAGGCCACCTGGGACGAGAAAGAGAGCGCCCCGGACCTGCTCCGGCGAGCCGACCTGGCCATGTACGAGACCAAGCTCAGGCACCGACGCGAGCACTACCCCCACACCGCCTGACCGCACCGGGAACACGCGTGGCCCCGGCCCTGGCATCTCATCGCAACGAGCCCCAGCCCGCGCTCGCACATCGGTACGAGCGCGGATCGCGGCTACCGTGCAACGGTATGCCGCAATGCCCTGCGTCCGGGAGTGACGAGTTCCTCGAACCGGCGACTCGAATATTCGCGGCCCGGCGGCGCCCTTGGGTTGATCTTCGCTCGTGCAGCTGCTGGCCCTCGCCTGCAGGCGCGCACCGGGACTGTCACTTCACCCGTGGAACGGGGGATGATGGGTCCAGCGTCGTTCAAGGATCCGAGTCCGT
This sequence comes from Actinomycetales bacterium, assembly GCA_038252305.1. Classification (GTDB taxonomy): domain Bacteria; phylum Actinomycetota; class Actinomycetes; order Actinomycetales; family Cellulomonadaceae; genus Actinotalea. Next base: position 54,366 of record JBBSAL010000011.1, on the reverse strand, counting down.
CGGGGTCGGCGGCGCACTGCGGACGGGTCGGCGAGATGACGGACGACGAGAGCGTGGACGTCACGTCCAGCCCGGCCAACCGTGGGGACGCTGCCTCTGAGGACCTCGCGGTCGCCCTGAGTCGGATCGCGCGGAGCCTCGAGCACGAGGACGACGTTCAGGGCACGCTGGACGCGATCGTGGGCTCTGCGGTCGGTACGGTGCCCGGTGCGCAGCACGCGAGCATCTCCATGGTCAAGAACCGTCGACAGGTCACTACCGTTGCCTCGACCAGTGAGCTCCCCCGCCGGACCGACCAGGCCCAGTACAACGCGGGAGAGGGTCCGTGTCTTGACGTCCTGTACCTGAGGCGGACCGTGCAGGTGCCGGACATGGCGACGGAGCAGCGGTGGCCGGGCTTCAGCCGCAGGGCCAGTGAGCTGGGCGCCGGCAGCATGCTCAGTGTCCAGTTGTTCGTCGAAGGAGACGACCTCGGCGCACTCAACCTTCTCAGCGAGTCCCCGCACGCCTTCGACGACGACTCCGAGCACGTCGCACTGCTCTTCGCGTCGCACGCTGCCGTGGCGATCATCGGTGCCGAGAAGGAGGCGCAGTTCCGTGACGCCCTGGTTCGCCGCGACCACATCGGCCAGGCGATGGGGATCGTGATGGAACGCTACGCGCTCTCGTCGAAGCGTTCCTTCGCGGTCCTGGCCCGGCTGAGCCAGGACCAGAACCTCAAGCTGCACGACCTGGCGCGGCAGATCGTCGAGACCCGTGACCTCCCCGGCAGCTGAAGGACGCTGCGGGACCTGACGCGGGGCGGCAAGGTACTCCAGGTGGACCTGTTCGACGCGGAGGTCCCGGTGCTACGTTGAAGAGGTCGGGTGAGGCCATCGCCCAGCGCTGCTGCGGCGAACGCACGCGAGTTCGCGCATCTCCTGAGGTCACCCCATGGACGACCCGACCACCGCCCGCTCCCCCACCGTCCTCGACGAGCGCGCAACGACGCCGGGCGAACCCGGCACCGACGGGCTCGGGTCGGAACCGCACCTGACGCGCCACGCTCGCCGGCCGCACGGCGTGTCGGTGACGTTCAGGTACCTCGATCGTACGGACGCCTGGGTGCCACTGGTCCTGCCGTCAGCCGACGGGCGCCTGGTCAGCGCCGCCCAGCTGGTGCACCTGGTGGTCTCAGAGGCCACTGCCCGCGGCGTCCGGTCCATCGGCACCGCCCTGGAGCTCGCGCACCCGCTGACGCACGATCTGCTCGGCGCCCTGCGACGGCGCCTCGGCACGGACCTCGAGACGGTGGATACGCGCTGCGCCGGTTCGAGCGTGATGGTCACCGCCCGGCTGCTCGCCCCGCGGCTCGCACATTGCGCTCCCGACGTCGTCACCGGGCGCGGACCCGACACCCACGACCGGCGGCCGACGGCGGTTCTCGCGCGATGACGCCAATACCTGCGTGGACCTCCCAGGTTGACGCTGCGACAGGCCCTGCCGGAGCGCGGGCCCTCGCCGCATCCAGGGCACTGGCGCGCCACGGTCTGACCCTCGCGCAGTACCAGGCACTCTCGGCCGTGGTGGACGCGCACTCCCAGACGGGAGTGGGGCCGGAGCATGACATCCTCCCCCTTTCCCACGCTATGGACGTCCTGCTGCGCGACCTCGAGACGCGCGGGCTGATCGACAGAACGCCGTGGCAGCGGTACGGCAAGCAGGTGTGCGTCCGGCCGACAGACGCGGGCCTCCGGGTCGCACAGCTCGCGACGAACGCCCTGGATGCTATGCAGCAGCAGATGGTCGACGGCTGAACCACGACATCGTCGACCGCGAACAGCGGCAGGGTCAGCGCCCGCGGACCGGCCGCGCGGTGGGACGTGACCGGCTCTGGCCCGTGGTGGTCCGGCGGAGTACCGGCTGGGGTCTCAAGAAGCAGCGGGCGGTGTCGATAACCCCACCGGTGGAGAACACCGCCAATGGGGAACGCGATGGGTCGTGATCCGAGGGCGCTGTGCTTCCGAGCAGGACTGTCCGAGCTCGCTCGACGATGACGTGGGTCATGGGCGTGCTGGTCGTCGCGTACGCGTGCGGGCTGGCGCTGCCGGGCGCGCAGCAGACCAGTCTCGTGAACACCTGGCTCGGGCTGCTGACGTTATGGGCGCCGACCGCGGTCTGCTGGCTCGCCGCCTGGAAGGCCAGTGCTCGGCGAGTCGTCGTCGGGCTCTCGACGATCGGCGTGACGTCGTACGCCGTCGGCGACACCTACTACGTCGCGATGATGGGTGCCGACGGTTCCTTGCCGTTCCCGTCCCCGGCAGATCTCGGTTACCTGGGCTTCTACCCCTTCGTTCTCGCGGCGCTCCGCGCGGGGATGTACCACCGGTCCCGTGTCCAGGCGGCGACGGTGTGGCTCGATGCCATGGTGGGATCGCTGGGCGCGGCCGCTGTCCTGGCGATCGTCCTGGACCCGGTGCTGGACGCCGCGCTGACCGGCTCGTTCTCCTGGGCCAGCGCCGTCGCGCTCGCCTACCCGGTGTCCGACGTGGTGCTGATCGCGGCGATCGGCGGGATCGCCGCCCTGGGCGCCGGACGGCTCGGGAGACGATGGCCACTCCTGCTCGCCGGGCTTCTGGCCTTCGCCGCCACGGACGTGGCCTACGCGGGACAGGCCACCAACGACACGTACGCGGCTGGTTCGCTGCTGGACGTCGGCTGGCTGGTCGGCCTCGCCCTCGTCGCGGTCTGGGTCGGTGCGACCTCGGAACGAGAAGTGGCCGCGCTCGGGCGCCGCACGGCGCGTTCGCCCGCGCTGGCCGTCACGACCCTCGCGACCACCACGGCGATCGGCCTTCTCGTCGCCGAGGCCTGGGTGGAGATCCCGCCGCTCGCCGTGGTCCTTGCCGGACTGACCCTGCTCGCAGGGGTGGTACGCGCCCACCTCGCCTTCCGGATGGTCTCCCGGGACGTCGACCTTCGACTGCAGGCCACCACCGACGACCTGACGGGCCTGCCGAACCGGCGCTACCTGCACATCGAAGGCAAGGCGCGCCTTCAGGACGCACCAGGTCGACGACGAGCACTCCTGCTGCTCGACCTGGACAAGTTCAAGGACGTCAACGACAGCCTCGGCCACCAGGCAGGAGACCTGGTCCTGGTCGAGGTCGGCGCCCGGCTGCGCAGCCACCTGCGCTCGGCCGACATCCTCGCCCGGCTGGGCGGCGACGAGTTCGGGGTCCTGCTCGACGACGCCGGCCCGTGCGAGGCCGCCGCGGTCGCGGTGAAGCTGCGCGAGGCCCTGGCCCTCCCGTTCGTCGTCGAGGGCCTCGTCCTGAGCACCAGCGTGAGCATCGGCATCGCACTGTCTCCCGACGACGGGGCAGACCTGAGCACCTTGATGCGCAAGGCGGACATCGCCATGTACCGGGCCAAGAGCTCTGGCGTGGGTCACCACACCTACGGTGGCGCCGACGACACCGCGAGCACCTTCCGGCTGCAGTCGGTGCACGAGCTCAGGAACGCGATCGTCAACGACGAGCTCCTCCTGCACTACCAGCCCAAGATCGACCTCGACACGGAGGAGGTCAACAGCGTCGAGGCGCTGGTGCGCTGGAACCACCCGACGCGCGGGCTGCTCGGCCCCGACGCCTTCCTGAACCTGGTCGAGCACAGTGGACTCATGCCGGCCATGACGACCGCGGTGCTCGCCCTCGCCCTGGACCAGATCGCCGCATGGACGGCGACCGGTCGACGGCTGACTGTCGCGGTCAACCTCTCCGCCAGCTCGCTCGTCGACGCCGACCTCCCCGAGCGGATCGCCGCCATGCTCGTCGCCCGAGACGTGGAGCCGGCCGCCCTGCAGCTGGAGATCACCGAGGAGTTCCTGGTGACCGACCGCATCCGTGCACGGGAGGTCCTGAGCCGGCTACGTCGCAGCGGAGTCCAGATCTCCGTCGACGACTTCGGCACCGGCTACAGCTCGCTGAGCTACCTGCGTGACCTGCCGATCGACGAGCTCAAGCTCGATCGCACCTTCATCACCCCGTTGGCCGACGACCCCCGCAGCAGCGCACTGGTCGCCTCCACCATCGCACTGGCGCACAGCCTGGACCTGCGTATCGTCGCCGAGGGCGTCGAGACCCGCGCTGCGTACACCGAGCTCGTTCGCCTCGGCTGCGACCAGGCTCAGGGCTTCTTCCTGAGTCGGCCTGTACCGGCCGCCGAGCTCGACGACTGGTTGACCGGTCAGAGACTCCTCGCCGAGGGGATCCGTCTCCCGACCCCGAGAACGACGTGCTGAGGTCGGGCGCCTGGTGCCCGGCCGACAAGCCCCACCCTCGGCGAGGGCATCCGGCCGACAGGCCCGGCCTCGGCGAGGGCATCCCGCCCGCTCGCGCGTCCTCCTGGTTCTCTGCGAGGGCATTGTCCACTCATAGCTCAAGGCCCCAGCATGGCGTGCGACAGCCCTTGAGATATGCGGCGTCGAACCGGACTCGACCCAAGCCGGTCCCACCCGCAGGCATTACCGGACGTCTGCGTTGCCCGGCCGCGAGGGGCGTCCGGGTGGTCCATGGAAGGCTGTCAGCCGATCTGGTCACCGGCTGAGCGTGCCGGCGGGGTCCCCCGATGGCAGTGGTTGGAGCAGGCTCAGCTCGACGTTCCAACCCCGTCTCGCCCGTACCGGTCGTGTGCAGCAAGCGTGGAGCGCGGGCTCGTGCGGGGTTGTCTGACAATGATCACCTCTTGCCGCCGAGCTCAGCCTCCGATGAGCTCGGTCCTCCTGGCTGCGAGCCGGTCGAGCGCCTGCCGTGTCTCTCGCCCCCGCGCGTCGAGCGCGCCGACCACGCCCTCGACGGAACGGAGCGCGAGGGTGACGCGCTCCTGTGCACGCGCGATGGCCTTCATGCTGCTCAGGTCGGAGAAGATGTTGTCCATCCAGATGTCCAGGGTGCGGGTCATGTCGCTGACCTCCACCCCGCCGATCGGGGGCAGGCCGACATCGCCGAGCTCGGCCGTCAGTCGCCCGAGGGCGAGGTCGGCGCGGCGGATGAGCGAGGACGCATCGTCCATCCGGTCGTGCTTGATGACGCTGCTGATCATCCCGCCGCCGAAGAAGGTGTCGTAGGTCGACCAGCTGCTCGCGCTGCTGAGCTTGTCCTCCGCTGCGGTGAGCCAGCGGTCGGCCTCGGCGGCTGCGGCCGCCGCCTCGCCGACCTCCCGCAGCATCTCGTGCGCCGCGCCGATCTGGTCGGTCAGCTCGGCGAGGGCCGCCGCGACGACCGGATCCGTCGACGCGAGCCACGTCGCCCGCGCCTCGAGTGCGCGCTCGTTCCGCTCCTCGAGGTTCCCCATGAGCGCGAGCTGGTCCTCGAGCCGGGCGACCTCGCTGCGCGCCATGGTGCTGCGGTCCTGGGCTGCCGCGAGCGCCGAGGACGCCGTTGCCTGGGCCGTGCGTGCACTCAGGAGCTCCTCGGTGCGACGCCCGGTGAACGAGGTCCGCAGCCGCGTCCAGGTCATCCCGTCCAGAGCGGACAGGGCCGCGTCGGCTGCGGCCAGCCCACGGGCCGCGGCGTCCTGCTCCTTCGCCCTGCGGTCGACGAGATCGCGTGCGAGAGCTGCCCGCCCCGCCAACGCGTTCCGCTCGGCCGTCGCCTGGGCGACGGCCTCGAGCTCTGCCTGGATCTCTTCCCCTGTGGTCATGATCGTGATGCTAGGGAACCTGAGCGGTCCCCGTGGCCGGACCCGGTGCCTCGTGGTCCACCGTTCAGCCGGGGAGCTCGGCGCCTCGTTCGCGCAGGGCGTTCGCCACGGCGGCCAGGTCCGGCCGCTCGCGCCATCGTGCGAGCGGAAGGACCCACCGCAGCGGCACCCCCGGATCGGCGATCCGCGCGCCGTACCCGGCGACGACCCTGTCGCGGGCTGCGACGAGGGTGTCGTCCCGCGTAGCGGCGAGCTGCTCGGCGAAGTCCCAGGAGCGGCGGCGGGCGCGCTCGAGCGAGAAGCAGGTGAGCGCCTCGTCGAAGCGCAGGCCGACGGCGTCGAGCGAGCGTGTCACGGGGGAGACGTCGGAGATGGCCAGCTGCATCCGGTCGACGAGCTCGGCGAGCACGTCGCTGATCCGCTCGAAGTCGTCGCGCAGCTCGACCACGGCGGGGCCGGGGCAGGTCAGGGCCGCTGCCACGCCGAGGTCCAGGTTGATGTGGGCGTTCATCCCGAGAAGCAGGTGCTGGAGGATGAGTCCCGGACGGCGAGCGGCCTCGAAGGAGACGGCCCACGAGGCGCTGACCGGCTCGCCGCGGTCCCATGCCGAGTGGGCGTCGAGCCAGAACCGGGCGAACGTGACGTCGAACCGCTCCATCCGCTCGGCGTCGTCGAACTCCCCGGCGGCGAGTCCCGTGCGGACGCGGGCGGTGACGGCGCGGTAGACGATCGCGAACCAGCCCCGCGCATCACCGGTCGTGATGCTGCGGTCGATGATCCGGTCCATCTCGTCGATCGCAGCGTCGATCGAGTCGTGGTGGGGCATCGGCGCCTCGCCTTCCGCGTGGCCGACGGCCGGGCCGTCGACGGTGCTCGTCGGTGTCCTGAGCCATCGTGGCAGCACCGACCGCTCAGGCGTTCGCTCCCACGGCCCTGGTGGCGATCGTGACGGCCTGACGAGCCGCCCTGAGGCCTAGCGGACCGGTGGCGGAGCCGTGCTCTCACGGAGCACCAGGATCGGTTCCGCCGGCTGGTGCCTGGGGGCCGTGCCGGTGGTGATCGTCGACTCGAGCAGCCCGAATGCCTGGCGGCCGAGCTCGTCGAAGTCCTGCCTCATCGTGGTGAGCGCGGGGGACCACATCGCGGCGAACGGCTGATCGTCGAAGCCGACGACGCTCACGTCCTCGGGGACCCGGCGTCCCACCTCGGTCAGGGCGCGCATGAAACCGATCGCGAGCTCGTCGTTCCCGCAGAGCACGGCCGTCACCTCGGGATCGGCGGCGAGCTCACGGCCTGTGCTGCGACCGGATGCCGGGTCGTAGAACGCCTGGATGGCGGGGGTGACCTCGGCCCCGGCTGCCCGTAGCGCCTGGCGCCAGCCGACGCGCCGACCGACGCGTCCCGTCGTCTGAGGGATCGCGAGGTGGTGGACCGTGCGGTGGCCGAGGTCCAGCAGGTGCTTCGTCGCGACCCGAGCGGCCGCCTGGTCGTCCAGGTAGGCGCGTACCCCCGGAGCGCCGCGACGCGCGGCCGTGCCGACGGTGACCAGGGGGGTCGTGGCCGGGAGCTGCTCGGAGAACACCACGGCGACGGGGTCGAACTCGATGACGATCACCCCGGAGACGAGGTTGTCGCGCAAGACGTCCAGCGCGGCCTGCATCTCGCCGGGGGCGGTCGACTCGACCACCACGATGATGACGACGTAGCCGGCATCCCGCGCGGCGGACTCGATGCCGCGCAGGGTGCGCGAGTACCCGTAGCGGGAGGTGTCCAGCGCCACGACACCCACCGTGGAGCGGTGGCCGCTGCGCAGCGCGCGGGCAGCCATGTTCGGGCGGTAGTCCAGTGTCCGGATGGCGTCCTCGACCAGCCGACGACGCTCTTCGCTCACGAAGGTCGAACCGGTCAGGACGCGCGAGACCGTCGGCACCGAGACCCCGGCGACCCGTGCGACGTCTGCGATGACGGGTCGGTCGGGAGCCGTTCTCTTCACGTGCACAGCCTACTTTCAGGATCGCGCCGGACTCCATCACCTGGACGTGGCACTCGTGCAGGGCTCGGAGGCCTGGTTCCTTGCCGCCGTCATGGGACCGGTCTCGACATCCCATGTATGAAATCGTTATCAAGTGGTTCCAGCCTAGACCTTGCACTTCGCCGTGATCAACGATTTCATGGCACGAGTCGCATCGGGCGCCACTCTCGGCCTCCACCCAGCGACGTGTGTCCGCCCGATCCCGTCAGTGCTGACGTATGGATTCCCAGGAGGAGTCGTGTCCCCAACGAATTCCGAGCCTCGTGCAGGCTCTGTCCCGGCGTCGTTCCTCGCCACCCTCTCGTCGAGCCCGATCAGCCGGCGCTCGATGCTCATGGGCACGGTGGGCGCAGGCGCGCTCGCTGCCCTCGCTGCCTGCAGCTCCGGCTCGTCGACCGGCACCTCCAGCAGTGCCGCCGCCGGCGGCGGCGCCGCCAAGCCGAGCGGGACGGTGACCTTCGGCTCCAACCAGTCGGATGATGTGCCGAAGAAGGCCTACGCCGAGATCGTCAAGGCGTACGAGGCACAGAGCAACGGTGTGACGATCGCGGTCAACACCGTGGACCACAACTCCTTCCAGGAGAACATCAACAACTACCTCCAGGGTTCGCCGGACGACGTCTTCACGTGGTTCGCCGGCTACCGGATGCGCTTCTTCGCCCAGCAGGGCCTCGCCGGCGACATCTCCGATGCCTGGAAGAACATCTCCGGGATGTCGGACGGGATGAAGGCGGCCTCGACCTCGGACGGCAAGGAGTACTTCGTCCCGTTCACGACCTACCCGTGGGCCGTCTTCTACCGGCCGAGCCTCTTCGCCGAGAAGGGCTACACGGTCCCGACGACGATGGACGAGTACTACACCCTCGCCACCCAGATCAAGAAGGACGGCCTCGTCCCCCTGGCCTTCGGCGACAAGGACGGCTGGCCCGCCATGGGTACGTTCGACCAGCTCAACATGCGCATCAACGGCTACGACTTCCACGTCAGCCTGATGGCGGGCAAGGAGTCCTGGACGGACCAGAAGGTCAAGGACGTCTTCGACGCTTGGCGCAAGCTGCTCGAGATCTCCCAGGCCGACTCCCTCGGCCGGACGTGGCAGGAGGCCGCGCAGTCGCTGCAGAAGAAGGAGGCCGCGACCTACGTGCTCGGCATGTTCGTCGGTCAGCAGTTCACCGAGGGCGCCGACCGTGAGGACCTCGACTTCTTCACCTTCCCGGAGATGGACTCGAACATCGGCACCGACGCGATCGACGCCCCGATCGACGGCTTCATGATGGCCGCAAACCCGAAGAACAAGGCCGGTGCGGAGGACTTCCTCACCTACCTGTCCACGGCCGCGGCGCAGGAGTTCTACGTCAAGAACGACTCGACCGTCATCGCGACCAACTCCGGCGCCGACACCTCGGCCTACACCACCCTGCAGAAGAAGGCGGTGGACTTCATCGGGAACGCGAAGCACATCGCGCAGTTCATGGACCGCGACACGCGGCCCGACTTCGCCTCGACGGTCATGATCCCCGCGATCCAGACCTTCATCGGCAACCCGAGCGACGTCGACGGGCTCGTGAACAGCATCGAGGCCCAGAAGAAGTCGATCTTCGGTTCCTGACGCCTCACTGAGACGAGGGTTTCACCATGGCTGAGAAATCAGTGGGAGCCCCCGCCGCCATCGCGACACGTCGCCCGGACACCCTTGCGGTGTCCGGGCGGCGCGGGCCGCGTCGGCGTCGGCGGAGCCCGGCAGACCGCTTCACGATCTCCGTGATGGTCGTCGTACCGACCCTTCTCGTCGTCGGCCTGATCTGGCTGCCTGCGATCTCGTCGGTCGGCCTGTCGTTCACCAAGTGGAACGGCATCGGGTCGTTGACCGGCGACAACTTCATCGGCCTGAAGAACTACGACGACATCGTCCGCATCTACCCGCCGTTCTGGCCCGCGATGGAGCACAACCTCATCTGGCTCGCGGTGATGTTCCTCATCGCGATGCCGCTCGGCATGTTCCTCGCGGTCCTCCTCGACAAGGAGATTCGCGGGACCCGGGTCTATCAGATGACCCTCTACATGCCCGTCGTGCTCTCGCTCGCGCTCATCGGGTTCATCTGGCAGCTGATCTTCTCCCAGCAGGAGGGCCTGCTGAACGCCGTGACCGGCAGCACGATCGACTGGTTCGGTGACCAGAAGTACAACCTCGGAGCGGCGCTCGTCGCCACGTGCTGGCGGCAGGTCGGCTACATCATGCTCTTGTACTTGGCCGGTCTGAAGGCGGTCGACCACTCGCTGCGGGAGGCCGCGTCGATCGACGGCTGCAACGAGCCCACCACGTTCTTCCGGGTGATCCTCCCGGTCATGCGGCCGATCAACATCATCGTCCTGGTGGTCACCTTCATCGAGTCGCTCAGAGCCTTCGACCTCGTCTGGATCATCAATAAGGGCCGTAACGGGCTCGAGCTGATCTCGACCCTGGTGACCCAGAACGTGGTCGGCGAAGCCAGCCGGGTCGGCTTCGGCTCGGCCCTGGCGACCTTCATGCTGATCATCAGCTCGGTGTTCATCGCCATCTACCTGCGTGTCGTCGTGAAGGGGGACCAGTGAGCACCGTCGACCTCGTCCGCGCCGGTGGCGCCAGGGCCCTCACTGGCGACGTCCGCCGCAAGCCGGTCACCCTGCAGCGTCGGATCCTGCACGTCTTCCTCATCGTGGTGTCCGCGATCTGGCTCTTCCCGCTCCTGTGGGCGCTGTACAACAGCTTCCGCGACTACGCCTACACCTCGGTCCACGGCTACGCGTCGTTCGGTGGGTTCACCCTTGCCAACTTCACGAACGCCTGGCGCCAGGCCGACTTCACGAAGCACTTCGTGAACTCCGCGCTGATCACGATCCCGGCGGTGCTCCTCACGCTCCTCCTCTCGTCCATGGTGGCGTTCGTCATTGCACGGTTCAGCTACAGGTTCAACCTCGCGCTCCTCGGGCTGTTCACGGCGGCGAACCTCTTGCCGCCGCAGGCGCTGCTCATCCCGGTCTATCAGATGTTCCGAGCGATCCCGCTTCCCCTGTGGATGAACGACTCCGGGCACCTGCTCAACAGCCTCTGGGGTCTGATCGCGATCAACACGGCGTTCCAGACGGGCTTCTGCACCTTCGTCCTCAGCAACTACATGAAGACGATCCCGAAGGAGCTCTACGAGGCCGCCGACGTCGACGGGGCGAGCGTGTTCCGGCAGTGGTGGCAGCTGACCCTGCCGCTGTGCAGGCCGCCGCTCGCCGCGCTCGCCACCCTCGAGGTGACCTGGATCTACAACGAGTTCTTCTGGGCGACGGTGCTGCTGCAGAGCGGCGACAAGTACCCGATCACGAGCTCGCTGAACAACCTCAAGGGCCAGTTCTTCACGGACTTCAACCTGCTCTCTGCCGGATCGATCATTGTTGCGGTGCCCACCTTGGTCGTGTTCTTCCTCCTGCAGAAGCAGTTCGTCTCGGGCCTGACGATGGGATCGACCAAGGGCTGAACGGCCCGGGCCGCGCGGGTTCGAGAGCGAACCGCGCGGCCCGGCCGGCCGGTCGCTCCTGTGCTCCGCCGCTCTTGCTCTCCTGCCCGCCTGTCTGCGCCCATCCCGCCCGATCCCCCGGAGGACCTCCCGTGTCGGTCACCCCTTCCGAGCTCGTCAGCCTGCGAGCGGCCGGTGTCGCGCTGGTCCTCGACGTCGCCGGCCCCCTCCTGCCGCGCGTCCTGCACTGGGGCGGGGACCTGGGGCCGGACGTCGACGGGCTCCTTCTCGCCACGACGGCTCCCGTCCCGCACAGCGCACTCGACGAGCCGATCCCGCTGACGCTGCTGCCCTCGGAGTCCGACGGCTGGGCGGGGACCCCGGGGCTCGAGGTCTCCCGGAGCGGGTCGAGTCGTCCTCTTCGCCTCGAGCTCACCGGGCACCCCGCCGTCACGGAGGGCGCCATCACCGTGCACGCGGCTGACCCGGAGGCGGGGGTCGAGGTCGAGCTCCTCCTCGAGCTCGACCCCTTCGGCGTGCTCACCGAGCGGGTCTCCGTGCGCAACACCGGAACCGAGCAGCTCTCGGTGGTCTCGCTCCAGCACCTGCTCCCCCTTCCCGAGCGGGCCGTGTCAGGGCTCGACCTGTCGGGTCGGTGGACCCGCGAGCGGGCCCCCCAGCGGTTCGAGGTCCAGGACGGGACGCGACTGCGCGCCAGCCGTCGTGGGCGCACCGGGCACGACGCGACCCTGCTGATGTGCGCGGGGACGGCGGGCTTCGGCTTCCGCCGCGGTGAGGTCTGGGGCAGCCATGTCGCGTGGAGCGGCTTGCACACGCACCTCGTCGAGCGGCTGTCCGAGGGCGCCGGCTGCCATGGCAGCGTCCTCGGTGGCGGGGAGCTGCTCGCTCCTGCCGAGATCGTGCTGGCGCCCGGGGACGTGCACTCCTCCCCGGCCATCGTCTTCGTCTACTCCGCCGACGGCCTCGACGGGCTCTCGGCGCGGCTGCATCGGCGTCTGCGGGCGCGCCCGCAGCACCCGTCATCGCCTCGTCCCGTCGTCCTGAACACCTGGGAAGCGGTGTACTTCGACCACGACCTCGAGCGCCTCCTCGCCCTCGCGCGCACGGCTGCATCGATCGGGGTCGAGCGCTTCGTCCTGGACGACGGCTGGTTCGGTGGCCGACGCAACGACACCGTCGCGCTCGGGGACTGGGTGGTCAGCGACGAGGCATGGCCGGACGGCCTCGCGCCGTTGTTCGACCAGGTCCGGGCGTTGGGGATGCAGGTGGGACTGTGGGTCGAGCCCGAGATGGTCAACCTCGACTCCGACCTCGTGCGCGCTCACCCCGACTGGCTGCTCGGCCCTGCCGACGGCAGACCGTGGCGCGCTCAGCACGTCCTGGACCTCACCCACCCCGAGGCGTGGGCGCACATCCTCGAGCGGCTCGATGCGCTGGTCGCCGAGAACGCGATCGACTTCCTCAAGTGGGACCACAACCGCGACCTGCTCGAGGCCGTCAGTGACGGGCGCCCCGCCGTGCATCGTCAGACCTCCGCCGTCTACGCACTGCTCGACGCACTGCTGGAACGACACCCCGGGCTGGAGATCGAGAGCTGCGCGAGCGGTGGCGCGCGCGTCGACCTCGGCATCCTCGACCGCACCCACCGGGTGTGGACCTCGGACTGCAACGACGCGCTGGAGCGCACGGACATCCAGCTGTGGACGAGCCTCCTGCTTCCGCCCGAGCTCATCGGCGAGCACGTCGGTCCCGAGGTCGCGCACACGACCTACCGGCACGTCGATCTCGGGATGAGGTGCGCGACGGCGCTGCTCGGCCACGCCGGGCTCGAGTGGGACCTCGCCGCGTGCGCCCCGGCCGAGCTCGACCAGCTGCGCGGCTGGATCGCGCTGCACAAGGAGCTCCGCCCGATGCTGCACAGCGGCACCGTCGTGCGCGCAGACAGCGACGAGCCGGGGGAGCGCCTGCACGGTGTCGTCGCCCAGGACGGCTCGGCTGCCGTCTTCACCTTCGTGCAGCTGGCGAGCGGTCGGTCAACGCGACCGGGGCTGCGCCCGCTCCCCGGTCTCGACCCGGCGCGTCGCTACCGGGTCTCGCTCCCGGCCGGCGTCCCCGAACCTGCAACGGTGCAGCGCGCCGCACCGGGCTGGGTAGCGGCCGCGCGCGACGGTCAGCTCGTGGTCTCCGGCTCCGTCCTCGGGGGCGTCGGCCTGTCGCTGCCCGTCCTCGGGCCGGGCCAGGCCGTCGTCCTGGTCCTGACGGCGACGGCGTGAGCAAGGAGCCACGATCAGGCACGATGGAGCCTCGGCCCTCGGGACGTCGACCCGACATGTCAGTACGATCTGCACGCCACCACTAAGGAGCCTCCCGATGGCTGTCATCACCCCGCCGCTCACCAACGTCCTGCCGGGAGAGGGTCGGCGTCGAGCGCGGGCTCACCTGCGCACCGATGCACCGGTGATCCCGCTCGACGGGACCTGGCAGTTCGCCTACGGCGAGCGGGTGACCGATGCCACGCCGGGCTTCGAGGCGAACGACTTCGACGCCGCTGCGTGGGACACGATCGAGGTGCCTGGCCACTGGCAGCTCCAGGGCCACGGTCGACCGGCCTACACCAACGTGCGCTACCCGTTCCCCGTCGACCCCCCGTTCGTCCCTGACGAGAACCCCGTCGGCGAGTACCGCCGCACCTTCGAGCTGCCCGCCGGGTGGCCGGCCGGCGGTGCCGTGCTGCGCTTCCTCGGGGTCGACTCGATCTTCGCGGTCTGGCTCAACGGCGTCGAGCTCGGCTGGTCGACGGGCAGCCGGCTCACCACGGAGTTCGACGTCGGTCCGCACCTGCGCGAGGGCGTGAACGTCCTCGCGGTGCGGGTCCACCAGTGGTCGGCCGCGAGCTACCTGGAGGACCAGGACCAGTGGTGGCTGTCCGGGATCTTCCGTTCGGTCAGCCTCGTCTCGCGGCCGGAGGGGTCGATCGACGACGTCTTCGTGCACGCGGACTTCGACCACGAGACCGGCGCGGGGACCCTGAGCGTCGAGACGGACGTCCCGGCGCTGCTCTCCGTGCCGGAGCTGGGCCTCGACCGGGTCCCGGCGGCGGGCCCGCACACGCTGGCAGCCGTCGAGCCGTGGTCGGCCGAGCAGCCCCGGCTGTACGACGCGACGCTGGTCGCCGGCGGCGAGACCGTCACGCTCCGCATCGGCTTCCGCACGGTGCGGGTGGCCGACGGCCTGCTCACCGTCAACGGGCGCCCGATCCTCATCCGCGGGGTGAACCGGCACGAGTGGAACCCCGACCGCGGCCGGTCGGTCACGGCGCAGGACATGCTCGCCGACGTCCTGCTCATGAAGCAGCACCACGTGAACGCCGTCCGGACCAGCCACTACCCGCCGCACCCCGACTTCCTCGACCTGTGCGACGAGTACGGGCTCTACGTGATCCTCGAGTGCGACTACGAGACCCACGGCTTCGTGTTCCTCGACTGGCGTGGGAACCCGAGCGACGACCTGCAGTGGCAGCCCGCGCTCCTCGACCGGATGAGCCGCACGCTCGAGCGGGACAAGAACCACGCCTCGGTCATCCTCTGGTCGCTCGGCAACGAGGCGGGCCACGGGCAGAACCTCGCGGCGATGGCCGCCCTGGTGCACGAACGCGACCCCGGCCGCCCGGTCCACTACGAGGGCGACTGGGACTCGGCCTACGTCGACGTCTACAGCCGGATGTACGCGACGCACGAGGAGGTCGACGAGATCGGCCGCCTCGCGGAGCCCGTCACGACGGACCCCTCCGTCGACGAGCACCGTCGCGCACTTCCCTTCCTGCAGTGCGAGTACGGGCACGCGATGGGTGCCGGCCCCGGCGGCCTGCTGGAGTACCAGCAGCTCTTCGAGCGCTATCCCCGGTGCCAGGGCGGCTTCATCTGGGAGTGGATCGACCACGGCATCCGGCAGCACACGGCCGACGGCCGGGAGTTCTTCGCCTACGGCGGCGACTTCGGTGAGCCGCTGCACGACGGCAGCTTCATCGCCGACGGGCTGCTCTTCCCCGACCGCACGCCGTCGCCCGGCCTGGTAGAGCTCGCCGCCGTCGTCTCACCGGTGCGCCTGGTCGTGGCTGACGGGGGCGTCACCGTCACCAACCTGCGCGACTTCGCCGACACCGGTGACCTGCGGTTCACCTGGGCGCACGAGGTCGACGGGATCGAGGTCGCCGGCGGGACGCTCGACGTCCCGGCCGTCCCTGCGCAGGGCTCCGTGACCGTGGCGGTGCCGCAGCCCGAGTTGCTGCGCGACGACCGCGAGACGTGGCTGACGGTGCGTGCGGCGACGGCGGAGGACGCCTCGTGGGCTCCGGCCGGTCACCCCGTCGGACTCGGGCAGTCGCTGGTCGGGGAGCGCGCGCCTCGCGCGCGGGTGGACACCCCGATCGACCTCGGCCTGTTCGACGAGACGACCGGGCTGCTCATGCGACTGGGCGCCCTCGAGGTCGACGGACCGCGGCTCGACCTCTGGCGTGCCCCGACGGACAACGACGTGGGCACCTTCGGCCCGCCGACCGCCCCGTTGTGGCGCGAGATCGGCCTGCACCGGCTCACCCATCGGCTCGTCGAGCAGCAGCACGACGGCGAGACGTACGTGGTCGTCAGCCGGGTCGCGCCTGCCGCGACCGACCTCGCGATGCTCGTCACCTACCGCTGGACGGCTGACGGCGACGCCCTGGTGCTGACCGTCGAGGTCGAGCCAGAGGGGACCTGGACGGTCCCGCTCCCACGGCTCGGGCTAAGGATGGCCGTCCCTGCCGAGGTCACCGATGTCGAGTGGTTCGGCGGTGGCCCCGGCGAGGCCTACGCGGACTTCCGTCAGGCCGCCGTCATCGGCCGTCACCGGAGCAGCGTCGACGGCCTGCAGACCCCGTACGTGCGCCCGCAGGAGAACGGCAACCGGACCGGCGTGCGGTGGGCCGAGCTGCGAGGTCCTGGCGGCGGTGTGCGGGTCGAAGGAGAGCCGACCGTCGAGCTGACGGTGCGCCGGTGGACGAGCGAGGCGCTCGACGCCGCGGACCACACGACCGACCTCGTCGCCGGTGACCGCGTGCAGGTCAACCTCGACCTCGCTCAGAACGGGCTCGGTACCGCGTCCTGCGGTCCCGGTGTCCTCCCGCAGCACCAGCTGCATGCCGGTCCGGCACGATGGACCGTCCGTCTCGTCCCGCTCGGCCCCGAGAGCTCAGCACGTCCCTGATCCGCACGTCCGCACCCACCGGAGGTTTTCCATGTTGCGCAACGGCCTGGAGCCCATTCACATCCTCATCATCGTGATCGTCCTCTTCCTGCTGTTCGGGGCCAAGCGGCTGCCGGACCTCGCCAAGAGCGTCGGCCAGTCGATGAAGATCTTCAAGAACGAGGTCAAGGACCTCCGTGAGAGCACCGACGGCGGCTCCGGCGCACAGGACGGCGGCGCCGGCGGTCCGAAGTCGAACGACTGACCGCTGATGGCGTTCCGCTCGCGCTCGCCCCGAGACGAGGGGCGCATGCCGATCCGTGCGCACCTCGTCGAGCTGCGCAAGCGGGTCGTCCTGGCGGCCGTCGGACTCGTGGTGGGGGCCGTGGGGGGCTGGTTCCTCTACGACCCGGTCCTGGCCGCCCTGCAGCAGCCGCTGGTCGCCGCGGCCGCCGCGCGCCACGGGGTCATCGCGCTCAACTTCTCGGGGATCGCCTCGTCCTTCGACATGAAGATCAAGGTCAGCCTCTTCCTCGGGGTCATCGCGGCGAGCCCGTGGTGGATCTACCAGCTCTGGGCGTTCATCACGCCGGGCCTCAGCGGCCGTGAGCGGCGCTACGCCGTGGGCTTCGTCGCTGCCTCCGTCCCGCTCTTCCTGTCGGGGGCCGCACTGGCCTGGTGGGCGCTGCCGAACGCCGTCTCGCTGCTCACGGAGTTCACCCCGACGGGGGCCGTCAACTACATCGACGCGCAGAGCTACCTCGTGTTCGTCATGCGGCTGATCCTCGCGTTCGGTCTGGCGTTCCTCGTGCCGGTCGTGATGGTGGCGCTCAACCTCGTCGGCCTCGTCCGGGCCAGGACCTGGATCCGCGGCTGGCGGTGGGCGGTCATGCTCGCGTTCGTGTTCGCCGCCGTCATGTCGCCGACGCCGGACGCGATCACGATGATCGTGCTCGCCATGCCGATCATCGCCCTGTACTTCGGGGCGATCGGTGTCTGCCGGGTCCATGACCGCCGGGTGGACCGCGCCCGGCTCGCCGAGGGGCTCCCGAGCCTCGACCCCGAGGAGTCGGTCGAGGACGACGTGACCGTCGTCGGAGGGACGAGCTGATGTTCGGGATCAACGGTGGTGAGGCGCTCGTCCTGCTCGTCGTGGCGGTCGTCGTCGTCGGACCGGAGCGACTGCCCCAGTACGCTGCGCGTCTCGGGGTGCTCGTGCGGCAGCTGCGCAGATTCGCCCTCGAGGCGAAGGCCCGCGTCGACGAGGAGCTCGGCGACCAGGTCGGGGACGTGGACTGGCAGTCGCTGGACCCGCGCCAGTACGACCCCCGCCGCATCGTGAGGGACGCCCTCCTGGACGACCTCGGTGCCGGGTCCGCCCCGGGAGCACGTGCGGCCCCAGAACCGGCACGCCCGCTCGGCACGCCGGCCGACGAGCCTGCCGTCGCGCCGACGAGCGCGGCGGCCCCCGCAGAGCCCGGTACGGCTGCGAGCTGACGCAGCGCGGCCGCCGCCGGAAGCCTCCCGACGATGGACCTGCCCGGGGCCGCGGTCCGGCCCGTAGGCTCGTGAGCGCCATGCCCTTGACCGAGAGATGAGCGATGTCCGAGACCGTCGAGCCCAGCACGACCCCGCCCCGGACCGCCATCGCGGTGCTCACCTCGGGCGGGGACGCCCAGGGGATGAACGCCGTGGTCCGGGCCGTGGTCCGCACGGCGATCGGCGCGGGCGCCGACGTCTACGCCGTCTACGAGGGACTCCAGGGCCTGGTCGACGGCGGGGACCGGATCAAGAAGTTCGAGTGGGGTTCGGTCGGGTCGATCCTGCACCGCGGTGGCACCGTCATCGGGACCGCTCGGTCGACGGACTTCCGGCGGCGCGAGGGCAGGCTCAAGGCCGCCCGCAACATGGTCCAGCACGGGATCGACCGGATCGTGGTCATCGGCGGTGACGGGTCCCTGACCGGGACGGACCTGTTCCGCCGCGAGTGGTCGGGGCTGCTGACCGAGCTCGTCGAGCAGGGAGAGGTCACGGCCGAGCAGGCCGCGCACCACAGCCACCTCATCATCGCCGGCGTGGTCGGCTCGATCGACAACGACATGGTCGGGACCGACATGACCGTCGGCGCGGACACCGCGCTGCACCGGATCATCGAGGCGATCGACGCGCTGGCCAGCACGGCTGCGAGCCACCAGCGCTCCTTCGTGGTCGAGGTCATGGGCCGCCACTGCGGCTACCTCGCGCTGATGAGTGCGATCGCCGGTGGCGCCGACTACGCGCTGATCCCGGAGAACCCCCCGGACGAGGGGTGGGAGGACGAGCTCTGCGAGCGACTGCGTGCCGGTCGTGCCGCCGGCCGTCGGGACAGCATCGTCGTGGTGGCCGAAGGGGCGCGGGACCGCGCCGGCAGCTCCATCTCGAGCCAGGACGTGCGCGACCTGCTCCAGGACCGGCTCGGCGAGGACACCCGCGTGACGATCCTCGGCCACGTCCAGCGCGGTGGGACGCCCAGCGCGTACGACCGCTGGATGCCGACGGTCGTCGGGCACGCCGCGGCGCTCGAGGTCGTGAACGCCGGGCCCGAGCACGAGCCGCAGCTGATCGGCGTGCACAACAACCGCGTGCACCGGACCCCGCTGATGGCGGCGGTCGAGGCCACCCAGGAGATCACCCGGCTGGTCGACGCCGGTGACTACGAGGGCGCGATGGCCGGCCGGGGCGCCTCCTTCGCGGAGATGGTCCGGGTGTTCCGGGGCATCGCGAAGGTCGCGCCGACGCAGACCGGGACGGGTGCACGCATCGCGATCCTGCACGCCGGCGGACTGGCCCCGGGGATGAACACCGCCGTCCGGGCCGCCGTGCGCTTCGGCATCTCGAACGGGCACACCATGCTCGGGGTCCGCGGCAGCTTCAAGGGCTTGATGGACGGGCAGGTCAGCGAGCTCACCTGGGGTGACGTCGAGGGGTGGGTGGGGATCGGCGGCGCCGAGCTGGGCACCAGCCGCGCCGTGCCGAGCGTCGAGCAGTTCTACGCGGTGAGCCGCGCGCTGGAGAACCACCAGATCGACGCCCTGCTGGTGATCGGCGGCCATCGAGCCTACGAGTCCACCTACCGGATGCTCCAGGAGCGAGACCGGTACCCCGGCTTCCAGATCCCCGTCATCTGCCTGCCTGCGACGATCGACAACAACCTTCCCGGCTGGGAGATGTCCATCGGCGCGGACACCGCGCTGTGCGAGATCGTCAGCGCCGTCGACCGCCTCAAGCAGTCGGCGATGGCCTCGCGCCGCTGCTTCGTCGTGGAGGTGATGGGCCGGTACTGCGGCTACCTCGCCCTCGTCGGGGCGCTGTCCGTCGGTGCCGAGCGCGCCTACCTGCACGAGAAGGGCGTCACGCTCGCTGATCTGTCGGCCGACGTCGCCGAGATGAGGGCGAGCTTCGCCGCCGGTCGGCGCTTCCACCTGGCGATCCGCAACGAGGCCGTCAGCTCCGGGTACACCACCGACTTCATGTGCCAGCTCTTCGCCGAGGAGTCCGGTGGCGCGTTCGACGTGCGTCCGATGGTCCTCGGGCACCTGCAGCAGGGCGGGAACCCGACCCCGTTCGACCGCGTCCAGGCGACCCGGCTCGCGGCCTACTGCGTCGACTGGCTCTCCGGGCAGATCGGGGTGGGCAAGCGTGAGTGGGGATTCGTCGGCCTGGCCGACGGGCACCTGGCGACCGTCCCGCTGAAGACGATGCCCGATCTGGTCGACATGACGGTCAACCGGCCGTTCGACCAGTGGTGGACCGCCCTCGAGCCGATCATGGACGCGCTGGCGACCGAGCCTCGCGCATAGCGGACGGGCCGCGTGCGGCGCGGCGGGTGGCGTAGAGCGCGGCGTCGGCATCGGCGACGAGCCGTTGCGCCGGCGTGCCGGACGGTGCCGTCGCCGCACCGATCGTCACCGTGGCTCCGTGGGGCAGGAGGCCGGCACTGATCCGTGACAGCAGTCGATCGACCGTCTGCCGTGCCGCGCGTTCGTCGGTGCCGACCAGGAGGATCGCGAACTCGTCGCCGCCGATGCGGCCCGCAGCATCCCCCGCACGGCAGGCGCTGCGCAGCTCGTCGCCGAGCCGGACGAGGAGCTCGTCGCCGGCGGGGTGGCCGTGCTCGTCGTTCACCGACTTGAAGTCGTCGACGTCCAGGACGAGGACGCTCAGTGGTACCTCGGGCGCGTTCTCCCGGGTCGCCCGCGTGACCCGGTCGTAGAAGGTGCGGTGGTTCAGGCAGCCGGTGAGCCCGTCGTGCTCGGAGAGCATCGTGGCCACCTCGGCGACCTCGCTGATCCGGCGGTTGAGGCTGAGGTAGTTCTGCGAGGCGATGGCGCCCACGGCCGTCGTCATCACCAGGGCGACCGTGGCGAGGACGGAGTCGGCCAGGTCGGCCGGCGGGCCGAGCACGCCGACAATCCCGTAGGCCAGGACCGCGGCCAGTCCGACGCCCGCCGTCCCGCCGGGTGGGAACGCGAGGGCGGCATGGGCGATGACCACGAAGAGGAGCAGACGGTAGGAGCTGTCGGCACCCCCGTCGAGCCAGACGGCGACCGTGACCACGATGATCCCGGCCAGGTCCCAGCCGAAGAAGAGCCAGCGGACCCGGTCGTTCGCCACGAGCCGATCCAGGGGGACCAGCAGCAGCAGCGGGGTCAGGACGACGACGGCTGCCGCGAGCATCAGTACGGTGCCGGCGTGCGGCGCCTCGGGCCGGATGGCGGTGCGGAGCGCGACGGCAGCCGGGAGCGCGTAGGAGAGCACGAGACCAGAACGCCGGTGGCGTCGCCAGAACTCGTGCGGGCGCGCCGCCCTCGTCTCGCAGGTCATGCCTCCTTATCGGCATGCGCGCACCTGAGCTGAACGAAGGCGCGCCTGCGTCGCCCGTGGCCTTTTCACGGCCCACGCCGCACCAGGGATCTCTGCTCGTTCCCGCACGCCGCGGACCGGGTGCCGTGGTCCCGGTGAGCGCCGCGGACCGGGTGTCTGCGAAGGCACCGCGGCCCTCGTCGTGCCAGGGTGCGGAGCGTGCTGAGGGGCATTCGCCTCGTCGGGGCGCCGGGTTTGACGGCAGGCGGTTCGGGGCCCCAGAATTGTCGTTGACGGTGCGCATCGCCTGCCCCCTGCGCGGTGCGCACCGTCTTCGACTTCGGACGGCCCGCCCGGCGATCATCGCCCGGTGGGCCGTTCTGATTCCCGCCTCCGACCCCGCGTGGCTGGGCCGGACCGGTCTCGGGGCGTCGCGTTGCGGCGCGTTGACCGGCCCACGCCGCGTGCTGCGGTTAGCGTGCTGATGTGATTCCCGCGCTCATTCCAGGCACGGGACCCGACGAGTCCGGGCCCGACGGCCCCGTCGCTGTCCCCGTTGCCAGCACCAGGGACCTCGTCGACCGTGCGATGCAGGTCTGGCGGGGCGACCTCGTCGCCCGGTCGGGCACCTCTGCCCTGAGTGACGTCGACCGGCTCGGCGAGGCACAGCTCGACCTCTCCGCCGCCCATCCGTCGGGGATCGCCCAGCTCTTCGCCGGACGTACCACCCGGTTGAGCAACCTCGTCCGCGAGGGCTCGGCACTCGTCCAGGCCAAGCGGCGCGCGCGAGCCGTCGGCGCGCAGGCCGAGGACCACGCGCTTCGCTACGGGCTGGCGTCCGCGTTCCTGGCGATCGGCATCGCGTCCTGGCTCGAGCCGGAGACGCCAGACGTGGACGACGACGACACCGTGTCGACCGCGGAGGCGCGCTCGGCGGAGGGACCGACCGGAAGCGTCCGCCGGTTCCACGCCCCGGTGCTGCTGCGACCGGTCGCGATCACGCCCCGCGGGCGTGGTGAGGCCGACTACGACCTCCTGCTCGAGCCGTCGCTGGAGATCAACCCCCTGCTCGCGTCGGCGCTGCGACGCCGTGGCGCGCTCCTGGACCCGGCGGCGCTCGCCCGGGCGGCGTTCACCGCCTCGGGCTTCGACCCGCGGCCGACGCTCGATCGCATCGGCTCGCTCGGCGCGGCGGTGCTCGACGGTTTCCAGCTGACGGACCGCGTCGTCATCGGCACCTTCGTGCACCCCGAGCAGACGCTCGTCGACGATCTCGACACGCTGGCGCCCGTGCTGCGTGAGCACGAGGTCATCGCTGCCGTCGCGGGCGACCACCGGGCAGCGGAGGCGCTCACCCAGCCCTTGCCCGCGCAGCTCAGCGGCGACCGACCTCTCGACCAGGAGCGCGGGGTCGGTGACCTCGATGCCGCGCAGGCGCATGTGCTCGACGTCATCGCCGCAGGGCACCACGTGCTGCTCGATGCGCCCGCCGGTGCCGACGTCGCCGGCACGCTGGCCGCCGTCGTCGCCGACGCCGCTGCGAGCGGACGGACCGTGCTCTACGTCGCCGGGCACCGTCGCGCCGCCGACGCCCTCACCGGACGGCTGGCCGGGCTCGGGCTGGGCGACCTGGTCCTCGACATCGCGCCCGGATCGAGCTGGCGCGCCGAGGCCGGTCAGCGACTCCTCGGCGCGATGACCGGCGACCCGTGCCGGGTGGACGCGGAGAAGATCGGCATCGTCCAGCGGGAGCTGCTGGATCGACGCTCACGCCTGAAGGCCTACGTCGCGGCGCTCCACGCTCGACGTGAGCCGTGGGCGTGCTCGGCCTATGACGCGCTCCAGGCGCTGGCCAAGCTGACCGCGACCCGGCCCGCGCCGCGGACGAGGGTGCGGCTCCCGGTCGCCGTCGCCGCCTCGCTCACCGCAGAGCGCCGTGCCCAGGCCGCGACGGATCTCGTCACGGTCGCGGGGCTCGGCGGGTTCACCGACAGCACCACGACCACGTGGTGGTTCGGCGCGGACCTGTTGACCCCCGAGCGGGCGCAGACCTGTCTCGACCGGGTCGAGCGCCTGCTGACGAGCGTCCCCGAGCTGCAGCTGCAGACCGCGACGGTCGCCGAGGCGACCGGTCTGACGCAGTCCCAGACGCCTGCCGAGTGGGCCGAGCAGCTCGAGATGCTCGCCGGGGTCCGCGAGGTCCTCGACATCTTCCAGCCCCTCGTCTTCGAACGGTCGGCAGCGGACCTGGTGGCCGCCACGGCGACGCAGGCGTGGCGGGCGGAGCACTCCGTCGAGATGCCCGGTCGCGTCCGGCGCAGGCTGCGCCGTCAGGCCAAGGACATGGTGCGGCCCGGTCGGCCGGTCGCCGACCTGCACGCGGCCCTCGTCGAGGTGCAGGCGCAGCGCGAGGTCTGGCGGGCGCACTGCCCCGCCGGCGGCTGGCCGCGCGTCCCGGAAGGCCTGGCCAGGATCGAGAACGAGTTCCGTGCGGTGCGGGCGGATCTCGAGGCGCTCTCCGGCACGCTCGCGACGACCGCGGCCGGCGGCGACCTGGTCCGGACGAGCTGGCCGGCACTCCTCGAACGCCTGCGTCGCCTGCACGCGGAACGGGCGGCGCTCCAGGCGCTGCCCGAGCGCACCGCGCTGCTGCGTGACCTGCGCAAGCGGGGCCTCGGCGGCCTGCTCGACGACCTCACCGCGCGGCGGGTGCCGGCGGGAGCCGTCGCCTCCGAGCTCGACCTTGCCTGGTGGAGCACCGTCTTCGAGGAGATCCTCCGTCAGGACCCGGGCATGGCCGGCTACGACGGGGCGGCGCTCGCCCGGCTGACGGCCGAGTTCCGTGCACTCGACACGCGCCACCTGGCCGATCGATCCCTGGTGTACCGGGCGAGCGCCCGTGAGGCGCTGCGCCTGCGGCTGCGGTCCGCCGACGTGCAGACCCAGGCCCTCTTCGCCGAGATCGTCGACGACCGCTTCTCCAGCCTGCGGCACGCCGTGGAGCGCTACCCCGACGTCGCGCGTCACCTGAGGCCGTGCCTCGTCGTGGGGCCGATGCTCGTCCCGCACGTCCTTCCCCCCTCGCGCACCGAGGACCTCGTCATCCTCGACGCGTCGGCGCACCTGCCGATGGAGACGGTGGTCAGCGCGCTCGCACGTGGTCGCCAGCTGCTCGTCGTCGGGGACACCCGGTGCGCCTCGGGGACGGCACTCGAGGCGTTGATCGGGGTGCTCCCCGTCGTCGCGCTGCAGGTGGCAGCCTCGCGTCGCGATCCGCACCTGACCGCGTTCCTCTCCGCGCACGGCTACGCGAAGTCCGTGACCGCCACCCCGCTGCCGACCACCGAGTCGCTGCTGCGGCTCGACGTGGTCGACGGCACCGGGATGCCCGGCCCGTCCGGGACGGTCGAGGCCACCCGTGCGGAGGTCGAGCACGTCGTCGACCTCGTCGTCGAGCATGCGTTGACGCGCCCGGAGGAGTCCCTGGCGGTCGTCACCGTCTCGACGGTGCACGCCGATCGCGTCCGCGAGGCGGTCCTGGCCCAGGTGCGGGACAACCCTGCGCTGGAGGACTTCTTCCGTACCGACCGCCCCGAGCCCTTCGTCGTCGCCGACGTGACGAGCGCCGAGGGCCTCGACCGCGAGGCGATCGTGCTGTCCATCGGTTTCGGCCGCACGCCGCACGGGAGGGTGCTGCACCGCTTCGGTGCGCTGAGCGCCGACGGCGGGCAGGGTCGTCTGCTCCAGGCGCTCGGCGCCACCCGGCACCGCCTGACGGTGGTCAGCTGCTTCACCGCGGACGACCTCGACGAGAGCCGGCTGACCGTCCCCGGAGCGCTGCTGCTGGGGGACCTGCTCGCCATG
This sequence comes from Actinomycetales bacterium, assembly GCA_038252305.1. Lineage (GTDB taxonomy): Bacteria > Actinomycetota > Actinomycetes > Actinomycetales > Cellulomonadaceae > Actinotalea. Next base: position 29,220 of record JBBSAL010000011.1, on the reverse strand, counting down.
CTCGGCTCGACACGACCGCGGGTTGCTGGTGGCCGTCCGTCGCCCGAGCTCCGTTCCGGGCACGACCGACTGATCCTCGACCTGGCGGAGCGTCTGTGGCGCACCGGCCTCGTGGTCGACCTCGACCACGGTGTGGAAGGCGGCCCGCGGATCCCGCTGGTCGTCGGGCACCCCGACGTCCCCGGCGAGATGCTCGTGGCCGTCCTCACCGACGACGACAGCTATGTCGGGGAGTCGAGCGTCCGCGTGCGTGACCGGCAGATCGCCGAGCGGCTCGAGGCGCTGGGCTGGACGGTCGTGCACATCTGGTCGACCGCAGCCTTCCTCGACCCCAAGGGCGAGGCGGACGCGGTGTGCGCCGCCGTGCTCGAGGCCTCGGCCCAGCGACTTCTCAGTCGTCGCCCGCCCGTGGTCGAGGCCCCCGTCCGGGTCGAGGACGACGACGACGAGCCCGACCTCGCGGACGGGATGCCGGTGGAGGTCGACGACGCCCCGGCCGGCCCGGCGCCGGATCCCGAGGACACGACCGCCGCCGAGGACGCGACGAGCTCCGCCGGCGAGGTGAGGCCCGCACCTGAGGAGGTGCCGGTGGCGGCCCGGGCAACAGCCGGGGCGGCGCGAGCTCCGGGCGCACGTTCATCGCGCACGGGCGCGTTGCCCGGCTCGTCCGGGAGCCAGGGGACGCTCGTCGTGACGCGGCCCGACGTCCGGCCGGGGCTCCCGATCCGTGCCTACTCCGACGACGAGCTCGACGACCTGGTCACCTGGCTGCGCAGCGACGGCGTCGAGCGGGACGAGGAGGAGCTGGCCGAGGCGCTGCGCGCCGAGCTCGGCCTCAAGCGCCGGGGCTCGCGGATCGACGCCACCGTGAACGGCGCGGTGCGGCGGTCCCGATGAGCCCCGACCCGACATCCGGGGCGGACGAGCACGGCGGCGCCGATGCCCCGAAGGTCCCCGACAGCGACGAGTCCGGTGCCCTCACGCCCGACGAGCCGCGCCGACGTCGCAAGCATCGCCGCGCCGTCGGCGGCACGGTCCCCCCGTCCCCCGAGCCCAGTGCCGGTCGGCCGAAGCCAGACGACCTCGACATCGCCTGGGGTGACCAGCCGCCCGGCTCCGACGACGAGCGCTTCCTGCGCGAGGTCCCGCCGCACTGGTGACCTGGCCGGGGCGCGCGTCGGCCGGGCCGGACGCCGTGGCGTCGGACCCGACCGAGGTGGGGGCTCAGGCGTCGTCGCGCGCGAGCAGGTCGCGGATCTCGGTGAGCAGCGCGATGTCGGCAGCGGGCGCCTCGGGCTCTGCGGCCTCCGCGACCTGGCCGGCCTTGCGACGCTCGGCCAGCCTGTTGAGCGGCATGACGACGGCGAAGTAGATCGCGGCGCCGACGATGAGGAAGTTGAGGACCGCGGTGAGGAAGGCGCCGATCGACAGGATCGTCGGGTCTGCGCCGTTCGCGCCCTCGCGGAGCGTCCACGTCCAGACGGCAGACAGGTCGGGCTTGCCGAAGAGAGCCGCGATGAGCGGGTTGACGATGTTCGTGACGAAGGCGGTGACGACGGCACCGAATGCTGCGCCGATGACGATGCCGACCGCGAGATCGACGACGTTCCCGCGCATGACGAAGGTCTTGAAACCAGCGAGCACAGTGTCCTCCAGGACCCGATGAAGGCGGCCGGGTCGACGGCCGACGGTCATGCTGCGGGCGGGCCCGCAGCGCCCGATCATGACACGATGACCGCACCGAGTCGACAGAACGTGGCAGCCCCGGCGATCCGCCGCCCGTCCTCGGGTGTCACTGCAAGGAGGACCGCGCCGTCGGCAGAGGCGCCGGCCGTGCCGATCCCGATCCCGGCCCCGAGGCCCGCCGCGCCGTGATCGACCTCCCCCGTGGCGCCCACGCCCAGCCCGACGACGACGGCGGTGGCGGCGAGCCCCTCGCCCGTCCCTGCGCACGTCGGGTCCGCCACCACCTCGACCGTGTCACCCAGGTGCAGCGCGGCCGAGCCCTCCAGCGTCACCGGGACGACCACCGTCCCCCTCGGCGGTTCGCGGTCGAACCGTCCGTCGACCAGCACGGCCGGCACGAGGGTCAGGCCGGCAGGCAGGTCGACCGCGGCGCGCCGTCCGACGACGGCGTCGACCGTGCTCGGCGCGCGGTCGGGGACCCCGCTCTGCGGGAGACGTGCGGTACGCACGTCGTCGGTGGTGAGCACCTGCCCGGCATTCACGGGACGTGCGGCGACCACGACGGTGGTGCTCGGGGCGGCGGGTGGCGCCGCGAGGCGCACGACACCGCCGAGGAGGACCGCGACCAGCAGCACGCGGAGCAGCCGTCGTGCGCGCCAGGCGGCGAGGCGGACAGTCAGCAGGTCGGGCACGTCGCGCACGCTAGGCGGTGGCCGCCGGGCCCGACGTGGGTGCCAGGATCATCTGGGGACGGTGTCCGTCCCCAGATGCTGTCAGCTCGCGGAGGACGTCGACGAGCTCGACGTCCTCCCACCGTTCGAGCTGCCCGTCGCGGGAGCAGATCCCGCCGAGGTCGTCGCCGGCGCCGGGCTCGTGGAGCCGCCCGAGTCCCCGGAGCCGCCCGAGTCCCCGGAGCCGCCCGAGTCCCCGGAGCCGGTCGAGGAGGAGTCGCCGCTCCCGGAGCCGGACGTCGCACTGCTCGAGGAGTCGCCGGAGGAGGACGAGGACGGGGACGAGCTGCGCCCGCCGGACTTCTTGCTCTCGGCCCGCGCATCCGTCCGGTAGAAGCCCGAGCCCTTGAACACGACGCCGACGTTCCCGAAGAGCTTGCGCAGTCGGCCGCTGCACTGCGGGCAGTTCGTCAGCGCGTCATCCGTGAACGCCTGCTGGGCGTCGAAACGGTGTCCGCACGCGGTGCACGCGTAGGAGTAGGTGGGCACGAGGGGTCCTCCAGAGATGTGATGCGTCTGGGGTCAGTGTCCCACCGTCCGGAGACCAGCCGCGCCGCGGCTCCGTCTGCGCCGGTGATCAGTGTCGGAGGTCGGCGGGGCTGAGCACCCGCCAGCCGGACGTCGTCGCAACGGCGTCCACGCGCTTGTCGTGGTTCTCCTGCGGGAGGGGTTGCTCGGTGGCCTCGTAGACCTCCGAGGGGAAGACCATGGCGATCACCGGGACGCCAGGGCGCACATGCTCCAGTACCCGGTCGTACCAGCCGCCACCGTGGCCGAGCCGCGCGCCGGAGCTGTCCACGGCCAGGGCCGGGACGAGCACGACATCCGCCTCGGTGAGCGCCTCGGCCTCGAGCGTGGGCCCTGGCGGCTCGGGTGGACGACCGGGTGCCCTCACCTCGAGCTCGTCCGTCGTGGTCAGGTAGGCCCACTGGCGCTGCAGGCCGGTGCCGAGGACGGGCAGCAGCACGCGCGCTCCGCGCTGGGAGAGGCGGTCGAGGAGCGGTGTCGTGCCCGGCTCGGCGCCCCGGGCCGCGTACGCGGCGATGCACCCGGCTGCCCGGACCGCGGGGATGTCCCCGACCACCTGGGCGAAGTCGGCGGCGGCGAGCTCACGGTCCCGGGGGATGCGGCTCTCCCGTTCGGCCAGGACCGCCCGCCTCAGCTGGTCCTTCACGACCGGGAGCTCGCTCCCGGAGCCGAAGGCCACATACGGCTGCTTGTCGCTGGTCATGTCCTCAGTCTCGCAAAGATTTCCCCAATAGCCGCACCACGCCCCGCTCGGGCGAGCCGACCGTCGATCGGGCGGCCTCCTCCGAGCAAGGTCCCGTGCGTGCCCCGCGGGACCTTCACCTCGCTGGGGTCCGCGTGCCCCGGCCGCTGCGGCTGGTCGCACTGCGATGATGTCGGTGCCATGAGATCCGTCGCCGAGCACCTCGCCGCAGTCCTGGACGCGGCGCGACCTGTCGCGCCGCTCGACGTCGTGCTCGCGGACGCCGACGGCTGCGTCCTCGCCGAGGACGTCGTCGCCGCACGGGACGTCCCCGTCTGGGCGGTCGCAGGCTGCGACGGCTATGCGGTGCGGTCGGCCGACCTGCCGCCCCGCGTCGATCCCGGTGAACCGGTGCACGGGTCCGCGGCCCTGGAGACGACCCTCCCGGTGATCGCCGACGTACCGGTGACCAGCCCGGAGCCGCTCCGGCTCGTCGCCGGCACGACGGCGCTCGTCGCCGCGGGCGGGCCGCTGCCGTCCGGAGCCGACGCCGTCGTGCCGCTCGACCGCACCGATCGTGGCCGCGCCCGCGTGACGATCCGGGGCGGGATCGCCGTGGGCGACCACGTGCGTCCGGCGGGTCAGGACATCGGTGCGGGGGCAGCAGCGCTCGCCGTCGGCACGCGGCTCGCCCCGCGGCACCTGGCCGTGGCGGCCGCGCTCGGTCGTGGTCGGCTGCGGGTCCATCCGGCGCCGCGGGTCGTCGTGCTCACCGTCGGCGACGAGCTCGTCGAGCCCGGCCGTGCCCGGTCCTCGGGGCGTATCCACGACGTCAACGGCATCGCACTCGCTGCCGCCGTGCGGGAGACCGGTGCCGTCCCGGTCCGCGTCGGGCCGGTCGGCGACGACCGACTGACCTTGCGGGAAGCACTGGCCGACCAGCTCGTCCGCGCGGACCTGATCATCCTCACGGGTGGGCTCAGCTCCGGGCCGTGGGACACCGTCACCGACGTGCTCGCCCCTCTGGGCTCGGTGCGTTTCGACCAGGTGGCGATGACCCCCGGGCACCGGCAGGGCTTCGGCACGATCCGTGCCGAGGACAGTGACGGCGACGTCCGGCACGCCTCCGCGCTCGCCGTCGGCAGCGTGGGCGGGATCCCCGTCTTCGCGCTCCCCGGGCACCCGGTCGCCGCGATGGTCTCCTTCGAGGTCTTCGTCCGTCCGGCCCTGCGCACGATGGCCGGCCACGCCGACCTGTTCCGGCCCTCCGTCCGCGCGGCCGCGGCCCTGCCCTGGGCCTCGCCCGCCGGCCGGCGCCAGTTCGTCCCGTCGACCATCACGGGATCTCCGACGGAGGGCTACGTCGTGCGTCCGGTCGGTGACCCGGACGAGGTGTCGATCGGCGCCTTCGCCGTGGCCAACGCGATGGCGGTCGTCGGTGAGGACACCACGCGGGTCCGCGCGGGGGACACCCTCGCCTGCCTCGTGCTGGACGGCTGAGGTGGCTGCGGGCTGGCCGGCCGTGCTCCGGTCGGGCGACGTCGTCCTGCGGCCGATGCGGCGACGGGACGGCAAGGCGTGGCTCGCCGTGCGCGCGCGGAACGCCGCGTGGCTCGAGCCCTGGGAGGCGACGTCGCCGCACCCGGTGCTCGAAGCACCGCCGACGATGGGTCAGTTCGTCCGGGCGCTGTCGGCCCAGGGGCGTGCCGGGACGGCCCTGCCGTTCGTGATCGAGTACCGCGGCGACCTCGTCGGGCAGCTGACGGTGTCCTCGATCCAGCGCGGCTCGGCGTGCTCGGCGAGCATCGGCTACTGGGTCGGCCGGGAGGTCGCCGGTCGCGGCATCGTGCCGACCGCCGTGGCCATGGCCGTCGATCACTGCTTCGGCCCCGTCGGCCTGCACCGGGTGGAGATCGCGATCCGCCCGGAGAACGCCGCGAGCCTGCGTGTCGTCGCCAAGCTCGGCCTGCGCGAGGAGGGCACCCGCCTGCGCTACCTGCACATCCGCGGCGAGTGGCGCGACCACCGCTGCTTCGCGGTCACGTCGGAGGAGGTCCCCAGGGGGCTCCTGGAGCGATGGCTCGCTATGACCGCTGCCCGACACGCCGCTGACCCTCCGACCGAGGGCTGATCGCGGCGCCTACCGTCGTTCCGTGGATCTCGACGGCCTCGTGGTGATCGCGGTGGCCGGGCTGTGGATCGCTTACCTGGTGCCGCATCACCTGCGACACCGGCAGCAGCTGCTCGAGGCGCGGGCCGACGACCGCTTCTCGGAGCACCTTCGGGTGCTGCGGATCGCGGAGGGCGCACGACTCACGGCAGCGCGGGAGCGGTCCACGGCGGTTCCACCGGAGCGGGTGCTCCTGCACCCTGCACGACGACGAGAGGACGGGTCGATGCATCGACCGCATGCCGCAGCCGATCGGGTCGGAGCCGACGCCGCCCGTCGCACGTCTGCCGCTCGCGCAGCGCGCGCGGCCTCGCTCGCCCGCCGTGCCGCCGGTGCCCGCCGGCGGGCGCTGCTGGCTGTCGTCCTCCTGCTCGCGACCGCCGTCGGCTGGGGTGCGGTCGCGCTCGGGACCGCCGGGCTCCTCCTCGGCGCGGTCCCGTCCGTCCTCCTGGTCGCCGTTCTCGGACTCGGTCGGCGGGCCGTCCTGGCCGGTCGACGGGCCGACGAGGCCTGGGAGGCCGGCGACCTCGCGGCCCCTGCCCCGCGGACCGCCCGCGTCGCCGACCGGCCCGCAGCGCGACAGCCCGCGGCCCCCGCCGCCGCACGGGGGCGCCGGACGGCTCCGACGGTCGTCGGCCGCGCCGTTCACCCGTCGGAGGCCGTCACCGAGGTCATCGTCCCCGCGGCGGAGCTCGTCAAGACGGCGGCTCCGCGACGGGTCGTTCCCTCCCTGCGGGTCGACGTCTCCGGCGAGGTCGCGGTGAGTGAGCCCACGGCCGCTGACCCGATGGTCGACAGCGGCGTCGGGACCTGGGTCCCCGTGCCGGTACCGCCCCCCGCCTACACCCTCAAGCCGGCGGTCCGGCCCCAGGAGCCGGCGCCGTTGCCGGTCGCCGAGCCGGCCGCCATCGCCGCGAGCGCCCCGGTCGCCGAGGTCGAGGAGCCGCGTCCCACGACAGGTGGGCTGGCGCTCGACGCGATCCTCGCGCGTCGCCGCGCCGCGGGGGAGTAGGGCGGCACCGTACGTCCTGGTTGCGGGAGGACGTGCCGACGGGTGCTAGCCTTGGACCCGCTCTGGGGCTGTGGCGCAGTTGGTAGCGCGTCTCGTTCGCAATGAGAAGGTCAGGGGTTCGAATCCCCTCAGCTCCACCAGAGGCCGACCCCGTCGGACCCGCCGGATGGCGTGGTCCGGCGGGGTTCGTCGTTCGCCGGGATGGGTCCGCCTAGACCCAGCTCGGCAGCCACATGTGCAGCTGCCAGAAGCGGAACGGCACCGTGGCCGCCGTCCAGATCGGCCAGAAGAACACGCTGACGGCGACGATGAGCACCCCGGTGGCGACGGCGACGCCGATCTTCGCCGACGACGGTCGTTCGAGGAACCGGTCGACCGCCCAGACGATCAGCAGCACGAGGTACGGCAGGTAGATGATCGAGTAGAACGTGAAGATCGTCCGGTCAGGGAAGAGCAGCCAGGGCAGCCACCCGGCGGCCACACCGGTGAGCCCGAGGGCCGCGATCGAGTCCCGGCGTCTCACGACCCACCACAGGGCGACGAGGATCGCGATGGTGCCGAGCCACCAGATCAACGGGTTGCCGAGCGAGGTCACCGCCTGGGAGCAGCGGTCGGCCCCGCACGCCGCCAAGGCCGGCTTCGGCGTCTCGTAGTAGAAGGACGTCGGGCGCCACTGGATGAGCCAGGTGTACGCATGCGCCGCATAGGGGTGCGGGCTGTCCAGATGGGTGTGGAAGTTCCACATCTCGCGGTGGTAGTGCCACCAGGACCGCAAGGCGTCGGGCAGCCAGCTCACGCCCTCGCCGGGATGGCTCGTGGCCCACTGGCGGTCGTAGCCGCCGGACGTCGCGAACCACGAGGCCCAGCTGCCGACGTAGGTGAGCAGGGCGACCGGGACGAGCCAGACGAACGCGAGGCCCGCGTCACGCAGCAGCATCCCCTGCCACCAACGGCGCACCCCCGCCCGCTGGCGGGCCGACGCGTCCCATGCCACGGCCACCAGGCCGAAGGCGGCCATGTACCAGAGCGCCGACCACTTCGTGCCGATCGCCAGGCCGAGCAGCACGCCGGCGAGCAGCCGCCACGGACGCGCACCGAGCGACGGTCCGAAGCGAGTCGCGGCCCGTGGCGGGGCGGTCAGGCGTTCCAGCCGTTCGGCGGTGCGGTCGCGGTCAAGGAGCAGAGCACCGAACGCGCCGAGGACGAGCACCATGAGGAAGTTGTCGAGCAGCCCGGTCCGCGACTGGACGATGGCGAGCCCGTCGACCGCCATGAGCAGGCCGGCGAGCGCCCCGAGTGCGGTCGATCGGAACAGTCGGCGTGCGATCCGGGTGAGCAGCAGGACCGCGATGATCCCGGCGAGGGCCGTGGAGATGCGCCAGCCCACCGCGCTCTGCACGCCGACGAGCTGCTCGCCGAGGGCGATGAGCCACTTGCCCACCTGCGGGTGGACGACGAACGACGCGGACGTCAGGTAGGTGTGGACGTCCCCCGCCACGAACGCCGGGTTCGGGTCCTTCGGCCACTGGGACTCGTAGCCGAGGTGGAGCAGGGTCCAGGCGTCCTTCACGTAGTACGTCTCGTCGAAGACGAGCGCATGCGGACGGCCGAGGGCCGGGAGGCGGGCTGCGGCGGCGACTCCGGTGACGGCAGCGGCGACGAGCCATCCGCGTAGGCGGTGCTCGCTGAGGACGGAGGCAGGACGCACGGCGACAGGCTAGACGTTCGTGCTGTGCCGGGCAGGTTCTTCCGGCCGGGCGTCGTAGCCTTGCCCGCGTGACCATCGGCCGGATCGTGCTCGCTGCCACCCCGATCGGGGATGTCGGTGACGCGTCCGCGCGGCTGCGTGACCTCCTGCAGACGGCGGATGTCGTCGCCGCCGAGGACACCCGCCGCCTGCACGCGCTCGCCCACCGCCTCGACCTGCAGATCGCCGGACGAGTGCTCAGCAACCACGAGCACAACGAGGAGGCGCGGATCGCCGAGCTCCTCGACGTGGTCCGGGCGGGCGGGACGGTCGCCGTCGTCTCCGACGCCGGGATGCCGACGGTCTCCGACCCGGGCCTGCCACTGGTCCGCGCGGCGGTCGACGCCGGACTCCCGGTCACCGTGGTCCCGGGTCCCAGCGCCGTGCTCGCGGCGCTCGCCCTGAGCGGGCTGCCCACCGACCGCTTCTGCTTCGAGGGCTTCCTTCCGCGCAAGCCGGGGCAGCGCGCCTCCGGGCTGGCCGCACTCGGTGCCGAGCGTCGGACGATGGTCTTCTTCGAGGCCCCGCACCGGCTCGCCGCGACGCTGGAGGCGATGGCCGCCGCCTTCGGTCACGAGCGCCCCGCCGCGGTCTGCCGCGAGCTGACCAAGACCTACGAGGAGGTCGTCCGCGGGCCGCTCGGCGAGCTTGCGACCTGGGCGCGGTCCGAGCCGCGCGGGGAGATCTGTGTCGTCGTCGGTGGGGCGCAGCCGGTCCAGGCGCAGGTCGGCGACCTCCTGCCTCAGGTGCTGGCCCGCGCGGATGCCGGTGAACGGCTCAAGGACGCCGTCGCCGCCGTCGCGGAGGCCTCCGGCGTGCACAAGCGGGAGCTGTACGAAGCGGCACTCGCCGCGCGTGGTCGCTGACCTGCCCGGCGCCGGCGCGGTGGAACCTAGACTCCGCTCCATGTCCTCGACGGCCGGCGTGACGATCGTCGACACCCCGCGTACCCGCGTGCACAGCGGCGAGGACCTCGTGACGGCCACGCTCTCGACTGCCGGGGTCGTCCTCGTCCTGCTGCTCGCCGTCTTCGCGCACGGCACCACCCACGGTGTGGTCCAGGACGCGCAGATCCTGGACACGCTCCTCAGTCGGGTGCTCGTGCTCCCGATCGCCGTGCTCGCCGCCGTGGTCGTCGTCGCCATCCCGGTCGGGGTGCTCGTCGAGCTGGTGATCCGGCGTTCGGGTCGTCTCGTCCTGGAGTCGGGTGCCGCCGCGGTCCTCGCCGCCGGCCTCGACCTCGGGCTGCTCGCTGCGATCGACGCGAGCGGCTCGGAGCGCCTGACCAGCGGGCTCTCCGTGGTCGGAACCGCCGGTGCGACGGTGAGCGTGCCGGTCGCCTGGGCGGCGGTGGCCGGCCTGCTGACGGTCGCCGGGCCCCGCGCGACGCGGCGGACGGTCGCCTGGTCGTGGAACGTCGTCGCGGTCACCCTGGTGCTCCTGCTGCTCGCGGGGCGTGTCTCGCTGCTCGGAGCAGCGGCGGCGATCCTCCTCGGCCGTGCGGTGGGCGCCCTGGTCCGCTACGCGGCGGGCGTGCACTCGGACCGGGCCTACGGGCCCGAGCTCCTGGCCGGCGTCCGGCGCGCCGGGGTCGAGCCGGTCCACCTCGAGCGCGTCGCCGATGACGGCGTGCACCGCGACTACGACCTGCGCGACCACACCGGGCGTCTGCTCCGGCTCGTCGTGCTCGACGGGGACCGGCAGGTGCTCGGCTCCGTGACGAGGCTCTGGCGCTCCTTGCGGCTGCGCGGGATCGAGGGGCGTGCCTACGTCTCCCTGCGCCAGGCGGCCGAGCGGATCGCCCTGCTGAGCCATGCGGCACGGGTCGCGGGAGTCCGGACCCCGCTCGTCCTGGCCGTCACCGAGTCCCAGGACTCGATGCTGCTCGTCGAGGCGCCCCTGCCCGAGGAGACGCCGGACGACGCGGCCGAGCCGGGCGACGCCCTGCTCGCCGACGCCTGGTCCCAGCTCCTGGCGGCGCACCACGTGGGGATCACCCACCGTGGCCTGTGCCGACGCACGGTGCAGGTCCGCTCGGGACAGGTGTGGCTCACCGGCTGGGACGCCGGTGACGTCGCCTCGGCGGATCTCGCGCGTCGGATCGACCTCGCGCAGATGCTGACGACCATCGCCCTGCGGGTCGGCCCCGAACGGGCTCTCGCCTCCGCCACGGCTGCCCTGCCGGAGGAGGACCTCGTCGCGCTCGGAGCGCTGCTGCAACCGGTCGTCCTGCCGACGGGCACGCGTGAAGAGCTCAGGGGCCGACGGGACCTGCTCCCGGCGCTGCGGACCGCCCTCGCCGACCGACTGCCCGAGGCGCACGTCGAGCCGGAGCAGCTGGCCCGCTTCGGTCTGGGCACCCTGCTCACCGTCGTGCTCCCGGTGGTCGCCGTCGTCTTCGTGCTGACGCGGGTCAACTTCGTGCAGGTCGCCGCGGCTGTCGAACGGAGCGACTGGCGGTGGGCGCTCGCCTCGTTCGCGTTCGGGCTGGCGACGTTCTACGGTGCGGCGCTCGCGGTCGGCGGCTTCTCCCCGGTGAAGATCCCGATGGGGATCGTGACGCTCGTCCACGGCGCCGCGGCGTTCGTCGCGATCGCCGCGCCGTCCGGGCTCGGCGTCGGGGCGCTGAACCTGCGGATGCTCACCCGGCGCGGGGTCGCGACCTCGCTCGCCATCGCGACGGTGGCCTTGGTCCAGGTCTCGCAGTTCGTCGTCACGGTGCTCCTGCTCGTCGTCCTGTCCCTGGTGTCCGGGACCGACACGGCCTCCTCGTTCGTCCCGAGCGCGACGACCTGGTGGGTGATCGCTGCGGTGGCCGCCGCCGTCGCCGTCGCCGTCGCCGTCCCGAGGTCCCGGCGATGGCTCCTCGGGCGCACGGTGCCGGTGGTCCGTCAGACCTGGCCCCGCTTGCTCGATGTCGTCAGCCACCCCGTCAGCCTCACGGTCGCCCTGCTCGGCAACGTGCTGCTGTCCGTCGGGTGGGTGCTGGCGTTCGAGGCGGCGCTGGTCGCCTTCGGGGTGCACCTGAGCCTCGTGCAGGTCGCCATCATCTACTTCGCCGGCAACACCGCGGGCGGGGCGGTGCCGACGCCAGGCGGGATCGGCGGCATCGAGGTCGCCCTCATCGCTCTGCTCACCTCGGCCGGGGTCAACGCGGGCGTCGCGGCCTCGGCGGTCGCCGTCTTCCGGGTGGCCACCTACTGGCTGCAGATCCCGCTCGGCTGGCTCTGCATGCGGGCCCTGCACCGGATGGGCGAGCTCTGAGCCGCCCCTACGATGGGGCCCATGTCCGACCGTCCCGGCCCCAAGGCCTTCTACCTCAGCACGCCGATCTACTACGTGAACGACGCCCCGCACATCGGGCACGCGTACACGACGGTCGCGGGGGACATGATCACCCGGTGGCACCGGCAGCGCCAGGAGGACGTCTGGTTCCTCACCGGCACCGACGAGCACGGCCAGAAGGTCATGCGCACGGCCGAGGCCAACGGCGTGACGCCGCAGGAGTGGGCCGACCGCCTCGTCGAGGAGTCGTGGAAGCCCGTGCTCGCGACGCTCGACGCCGCGAACGACGACTTCATCCGGACGACGGAGGCACGGCACGTCGAGCGCGTCCAGCACTTCATCCAGGACCTGTACGACCGCGGCGACATCTACCAGGGCTCCTACGAGGGCCCGTACTGCGTGGGCTGCGAGGAGTACAAGCTTCCGGGTGACCTGCTCACCGGGGTCGGCGACTACGCGGGCCAGCAGGTCTGCCCGATCCACGGCACTCCCGTCGAGCTCGTGGCCGAGGACAACTACTTCTTCCGGATGAGCGCCTACGCCGAGCGGCTGACCGCCCACTACGAGGCGAACCCGACCTTCGTGCAGCCCGCGAGCGCCCGCAACGAGATCATGAGCTTCGTCGCCGGGGGCCTTCAGGACCTGTCGATCTCGCGCAGCACCTTCGACTGGGGCATCCCGCTGCCCTGGGACCCCCAGCACGTGCTCTACGTGTGGTTCGACGCGCTGCTCAACTACGCGACCGCCGTCGGCCTCGGCTCGACGGACCCGGAGGACCAGGCGCTCTTCGCACGGACCTGGCCGGCCGACGTCCACCTGGTCGGCAAGGACATCCTGCGCTTCCACGCCGCGATCTGGCCGGCGATGCTGATGGCGGCCGAGCTCCCCCTGCCGACGCAGGTCTTCGCCCACGGTTGGTTGCTGGTCGGCGGGGAGAAGATGAGCAAGTCCAAGCTCACCGGGATCGCACCGAGCCAGGTCATCGACACCTTCGGCTCGGACGCGTTCCGCTACTACTTCCTGCGAGCGATCCCCTTCGGCCAGGACAGCTCCTTCTCCTGGGAGGACCTGCACGCCCGGTACACCGCAGAGCTCGCCAACGGCTTCGGCAACCTCGCCTCGCGCGTCGCCGCGATGGTCGGCAAGTACTACGGGGGAGTGCTGCCGGCCGGTGGTGCCCCGAGCCAGGCCGAGACCGATCTCGAGCAGGTCGCCGCCCGCGCCGTCGCGGCCGCGGAGGAGGCGATCGACCGGCTCGCCCTGCACGAGGCCGTCGCTGCCACCTGGACGCTCGTCGAGGCCACGAACGGATACCTCACCGAGCAGGCGCCGTGGTCCGTCGCCAAGACCGAGACCGTCGAGGGCGTCGCGCCGACGGACGGTCGGCTCGGCACGATCCTGCGGACCTCGGCGGAGGCGCTGCGCTGCCTCGCGGTCCTGCTCCACCCGGTGATGCCGAAGGCTGCGCAGGCGCTGTGGTCCTCGCTCGGCGCCGAGCCTGCGCTCGGGGAGCTCGCCGCCCAGCAGGTGACGTCGGCCGCGTCGTTCGGGCAGCTGCCGGTCGGTGCGACGGTCACCAAGGGCGCTTCGCTGTTCCCGCGGATCGAGGAGCCGGCCGAGCAGTGAGTCGTCGTCGGCGCGACACGTCGTGGCCGCCGCCGCCGGAGCCGCTCGCGCATCCGCTGGTGGACGGGCACACACATCTGGACAGCGTCCTGGCGACGACGGACGCCGGCGGCTGGCGGGCGCGCGAGTCGGCGGACGAGTCCGCGGCGGCGTGTCCCGGCCGTGACGAGCCCGCCGTCCGCGCCGCCGCACCGTTGAGCCTCGACGGGCTCCTCGCCGGGGCGGCGGCCGTCGGCGTGACCCGCATGGTGCACATCGGCTGCGAGCTCCCGGCACTCGACTGGGCGGACCGGGTCGTGGCTGCCCATCGCGAGCTGCTCGGTGGTGTCGCGATCCACCCGAACGAGGCTGTGCTGCACGCCGGGGTGCACGAGCTCGCGCCGGACGGGCTGGCCCCCGATCCGCAGCCGCACCACCAGGTCCCGCTCGACGAGGCGATCGCCCGGGTCGCGGCGGTCGCCGCGGGCAACCCGCGGATCCGGGTGATCGGGGAGACCGGACTGGATCACTTCCGGGCAGGCGAGCGGGGGCGCGCCGTGCAGCGCGAGGCGTTCCGCGCCCACATCGCCCTGGCCAAGGAGCTCGACCTGGTCCTGCAGATCCACGACCGCGACGCCCACCAGGACGTCGTCGACGTGCTGCTGGCCGACGGTGCCCCGGAGCGGACCGTCTTCCACTGCTACTCGGGGGACGCCGCGCTCGCCGAGGTCTGCGCGGCGCACGGCTGGTACCTGTCCTTCGCCGGCCCGGTGACCTACCCGTCCGCCACCGACCTGCGCGCCGCGCTGCACGTGACCCCGGTCGACCGGCTGCTGCTGGAGACCGACGCCCCCTACCTGCCACCGCACCCGGGCCGAGGTCGGCCGAACGCGCCGTACCTGCTGCCGCTGACCGCGGCCGGCGTCGCCGCCGAGCTCGGCCTGGACACCGCAGCGCTGTGCGCGCGGGTGTGGGCGACGAGCGAGGAGCTCTACGGGTCCTGGTGATCTCGCGGCGGCAGAAGGTCCGTTCCGTCCCCTTGCGCGACGTCACGAGGGTGACCGGGACCTCCGTCGGCTATCGGTGGAGGTCACGAATCGGTTACCGTCGAGTGCCCTCGTCCCCCACGAACGGATCCTCCGTGCCTCGCCGAGCCCTGCGTCGCCCCTCCGGGGACGCGCGTCTGCTCGCCCAGGCGCTGGTCCTCGCGGCCGTCGTCGCCGGCACGAGCGGCTTCGCGGCGCTGCACAAGCAGGTCGTGCTGGAGGTCGACGGGAGCCGTAGCGACGTGTCCGCATTCGGGCGCACCGTCGGTGACGTGCTGTCCGCGCAGGGCATCGAGGTCGGGGTGCGTGACGTCGTGGTCCCCAGCCTCGACTCGGCGGTCTCGGACGACACCCTCGTGGTGGTCCGTCATGCGCGCGAGGTCCAGGTGCAGGTCGACGGCGTCGACCGGCAGGTGTGGACGACGGCCCGGACGGTCGGCGACGTCGTCGACGACCTCGGGCTCGCCGACGCCAGGACCTCCGAGTCGCGAGCCTCCGCCCTCGGGCGCGACATGCTCCGCGTCTCGACCCCCAAGTCCCTGCGGGTCGCGGTCGACGGCTCCACGATCCCGGTCGTCAGCATGGGCTCGACCGTCGGTGAGGTCCTTGCCGCCGCCGGTGTGGTCCTCGGCGAGCACGACCTCGTCTCGGTGCCCCTGGGCGCCCCGGCGGTCGACGGGCTCGTCGTCATGGTCACCAGGGTCACCACCGTCATCGCCACCGAGACCACGCCGGTCGCCTTCGCCACGGTCCGCAAGGACGATCCCGCCCTGGCCAAGGGAACCGAGATCGTCTCCGTCAAGGGCCGCACCGGCTCGCACGTGGTGACGTTCGAGTCCTACCGGGCAGGTGGCTCGACCGGCCCCGAGGTCGGACGGACCGTCCTTGCCGAGAGCCAGGTCGTCGCTCCGGTCGACGAGGTGGTCAAGGTCGGCACGCGCGTCGCCCCGGCCGTTCCCGTCGGTCCCCCGGTCGAGCCGGGGACCTCGCGGGCAGTGGGCCTCGAGCTGACGCTCGCCCGCGGCTGGGACCAGAGCCAGTTCGCGTGCCTCGATGCGCTGTGGACCCGCGAGAGCGGGTGGCGGGTCAACGCGCAGAACACGTCGAGCGGCGCCTACGGCATCCCGCAGGCGCTCCCGGGCACCAAGATGGCCAGCATCGGCGCCGACTGGCAGACCAACCCGGCGACCCAGATCACCTGGGGGCTGAACTACATCTCGGGCCGCTACGGGACGCCGTGCGGGGCATGGGCGTCGTTCCAGATCAAGAACTGGTACTGACCCCGGCAAGCGGCGGGGCTTGGCATCAGGTCACGAAAAGGTTACGATTGCCGTCGCTCCTTGACTTGGGCGTCTGATCCGGGTCACGTCGGCCGGATCTCACGGCCACCGAGCTGGTCGGCCTCCGATGGTGCGGGGCGGCCGTGACGGCCGGATCAGGGATCCCGGGCCGGCCACGACGGCACACCCCCGGTGACCGAAGGGTCGGACGCGTACGCGCACCCCCCTGTGACCGGACAGCCCGACGTCTGGAACCCGATGATCACCCGCACCGCGATGCACGCCGCGCTCACGCGGCTCCACCTGACCCGTAGCACCACCCCCCAGAGCACGACCTCCGACGGCGCCACCCCCGACGGCGCCACCCCCCGCCGCAAGGCCCGCCTGCTGCCGGTGGCCGCCGCCGCCGTCGCCCTCCTCCTCGTGGGCGGGACGACCGCCGTGGCTCGAGCGCACAAGACCGTCGAGCTCGACGTCGACGGCAAGGTCACCCAGCTGTCGACCTTCGCCGGGAGCGTCCAGGGAGTCCTCGACGCGCAGCAGGTCTCCCTCAGCACCCACGACTCCGTCACGCCCGCCGCGACCACCGGCCTGCAGAACGGCGACACCGTCGTCGTGCGGCACGGTCACCAGGTCGACGTCGTCATCGACGGCAAGGCCACGACCGTCTGGACGACCGCACTCGCGGTCGGTGAGGCGCTGACCACCCTCTCGGCGCGTGGCGGCGACGTGAGCATCGTCGCCGGGCGGTCGGAGAGCGGCGGACGTCCCGAGCTCCCGCTCCGGCTCGCCGTCACCGGGACGGTCGACGTCGTGGCCGATGGCGTGACGCACACCGTCGACAAGATCCGCAACCTCGAGGGCGCCCTCAGCGCCGCCGGCGTCAAGGTCGGCGCTCAGGACCGCGTCGGCGTCGCGCTGACCGGAGCCGACGGCCGCGTCACCGTGACGGTGCGCCGCGTGGTCACCGCCGAGGAGACGAGCCTCACGCCGATCGCCTTCACGACGACGACGCAGAAGACCTCGAGCCTCCCGTCGGGCGTCACACGCACCTCGAAGGCCGGTGTGGCCGGCGAGCTGACCACGACCTACCGGGTCGTCCGGGTGGACGGGGCCGAGGAGTCTCGGGTCGAGCTCTCGCACAGCGTCACCAGAGAGCCGGTCGCGAAGGTGGTCCAGGTCGGGACCGGTCCGAAGCCGACGGTCGCCGCGACGACCGGTGCGGTCGGTGGCGACGTCTGGGCGGCGCTGGCCCGCTGCGAGTCCGGCGGCAACCCGCTCGCCGTGTCGTCCAACGGCCTGTACTACGGCCTCTACCAGTTCTCGCTCGGGACCTGGAGCGCGATGGGTGGCAGCGGCCTCCCGACGAACGCATCGGCGGCCGAGCAGACCCAGCGGGCTCAGGCCCTGCAGGCGCGCTCGGGCTGGGGACAGTGGCCCGCCTGCTCCAGCGCGCTGGGCCTGCGCTGAGCCCGGAACCGGTCGTGCGCAGCGGCGAGGACCTGCGCGCCTCTAGGCTCCCGGCATGACCCACGACGCCCTGCTCGGCCCGGCCGCGATCCGGGACCTGGCAGGGCGTCTGGGTCTGACCCCGACGAAGAGCTGGGGCCAGAACTTCGTCGTGGACTCCGGGACGGTCCGCAAGATCGTCCGGAGCGCCAAGGTGACCCCCGGGCAGCATGTCGTCGAGGTCGGGCCGGGCCTCGGCTCGCTCACGCTCGGGCTGCTCGAGGCCGGCGCGCATGTCGTCGCCGTCGAGATCGACCCGGTGCTGGCCGCGCAGCTTCCGTCGACGGTGGCCGAGCGGATGCCGGACGCCGCCCAGCGGCTGACCGTCGTGCCGGCCGACGCCCTCACCGTCGAGTCGCTGCCCGGGCCGGCGCCGACGGCGCTCGTCGCGAACCTGCCGTACAACGTGGCCGTTCCCGTGCTCCTCACCTTCCTCGCTCGGTTCCCCAGCCTGGAGCGGGTGCTGGTCATGGTGCAGTCGGAGGTCGCCGACCGGATCGTCGCCGGTCCCGGCTCGCGCACCTACGGGATCCCGTCGGTGAAGGCCGCCTGGTACGCCTCGGCACACCCCGCAGGCTCGATCGGACGCGCCGTGTTCTGGCCCGTCCCGCGGGTCGACTCCTCCCTGGTCGCGCTCGAGCGTCGCGATCCGCCGTCGACGACCGCGACGCGCGAGGAGGTCTTCGCGGTGATCGACGCCGCCTTCGCCCAGCGTCGCAAGATGCTCCGGTCCGCTCTCGCCGAGTTCTCGGGGTCCTCCGCGGCGGCGCAGGAGGCGCTCGTGGCCGCCGGCGTCGACCCGACCGCCCGCGGCGAGCGGTTGTCCGTCGCGGACTTCGCGCGCATCGCCGAACGGTTGCCTCGATGAGCGCAGCACCCCGGCCTCGTGCGAGAGTGGCGAGATGACCGGGGACGGAGTGCGGGTGCGTGCGCCCGGCAAGATCAACCTCAGTCTCTGCGTCGGACGGCGCCAGGCGGACGGCTACCACCCGCTGTCGACGGTCTTCCAGGCGGTCTCCCTGTTCGAGGAGGTCACCGCGATGCCGGCCCCCGAGCTCTCGCTCACCGTGACCGGCGCGCAGGCCGAGCGGGTCCCGGTCGACGAGACCAACCTCGCCTGGCGCGCAGCGCAGCTCCTCGCCGACACCGTCGGGCTCGAGCCCTTGGTCCACCTCCACGTGCACAAGGGCGTCCCGGTGGCCGGCGGGATGGCCGGCGGCTCGGCCGACGCCGCGGCGACCCTGCTGGCCTGCGACGCGCTCTGGGGCGCGGGGCTGAGTCGTGAGGAGCTGAGCGAGCTCGCTGCCGAGCTGGGCTCCGACGTCCCCTTCGCGCTGCTGGGGCACACGGCCGTCGGGTCCGGTCGCGGTGACGTGCTCAGCCCGGCGATGAGCCGCGGCCAGTACCACTGGGCCCTCGCGCTGCGCGAGGAGGGCCTGTCGACCCCCTCGGTGTTCGCCCGGTTCGATGCGCTGGCCGACCCTCTCGTCGTCGAGTCGCCCGCGCCCGATCGCGACCTGCTGGCGGCCCTGCGTACCGGTGACCCCGACCTCGTCGGCCGCGCACTGGGCAACGACCTGGAGCCCGCCGCGATCGACCTCGCCCCCGAGCTCGTCGAGACGGCTCGGGTCGCAGAGGAGGCCGGTGCGCTCGGCATCGTCGTCTCCGGATCGGGCCCGACGGTCGCTGTCCTCGGTCGCAGCGCCCAGCACGCCCTCGCCCTCCAGGCCGCGCTCACCGCGGCCGGGGTGGCCGACCACGTCCTGGGTGCGCACGGCCCCGTGCCCGGCGCGCGCATCATCTGATGGCCCACCTGCTCGGTGCCGACGCGATCCGCCTCACGGTCGGGACCCGCACGCTCGTCGACGACGTGAGCCTCGGGCTCGACGCGGGGATGCGCGTCGGCGTCGTCGGCCCCAACGGTGCGGGCAAGTCCACCCTGCTGCGCCTGCTCGCCAGGACCCAGGACCCCGATGCCGGACGCGTGACGCACGCCGGGGGACTGCGCGTCGGGATGCTCGACCAGCGTGACCTCACCACCGAGGGCACCACCGTCCTCGACGTGGTGCACGGGGACGACGCCGAGCACACCTGGGCGGGGGAGGCCGGGATCCGTGCCATCCACGCAGGCCTGCTCGCCGACGTCCCGCTCGACGCCCCGCTCACGTCCCTGTCCGGCGGTCAGCGTCGCCGCGTCGGCCTGGCCGCGCTCCTCGTGGCCGAGCACGACGTGCTGCTGCTGGACGAGCCGACCAACCACCTCGACGTCGAAGGCGTCGCCTGGCTCGCCGAGCACCTCGTCGCGCGGTTCTCCGGACGGGGCGCGGGCGGGGCGCTCGTCGTCGTCACGCACGACCGGTGGTTCCTCGACGCCGTCTGCACGCGGACGTGGGAGGTCACCGGCCGGGACGGCGCGGTCGAGGGCTACGAGGGCGGCTATGCCGCGTACGTGCTCGCCAGGGCCGAGCGGGAGCGCAACGCAGCGGGTGCGGCGAGCCGACGCGACAACCTGCTCCGCAAGGAGCTGGCCTGGTTGCGCCGCGGCGCCCCGGCCCGCACCAGCAAGCCTCGCTTCCGGCTCGACGCCGCCGCGGCCCTCATCGCCGACGAGCCCCCGCCGCGCGACCCTCTCGAGCTGACCCGCCTGGCGACCGCCCGCCAGGGCAAGGACGTGCTCGACGTCGAGGACGTCACCGTGTCCTTCCCGGTGGCCGACGGCTCCGAGCGCGTGCTCCTGCACGACCTCACCTGGCGTCTCGGCCCGGGCGACCGGATCGGTCTCGTCGGCGTCAACGGGTCAGGCAAGACCACGCTCCTGCGCCTGCTCGACGGAAGCCTCGCCCCGACGGCGGGGCGCGTCAGGCGCGGCAAGACGGCCGTCGTCGCCACGCTCACCCAGGACGTCGGCGAGCTCGACGACGTCGCCCACCTGCGCGTGGTCGAGGTCGTGGAGCGCGAGCGCCGCACGGTGGCCGTCGCAGGCAAGGAGGTCACGGCCGCCCAGCTCGTCGAACGGCTCGGATTCGCGCGGGAACGCGCCCAGACGCTCGTGCGCGACCTCTCCGGCGGTGAGCGACGCCGGCTCCAGCTCTTGCGCCTGCTCGTGGGCGAGCCGAACGTCCTGCTCCTCGACGAGCCGACCAACGACCTCGACACCGACACGCTCGCCGCGATGGAGGACCTCCTCGACGGCTGGCCCGGCACCCTGATCGTCGTCTCGCACGACCGCTACCTGCTCGAGCGCGTCTGCGACCGGCACGTGAGCCTGCTCGGGGACGGTGCGCTGCGTGATCTGCCCGGCGGCGTCGAGGAGTACCTCGCCCTGCGCCGTGCTGCGCTGCGTGGGGAGCAGCCGCACCCCGCCGCGGCGCGCGAGGCGTCCGGACCCGTGGGTGAGGAGGCCGCCTCGTCCGTGGTGCGTCCTTCCGCGGCAGACGTCCGGGCCTTGCGCAAGGAGGTCGCGCGGATCGAACGCCGGCTGGCCAGGATCGCGGACCTGGAGCAGGGCCTGCACGAGCGGATGGCCGCCGTCGCCGCCGACCACCAGGCGGTCCTGACGCTCGACACCGAGCTGCGCGCTCTCACCGAGGAACGTGGCGCGCTCGAGGACGCCTGGCTCGAGGCGGCCGAGACCGCGGGCTGAGGTCCGGGAGCCGGCTCAGGCGTCGAAGCGCGCCATGACTGCGCGCAGCAGCGCGGCCAAGGTGGCGGCCTCCTCCTCGCGCAGGTCGGTCAGCAGCTGATGCTCGACCCCGAGCAGGTCCTCGAAGGCGGCATCGACGCGCGCCCGGCCGTCCTCGGTCAGGCGCACCAGGACGCTGCGGCGGTCGTCGGGCGCAGGAGAGCGCCGCACCAGGCCCCTGGCCTCCAGGCGGTCGATCCGGTTCGTCATCGTGCCGCTGGTGACCATCGTCTGGGTCACCAGCGCTCCGGGGGACAAGTGGTACGGCGGGCCCGAGCGGCGCAGCGCCGAGAGGACGTCGAACTCCCACTGCTCCAGGCCGTGCCGGTCGAAGGCGCCGGCCCGAGCGGTGGCCAGGTGCCGGGCGAGCCGGCTCACGCGGGAGAGCACGGCGAGCGGAGCGAGATCGAGGTCGGGCCGCTCGGTGTGCCACGCCTCGATGATGCGGTCGACCTCGTCCGTCACGCGTCGCCCCGCAGGATCGGCGACTTCTGCAGGCCGGACAGGCCGTGCCAGGCGAGGTTGACCAGGTGGGCGGCGACGTCGGCCTTCTTCGGCGACCGGGCGTCGAGCCAGTACTGACCGGTGAGAGCAACCATCCCGACGAGCATCTGCGCATAGATCGGGGCGGTCCGCGGGTCGAGGCCGCGGCGGGAGAACTGGTCGGCGAGAAGGTGCTCGACATGCATCGCGACGTCACCGATCAGGTTCGAGAACGTCCCGGTCGTCTGGGTGACCGGTGAGTCACGCACCAGGATGCGGAAGCCGTCGGTCGAGTGGTCGATGTAGTCGAGCAGCGCGAGCGCAGTCCGTTCCAGCAGCACCTGCGGGTGCCCGCCGGCCTCGAGCGCCGCGGTCAGCGCCCCGGTCAGCGCCTGGATCTCGCGGTCGACGACGACGGCGTAGACGCCCTCCTTGCCGCCGAAGTGCTCGTAGACGACGGGCTTGGAGACGTCGGCACGCGCCGCGATCTCCTCGACACTGGTGCCTTCGAAGCCCTTCTCGGCGAAGAGCTGACGAGAGACGTCGAGCAGCTGCTCGCGTCGCTGGGCGCCCGTCATCCGCGCGCGGGTCGTGCGTCGGGTGGAGGCCATCGGACCATCATGCCGTGCACTGCTGGCACACTGGGTCCGGATCCTGCCCGACGGGCGTCCACGTGACGCCGACGGGGCCGGTCCGCCCTGGTGTAATGGCAGCACGCAGGCCTTTGGAGCCTTGCAGTCCAGGTTCGAGTCCTGGGGGCGGAGCGCCGACGATCCGGGTGGCCGGCGCCGATCAGCACCTGACGACGGCACGCCGGTGCCCCGACCGACGGTAGACTGGCGAAGCGCCCGAGCCTGCGAAGGGGTGCGCCTCGCCGCCCGATCCGACGGGAGTCCTTGTGCCCGCTGTTCGCCCTGCCGCAGTCGTCGTCCTCGCCGCGGGGGAGGGCACCCGGATGCGATCGGCGACGCCCAAGGTCCTGCACGCCCTGGCCGGGCGCACGATGCTCGGCCACGCCATGGCCGCTGCTCGATCGCTCGAGCCCGGTCGCCTCGCCGTCGTCGTGCGCCACCAGCGCGACCGCGTAGCCGCGCACGCCATCGAGATCGATCCGGGCGCGCTCGTGGTCGACCAGGACGAGGTCCCCGGGACCGGACGTGCGGTGCAGTGCGCCCTCACGGTGCTCGATGCGGCCGCGCACGCCGCGGCCGTCGCCCAGCAGACCGAGGGTGCAACGGCCCAGCCCCGGACCAGCACCCTCGCGGCGCTCTCCGACGTGCTCGACGGCCCGGTCGTCGTCCTCGCCGGGGACATCCCGCTGCTCGACGGCGGCACGCTCGCTGAGCTCCTCGACGCGCACGTGTCCGAGCACAACGCGGTCACGGTCCTCACGACCGAGGTCGCCGACGCGACCGGCTACGGCCGGATCGTCCGCGAGCCCGGCACCGGGGACGTGCTCGGGATCGTCGAGCACAAGGACGCCGACGCGGCCCAGCGGGAGATCCGCGAGATCAACTCCTCCGTCTACGTCTTCGACGCGGCGGTGCTGCGGGGTGCGCTCGCGAAGATCGGCCAGGACAACGCTCAGGGCGAGCTGTACCTGACCGACGTGCTCGCGATCGCCCGCGCCGCCGGTGGCTCGGTCCGCGCGCTCCAGGTCGACGACCCGGTGCTCGTCGAGGGGGTCAATGACAAGGCCCAGCTCGCGACGCTCGCCGCCGAGCTCAACCGCCGCCTGCTCACCGACTGGATGCTGGCCGGGGTGACGGTGGTCGACCCCGCCACCACCTGGGTCGACGTCGAGGTCGAGCTCGAGCCCGATGCGACGCTCCTGCCGGGCACCCAGCTGCACGGGACGACGTCGGTCGCCGCCGGCGCGGTCGTCGGGCCCGACACCACCCTGCGCGACGTCGTCGTCGAGGCAGGGGCGCAGGTCGTGCGGAGCCACGCCACGAGCTCACGCATCGGTCAGGGGGCGGTCGTCGGGCCGTTCTCCTACCTGCGACCCGGGACGGACCTCGGCGCCGACGGCAAGATCGGGGCCTACGTCGAGACGAAGGCCGCCACGATCGGGGCCCACTCGAAGGTCCCGCACCTGTCCTACGTCGGCGACGCGACGATCGGTGAGCACAGCAACATCGGCGCCGGCACGATCTTCGTCAACTACGACGGCGTCACCAAGCACCACAGCACGGTCGGCTCGCACGTGCGGATCGGCTCGGACAACGCTCTCGTCGCCCCGGTGGTCATCGGCGACGGGGCCTACACGGGTGCAGGCTCGGTGATCCGGCGCGACGTCCCCGCCGGGTCCCTCGGCGTCACCACCTCCCCGCAGCGCACGATCGACGGCTGGGTCGTGCGACGGCGCCCCGGGTCGGACTCCGCGAAGGCCGCGCGCGCAGCGCTCGGCGAGGAGGAGGACGTCGCGCTCTCCCCGCAGGCCCTGGCAGAGCTGGCCACCCACCCGTCACCGCCCGAGCACGCGGGTGAGACGATCCCCACCTCCACCGAAGGGCACTCGTGGTGATGACCGGAATCACGTCGAACGACGGTGAGCGACGGCTCGTCCTCATCTCGGGTCGGGCCCACCCGGACCTCGCCGACGACGTCGCCCGTGAGCTCGGCGTCGAGCTGGTGCCGACCACGGCCTACGACTTCGCCAACGGCGAGATCTACGTCCGCTTCGGGGAGAGCGTGCGCGGGGCCGACGCCTTCGTCGTCCAGAGCCACACCGCGCCGATCAACAAGTGGATCATGGAGCAGCTGCTCATGGTCGACGCGCTGAAGAGGGCGTCGGCCAAGACGATCACCGTCGTCCAGCCGTTCTACGGCTACTCCCGCCAGGACAAGAAGCACCGTGGTCGCGAGCCGATCTCGGCGCGCCTGATGGCCGACCTCTTCAAGACCGCCGGCGCCGACCGGCTGATGAGCGTCGACCTGCACGCCGCCCAGACCCAGGGCTTCTTCGACGGCCCGGTCGACCATCTCTGGGCGATGCCGCTGCTGGTGGACTACGTGCGCACGCGCGTCGACCCGACGAACGTCGCCGTCGTCTCGCCGGATGCCGGGCGGATCCGCGTCGCCGAGCAGTGGGCGGCGAAGCTCGGTGGCTGCCCGCTGGCGTTCATCCACAAGACGCGTGACATCACGAAGCCGAACCGCGCCGTGGCCAACCGCGTCGTCGGCGACGTCGAGGGCCGCACCGCGATCCTCACCGACGACCTCATCGACACCGGCGGGACGATCGCCGAGGCCGTCCGGGTCGTCATGGCCGCCGGGGCGAAGGACGTCATCGTCGCAGCCACGCACGGGGTCCTCTCCGACCCGGCGGCGCAGCGGCTCTCGGAGTGCGGGGCCCGCGAGGTCGTCGTGACCGACACCCTGCCGATCCCGGAGGAGCGTCAGTTCGACAAGCTCACGATCCTGTCGATCGCTCCGCTGCTCGCCCGCGCGATCCGCGAGGTCTTCGACGACGGCTCGGTCACCTCGCTCTTCGAGGGCGCTTCCTGACCCACCCGCCGGGGCGCCTCCGCGCCGTTTGGGCCGCGCCCCTCGGGGCGGGTAGAGTAGCCAGGTTGCCTCGGCGAGGGACATCGGACGAGCACGGGCCCGCGGGCCCGTCGGCGCCGTCGATGACTCCGTGATCGACGCGGTGCGCCGTTCGTGCGCCCGCTGTCCCGCGCCGAGGCCGCCGCAGAGCCAGCACCCCGTCCGCAGCCGAGCAGAGCAGACGCCGAGATCTCTCGTCGTGCTGCCGCCCACGTCCGTACCGAAGAGGAGTCCCCGTGTCCGAGGTCAAGCTTCCCGCCACCACCCGTACCGAGTTCGGCAAGGGCGCTGCCCGCCGGATCCGTCGTGCGCACCAGATCCCCGCCGTCCTGTACGGGCACGGCGCCGAGCCGCAGCACGTCACGCTCCCGGGCCACGAGACGACCCGTGCGCTGCGTCACTCCAACGCCCTGCTCGGCATCGAGCTCGACGGCAAGGTGCAGCTCGCGATCGCCAAGGACATCCAGCGCGACCCCATCAAGGACCTCATCGAGCACATCGACCTCCTCGTCGTCCGCAAGGGTGAGAAGGTCACCGTCGAGGTGTACGTGCACGTCGTCGGCGAGTCCGCGCCCGGCACGATCCACGTGGTCGAGACCCAGTCCGTCCTGCTCGAGGCCGAGGCGACCTCTCTCCCGGACTTCGTCGAGGCGAGTGTCGAGGGCCTCGAGTCCGGCGCCCAGGTGCGCATCTCCGACCTGGTGCTGCCCGCCGGGTCCACGTTCGCCGGTGACGGCGAGACCGTCCTCGTCACGATCTCCACGCCGCAGTCCTCCGCGGCCGACGACGCAGCCGTCGAGGAGCAGGCGGCCGTCCAGGCGGCAGCCTCGGCCATGGCCGCTGCCGCCGAGAACCCCGAGCTCTGAGTCGTCCGCTGAACCGTCAGGACGGCCCGGGCGCACGCGCCAGGGCCGTCCTGCGTTTCCTCCGATGGCCGCGCCGAGCGGAGAGGGGTGACGAGATGACTGCCGCCTGGTTGGTGGTCGGGCTGGGGAACCCCGGGCCCGCCTACGCCGGCAACCGGCACAACGTCGGGCACATGGTGCTCGCCGAGCTCGCCGACCGAGGCTCGGCGACCTTCACCTCGCACCGGGCGCGTGCCCGCGTCGCCGACGTCCGGCTCGGCGTCCTGCCCGGCGGTGCGCCGGGCCCCCAGGTCCTCCTCGCCGAGCCCCTCACCTACATGAACCTCTCCGGTGGTCCCGTCGCGGGTCTCGCCCGATACCTCGACGTCCCGACCGAGCGGATCGTTGTCGTCCATGACGAGATCGATCTGCCGTTCGCCTCGGTCCGGCTCAAGGCCGGTGGCGGAGAGGGCGGGCACAACGGCCTGCGCAGCATCAGCTCCTCGCTCGGGACGAAGGACTACCTGCGGGTCCGGGTCGGCGTGGGCCGCCCGCCCGGGCGGATGGACGCCGCCGACTACGTCCTGAAGGACTTCTCGAGTGTCGAGAGACGCGAGCTGGCCTGGCTCGTCGACGCGGCCGCCGACGCCGTGGAGATGATCGTTCTCCAGGGGCTCGCGGCGGCCCAGCTGCGGTTCCACACGGCCGGCCAGTAGAGCTCCGGTCGGATCGATCCGACTGGAGCACATCGGGTGAAATCCGGCTGAAGGTCGGTAGCCGAACGGGTGAAATCGGACAAAACCCCCATACATCGCGGCGATCTCGCGGTAACGTCAGCGCCGAGCGAGATGAGGTGACCCAGTGACCCTAGTTGTCGATCGAGACCTTGACGAGGCCTCCCACGGTGATCGCCGTGGCGTCTCCAACGAGCCACGCAGGTCGTGGGCTTCCCCCAGTCCGTTCGAGGTGCGCAGCGTGGACGGCCTCGATCCGGCTCTCCGTGCGAGTCGCTGGTCGGTCATCGGGGCCATCTACCGACGTCGCACCGTCGTCCTGGACGCGATCGTGACGGCCATCGTGATCGCCCCCCTGGCGATCGCTCACTTCGGCATGGCCCCGGAGTCGATCGGGATCGTCGTGCTTGCGCCGCTGCTCTTCACCTCGCTCACCGCAGGCTTCCGCGGGTACGAGCTGCGCTCGCTCGGCGACGGGCCGGCGGAGTTCCAGGCGATCGCACGAGCCGGCGTGATCGGCGCGATGCTCGTCATGGGCTTCAGCTACGTCACCGAGGTCGACGTGCCGCGGAGCATCGTCCTGGGAGGCGGCCCGGCAGCTGTGCTCGCGGTCATGCTCGTGCGGTACGGGCACCGACGGTTCCTGCACCGTGCACGCTCGCACGGTGACGCCATGAAGCGCACTCTCGTCGTCGGCGACGCGATCGACGTCGCCCGCGTCTCCCGCGGGCTCATGGCGGCGCCGTACTACGGCTATCACGTCGCCGGCGTCTGCGTCCCGAGCGTCGACCGCGCGCAGGCCGTCGACGGCCTTCCCGTCGTCGGCGCGATCGCCGACGTGCCCCAGGTCGCGATGGACCAGGCGATCGACGTCGTCGTCGTTGCGGGACCGAGCCTCTCCGGCAAGGCGTTGCGTCGGCTCTCCTGGGCCCTGGACCGTGTCGGCTCGCAGCTCGTCGTCGTCCCGGACCTCGTCGAGGTCACCGGACCACGGTTGACGGTCCGACCGGCCGCAGGCCTCTCGCTGCTCGAGGTGGAGGTCGGGGTGCCCCGGCGCCGCCTCATCACGAAGGCGCTGATGGACCGGGTCGCCGGCACCGCCCTCATGCTCCTCGCGGCACCCGTGGTGGCGCTGGCGGCCCTCGCCGTTCGCCTGACCTCTGCCGGGCCCGCCTTCTACCGGCAGACCCGTGTCGGGGTCGACGGCGCGACCTTCACCATGTTCAAGCTCCGCTCCATGTATCTCGACGCCGACGCACGCAAGGCCGAGCTCGAGGGGCAGAACGAAGGCGCGGGTGTGCTCTTCAAGATCAAGCACGACCCGCGGATCACGCCCGTCGGCAGGTTCCTGCGCCGCTACTCGATCGACGAGTTGCCGCAGTTCCTCAACGTCGTGCGCGGTGACATGTCCCTCGTCGGGCCGCGCCCACCGCTCCGTGAGGAGGTCGCACGCTACGAGGACGCCGCGCACCGGCGCTTGCGGGTCAAGCCCGGCCTGACCGGCCTGTGGCAGGTCTCGGGTCGGTCGGACCTCACCTGGGACGAGGCCATGCGTCTCGACCTGCGGTACGTCGACAACTGGTCGGTCTCGATGGACACGCTCATCCTCTGGAAGACGGCGCGTGCGGTCTTCGGGGCAGCGGGGGCGTACTGAAGCTGGGGGAGCCGACCGAGGACTAGGGCGTGTCTCCTAACTGCGTAGCCAGGTGATGATGGCGGCGAGGACGGCGCCTGCGCGATAGGTCAGGGCGAGCTTGTCGTAGCGGGTGGCCAGGCCGCGCCATTGCTTGAGGAGTGCGAAGGAGCGTTCGACGACGTTGCGCTGCTTGTACAGGTCGTGGTCGTAGGACACCGGGCGCCCGCCGCGTGATCCGCGTCGGGCGCGGTTGGCTTGCTGGTCGGCGGGCTCGGGGATGACGACCTGGATGCCGCGGGCGTGCAGGGACTGGCGGGTGGCTCGTGAGGAGTACGCCTTGTCGGCGAGCACGGCGTCGGGTCGGGTGCGTGCCCGGCCAGGGCCTGGTCGGGGGACGTAGACCTCGGCGAGCACCGTGGGCAGCATCCGCCCGTCGTGTCCTTGCCCGGGGCCGACGACCACGGCGAGCGGGCGGCCGTGCCCGTCGACGGCGTGGTGGATCTTCGTCGAGAGCCCGCCGCGGGAGCGTCCGATGCCGTGACCTGCGGGTTCGTCAGGTGGTTGGCGCGGATTCATGTGATTCGACACGGCCCCCTGTGTCCTGCTCGGGGCGGGTCGTGTTCGTCGCGTGCTGGTGGGCCCGGTTGATCGTGGAGTCCACACTGACCCGCCAGTCGAGCTGGCCGGCTGCGTCCGCCTCAGCCTGCAACGCGCGCAGCACCGTGTCCCAGGTGCCGTCCGCGGCGAAGCGTCGATGCCGCTTCCAGGCCGTCTGCCACGGGCCGAACCACTCCCGCGGCAGGTCCCGCCAGGGGATCCCGGTCCGGTACCGGTAGATGATCGCCTCGACCACGCGCCTGTGATCCCCGAACGGGCGACCACCTCGCGGTCCCGCGACCGGCATGAACGGCGCCACCCGCGCCCACTCCTGATCCGACAACACCGCGAAACGACTCACCGGACCAGGCTCGCGCACTACGACCCCGGAACTTGGGAGACACGCCCTAGGC
>JBBSAL010000010.1:0-93439 GCA_038252305.1 Actinomycetales bacterium | reverse complement strand
CGCCTTGAACGAGGCCGTCGTGATCGACGGGTCGATCCCGACGCCCCAGAGCACCTGGTCGCCGACGGCGCACTCGACATAGGCCGCCGCGGTGGCGTCACCACCGGTGGACAGCGCGTGCTCGGCGTAGTCGAGGACCTCCACGGTCGTCCCGAGCAAGCCGAGCGCCTGGACGAACGCGTCGATCGGGCCGTTGCCGTACCCCTCGATCGTGCGGTCCGTCCCCATGTCGACGAGGTCGACCGAGAGCCGGTCCGGGCCGGCCTCGGCAGAGATCGTGCGCGAGCCACGCAGCGCGAACCTTCCCCAGGGCTCGAGCCCGCTCGCGGGATCCGCAGGAAGGTACTCGTCGGTGAAGACACGCCAGAGGTCGTCGGCGGTGACCTCTGCACCCGAGGCGTCGGTGTAGACCTGGACGACGCGCGAGAACTCGATCTGCAGCCGTCGCGGCAGGTCGAGGTGGCGCTCGTTCTTCATCAGGTACGCCATCCCGCCCTTGCCGGACTGGGAGTTGACGCGGATGACGGCCTCGTAGGAACGACCGACGTCCTTCGGGTCGATCGGCAGGTACGGCACCGCCCACTCGAGCGCGTCGACCTCCACGCGCTCGGCCGCGGCACGCGCGGCCATCGACTCGAAGCCCTTCTTGATGGCGTCCTGGTGCGAGCCGGAGAACGCCGTGTAGACGAGGTCACCGCCGTAGGGGTGCCGCTCGTGCACCGGCAGCTGAGTGCAGTGCTCGACGGTGCGCCGCACGTGGTCGATGTCGGAGAAGTCGATCTGCGGGTCGATGCCCTGGCTCGCCAGGTTCATCCCGAGTGTCACCAGGCAGACGTTGCCCGTCCGCTCACCGTTGCCGAACAGGCAGCCCTCGATCCGGTCCGCACCGGCCAGGTACCCCAGCTCCGCGGCAGCGACCGCTGTCCCGCGGTCGTTGTGCGGGTGCAGGGACAGGACCACGTGCTCGCGGTGGTGCAGGTGACGACTCATCCACTCGATCGAGTCGGCATAGAGGTTCGGCGTCGCCATCTCGACCGTGGCCGGCAGGTTGATGATGACGGGCCTGGCGGCCGTCGGCTCGAAGACGTCCAGCACCGCGTTGCAGACCCGGACGGCGAACTCGAGCTCGGTGCCGGTGTAGGACTCCGGGGAGTACTCGTAGAACACCTCGGTGTCCGGGATCAGCTCCTCGTACTTCTTGCACAGGTGTGCGCCGGAGACCGCCAGGTCGAGCACGCCGTCCTCGTCGGTCCGGAAGACGACCTCACGCTGCAGGGTGCTCGTGGAGTTGTACAGGTGGACGATCGCGTTCTTCGCTCCGGCGATCGCCTCGTAGGTGCGCTCGATGAGGTGCTCGCGCGCCTGGGTGAGGACCTGGATGACGACGTCGTCGGGGATGCGGTCGGTCTCGATGAGCATCCGCACGAAGTCGAAGTCCGTCTGGGAGGCCGACGGGAAGCCGACCTCGATCTCCTTGTAGCCCATGCCCACGAGCAGCTCGAACATGCGCAGCTTGCGCTCGGGGTTCATCGGCTCGATGAGTGCCTGGTTGCCGTCCCGCAGGTCGACGGCGCACCAGCGCGGAGCGACCTCGGCGTGCTTCGTCGGCCAGGTGCGGTCCGGCAGGTCGACCGTGAACTGCTCGTGGTACGGCCGGTAACGGTGCACCGGCATCGGGGAGGGCTGCTGCGCGTTGGCGGCAGCGGGGGCGTCGGGCGTGATGGTCATCATGATCCTCGTGGGTGCGCTCAGGTTCAGGTCGCGGCCAGGGACGCCGAACCACCGCGGCGAGGATCCGGCCTAGAAGGCCTCGCCGCGGCGACCAAGAAGCAGACCTGGCTGCCCGAGAAGGAGGTGGCGCACGAGCGACACCCTACCCCGCACCGACGAGGAGTCGTCTAGTTCTCGGTGCAGTACAGCCCGGTGCCCGTCGGACGACGGTCACCACAGGTGTCGGCGAAGTACTCGTACTCCGAGCCGGCGGGCGACTGGTCGTAGAGGTCGTCGCAGGCGGTCATGTCGCCGCCCTTGCAGCTGTCGTAGAGGACGTCGAGGGCAGGGTCGTCGCCGTAGCGCTCGCCGGAGCTGATGCTCGTCGGAGCGGTCGAGCCGAACACGTCGCCGGCCTGGGCGACGACCGACTTCAGGGCGAAGTACACACCCACGCCGAACAGCAGGAGCACCCCGAGGACGGCGCCGACGATGATCAGCGCCGTCCTGCCGTTCTTGGACGGTCGGGCAGGCACGGGCGCGAAGGCGTACGGCTGGCCGGCCCACGGCTGCGCAGGCTGGCCCTGCTGGCCCTGCCACGCCTGGACGGGCTGGCCCTGCTGCCACGGCTGCGCGGGCTGGCCCTGCTGTCCCTGCCAGGGCTGGGCGGGCTGTCCATGCCACGGCTGCGCGAGTGGGTCCTGCAAGGGGTCGGACGGCTGGTGCGGGACCGATGACGGCGCGGTGGGAGCCCAGGCGGTCGGCGTCGCGGGAGCCTCCGGCGCCGTCTGCTCGGCCGCGGCACGCTCGGCGAGCGCGGCATCGACCGCTGGCTCCCCGAGCGCTCCGAGCCACTCCAGGAGGCCGGGGTAGGCCGACGGGTTGGCAGCCACGAGCGGGCGGAGGTCGGCACGCAGCGCCGCGATGTCGGCAAGCGTCTGGGCCGGGGTCGCCGGATCAGCGGCCTGCTGGGCCGTGAACATGGTCGGCTCGGTCATCGCCCTGCTCCTCGTCGGTCCGTGCGGCCGCGCGCCACGGCCGTCGGCGACACCGTAGTGCCCGGCCGCTCCCCGTGGCCCGCAGTTCCGCGGATTCACCCCGATGGAGGGTCACAGGTGCGGGGGCGGGAAGACGTTCCAGTAGCTGAGCAGCGTGAGGAGGAGCACGCTGCCGACCACGTTCCCGGCGAGGAGCCATGCCCCACCCTGGTGGCGCGCTGCCCGGGTCCCGCGGCGTCGGCGCCCGTCGAGCACCCGATAGACGAGCACGACGCCGGCGACGACGCTGACCAGTCCGAGCATCCGCACGGTGAGCCAGCCACCCTGCACGACGACGGCGTTGGTCCGGTAGCTCTGCGCCAGGTGCGCGACCACGAGCAGATAGACGACGAATCCGACGAAGGACGCCAGCGCGCTCACCGTCATCACCGTCAGGGGTGCCCGCACGCCGTCGGCGAGCACCGGGTCACGACGCCCGAGAAGACGACGGCCCACCCAGATCACCGGGCCCACGAGCAGAGCGATCCCGATGGTCACCAGCAGGGCGACGAGGAGGTCGCCCTCCGCGAACCACCGGGGTCGCTCGACGGGACCGGCGACGAAGCGCTGGTACGGCTCGGCCCCGGCGATCTTCGGGGCCGCCCCGGCCGACGTCGGCAGCGACTGGACCCACGCCGCCAGGTCACGGGGGAAGTCGGGCACCAGCACCTTGTCGACCCGGATGCCGTGGTCGGCTCCCCGGTAGTACCGGACGGTCCACTGGTCGTTCCCGGCCGTCGTGAGGTCGTCGATGAGGTCGAGCGCCCCCTGGACCGTCGGCATGGCGGCGTCCCCGGTCCCGTACGCGATGAAGACGGGCTGCCGCATCCGCTGCTGGAAGGGCTGGACCTGGAAGTCCTCGTAGGCGAACCCCCCGCCCGGCAGCTGCATGCCGACGGTCCGTGGGATGGCCCGGAGGATCTCGACCGGGACACCCGTCGCGCGCAGGTAGGAGTCGGAGGCGAATGCCGCCTGCTGCCGCGGGGTGACGACGGGCGCCGCGACGAGCATCGCGAAAGCGACGTGCGCGTTGTCCGCCGCCATCACCGGGACGATCCAGCAGCCCTCGCTCTCGCCGTAGACGCCCACCATGGACGGGTCCACCCCGGGCAGTCCGCGCAGCAGCTCGAGCGACCGGAGGTAGTCGTTGGCCATCGAGACATAGTCACGCTGACGCATCGAGTAGGTGTCCAGGCGCTTGTCGGGGACCATCGTGACGACCCCGGCCGAGGCGAGGTCGTGGGCCTGAGTGACGAAGGCGTCCTGGTAGCGCCCCGTACCCGCACCGTGCACGAAGACGACCCCTGGCCGGGCGCCGCCGGCACCGACCGGCTCGGAGATCTGTGCCTGGACGGTCGCCCCGTTGAGCTGGACCGTCACGACCGAGGTGACCACCGGGTACGTGCCCACCGGGCGAGCCGAGGCGACGGTGGCGACGGCGGTGTCCTGGCTGGTGACGTCGATGGTCCGGGTCATCGGCACGGGATCCCACCCCGGCCCCGCCAGTGCGCCAAGGATGCCCAGAGCCACGACCGTGATCGCACTGGTCAGAGCGATCCGGTAACGCACCGTTCCACTCTAGCCACGGCGCGGAGCGGCCTACCGGGCCCCCCGGCGCACCGCCGGGGTCGCGCGGCTCAGAACCCGAGCCGGGAGAGCTGCTTGGGGTCGCGCTGCCAGTCCTTCGCGACCTTGACGTGCAGGTCGAGGTACACCCGGGTGCCGAGCAGCGCCTCGATCCCGCGACGCGCGGTCGCACCGACGTCCCGCAGCCGCGTCCCGCCCTTGCCGATGATGATCGCCTTCTGGCTGTCCCGCTCGACGAAGAGGTTCACCCGAACGTCCAGGAGGGTGGGCGCACCGTCCGGCCCCACGTGCCCCTCGCGCGGGACGATCTCGTCGACGACGACGGCCAGCGAGTGCGGTAGCTCGTCCCTGACGCCCTCGAGGGCCGCCTCCCTGACCAGCTCGGCGACCATGACGACCTCAGGCTCGTCGGTGAGCTCGCCGTCCGGGTACAGCGCGGGGCCCTCCTCGAGGTGGCTGACGAGGAGGTCGATGAGCTCGTCGACCTGGAAGCCGTCGACCGCGCTCACCGGGATGATGTCCGCCCACTCGCCGAGCTCGGAGATCGTCATGAGGTGCTCGGCGAGGCGACCCCTGGGCACCAGGTCGGACTTGGTGGCGACCGCGACGACCGGTGTGCCGTTCGGCCCGCTCGACAGCTCGGTGAGCTGTGCAGCGATGAAACGGTCCCCCGGCCCGACGCGCTGGTCGGCCGGCAGGCAGAAGACGATGAGGTCGACCTCGCCGAGGGTGTCCCGCACGAGCGCGTTGAGACGCTCGCCGAGCAGCGTGCGCGGCCGGTGCAGTCCAGGGGTGTCGACGAGCACCATCTGCGCGTCGGGCCGGTGCACGATCCCGCGGATGACGTGACGGGTCGTCTGGGGCCTACCGGAGGTGATCGCGACCTTCTGGCCGACGAGAGCGTTCGTGAGGGTGGACTTGCCCGCGTTCGGGCGCCCGACGATGCACACGAACCCGGATCGGAAGGGGGTGGTCATCGTGTGGCTCCCTGGTGGCCGGAGGACCGGCCGTTCGTGTGCGAGGCGTGCGTGGTGGCGGCGTGGTCGTCGCGGGTGTCGTCGTCCGACGGCGCGAGCCGCACCCGCAGGGCCGACAGCTGCTTGCGTCGGCCCTCGACCCGGTCGGCCGTCAGCTCGAGCCCGTCGACGACGGCGCTCGCGCCGATCAGCGGGACCTTGCCGAGCGCCTTGGCGAGCAGCCCGCCCGCCGAGTCGACGTCGTCGTCCTCGAGCTCGAGGTCGAACAGCTCACCGAGCTCGTCGACCGGTAGCCGTGAGGGTACCCGGTACACCCCGCCGCCGAGGTCCTCGACCTCGGGACCGGAACGGTCGTGCTCGTCGGTGAGCTCGCCGACGATCTCCTCCAGAGCGTCCTCGATCGTCACCAGGCCGGCGATCCCGCCGTACTCGTCGACGACCATGGCCACGTGCGAGGCACCTTGCTGCATCTCGCGCAGGAGGTCGTCGACCGGCTTGGACTCCGGGACGAACACGGGCCGCCTGGCGAGGTCGTCCACGGGCTCGGCGCCGGAGTCAGGCACCCGGTGCCGGTGCAGGACGAGGTCCTTGAGGTACAGCACACCGAGGACGTCGTCGACCGAGTCCCCGACGACCGGGACGCGCGAGTAGCCCGACCGCAGGAAGAGCGAGAGCGCCTTCTGCACCGTCGTCCCGCTCGGGACGGTGATCATCTCGGTGCGCGGGACCATCACGGCACGCGTGAGGGTGTCCCCGAGCTCGAGGACCGAGCGGAACATCTCCCGCTCCTCGTCCTCGATCGACTCCGACTCGCTCACCCGGTCGACCATCTCCCGGATCTCCTCGTCGGAGAGGTCGTGCTGATCGGCCGAGGTCCGGCCGGCGACGCGCACCGGACCGGCGAGCCGGCGCGCGAGCAGCAGGATGCCGGAGGTCAGCACGACGGCGCCCGCGGGGTGCCGTCGCCCGAGGTGCCGCGGCACGTGCCGCACGACGAGCAGCGCAAGGACCGTGCCGAGCATCCCCGTCACCAGCAGCGCCTGCCACCAGGAGGCACCGAGGCCGACGGCCACCAGCGTCAGGCCCACCACCGCGAACGTCTCGAAGCCGATCCGCACCGCCGCCGCAGCAGCGGCCGCGCCCTGCGCGTCCTCGGCCAGCCGGGCGACGCGGCGCCCCGACGGGGTCCGCCCGGCCAGGTCCGCGAGCGCCCCCCTGCCGAGCCGGAGCAGTCCCGTCTCACCCGCGCTGAGCAGCGTCCCGACGAGGACGGCCAGCGCCGTCCCGACGGCGAGCCAGGCGACCGGTGCGTTCATCGCCCCGCGAGGAACGTGAGCAGGAGCTGTCGCTGCAGGGCGAACATCTCCTTCTCCTCCTCGGGCTCCGCGTGGTCGAAACCGAGCAGGTGCAGGATCCCGTGCGTGGTCAGGAGCAGCAGCTCCTCGGTGGTCGAGTGGCCGGCGTCCTTGGCCTGACGGGCCGCGACCGTCGGGCACAGGACGACGTCACCGAGCAGACCGGCGGGCGTCGGCTCGCCGTCGGCTCCGGGGCGCAGCTCGTCCATCGGGAACGACAGGACGTCCGTGGGCCCTGGCTCGTCCATCCAGCGCACGTGCAGGTCGGTCATGACCTCCTCGTCCACGAGCAGGATGGACAGGTCCGTCTGCGGGTGCACGCGCATCGCGTCCAGGACGTGACGGCCCAGGGCGGCGAACTCCGCCTCGTCGACCGCGACGCCGCTCTCGTTGTTGACCTCGATGCTCATGCCGTCCCCCGGGCGTCCCAGTGCGCGTACGCGTCGATGATCTCGCCGACCAGCCGGTGCCGGACGACGTCGGCCGAGCCGAGACGGCAGAACGCGACGTCGTCGACCTCCCCCAGGATGCCCTCGACGATGCGGAGCCCGGAGACCGTCGCCCCCGGCAGGTCGACCTGGGTCACGTCGCCCGTCACGACCATCCGGGAACCGAAGCCGAGCCTGGTGAGGAACATCTTCATCTGGTCGGCCGAGGTGTTCTGCGCCTCGTCGAGGATGATGAAGGCGTCGTTCAGCGTGCGCCCGCGCATGTAGGCCAGCGGCGCGACCTCGATGGTGCCGGACTCGATGAGCCGTGGGATCGTGTCGGGGTCGACCATGTCGTGCAGCGCGTCGTACAGCGGCCGCAGGTACGGGTCGATCTTCTCGCTGAGCGTCCCTGGCAGGAAGCCGAGCCGCTCCCCTGCCTCGACGGCCGGGCGCGTGAGGACGATCCGGTTGACCTGCTTGGCCTGCAGCGACTGGACGGCCTTGGCCATCGCCAGGTACGTCTTGCCGGTCCCGGCCGGGCCGATCCCGAAGGTGATCGTGTTGCGGTCGATCGCATCGACATAGGCCTTCTGACCAGCGGTCTTCGGCCGGATCGTGCGACCGCGGCTCGACAGGATGTTGTGCGTGAGCACCTCGGCCGGACGGCTGGCGCTCGCGGTGGTCAGCATCGCCACCGATCGCCGCACGACATCGGTGTCCACGGTCGCCCCGCTCGCGGCGACCTCGAGGAGCTCGTCCAGGAGGCGGCTGACGATCGCGACGTCGGCCGGGGCGCCGAGGACAGTGATCACCTCGCCGCGCGCGTGGATGCGCACACCCGCGAACCCGGCCTCGATCGCACGCAGGATCTCGTCGCCGGGGCCCAGCAGCGCGACGGCGGGGAGATGGGACGGGACGACCACCCGGTGCTCGACGGTGCCGGGCGTGGGGCCGGCCGTGGTGGGGGTCATGAGGACGTGTCTGTCATGAGCTCGGCCGGACGGCCTGGTTCTCCTTCGTGGGCGCGTGGCTCATCTTACCGACGCGGGCCCCGACCACCCTGCTCAGGCAGGAGTCCACCCCAGGGGTGCGCCGCCGAGCACGTGCGCGTGCACGTGGAAGACGGACTGGCCGGCATGCGTGCCGGTGTTGAAGATCATCCGGAAGTGGCCGTCTGCCCCGTCCTCCGCGACCTCGTGGGCCAGCCGTACGAGGTCGGCGAGGAGCGCCGGGTCCGCAGCGGCCAGCTGTGCGACGTCCGCATGGTGGTCACGGGGCACGACGAGAACGTGCAGCGGGGCCTGGGGGGATATGTCATGGAATGCGATCACCCGTTCCGTGCTCGCCACGATCTCCGCCGGCACATCGCCTGCGACGATGCGGCAGAAGAGGCAGTCTTGACCGGTCAGCGGTGTGCTCGACATACGGCCAGGCTAGCCGCGGCCGGGCCGTCGGGCTGTCAGGATGGCCGCAGCAACCGAGTGAGGAGACGTCATGGCGCGCCACCAGAACGCGAGCACGAGGCCGAGCGCAGGATCCCGTGCCCACCGGGGTGGACCGGTCCTCCTGCTGGCGGCGGTTCTCGCCCTCGCCGGCTGCCAGTCCGGCACCGCCACGCCCGCCGGGACCGCCTCTCAGACGTCCGCCTCTACCTCGCCGAGCACCGCCGCGTCACCGAACGACGCGGCCACGGCCACGATCACCCCGCCGCCGACCGAGGCAGCCGGTCCCGGGACGACGACCATCGCCGCACCGTCCGACGGTGCCACGGTGGCCGGGCCCGCCGTGACGGTCAGCGGCACGGGCACCGCCTTCGAGGGCACGCTGCTCTACGTGGTGCAGGGCGCCGACGGCAGCTCGGTGCGGCAAGGGTTCACGACGGCCGGGGCCAACGGCACGATCGGGCCGTTCAGCTTCGACGTCACGCTCGACCCTGGGACCTACACCGTCGAGGTGTGGGAGCCCGGGATGGGCGAGGGCGACGCCACGGCCCCGCCGCTGAACGTCGCCCGGGCGACCTTCACCGTCAGCTGAGTCGAGCGGGGCTCCGACAGCTGACCGGCACCGGTCTCAGGACCAGCGGCCGAGCCGTGCGCAGAGCAGCGCCAGCGCGACCGGGCCGGCCGTGGACGTGCGGAGCACATGCGGGCCGAGTCGGACCTCGACCGCACCGGCCGCGATCAGCGCGGCACGCTCGGCGTCGTCGATCCCCCCCTCGGGACCGACGATCACCAGCACCTGTCCGACCGAGGGCAGGAGCGCGGCGTCGAGCGGCGTCGTCGCCTCCTCGTGCAGGACGAGCGCCGCTCCGCCCTGCTCGACGGCGGCAGCGACCCGGCGGACCAACCCGTCGAGGCCGACCGCCTCTTCGACGACAGGCACGAACGCCCGGCGCGCCTGCTTGGTCGCCGTGCGGAGCGTCGCGATCCAGCGGGCGCGGGACCGCGCGGCGCGGTCCCCGCGCCAGACGACGATCGACCGCTTGGCCTGCCAGGGGACGACGGCGTCGACGCCGACCTCGGTCGCAGCCTCGATCGCGAGCTCGTCACGGTCGCCCTTGGCGAGGGCCTGGACGAGCACGAGGCTCACCCGCGGGCCCGGCTCGTCGACCCGCACGACGACGTCCAGCTCGAGCCTCGACGGCTCGACCGCCGCGATGACGCACTCGAGCCGCACCCCGGCCCCGTCCACGACGTCGACCCGCTCGCCAGGACGCCGGCGCTGGACGACTCCCGCGTGACGGGCCTCGGCTCCCTGCAGGACGTACCGGGCCCCGCTGCCCAGCGCCTCGAGCGTGCCGGGGTCAGCGAGGAAGACGGGAGCGGTCACCGGCCGGAGAGCTTGTCACGCAGCTTGGCGAACACCCCGGCGTGCGCCGGGGCGAGGCGGGAGTCCGGACGCTCCTCGTCACGCAGCGCCGCGAGCTGACGCAGCAGGGCCGTCTGCTCGTCGTCGAGCCCGGTCGGGACCTGGACGTCGACGTGCACGTGCAGATCACCGCGTCCACCGGCGTGCAGATGACCGATGCCGAGCCCTCGCTCGACCAGCACGTCGCCCGGCTGGGTTCCGGGTCGCAGGTCGACCTGGCGCGGCCCGTCGAGGGTCTCGAGCTCCGCAGTGCTGCCGAGGGCAGCTGCCGTCATCGGGACGGGCAGGGTGCAGTGCAGGTCGTCGCCGCGGCGGATGAAGATCTCGTGCGCCTTCTCGCGGATCTCCAGGTAGACGTCTCCGGAGGGACCGCCGGCCGGGCCGACCTCGCCCTGACCGGTCAGCCGGATCCGCGTCCCGGTCTCGACGCCCGCGGGCACGTCGACCGTGAGCGTCCGGCGGCTGCGGACGCGCCCCTCGCCCGAGCACTCCGGGCAGGGGTCCGGGATGACCGTGCCGAAGCCGTGGCAGGCGGCGCAGGGGCTCGAGGTCATCACCTGGCCGAGGAACGAGCGGGCGACGCGCTGGACGACCCCGCGTCCGCCGCAGACCTCGCAGGTGCGCGGGGACGTGCCCGGGCGGCAACAGCTGCCCTCGCACGTCGCGCAGACCACTGCCGTGTCGACGGTGACCTCGCGGTGCGCCCCGAAGGCGGCCTCGGCGAGGTCGATCTCGAGCCGCAGCAGGGCGTCCTGGCCGCGCCGGGCCCGTGGGACGGGGCCGCGCTGGGCCGAGGCGCCCTGGGCACCGCCGAAGAAGGTCTCGAAGATGTCCTGGAAACCGAATCCCGCACCGAAGCCGGCCTGACCGCCGCCGGGGGCCGTCGGGTCGACGCCGCGGTCGTACATCTCCCGCTTCTCCGGGTTGGACAGCACCTCGTAGGCGCGCGAGACCTCCTTGAAACGGTCCTCGGAGCCCTCCGAGGTCGCCACGTCCGGGTGCAGCTCGCGCGCGAGCCGGCGGTACGCCTTCTTGATCTGGTCGGGGCTCGCGTCCCGGTCGATGCCCAGGACGGCGTAGTAGTCGTTGCTCACAGGTCTCTCTCTCGGCGGTCTGTCAGGCAGGTCGTGGCGTCATCCGGCGAGGATGCGCGAGAGGTAGCGGGCGACGGCTCGCACGGAGGCCATCGTCCCGGCGTAGTCCATGCGGGTGGGACCGAGGGCACCGATCCGCGCGAGCGGTTCGCCGTCCGCACCGTACCCCGCGGCCACGATCGACGTCTCGGCGAGACCGGCATGCTGGTTCTCCCGGCCGATCCGCACCGTGACCCCCGCGGAGTCCTCGGCCATCTCGGTGAGCAGCCGCAGCAGGACGACGTTCTCCTCGAGAGCCTCGAGCACGGGCCGGATCGTGCCCGGGAAGTCGGTCCCTGTCCGGGCGAGGTTGGCCGTGCCGGCCATCACCAGCCTCTCCTCGGTGGCCTCGGCCAGCGTGTCCTCGACCACCTTGACGACCTGCTGCACCAGGGGCCGGTCCTCCGGGGCGAAGGCCTCCGTCATCTCGGCGAGCGGGGCCGAGAGGTCGATCAGTCGGCGCCCGGCGGCGTGCACGTTCAGCCGGGCTCGCAGCTCGGGGACGACCGGCTCGGCGACGGTGCCCTCGACCTCGATGATCCGCTGCTCGACCCGGCCCGTCTCGGTGATGATCACCACGAGCAGGCGGTCCTCGGCCATCGGGACGAGCTCGACGTGCCGCAGGGCCGAGCGACGCAGCGAGGGGTACTGCACGACCGCGACCTGCTGGGTGAGCTGGGCGAGCAGGCGGACCGCGCGGTCGACGACGTCGTCGAGGTCGACGGCCTCCTCGAGGAAGACGGAGATCGCCTTGCGCTCGGGGGCCGAGAGCGGCTTGACGGCGGAGAGACGGTCGACGAAGAGGCGGTAGCCCTTGTCGGTCGGGATGCGCCCGGCTGACGTGTGGGGCTGGGCGATGTACCCGGCCTCCTCGAGGGCTGCCATGTCGTTGCGGATGGTCGCCGGCGAGACCCCGAGGGCGTGCCGCTCCACGAGCACGCGCGAGCCCACCGGCTCGTGCGTGAGCACGTAGTCCTCGACGATCGCTCGCAGCACGTCGAGCCGACGGTCGTCGCTCATCGTCGCTCCCCTCGCGTCTGCCGGCCTCAGCCGATGGCACTCGCCACCCGCGAGTGCTAATCCTACGACGCGCCCCCGACGGTGGACCGCGCGGTCCACGGCGTGGCACCGGGAAGGGGGCAGGTGCGGCTGCCACCATCGTCGGCGGACCGGGAGGAGAACCGATGGATCGCTACGGATCGGACGTGCTGGCGGCGGGTGCGCCCCGCGGCCCGCGCTCGACGCCGACCCCCGCCGAGACCGGCCTGGTCGTGGAGGAGGTCGCCACCGGCTGGGTCGGCGCGATCACCCGGGTCGAGCGCTCGGGCGGGATGCGCGTCGTCGTCCTGGAGGATCGCAAGGGTCGGACGAGGACGTTCCCGCTCGGCCCCGGGTTCTGGGTCGACGGTCTGCCTGTCGAGCTCACCCCGCCGTCCGGCCCCGCGCTCCCCACGGCGCCGACCCGCACCGCCTCGGGCTCACGCGTCGCACCGACCGCTCCCGCGAGGGTCGCCCGGGCCGACCGGATATGGGTCGAGGGCAAGCACGACGCCGAGCTGGTGGAGAAGGTCTGGGGCGACGACCTGCGCGCCGAGGGCGTGGTGGTCGAGATGCTGGACGGCATCGACGACCTCGCCGGTGCCGTCGCCGGGTTCGGTCCCGGCCCCCGCCGCCGACTCGGCGTGCTGGTCGACCACCTCGTGCCCGGGACCAAGGAGACGCGGCTCGCGGCCGAGGCGATGCGCGCGGCGCCCGCCGGCACGGTGCTCGTCCTCGGGCACCCGTACGTCGACGTCTGGCAGGCCGTCCGGCCCGAGCGGCTCGGGCTCGACTCGTGGCCGACGATCCCG
Organism: Actinomycetales bacterium; assembly: GCA_038252305.1. GTDB lineage: Bacteria > Actinomycetota > Actinomycetes > Actinomycetales > Cellulomonadaceae > Actinotalea. The sequence continues at coordinate 80,491 of JBBSAL010000010.1, read as the reverse complement.
CGCGACGTGTCCTGGAAGCACGGGATCCTTGCCGCGCTGGGCTGGCCGCACGCTACCCAGGCCGACGTCGCGACGGGCTGGGTGCGCATCCTGCGCTCCGTGCGTGACTACCGCGACCTCGAGCCGGCGATGCTCGGACGGATGGAAGAGCTCATCGACTTCGTCACAGGCTGAGGCCGGAACCGCACGAGTCCCCCCACACGGCCTCCGGTTTCGCTATCGTCATGATGACGGTGCGACCCGGGCTCCGAAGTCGTGCGCGACCGTCGGTCGCGCGTCACGGGCTCGTGCGACCGCCGTGCATCACAACCATCGGCCCGTCTGCGACCATGAGGTGAATGATGACCACGACCCCACCAGAGGAGCCGCAGGGCTCCGGTACGCCCCCCACCCCGCCGCCCGGGTACCAGGCACCTCCGCCGGGGTACCAGGCACCGCCACCCGGGTACCAGGCACCGCCGCCGGCCTACGGCGCTGCGCCGACGGGTGCCCCGCTGAGCGAGTCGGACCAGCGGCTCTGGGCGACCCTGTCCCATGTCGGGGGCATCTTCTTCTCGTTCGTCGCCCCGCTGGTCGTCTGGCTCGTCTTCAAGAGTCGCGGACAGTTCGTCGAGGAGCAGGCCAAGGAGTCGCTGAACTTCCAGATCCTCGTGGCCATCGCGTACTTCGCCTCGAGCATCCTCTCGGTCATCGGGATCGGGCTCATCCTCCTCCCGCTCGTGTGGATCGGCTCCGTGATCTTCGTGATCATCGCCGCGGTCGCGGCGAACAAGGGCGAGGCCTACCGGTACCCGCTCAACTGGCGCATCATCAAGTGACGCACTGAGCTCCGACGGCCGGTCACCCACGGGTGGCCGGCCGTCGTCGTTCCTGCGATGGACGCGCGGCGGCGGCCCGGGCCGCGACCGGAACCGCGAGCGCTCAGTCCGTGAGGGCCCGCACCACGGCGTCGGCCAGCAGCCGCCCCCGCAGCGTGAGGAGCACGCTCCCGCGCACCGCTGCGCGACCGTCGACCAGGCCATCGGCCACCAGTCCGGCGACGGCGCGGCGCCCGCCCTCGGAGAGCACCTCGACCGGAAGCCCCTCACGCAGTCGCACCCGCAGCAGCACGCGTTCCAGGGCGACGTCAGCGGCCTCGAGCCGCTCGCGGCCCGCCGCGGGGCTCACGCCCTGGCCGAGCCGCTCGGCGTAGGCCCGCGGGTGCTTGACGTTCCACCACCGCACGGCACGCTCCCCCGCACCGACGTGCGAGTGCGCCCCCGGGCCGATGCCCCACCAGTCGGCGCCCCGCCAGTACGCGAGGTTGTGGCGGCAGGCGTGCTCAGGCGTGCGCGCCCAGTTGCTCACCTCGTACCAGTCGAGACCGGCATCGGCGAGCAGGGCGTCGGCGAGCTCGTACTTGGTCGCCTGATCGTCCGGGTCGGGGGCGGCGAGCAGCCCGCGACGCACCTGCCCTGCCATCCGGGTGCCCTCCTCGACCACGAGCGCGTAGGCCGAGACGTGGTCGACCTCGCAAGCCAGCGCCGCCTCCACGGAGCGCTGCCAGTCCTCGACCGACTCGCCAGGCGTGCCGTAGATCAGGTCCAGCGAGACGGCGAGGCCGGCGTCTCGCGCCCACTGCACCACCTGCGGGACCCGCTCCGGGTCGTGCGTGCGCTCGAGCGTCGCGAGCACCTGCGGCACGGCCGACTGCATCCCGAAGGAGACGCGGGTGAAGCCGGCCTCGGCCAGGGCGGCCAGCGAGTCCGCGGTCACGGAGTCGGGGTTGGCCTCCGTCGTGACCTCGGCGCCCGGCTCCAGGCCCCAGGTCTCGCGCACGGCACCGAGCAGCAGCGCCAGGTCGTCCACCGGGAGCAGGGTCGGCGTGCCCCCACCGACGAAGACGGTGCCGACCGGTCGCGAGCGCCCGACGTCGGCCAGCACCCGGCCGGCGAGCTCGATCTCCCGCAGCGCCGTCCGCGCATAGGAGTCCTGGCTCGCTCCCCCGCCGAGCTCGCCCGAGGTGTAGGTGTTGAAGTCGCAGTAGCCGCAACGGACCCGGCAGAACGGGACGTGCAGGTAGATGCCGAGGCCCTCGGGCGAGATGCCCGTCACCCACGCCGGAAGGGCGCCGTCGGCGGGTGCCGGCTCACCGTCCGGGAGCGCAGGCACTAGCCCTCGCCCTCGGTCGTCGCAGCAGCATCCGCTTCCCTGCCGACCGCGCGGACGATGGAGGGGCGCACGTAGCCGGCGATCATCAACGACCCGGCAGCCTCGGCGTCGAGCAGGGCGCGGGCATCTGCGGGATCGTTCGCCGCGAACCACCGCGCGACGCTCACGCCATGGCCGGGCCGGTGCGTCACGGCGATCGGTGCGCCGGCCTCGACCGTTCCCGGCACCACGACCCGCAGGTAGACCCCTGGGCGCCCGCGACGGGCGTAGCGCTTGACCCAGCCGTCCTGCCCGAGCCACCGCGCGAACGTCGCACAGGGGCTCCGTGGCCCGGTGACCTCGAGCTCGAGCACCTCGCCGACGAGCCACCGCTCGCCGATCTCGGCGTCGTCGACGAGGCCGCTCACCCGCAGGTTCTCGCCGAAGAGACCGGGCTCGATCTCGCGGTCGAGCTCGGCGGCCCAGTGGTCCGCCTCGGCCTGGTCGAGGGCGTAGACCGCCTTGTCCGGGCCACCGTGGTGCTTACGGCTGACCTGGACGTCCCCGCGCAGCCCGGTCGGCCCGACCTGCACCGGACCGTCGACCGGGCGCTTGTCGATGGCGGTCACCCCGTCGGAGCCGTCATCGAGGTGCAGCACGGCGACGCGGCAGACCCGGGTGACGGCGCCGAGCATCGCGTGCGGCTCCTGCCGCGCCCCGAGCTCGACCCCGCTCACTTCTTCTTGTCGTCCTTGACCTCGACGTCGGTGGAGAGTGCGGCGATGAAGGCCTCCTGCGGGACCTCGACACGTCCGATGGTCTTCATCCGCTTCTTGCCCTCCTTCTGCTTCTCCAGCAGCTTGCGCTTTCGGCTGATGTCGCCGCCGTAGCACTTGGCGAGGACGTCCTTGCGCATCGCGCGGACCGTCTCGCGGGCGATGATCCGGCTGCCGACGGCCGCCTGGATCGGCACCTCGAACTGCTGGCGCGGGATGAGCTTGCGCAGCTTGCCGACCATCATCACGCCGTAGGCGTAGGCGTTGTCCTTGTGCACGATCGAGCTGAAGGCGTCGACCTGCTCGCCCTGGAGCAGGATGTCGACCTTGACCAGGTCGGCCGCCTCCTCGCCGACGGCCTCGTAGTCCAGGGAGGCGTAGCCGCGCGTCTTGGACTTCAGCTGGTCGAAGAAGTCGAAGACGATCTCGGCGAGCGGAAGCGTGTAGCGCAGCTCGACGCGCTCGGAGGAGAGGTAGTCCATCCCGAGGAGCTCACCTCGCCGGCCCTGGCAGAGCTCCATGATCGCGCCGATGAAGTCGCTCGGCGCGAGGATCGTCGCCTTGACCATCGGCTCGCGGACCTGGCCGATCTTGCCCCCGGGGAACTCGCTCGGGTTCGTCACGCGGATGACCGAGCGGTCCTCCATCGTGACCTCGTAGACGACGTTGGGCGCCGTCGAGATGAGGTCGAGGTCGAACTCGCGCTCGAGGCGCTCCCGCACGATCTCCAGGTGCAGCAGCCCGAGGAACCCGACGCGGAAGCCGAAGCCCAGGGCGACGGAGGTCTCCGGCTCGTAGACCAGGGCCGCGTCGTTGAGCTTGAGCCGGTCGAGCGCGTCACGCAGCACCGGGTAGTCGGTGCCGTCGATCGGGTACAGGCCGGAGAAGACCATCGGCTTGGGGTCGTGGTACTCCGCGAGCGCTGCGGCAGCGGGCTTCGCCGCGTTGGTGACCGTGTCGCCGACCTTGGACTGACGCACGTCCTTCACCCCGGTGATGAGGTACCCGACCTCGCCGACCCCGAGGCCCTGCGTCGGCACCGGCTCCGGGGAGATGACGCCGATCTCCAGGAGCTCGTGATGCGCCTTGGTGGACATCATCACGATCTTCTCGCGCGGGGACAGGTGCCCGTCGACGACGCGGACGTAGGTGACCACGCCGCGGTAGGTGTCGTAGACCGAGTCGAAGATCATCGCGCGGGCTGCGGCGTCCGGGTCTCCCGTCGGCGCAGGGACCTGCTCGACGATGCGGTTGAGCAGCGCCTCGACGCCGACCCCCGTCTTCCCGGAGACCTGCATGACGTCGGCGGGGTCGCCACCGAGCAGGCCGGCGAGCTCCTCGGCGTACTTCTCCGGCTGGGCGGCCGGCAGGTCGATCTTGTTGAGCACCGGGATGATCGTGAGGTCGTTCTCCATCGCGAGGTACAGGTTCGCGAGCGTCTGCGCCTCGATCCCCTGGGCCGCGTCGACGAGCAGCACGGCGCCTTCGCACGCCGCGAGCGAGCGCGAGACCTCATAGGTGAAGTCGACGTGCCCCGGCGTGTCGATCATGTTCAGCGCGAACGTCCCCATCGTGCCGTCGGGCGCGACGACGCCCCAGGGCATCCGGACCGCCTGCGACTTGATGGTGATGCCGCGCTCCCGCTCGATGTCCATCCGGTCGAGGTACTGGGCGCGCATCGCGCGGGCGTCGACCACCCCCGTCGCCTGGAGCATGCGGTCGGCCAGCGTCGACTTGCCGTGGTCGATGTGCGCGATGATGCAGAAGTTGCGCAGCAGCGCCGGCGGAGTGGTCGCGGGCGCGATCATGGCGCTCTGGGAGGCGCTGAGGATCGGGGACAACGGGGATGGGCTCCGGCTTCGTCGGGGCGGGGGAAGACATCGGCAGGCTCCATGGTCCCACGCCCACCGCCCGCCGCCCTCCGCCGTGCACGCAGACCTTGACGGGCGGCGACGATCGACGATCATCGTCCGATGAGCCTCGACCACCTCGCCCAGCTCGCCACCGCGCAGGACTGCTTCCTCGACCTCCTGCAGCACGCGGAACCGTCGACTCCGGTGCCGTGGTGCGGCGACTGGACCGTGCGTGACATGGCCGTGCACCTGGCGGACGTGCACCACTGGGCGGCCGCCCAGGCACGCTCCGCGGAACCGGCCCCGCTCGAGACCGATGGCGTCGGCCTGGCCGCCCTCTACGAGAGCTGCGCGGCCGAGCTGCGCGCCACGCTCGCCGCACTGCCGGCCGACGCACCGTGCTCGACGCTGGTCGGCACCGGAGCGGTCGCGTTCTGGCACCGCCGCCAGCTGCACGAGACCCTCGTCCACCTCTGGGACCTGCACGTGGCCCTCCTGCTCGCCCACGCCGGCCGCACGGCGGGGGCGAGCGGGGGCGTCGGGGTCCGGGCACCGACGGACGCGCCGATCCCGCGGTTCGAGCTCTCCTGGGCGACCCTGGCCGCACCCGAGGTCTGGGCCGACACGGTCGACGAGGTCGCCACCGTGATGTACCCCCGGCAGGTCTCCCTCGGCCGGTGCGCGCCGCTGCCCGCTGCGCTCCGGCTCACGGCGACCGACACCGATCGCACCTGGACCCTGGCGCACGAGCCGGGCGCGCCCGCCGTCGAGGTCACCGGCCCCGCCGCCGCGCTCGCCCTGCTGCTGTGGCGGCGCACCCTGCCCGACGACCCGGCGGTCCGGGTGACCGGGGACGCCGCAGCCCTCGGCACCGCGCTGGGGCGTCGACTCACTCCCTGACCGGTAGCGGCCGTCGCAGTCCCGCAGGGGGCCCGCTCGCGCGGCCGCCCCGTCGACGCTCGGTGCGTTCAGGCCTCGCGGGTGATCCGGACCTGGACGTCGAGCGACTGCGTGGCGCCGCCGGCGAAGATCCCGCGGACCGGCGCGACGTCCTGGTACTCACGCCCGCGTCCGAGCGCCACATGGTGCTCGCCCACGTCGATGTCGTTGGTGGGGTCGTGGGCGACCCAGTCCCCCACCCACCACTCGACCCAGGCGTGCGACTCGCCACTGACCGTCAGCCCGATCTCCCCGTCGCCTGCGGGGTGGAGGTAGCCGGAGACGTACCGGGCCGGGATGCCGACGCTGCGCAGCGCACCGACCGACAGGTGCGCCATGTCCTGGCAGACGCCCTTCCGCGCGATCCACGCCTCGGAGCCGACCGAGTGCACCGCCGTCACCCCGGGGACGTACGCGACCCTCTGGTGCACCGCGGCGCAGATCCGGCGGGCGGCCTCGTCGGGCCCGGGCAGTGCCCCCGCGTCGGCAGCGATGGCGGCGAGCTCGTCGGGAACGGTGGTGGTCCGGGAGGTCACCAGGAACTCCGCCATCGCGTCGATCGTCGTCGGCGCACGCAGGACGTCCCACCCGACGGGCGCAGGACGCGGTCGCGGATGGACCTCGACGCGCGAGGTCGACGTGAGCACGAGGCGGCCGTGCGGCTCCGAGCTCTCGAACGCCGTCGCGTGGGTGCCCCAGTAGTCCACGTAGTCGTGCCGCCAGGTCATCGGCTCGATGGCCAGGGCGGCGGACATGACGGTCTGGTCCGAGTCGGAGACGGGGATCATCCGCGCCTCGTTGAACGAGGCCGTGACCGGGCTGTCGTAGGTGAAGGTGGTCGTGTGGACCACGTGCAGCCGGCTCACAGGACACCTCCGGCCCACTGGGTCAGCGCCCCGGACGGGAAGTAGCGCTGTCTGATCGTCTCGCTCGCCGAGGAGCACGCTCGCTGCACGGCGAGCATCTGCGTGGGCAGCTGCTCGATCAGGTCGGGCAGGGCGCCGTACTCGAGGTTCGTCCGCGCATGGCCGAGGGTCCGGCGCGCACCACCGACGCTCGCCCTGCCGACCGCGGGGTCGAGCGCGTCCAGGCACGCCTGGGCCTGCCCGAGCGCATGGACGACGGAACGGGGGAAGAGCCGGTCGGTGAGCAGGAACTCGGCCGCCGTCTCGTCCGAGCCGAGGCCGCGGAAGCGACGCAGGTAGGCCTCGTGCGCGCCGCAGGAGCGCAGCAGCGTCGGCCAGTCCGGCCCCGTCGTGCCGGCGAGCGCGCGCGTGGCGAGCAGACGCGCGGTCATGTCCGCTCGTTCGACGGAGCGCCCGAGAACGAGGAAGTTCCACGTGTCGTCGCGCGAGATCGACTGGTCGACGATCCCCGAGACGAGTGCGGCCCGCTCCCTCACCCAGCTGAAGAAGCTGTGCGGCCGCGAGGGGATCATGTGGGCGGGGAGCTGGTTCCAGGTGCCGTTCACGGCCTCCCAGAGCTCGGTGGAGATGACCTCACGTGCCCGGCGGGCATTCTCGCGTGCCGCAGTGAGCGAACCGGCGATGGCCGACGGTGTCGAGCGGTCGAATGCCAGACGGTCCAGGACGTAGTGGCGCCCCACGAGGGTCTCCACCGGTGGTGCCTCGCGGTTCATCACCGACAGGAGCGTGCGGCAGACGAGGTCCTCCTCCGCCCAGGGGTCCTCGAGGATCGTCTGGACGTGGACGTCGAGCAGGCGAGCGGTGGCGTCCGCCCGCTCGATGTACCGACCGATCCAGAAGAGCGACTCGGCGATGCGGCTCAGCACGGTGCACCTGCCTCGTCAGTCGGGTCGAGAGCTCGCTGCTGCTGCTGCTGTTGCTGCTGCTCGGAGCGGTCGTCGGAGGGGCTCGCGTCGATCGGGACCCCCTCGCCGAAGGCGAGGGTCCGAGGCAGGGACTGCGGCGCGGCCATCGCGGAGCTGCGCGCGCTGCCGAGCACCCAGGTGTCTTTCGAACCACCACCCTGGGAGCTGTTCACCACGAGCTGTCCCTCCGGCAGGGCGACCCGGGTGAGCCCGCCGGGGAGCACCCAGACGTGGTCGCCGTCGTTGACGGCGAACGGCCGCAGGTCGACGTGGCGAGGACGCAGCCCGCCCTCCACGAGGGTCGGGACGGTCGAGAGCTGGACCACCGGCTGGGCGATCCAGCCGCGCGGGTCCTTGCGCAGCCGGTCACGCAGCTCCGCCAGCTCAGCGGCCGAGGCCGCCGGACCGACGACCAGGCCCTTGCCACCAGAGCCGTCGACGGGCTTGACCACGAGCTCGTGCAGCCGGTCCAGGACCTCCTCGAGCGCGGCCGGCTCCTCCAGCCGCCACGTGTCGACGCTGGCGAGCAGCGGCTCCTGCCCGAGGTAGTAGCGGATGAGGTCGGGCAGGTAGGTGTAGACGAGCTTGTCGTCTGCGACGCCGTTGCCGACCGCGTTCGCGATCGTCACGGTGCCCCGGCGGGCGGCCGCCATCAGGCCGGGCGAGCCCAGCATGGAGTCGGACCTGAAGGTGACCGGGTCGAGGTACTCGTCGTCCACCCGGCGGTAGATCACGTCGACCCGACGTCGGCCGTTCGTCGTCCGCATCCAGACGTGACCGCCCGAGCAGACGAGGTCGCGGCCCTCGACGAGCTCGACGCCCATCGACCGCGCGAGCAGCGAGTGCTCGAAGTAGGCGCTGTTGTACACACCCGGCGTGAGCACGACGACCGTCGGCTCGTGCACCCCGTCCGGCGCCGCGGCCGTGAGCGCCGCGAGCAGGCGGCTCGGGTACTCGGCGACCGAGCGGATGCGCAGGCTCGAGAAGAGCTCGGGGAAGACCTGCGCCATCGCCTTGCGGTTGGAGAGCACGTAGCTCACCCCGCTCGGCACCCGGACGTTGTCCTCGAGCACCCGGAACTCACCGGCCTCGTCACGGATCAGGTCGATCCCCGAGACGTGGACCCGGACCCCGTTCGGCGGGTTGATGCCCTGGGCGGCACGGTGGAAGTGCGTCGAGGAGGTGACCAGGCTGCGCGGCACGACGCCGTCGGCGATCGCGCGCTGCGGCCCGTAGACATCGGCGAGGAAGGCTTCGAGGGCCTTGACGCGCTGGGCGACCCCCGGGGCGACCGAGTCCCACTCGGCCTCCGTGACCACGCGGGGCGCGACATCGATCGGGAAGGGTCGCTCCTCGCCACCGATGTCGAAGGTCACACCCTGGGTGAGGTACGTCCGGGCGAGCGTCTCGGCACGGCCACGCAGCTCGGCCTCGGAGAGCTCACCGAGCGCCTCGTACACATGGCGGTAGGACGGACGGACGGCACCGGTCCGGTCGAACACCTCGTCCCATGCTGCACCGGCGGGATAGCCGTCGAAGAGGTCTGCCATGAACGAACGGTAGGCCACCCATGATGACGTCCGCGTTTCGGCAGCCTTTCGTCGAGGGGTCGGAGCGTCCGGGGCGTCCGTCCACGGCGGGTCGCCACGAGACGGATGGTCGCCAGCCCGGTCGCTACTCTCTGCGGGTGGCACAGAGCAGCTGGAACAAGGTTCTGGGCGCCGTCCTGAGGATCGCGGTGGACGCTGCGCGCGGACGAGGCGGCACGACGACGAGGAAGCCACGGCGGGGCACGAGGTCGACGCCAGGACCGGCACCGCGTCCCGCACCCCCACGATCGGGCGGTGGTGACCGCACGGGCACCCTGCAGGACTTCACCGGCACCTTCACACCCGTCTACGCCCCCGACCCGGACGGCGCTCCCGACCCCGGGGAGATCGTCTGGACCTGGGTCCCGTACGAGGAGGGCGACGGTCGCGGCAAGGACCGGCCCGTCCTGCTCGTGGGGCGCGACGGGCCGTGGCTGCTCGCTCTCCTGCTCTCCAGCCGTGACCACGACACGCGACCGGCACCGCCGGACGAGCGGTGGACGGATCTCGGGAGCGGTCCGTGGGACCCGCAGCGCCGCCCGAGCGAGGTGCGCCTCGATCGTGTGCTGCGGATCGACCCCGAGGCGGTCCGCCGCGAGGGCGCCGTGCTCGACCGTGAGCGCTTCACCCGGGTAGCGCGGTCGCTCGGCCCGGCCCGCGGCTGATACTCTGATCGCTCGCGTGTCCGCCCAGGTCGGCGGGCACTCGCTCAGTTCCTCCCCGCGGGTGTCCCCACGCCCCAGTCCCGGAGCTGGGCACGCCCTCTACGACCTGTCAGATCGCTTCGGCGAACGCACAAGAGAGTCAATACGTGGCCAACATCAAGTCCCAGATCAAGCGGATCCGCACGAACGAAGCGGCCCGCCTGCGCAACAAGGCAGTCAAGTCCGAGCTCAAGACGCACATCCGTCGCGTCCGTGACGCGATCACCTCGGGTGACAAGGACGCTGCGGCGAACGCGCTGCAGAGCGCGACCACCAAGCTCGACAAGGCCGTCAGCAAGGGCGTCATCCACGCCAACCAGGCGGCCAACCGCAAGTCGGCGCTCGCGAAGGCTGTCGGCTCGCTCTGACACCCCGCAGCACCCAGGACGCCGAAAGGGCGCCTCCCCCACGGGAGGCGCCCTTTCGCTGTCCGTGCTCGTCCACGTCCCGGTCACCCGCGCGCCGGTCGGCGTCGAGCGATGCAGGCCAGGTGGCATCGACGCCCCCTGCGCGTCGACGGCACGCTCGATCTGACGACAGCCCACGCCGCGCCCGCTCGGGCGTTCAGTTCTCCGAGCTCTCCCCGAAACCGACCGCCAGGGCCTCGCGCGCGGTGAGCGAGAAGGTCGTCGGCCGGATCCCCGCCTCGTCGAGCGCCGTGGCGTAAGCGCGCGAGGCCCCGTCTGCGTCCCCGTAGGAGACCAGACGGTCGCCGAGCGAGCGCCAGACCGCTGCGGACTGGCGGCCGGCGGAGAGCATGGCCAGCCGGTCGGCAGCCCAGCGGTACTCGCCGAGGGCCTCATGAAGCCCACCCTGGGCCGCGTAGCAGTCGCCGAGGACGATGTGGGCGTCACAGGCGTCGAAGCCGGCGGTGTCATCGAGGAGCGCGAGCCCCTCGAGCGCGAGGGTCTGCGCCAGCTGCGCGTCTCCGAGAAGCAGGTACGCCCGCGCCGACTCGTAGCGGCAGCGCGCGATCTCGAACTCCGAGCCGACGTTCACGAGCCCGTCAGCGGCCAGCCCGAGCTGCTCGAGCGCGGCGGAGGCCTCCGGCGGGTTCGAGCGCAGGAGCAACCATCCGTAGTGCAGCCTCAGGCGAGGGATGTCTCGGCTCGGGTCGCCCTCGCTGAGATAGGCGAGTGCACGCTCCGTCAGCCGCCGCGCCTCCGCGAAGTCCCCCCGGCCCTCGGCGACGAGCGAAGCGTTCCAGTACACGCTCCCCCGGCCTCGGCGCGTGCCGTCACGCTCGGCCATCTCGATGAGGCCGGATGCGCGGTGCGCCGCGAAGAGCAGGTCGCCACGCTGGTAGTAGGACCACAGGATCGTCGAGCCCAGCCGCAGGTGCTCGTCGGTCCCGGTCATGCCCGCAGCCTCGATCTCAGCGAGCACCTCGTCGCCGAGCTCGATGCTGTGCGCGAGGTCGCCGGCGTCGTAGTAGACACCGATGAGGCTTGCCGCGAGGGAGGCGGCCTGGAGCCAGCGTCCGGCTGCGCGCGCCTCGGCCAGGAGCGGCTCGAGGACGTCCACGGCCTCGGCCATCTCACCGAGCGCCTCGTGGACCATCGCCAGCGCGAACCGGGCCTCACCCACACGCCGGGGTGAGATGGCGCTGAGGTCGAGCGCGAGGAGCCGCTCCTTCGCCTCAGCCGCCGAGCCGTTGGCGAGCGCGAGCCGGGCGAAGCCGAGCTCGAGCCTGGCCCGCTCCTCGCTCGGCGCGTCGTCGCCGAAGCGCAGATACTCCACCGTCGTGGACAGGCGCTCTGCCAGCACGGCGAGCGCCGAGTCGGTCGGCGAGCGCCGACCCGCCTCGATCAGGGAGATGTAGCTCGGGGAGAAGTCACTGCCGGCCAGCGCCGTCTGGGACAGGCCGGCCCTCATGCGCTCCGCCCGCAGGCGTTCGGAAAGATCAGTCATAGTCGCTCACCTTACCCGTGACCGTTCGGCCTTGACACCCCTTGCGCCAGGCCATTCGGGTGACGTCGGACCGGGCCGACCTCACCGAAGCGATCTCCTAGATGACAGACCTGCAGCAGGGGGTGCCGATGGAGTCCGTGGCGCCGGAAGAGTGGACCGGAAGGCCGACCGCAGCAAGAGCAAGCGTGAGAACGGCGATGGTGGTGGACTTCACGATGCGGTTCATGTCATCTCCTCAGATGGGGCTGTCATGAGGACTATGACAGAGCGCCGCGCAGTTCGCTAGGACTCGTCTGCGGGCAATTACCCGACAAATCAGGACGAATCGGGGCAAAGGGGAGCCAAGGAGTGTGTGATTTATCTCACATAGACACGCTCGATTGCACGATCGACATCCGCTTGTCACATGCGGTATGACTGCCGTCGACGGCGTGCGGGTGGGGGCCGCTATCGCCTCAGCGCTCGGACGCGGCTGCCGCAACCCGCAGGACGGCGCGCTCCACCGCGAACACCGGGTCGCGTCCCGCGCCCTTCACCTCGGCATCAGCCTGGGCCACGGCAGCGATCGCGGCCGCGAGGGTCTCCGGGCGCCAGCGGGCGAGGTCCCTGCGAGCCCGGTCGATCTGCCAGGGCGCCATCCCGAGCTCTGCCGCCCCCATCCCCCGGCTCCTGGCAGCCGCCACCTTGGCGAGCACTCGCAGGCGCGCCGCGAGCGCCGCAACGACCGGGACGGGATCGGTCCCGGTCGCCAGGGCATGCCTCAGCAGGGTGACGGCATCGCCGGACCTGCCCTCCACCGCGGCATCGGCCACACGGAAGCCGGTGGCCTCCACCCTTCCCCCGTAGTACCGCGTGACGAGATCGGTGGAGATGACCCCGGAGGTGTCCGCCACGAGCTGCCGGCACGCAGCGGCCAGCTCACGCAGATCGGTGCCACAGGCCTCGACGAGGGCGCGAACGGCCTCAGGCTCGGCCCGGCGCCGAGCGGACTTCAGCTCAGCGGCCGCGAAGGCGAGCTTGTCGGCGTCCTTCTTCACCGGGTCGCAGGAGACGACGACGGCCCCCGCCGCGCGGACCGCGTCCAGGACGCGCTTGCCCCGGTTGCCGCCGCCGTGGACGAGGACGAGGACGACCTCGTCGTCGGGACGGGCCACATAGGCGATCACGTCGGCGAACGCCGCCTCGGTTGCCGACTGGAGGTCACCCAGCACCACGAGCGTCGCCTCGCCGAACAGCGACGGGCTCGCCACCGAGCGCAGCTGCCCTGGCTCGTAGGCCGGGCCCTCGAGCCGGGTCACCTCGACCTGCGGGTCGCCCTCCCGCGCCCTGGCGACGAGCCGATCGACGGCACGCTCGGCGAGGAGCGTCTCGGCCCCGGTGACGAGCACCAGCGGGGCAGGCTCGACCGAGTCCCAGCTCACGGTGGATGCGACCGGTCGACGCGAGGAGGGGGGCACGGGACAAGCCTGCCACGGGCGAGGAGGGACCTCGGCGCCCCGACGCCCGGCGCCGAGGCGTGCGGGCCCGCTGCACGATCCGGCCACGACCGGACCGCTCGGGCGAGGACCATCCAGGCCAGCGCCGTGAGCGCAGCGAGGGCCACCGCGCCAGGAGCGCCCTGCTGCCAGCCGAGCCGCGCGCCGGGCAGCCCTGCACCGATCTCGGCCACCTCCGCGATCCAGCCCGTCGCCCAGCCGGCGCCGTGCGCGAGAGCCGCGGCGACGGTCACCGACCACGGCTCCACGAGGGTCGCGAGCAGCCCCAGCACGGTGGCCGGAAGGACGGCCGGCGCGGCGGCGAGGTTGGCCGGCACCGCCCACAACGACAGGTGCGGGTCCAGGAGGACCAGGATCGGGCCGCAGGCGCTCTGGGCGGCGAGCGGGACCGCGACGGCGTGCACGAGGGGCCGGGGCAGGCGGGGCAGCAGGGCGGCCGCGGGCACGGCCAGCAGGACGATCGCCGCGGTGGCCACCACGGACAAGGTGAAGCCGACCGAGCGGGCGAGGCCGGGCTCGGTCGCCAGCAGGACGATCACCGTGGCGGCGAGCGCAGGGACCGCGACGGACGAACGCCCCAGCAGCAGCCCACCGATCCCGACAGCCCCCATCAACGCGGCCCGCAGCACGCTCGGCTCGGGGTGCACCAGCAGGACGAACCCCCCGATCGCCACGGCAGCGACCGCCGCCCGCACGCCGCGGGGCGCCCGCAGGCGCACCGCCAGCGAGCCGATCACCAGGGCGACGACAGCCACATGCGTCCCCGAGACGGCCGTCAGGTGCGTCAGACCGACGGTGCGCATCGCGGCGGCGGTGTCGGGAGGCAGCCGGGAGGTGTCGCCGAGCGTCATCCCGGGGACCAGTCCCCGTGCCCGGGGGTCCAGACCGTCGGTCACGGCCAGCAACCCCGCGCGGAGTCGCGCGACGCCGGCATCGACCCCGTGCGCCGCGCGCCGGATGACGACCTCGCGGGCCGCCAGCCCGCCGACCGTTCCGCTCCCCGGCAGCGCGTTCGCCGTCAGCCGACCCGAGATCCGCACCTCCGTCCCGCGGACCAGCCCGGACGCAGGACCCGAGACCGTCACCAGCAACCTGGCGCCGGCCGCGCTGCTGCGTCCGCGGGCCTGCAGCTCGGTGACCGCCACGACGAACCGGGTCCGTTCCGAGGTCGGGTCCCACGGGGTGGGTGCCGGGACCGCGTCCGAGCGCAGCACGCCGGTCACGTTCACCACGGCGCGCTCGTCGATCAGGGCGAGGAGCCCGCCGCGATTCTCCGCCACCCCGTGCGCAGCGCCCGAGCCGAGCACCACCAGCACGGCGACCAGCCCGAGCAGGAGCCCGCCGGCCGCTCGGGCGAGCCGGCGGCGCACCACGACGACCACGAGGAGCAGCCCGACGCACACCAGTGCGACGAGGAGCGTCGCGCGTGAGTCATGGACGGCCGTCACCCCCAGCGCCGCCGCCCACGCGCCAAGAGCGGCGGGGACGAGCCTGAGGTCCGTGGCCTCCCGGCGCTCAGACACGCACGAGCCCGTCGAGCGCAGCGAGCAGGGCCGGGCCGATCCCGGGGACCTCAGCGAGCTCGTCGACCGAGCTGAAGCGGCCGTGGGAGGTCCGCCAGGCCACGATCCGCTCCGCCAGCACGGGACCGATCCGTGGGAGAGACTCCAGGGCGGCGACATCGGCGCCGTTGAGGTCCAACGCGCCGCCTGCCGTGGTGCCGTCACCGCCCGCGGCACCGGCTGCGCCCGGCTCCCCCACCGTCGGGACCACGATCTGCTCACCGTCAGCCAGGACGTGTGCGAGGTTCACCCGGGCGAGGTCGGCGTCGGGGCTCGCTCCCCCGGCCGCTCGGACGGCATCGACCGCGCGTGCGCCCACCGGGAGACTGACGACGCCCGGTGCCGTCACCGCCCCGACCACGTGCACGGTCACGGCGGACGGCCCCGAGTGGCCCGCCGGGTCCTCGGATGGTGCCGGCTGCACCGCACCAGTGCTCGACAGGTCCCCACGACCGCCGCCGTCGAGCGTGGCCTGGGCGGTCGAGACGAGGATCTCCGGGCCTCCCCCGAGGGATCGGAGCACCACGACGCCGCCCAGCGCGAGGAGCGCCGCCGCCGCGACGACCCCGGCACGCCACGACACCGCCCAGCGCCGGGTCGCGGCGACCGGCTCGACGACGTCCGAGGGCCACGGCTCGGTCGGACGGGCGAGCGCGCGGGCGCGAGCAGCCACCTGCGCGGCTTGCACCGTCCGGGCGCGCGCGCCGTGGAGCAGTCCGTCTCCCGCCCCGGGCACCTCGCCCGCCCCGGGCGCCATCTCGGTTCCGAGCCGTGCAGGGGCACGGCGTCGATCGAGGTCGTCGGGGCTCACGGCGCGACGCGAGGCCGTGCCCGACCGCCACGATCCTCGGGGCCGTCCGGGCTGTGGAGTGCGAGCCCTCAGACGACGACGTTGACCAGGGCCGGGGGACGCACGACGACGCGCCGCACCTCGCGACCGTCGATCGCCCGTTGGACGGCGGCACTGGCCAGGGCGAGCTCACGCAGCTCGTCCTCGCCAGCCGACGGTGAGACCTCGAGCCGGTCACGCACCTTGCCCTGGACCTGGACGATGCAGGTGACGGTGTCCTCGACGAGGTAGGCGGGGTCGGCGACGGGGAAGGGTTCGCGGGCAAGGCTCTCGGCGTGGCCGAGCTTCGACCAGATCTCCTCCGCGAGGTGCGGCGCGAACGGGGCGACGAGAAGCACGATCGCCTCGGCCGCCGCCCGCGGCACGGACGGCAGACCCGTCAGGTGGTTGTTGAGCACGATGAGCCGCGCGATGGCGGTGTTGAACCGCATCGCGTCCATCTCGGTGCGGACCTCGTCGATCGCCTTGTGCATCGCGCGCAGCGTCGCCTCGTCGGGCGCCTCGTCGACCACGGTGAGCTCGCCGGTCTGCTCGTCGACCACGTTGCGCCACAGCCGCTGGAGGAAGCGCTGCGAGCCCACGACGGCACGTGTCTCCCACGGGCGCGACAGGTCGAGCGGACCCATCGACATCTCGTAGAGACGGAAGGTGTCTGCGCCGTACGCCTCGTACATCTCGTCCGGCGAGACGACGTTCTTCAGCGACTTGCCGATCTTCCCGTACTCGCGGGCGACCTCCTGGCCGTTCCAGCGGTAGCCCGTCGAGGACTCGGCGTCCTCGACGACCTCGGCCGCCGGCACGTACTGGCCGCGCGCGTCCGTGTAGGCGTACGCCTGGATGTAGCCCTGGTTGAACAAGGTCCGGAACGGCTCGATGCTGCTCACGTGGCCCAGGTCGTACAGGACCTTGTGCCAGAAGCGCGCGTAGAGCAGGTGCAGCACGGCGTGCTCGACGCCGCCGACGTACAGGTCGACGCCGCCGCTGACGCCCGCGAGGTCGTCGTGCTTCGGGCCCATCCAGTAGGCCTCGAGCTCGGGGTCCACGACGAGCGCGCGCGAGCCGGGATCGAGGTAGTTGAGGTAGTACCAGCAGGAGCCGGCCCAGTTGGGCATCGTGTTCGTGTCCCGACGGTAGGCACGGGGGCCGTCGCCGAGGTCGAGCGTCACGGTCACCCAGTCCTCGTTGCGGCCCAACGGCGGCTCCGGCGTGGAGGTCGCGTCGTCGGCAGCGAAGGTGCGCGGCGAGTAGTCCGGCACCTGCGGCAGCTCGACCGGCAGCAGCGCGTCCGGCAGCGCGATCGGCAGGTCGTGCTCGTCGTAGACGATCGGGAACGGCTCGCCCCAGTAGCGCTGGCGGCTGAAGAGCCAGTCCCGCAGGCGGTAGGTGACCGTTCCGGTGCCCAGGCCCTTGGCCTCGAGCCAGGCGATGATCGCGCTCTTGGCCTCGACGACCCCGAGCCCGTTCAGGCTGATCTCGTCGTTCGCGGAGTTGATCGCGACGCCGTCACCGGTCCACGCACCGCCCTCGAAGCCGTCGGGTGGCGCAACCGTGCGCACACGCGGCAGCTCGTAGACCTGGGCGAAGTCCCAGTCGCGCTCGTCCTGCGCGGGAACGGCCATGATCGCGCCCGTGCCGTAGCCCATGAGGACGTAGTCGGCGGTGAAGACGGGGATCAGCTGCCCGTTGACCGGGTTGATCGCCAGGTGCCCGGAGAAGACACCCGTCTTGCGCGTCTCCGCCTGGCGTTCGACGGCGCTCTTGGCCGCGGCGTCCAGGCGATAGGCGGCGACGGCCGCCGCCGGCGTCCGGTGACCGCCGGTCCAGCTGCCGTGCGTGCCGTCCGGCCACTCGGCGGGGACCTCGTCGAGCACGGGGTGCTCGGGGGCGACCACCATGAACGTCGCGCCGAACAAGGTGTCGGGGCGCGTGGTGAAGACCTCGAGCTCCTGGCCGCCGATGACGTCGAAGGTCACCTCGGCACCCTCGGACCGACCGATCCAGTTCCGCTGCATCGAGCGGACCTTCTCGGGCCAGTCGATGAGGTCGAGGTCCTCGGACAGACGGTCGGAGTACGCGGTGATCCGCATGTTCCACTGACGCAGGTTGCGCTTGAACACGGGGTAGTTGCCCCGCTCGGAGCGACCGTCCGCGGTGACCTCCTCGTTCGCGAGCACCGTTCCGAGGCCCGGGCACCAGTTCACCGGGGTCTCCGAGACGTAGGCAAGACGCTGGGCGTCGACGACCTGGCGGCGCTGTACCGCGTCCAGCTCCGCCCACGTGGCAGCCGGGGCGTCGGCCGGGAGCGCGCGGGCGCCGGCGGCATAGGCGGCCTCGAGCTCGGTGATCGGCCGGGCCTGGCCCCTGCCGCCGTCGGGCCGGACGGCGTCGGCGTCGTACCAGGAGCCGAAGACCTGCAGGAAGATCCACTGCGTCCAGCGCACGTAGTCGGCGTCCGTCGTGGCGAAGCTGCGGCGCGAGTCGTGGCCAAGACCCAGGCGGCCGAGCTGGCGACGCATCGTGACGATGTTCGCCTCGGTGGTGGTTCGCGGGTGGGCACCGGTCTGGACGGCGTACTGCTCGGCGGGCAGCCCGAAGGCGTCGTAGGCCAACGCGTGCAGGACGTTGTCGCCGCACATGCGGCGGTAGCGCCCGACGACGTCGGTCGCGATGTAGCCCAGCGGATGGCCCACGTGCAGGCCCGCCCCGGACGGGTAGGGGAACATGTCCATCACGAAGAACGACCGCTGGCTCGGGTCCGCGTGGCGGCCCTCGGCGTCGGTGAGCGCACCGCTCGGGTTGGCCGTGTGGAAGGTGCCACGCTCTTCCCAGAGGCCCTGCCAGCGCTCCTCGATGCCCGCCGCGAGGGCTGCGGTGTAGCGGAACGGGACCTCGGGCGCCCCAGCGCCCTCCGTCGTGGTGTCGTCGGGGGCGATGTCGGGCGTGTGCACGGCCACAGGTTACCGTCGCGACGCGGCCGGACGAGATCACTACGCTCCTCGGCATGAGCACCGACGCCCAGGACCCTGCCCTCACCCTCGCGATCGCCCAGGCCGAGGCCGAGGCGGCCGCCGCCCGCGCCGCCGCCGCTCTCGCAGCCGCGGAGGCAGCAGAAGCCAAGGCCCACGCGCTGCAGATCGCCGCCCAGGCAGGTGCGTCGGCCCCGGATCGGGCCGCTCCCGCCACCGCGCCGGCCGCTGAGAACCCGGCCGCCGCCACGGCGTCCGCCTGGGCCGAGAAGGTCCGAGCGGCGTACCGCTTCTCCGGCAGCCTCCCGCTCGGGGCCCTCGTCGAGGACGGGACGGCGACCGCGAGCGCCCAGGTCGCGCTCCCGCTGGCCATGATGAACCGGCACGGCCTCATCGCCGGGGCGACCGGGACGGGCAAGACGAAGACCCTTCAGGTGATGACCGAGGGACTCTCCACCGCAGGCGTCCCCGTCTTCGTCGCCGACATCAAGGGCGACCTCTCCGGGCTGATGGTGCCGGGCACCTCGAGCGAGAAGCTGCTCTCGCGGACGACGAGCATCGGGCAGGACTGGCAGGCCACCGGCTTCCCCGTCGAGCTCTACACGCTCGGGGACCAGGGCACCGGCACGCCCATCCGCACGACGGTCACGGACTTCGGCCCGCTGCTGCTGTCGAAGGTCCTCGGGCTCAACGCGACCCAGGAGTCGAGCCTCGGGCTGATCTTCCACTGGGCCGACAACCAGGGCCTGGCCCTGCTCGACCTCAAGGACCTCCAGTCCACCATCGCCTACCTGGTCTCCGATGACGGCAAGGCCGAGCTCAAGGGCATCGGTGGGCTCTCCGCGGCAACAGCCGGGGTGATCCTGCGCGAGATCGTCGGCCTCCAGGCGCAGGGCGCCGACGTCTTCTTCGGCGAGCCTGCGTTCTCGACGGGCGACCTGCTGCGCACCGCCGTCGACGGTCGCGGCGTCATCTCCGCGCTCGAGCTGCCCAGCGTCCAGGACCGGCCGGCGCTCTTCTCGACCTTCCTCATGTGGCTGCTCGCCGATCTCTTCTCCGAGCTGCCCGAGGTCGGCGACGCCGCCAAGCCAAAGCTGGTGTTCTTCTTCGACGAGGCGCACCTGCTCTTCACCGACGCCTCGAAGGACTTCCTCACCGAAGTCACCCAGACCGTCCGGCTGATCCGGTCCAAGGGCGTCGGGGTCTTCTTCGTCACCCAGACTCCGAAGGACGTGCCCGCGGACGTGCTCTCCCAGCTCGGCAACCGCGTGCAGCACGCCCTGCGCGCCTACACCCCGGACGACGCCACCGCGCTGCGCGCCACCGCACGGACCTTCCCGAACTCCGACTACGACCTCGAGGAGCTGCTGACGACGCTCGGCACCGGCGAGGCAGTCGTGACGGTGCTCTCGGAGAAGGGCGCTCCGACCCCGGTCGCCTGGACCCGGCTGCGCGCGCCCGAGTCGGCGATGTCGCCGGCTGACCCGGCTGCGATGACGGCGCTGGTCGCCGCCTCGACGCAGGGCGCGAAGTACGCGACGGCGATCGACAGGGAGTCGGCCTACGAGCTCCTGACGGCGCGTGCCGCGCGAGCCGAGGCCGACGCGACAGCAGCCGCCGCGGCCGAGACGGCCCGCAAGGAGGCCGAGGCAGCAGCGGCGGCTGCGAAGAAGGAAGCCGATGCCCGGGCAAAGGAGCTCGAGCGGATCGAGAAGGCGATGAAGAAGGAGGGCACCACGAGTCGCCGGTCGACGAGCAGTCGCTCGTCGAGCCCGTTGGACTCGTTCCTGCGCTCGGCCGGGACGCAGCTGGGCCGCGAGATCACGCGCACGATCTTCGGGACCCGTCGCCGCTGACCGGCGGGGTGCCAGGGATCAGCGGGTCAGCTCCAACCGGAACTCCACCGAGCCGGTGTCGTTCACGGTGACGAACGGCACGGTGGGGGCCGTCAACCCGAGGTCCGTGAGGGCGACGCTGATGCCACCGAGCGCCTCGAGGCCGTCCGTCGTCCGCTGGACCTTGACGTCCGCCGTCGCGTCGAGCTCCTGGTCACGGATCGTCAGCTTGCCCGGCACCGAGATCGAGATCGGCGACGTCGCGGTCGAGAGCGCGGCGATGTCGACCGGGCCGGAAGCGACGAACGTGGCCTGCGGATACGTCGTGGTGTCGAGGGCACGGCGGAAGTAGGTGTCACGCGCGGACTCGTCCGTAGCGATTCCGGCGGTCTGGACGACGACGTCCACGGCGCTCAGCGCGTCGCCTGTGATGGTCACCGTGCCCGAGACCTCGTCGGTCCGTCCGACGACCTCGACGCTGCTCCCGTTCAGGTTCTCACCGATCCGGTACCCGGCCTGGGAGCCGGTCGCCACGCGCCAGGTGCCGTCGAGGGTCAGCGGGACGTTGGGGTCGTTGCTCGGGACCTGGGTCTGCGTGGTGAGGGAGAGGGGCGCGGCGGCGTCCGCCGTGGTCAGCCGCGCGTAGAGCCACGGCCCGCCCGTGATCGCCGCCACGGTGAGGAGCACCGCCACCAGGGTGAGGACGATCCAGCGCCGCCGGTGCTCGGCCGGGAGCGGACGCCGGGCGACGGCCGCGGTCGAGCCGGTCGTGGTCGGGACCTGAACCGTCTGGCCCGTCGTGGTCGGGACCTGACCCGTCTGGCCCGTCGTGGTCGGGACCTGACCCGTCTGGCCCGTCGTGGTCGGGACCTGACCCGTCTGGCCCTCCTGCGCCGCGGCGGGGAGCGCGACCGGTCCGGTGGCTTCCTGCGAGCGTCGGAGGTCACGTCGACGGGGAACCGGAGCGTCGCCGTCGGCCACCCGTCCACCTCTCGTCTCGTCCCTACGACCCCTGACCGGATCGACCCGTCAGGGTACCCGTCGTTCGCCGGCGAGGGTGGGGGATCACACAGGATCACCCGACCGAGGGAAGTGGCTCGACGGCGTCGGCCACTGCAGCGCCGCCTCGACGCTCACGGTCCCGTCGGTGCGGACCTGGATGATCCGGTAGTCCAGGACCGCATGGGTCTCAGGGTCGAAGCGCAGGATCGTCAGCTCGGCAGTGCCGTGCAGCGGGCCGACCGTCGGCTCGTTGAGGACGGCGCCGGCGGTGCTGCCGCTGACGTATCGCACGCCCTCTCCGAACCGGTCCGGGCCGACCCTGCGGTGCCAGTGCCCGGAGACCTGGGCCGGAACGCACCCGCGCATCAAGGACTCTGTACCGACGTCCGGCGTGTGGATGAGCAGCAGGTCGACGTTCCCGTCGTCGCAGGCGAGGTCGGCCAGACGATGACCCGCATCCGTCACGCTCTCTGCCCCGACCGTCGATGTGCCCGAGCCGAGCCGGGTGGCGTTCGGGTCGCTGTCTCCGAGGATCCGCAGACCGTCGACCTGGATCACCTTGCCGGCCAGCACGTGCGCTCCGGCATCGCGCTCCTGGGCCGAGGTCTCCGTGCTGTCGTGGTTGCCGTCGGAGATCACGTACGCGGCACCACGGGGCACGGCAGCGGCGAAGGCGTTGACGCAGTACGACTCGACCCCGGTGCCGTCCATCGTGCTGTCGCCGGCGTTGAGCACGAGATCGGCGGAGGAGAGGGTCGCGACCTCGTGGATCACCCGCGCCATCCCGACGTTGCAGTGCAGGTCGCTGACGACGACCGCGACGATCGGGTCCGCTGCCGCCGGAGTGGCCGTGGCGGACTCGGGCACGCTGGTCAGTCGCGAGGATCGCAGCTCGATCCTGGCCCTGGCGCGCCATGCCTCGTCGAGCGAGGTGACGACGCCGCCGTAGAAGGTCGCGTTCTCGCGGTAGGCGTCGACCGCGTAGCCCCCGTAGGTGTCGATCAGTCCGGCGAGGCGTCCAGTGATCCGCGCTCCTTCGAGGGGTGTGCCGTCGAAGACGGCCGAGGCCTCCCGGTTCGCGTCGACTGTCGGTCGGATGGGCAGGCTCGCGCTGAGCGTGCCGCCGGTGAGCAGCGTGACCGCGACTCCCGCGGTCATCAGGCTGTGCCTGGCGGTCCACAGTGCCGCGAGCTCGGACCTGCGCGCCGGACCGAGGACCCACCGCCCGACGAGGATGAGCGCGAGGCAGAACAGGGCCGCGACCGCAGCGCGTCGCAGCGCGTCGACGACCAGGTCGTGGATCACGGCACGAAGGGTCTCCTGCGGAGAGGAGAAGAGCTCGAGGTACTGACGAAGGTCGCCGCTGAGCGTGTCGAGCGTCGCCGAGAGGTCGACGGTGGTCAGCGTGCTGGGGATCTCCTCGACCGTCACCCGCGCCCCGAGGACCGGCGCGGGCGAGTCGATGACCAACGTGCCGAGCGGCCCGAGGTCGATCGTGACCTGTCCGTCGAGAGTCACGGCGTACCGGGCCAGGTGCGGCCCGAAGGAGCCGTCGGACCGCGCGGTGCCCACCCCCCATGCGAGCGAGAGCAGGACGACGAGCAGCGTGAGCAGCGCGATCCGCACGCCCCGTCGACGACGCACCGGGACGGTGGCCAGGGGCGTGGGCCCCTGCCTCGACGGGGTGGGTGCGGCGGCGGACATGAGGGCTCTAGCCTCGCCCATCCGCGCCCGCCTCGCGACCACGCCCGTCTGGCGTGTTCGCCCAGAGCGAACACCTCGGACGTCGCCGGGAGTGCCGCTCGCGCTCAGCGCCGCAAGTGGTCGAGTGCAACGGTGTAGGCGATGACACGCGGGTAGCCGCCATGCGTCCCGATCTCCGGGAGGTACCCGCTCGTGTCGATCTCCTCGGCCGGCCGATCGAGCGGTCCGCCCGCCCACGAGCGCACCGGGAAACCGAGGTAGTCGGTCCGCCGCCACAAGGAGATCCATCGCACGTCCCCGGAAGGATCCGTGAGCAGAGCCGAGAGCGACCCCGGGGCCGCGTGCCCCTCCTCGGTCCGGCGGGAGTCCTCGGCGAGCGCATCGCGCCACGGGTCAGCGGTGAAGAGCCGGGCGCCCCGGCTGGGCGGCGTGCCGAGCACGGCCGGGCCGAGCAGCTCGGGGAACATCCGCCCGAGATAGGCGCGGAGCTGGCAGCCGTAGGTGAGCAGGCTCAACCGGTCAGCGACCCGGGCGCCGTGCTCGGCGCGCAGCGCGACGACGCTCGCCACGGCGAGGACCGCTCCCAGGCTGTGCGCGCTGAGGACGACGCGGCGCCCCGGACCCGTCTCGTGCCGCCGCGCGGGCCCCACCCACGTCGCACAGCGCCGGACCAGCTCGGGGACCACACGCTCGGCGTAGCACGGGGGCCCGAAGGGGTGCCCGGTCCGGGGCAGGAAGCAGATGAGGTCCCAGAGCAGCCCGAGCGGCCGGGTTCGGCCGATCGCTGCACCCCCGACGAGTCCGCCCAGGACCAGGAGCCCCACGGCACCGGCGCCCCACGCCGTCCCGCCGGCGATCGCGGCGTAGGCCGACTCGGCGGTCCCGACGGGGAGCCGACCACTCACCTGCGGCGGCCCGAGCTCGGGGCGCACGCCGACCAGCACCGTGAACGCGAGGGCGAGCGCGACGCTCACGCCGGTCGCGACGGCCATCACCCCCGTCAGCGGCTCGGCGCGATGAGCCACCCCGGCCCACCAGCGGGCGCGAAGGACCGCGTCACCGGCGCCAGGACGGTCCTCGACGCGTGAGCCGAGCACGTCGGGTGCGGCCGCCGGCGTGCTCGCCGCACAACCGGCGCGCGGAAGCGAGCGTGAGGTCCGCAGCGCCGCGATCACACCGACCAGCAGCAGGACGAGGAGTCCGATCCCGATGGCCGCACCGAACCACACGTAGACCGCGGGGATGCTCAGGAGCGGGGCGGGGACCGGGCAGGCCGCATCACAGCCCGAACGGTCCGGCGCCACCGATCCCGGCGTCGCGGCGGGCAGGTGCAGCAGCTCGCCTGCCGAGCGCGATCCGTTGAGCCAGTCGCCGGTGCCGACGACGAGCATGCTCGACAGGGTCAGCGCGGCCCCGAGCGCCAGCGCCAGGAACACGGCGGGCGCACGACCGCCCCATGCCTCGTGCCGGCCATCGTCGGAACCGGCGGCGCGGCGCCAGCGAACCGCCGATGCCGCGATCACCAGGAGCACGGCCGCCAGCACCGTGGGCGCCACGGCGAGCCCGCCGGCTGCGGCGCGGACGCCCGGGATCGTCGCCAGCAGCACCAGGTGCACGACGAAGAGTCCACCCACTGCGGCCGTGCCGAGAGTGACCCGACGGGCGAGCCGTCGACCGGCCGGCGTCCCCGGCAGGGCCGCCGCGGCGAAGCCGTGCGACCCCAGCCATCCGGCGATCACGATCAACCCCACGACAGCGAGGACCGAGGTCGCGACGAACTCCCCGGCGACCCTGGCGGAGAGCTGCGGTGTCGCAGTGAGCACGACCAGGAGGCAGAGACCCGCAGCGAGGTGCAGACGTCCGAGCAGTGCGGTCAGCCGAGCGTTGGACCAGAACCCCGGCGTGGCGAGCGCCGGACCGTCGCGATCGGCTGCGCGCGTCCGCGAGGCCTGCGGCAGGGCTGCGATCTGCTCGTAGCGACTCCGCGTGGCACCGGCCAGAACGGCCAGCAGCAGGAGCACCGCGACCGGGACGACCGCCCCGAGCACCAGCCGCTCGCCGTCGCTGAGCCGCGCGAGCCCGTCGAGCACGGCTGGTAGTCGCGGGCACCACCGGCGCGACTCGGCGAAGCACTGGGTCATGACGAGATCGAGGCTGACGACCGAGGTGGTCGCCAGGAGCAGGAGCGTCAGCCCGAGGGAGAAGAGTCGGATGAGCGCGGCGCTCGCGTCGTCCTGCCAGCCGTTCGACCACGCCCGCCCCGCGGCCAGCCGTCGGCTCCAGAAGGCCAGGTTGACCAGGCCGAACGGCACCAGCAACGCCCACCCGATCCGGGAGGCCACGCCGACCGCCGAGCCGAGGGCTCCCTGCCCGCCGACGGAGGTCCGCGCGAGGCCGCCCCACGAGTACGCCTCCCGGACCACCCCTGGGGGCACGTACCCGCGGGAACCCGGCTCGATCCGCGCCGACGCCGCGTCGGTCGGGCGCCAGAAGCTGCCGAGGTCGTCCCCCGCGACCTGCTCGACGTCCGCGGCAGGCAGGTCCAGGACCGCGTGGGGCGCCGTGTTGTTCACCCCGTGCACCCGCAGCTCCAGGACGGCAGGCTGCGGGTCGGGCGGGCGGCGGAACGGCTGACGGGCGGACCTCATCGTTGCCCCCTCACGGGCGGACGCCTGCTGACACCGTAGTCCGCGGTCTCGACTCGAGGAAGGTCGACCGTTCACCCGTGCACGGCGCGCGAACGGGGCGCCGGATCGGGCTGGCTGGAACCCGCACGCCGCAGGGGCGTGGGATCGGGAGGAGTCGACGATCGAGGCGGAGAACCGGATGCTGCGTCAGCAGCTCGCCTACGCGGGCTACGGCGGCGCACCGGCGTACGAGGGCTACCCCGGCTTCGGCGCCGTCACGCCGTGTTCGTCCCAGGCTGTGGGCTACCCGGCGCCCCAGGGGCCCTCGCCATCTCCCGGCTGCTCGACTCCGGACCAGCCGTGGACCGGACCGACCGCGTAGCGCCCCGGCGCCGACGAGCGCTCGGACGCACGAAGGGCGCCTGACCAGTGGTCAGGCGCCCTTCGTCAGCTCTGTGCTACCCCAGAGACCCGACTCGCGTCGGAATTCTGGGAACATCCCTGGGTGGAGCTGAGGGGATTCGAACCCCTGACCCCCTGCATGCCATGCAGGTGCGCTACCAGCTGCGCCACAGCCCCGTCGCCCCGAAGAGCGAGTTGGAGTCTAGGCGATCGGCACCACCGAAGGCCAATCGGCCGCCGTCGACGCCCGTCCCCGAGTCGGGGGTCGCCCGCGGTCGGTCAGGTCCGCAGCGCATCCGCCGTGCTGCTCGGCAGGGTCTCGGCCGGCAGCCCCGCGTTCCACTCGTCGACCGCGACGGCGGGCCCGAGGTTGTGGGCCTCGAGGAACCACGATCCGGGCCGTCGGCCACTCGGCCGCACGAGCGACCAGTGGGCGTTGTGCAGACCTGCGACGGCGCGCAGCTCCGGGTCGAGGCCGAGCAGTGCCCCGATGCCGAGGCCGATCGCGGCCCCGTGCGCCACGACGACGAGCGTCTGGTCCGGACCCAGCGCACCGGCGTGGCGCTCGACGGCCGAGGCGAACCGCTCGGCGACCTGCGCCCTCGTCTCGGCGCCCGTCCGGTGCGGGTCTCCCCCGGCACGCCACACGTCGAACTGCTCGGGCCAGCGGGCCCCGATCTCGTCGGCCGTCAGTCCTTCCCACTCGCCGAACGAACGCTCGCGCAGCGCCTCGTCGACTGAGACGGGGACCCCCACGAGGTCCGAGAGGGCCTGAGCGGTGCTCACCGCCCGCCCGAGGTCGGAGGAGACGATCAGCGCCGGAGCATGGCGCTCGGCCAGGTGCCGAGCCCCCTCGGCAGCCTGCCAGCGCCCGACCTCGTCGAGCGGGATGTCGATGTGGCCCTGCATCCGACCGGCCGCGTTGAACGCCGTCCGGCCGTGCCGCCAGAGCACGACCGCCCGAGCAGTCATGCGACCGGGCCGCCGTCACCGCCGCGCGCATCGGCCGGCAGCTCGATGACCGGGCAGTCGGACCAGAGCCGCTCGAGGGAGTAGTAGAGGCGGTCCTCGGCGTGCTGGACGTGGACGATGACGTCTCCGAAGTCGAGCAGGGCCCAGCGCGCCTCGCGCACGCCCTCACGGCGGATCGCCTTCACGCCACGCACGTGCAGGGCCTCCTCGACGGCGTCGACGATCGCCGCGACCTGCCGCTCGTTGCTGCCGGAGAGGATGAGGAAGACGTCGGTCAGGACGAGCCGCTCGCTCACGTCGAGAGCGATGATCTCCTCGGCCTTGCGATCGGAGGCGGCGCGGGCCGCGGTGATCGCGACGTCGATGGCATGGTCGGTAGCGGGCACTAGATCCCTGTCGATCGGAGCGGGAGGAGGTCGGCGGCGTGCGGCCCCGGAACGGAGACCCCCACGGACTCCGACGTCTTCTGGGTGGGCTGGTTGTTGTCCTTGAGCAGGACCATGACGATGAGCAGACCGAGCACGAACGCCACGACGGCGAGCGCAGCGATGTGGAACCAGGTGTAGACCCGCGCCGGTGGCCCGTCGTCCTCGAGCTCCTGGTCACCGGTCTCGACCTCCGAGAAGGGTGAGACCGCCGCGGGGACGGGCGCCGCCTCGGCAGGCGACCAGGAGGCGCCGGACGGGACACCGGGCGCGGGTGCCGTCGGGGCCGCCACTGCCTGGCCTGAACCGGTCGCCGGACGGATCGCGCTCCAGCGCGGGACGGGGACGCCGCCGCTCCCGCCCGGCGCCGCGGCCGGTGTCGGCCCGGTCTCCGGTCGCGGGACGACTGCCCACTGCGGTGCGGGGAGCGGCTCCTCGGCGGCAGGTTCCGCGGTGAGCGCGCCCGGCCAGCTCGGTTCGGACACGCCGGACGGGATCGGCCTGCTCGGCTCCTGGCGCTGGTTCGACGCCCGTTCACGCTCGGCTCGCAGCACGCTCTCGTGCGCGAGCCGCTCGCTCTCGATCAGCTCCGCGCGGTCGCGAGCGATCTCGGCGGCACGCGCCGCGGTGATCTCGTCCGCCCGCTCCCTGGCCTGCCGCTCGGCCTCCGAGGCGGACGGCACAGCGGCGCGGCGAGACACCGGGCCGGGGACCGCCGTCGGCGGCCACGGCGCCGGCGCGGCCACGGGCGGAGCAACCGGCTCGACGGAGCCGGACCGATCGATCGGTCCCGACGACTCGTCGGGCTCCAGGGACACCACGGGGACGACCGGCCGAGCAGGGAGGTCTCGTGCGATCTGCGCGCTCGGCAGGGACGTCGCAGCATCCTTCTGCTGGGCGAGCTGCTCGGCGAAGCGCTGTGCCCGCTCACGCGCCGCGCGCTCCGCATCGGCGCGCTGGGTGGCGGCACGCTGGGCCTGGCTGCGCTCGACACCACGCTGGGCTGCCTCCTCGCGCTCCGCCTGGGCGCGGGACGCCTGCGCCCGCAGGGCATCGGCGCGCACCTGTGCCGAGAGCATCTCCGTCGGCGTGGGCTCCACGCCGCCGAGGGACCCGTCCGGCGAGATGCGACGGATCCCCCCGGTCAGCGCGGGTGGGACGACCGTCGGCGCGACTTCCGTCTCCGAGGTCGCCGCCCGAAGCTCCCGACGCGAGCGAGATCGCTGCGGCCGGGCCTCGACCGGTGGCGTCGAGGCGACGGGTGGCGTCATCGCGGGGGTCGGGTCCGCATGGGCCGAGCCGACGGTGACCGGGGCGACGGGTGCCGACGGAGCCGGCTCGACTGCGGCACTCTCCGCCTCGGCGGCGGCCGCTGCGGCCGCGCGCTCGCGCAGCTCGCGTCGGGAGAGCGTGCGAGCGGGCGGGGTGTCGGCGCCCGCAGGAGCGGCGGGGGTCAGCGCGACCTCGCGTTCCGCGGGCTGCTCCGGGGTCGCCGTCGCGGCCGCAGCCTCACGCTCAGCGGCGAGCCGTCGCTGCCGCTCCTCCTCGCGCCGCCTGCGGCGCTCGCCCCACTCCTCGCGGTTCTGCTCACTCATCCTGACCTCGATACAGACCGTACTTGGTGATGTACTGCACGACTCCGTCCGGCACGAGGTACCAGACGGGTCGGCCGTTGCGTGCGCGGTCGCGGCAGTCCGTGGAGGAGATCGCCAGGGCGGTGACCTCGATCTGGGTGACCGCGTCCTGCGGGATCCCGGTGAGGTCCATCGAGTGACCCGGGCGCGTGACGGCGACGAAGTGGGCGGCCCGCCACAGCTGCTCGACGTCCTTCCACCTGCTCAACTCTGCGATCGCGTCCGCGCCGGTGATGAAGAAGAGATCGGCGTCCGGGCGCAGCGCCCCGAGGTCCCGCAGGGTGTCGACGGTGTAGGTCTGCCCCGGGCGGTCGATGTCGACCCGGCTCACGGTGAAACGCGGGTTCGACGCCGTGGCGATGACCGTCATGAGGTACCGGTGCTCCGGGGCGGTGACCACGGCGTGCGGTTTGAGAGCCGGCCGACCGGTCGGCACGAAGACGACCTCGCTGAGCCCGAGCTCGGCTGCCGCCTCGCTCGCCGCGACCAGGTGACCGTGGTGGATGGGGTCGAACGTGCCACCCATCACCCCCACCCGTGGTCGTTGCTGGGTCATGCGTCAAGGTCCTCCGTCGACGGTCGGGCGTTCGCGCCCTGCTGCTGCGGTGCCGGGATGATGCGCCGCGGTCAGTGCCGGTTCGAGACGTTGCGGAACGCGTAGGTGAGCGCCAGGAGAGCCAGCAGGGTCCCGAAAGCGATGCCGCCTACGGCCACCGGCGGGATCGGCAGGTGGTTGACGACCTCGGACTCGCTGACGGCGAGAATGACACCGTGCACGTCGACCTCCTGGGGATGTGGCGGAGCCCGCGGGCACGGGCGCGACGGCGACCAGTGTCGCACGACTGCCCTGCCTCGACCGAACCTCGACACCCTCCGGTCGGCTGATCGGCGGCCGAGTCGACAACGGTCGCAGCAGGTCAGGAGCGGATCTGACCCTCCCCGTGGACGATCCACTTCGTGGTGGTCAGCTCCGCCAGGCCCATCGGCCCCCTGGCGTGGAGCTTCTGTGTCGAGATGCCGATCTCGGCCCCGAGACCGAACTGGCCGCCGTCCGTGAAGCGCGTCGAGGCGTTCACCATGATCGCGGCCGCGTCGACCTCGGCGACGAAGCGCTCGGAGGAGCTCAGGTCCCGCGTGCAGATCGCCTCGGTGTGCCCGGAGGTCCAGGTGCGGATGTGCTCGATCGCGTCGTCGAGCGTGTCGACCACCCGCACCGCGAGGTCCGCGGAGAGGTACTCCGTCGCCCAGTCCACGTCGGTGGCCGGCACCGCGCGCACGCCGGGTGGCAGGAGCGCCGTCGTCGCCTCGTCGGCATGCAGGGTGACGCCGGCGTCCGCCAGCGCCGCGGCCGCCATGGGCACGAACTCCCTCGCCACTGCACGGTGCACCAGCAACGTCTCGGCCGTGTTGCAGGTGCCGAGCCGCTGCGTCTTGGAGTTCAGGAGGATCGCGAGCGCCTGCGCGAGGTCGGCCCCGGCGTCGACGTACACGTGGCAGTTCCCGACGCCGGTCTCGATGACCGGGACCAGCGACTCCCGGACGACGGTCTGGATCAGGTCGGCGCCACCGCGCGGCACGAGGACGTCGACCAGGCCGCGGGCGTGCATGAGAGCGACGGCACCGGCACGACCCCAGGCGTCGATGGACTGCACCAGGTCGGCCGGCAGGCCGTGCGCGCTCAGCGCCGCGCCGAGGACCTCGACGATGACCTCGTTGCTGCGGGCAGCAGCCGATCCGCCGCGAAGGATCACGGCGTTCCCGCTCTTGAGGGCAAGACCGGCGGCGTCGACGGTGACGTTCGGCCGCGCCTCGTAGATCATGCCGACGACGCCCATCGGCACCCGCACCTGGCGCAGGCGCAAGCCGTTCGGGAGCGTCGAGCCCCGGACCACCTCACCGACCGGGTCGGGCAGCGCGGCGAGCTCGCGCAGGGCGTCGGCGATCGCCGCGATCCGCTCGCCGCTCAGTGCCAGCCGGTCGAGCAGGGCGGGCGAGGTGCCCGCTGCGCGCCCGCGCTCCAGGTCCTCCGCGTTGGCGTCGAGGATGCGCCCGGCATCGGCGACGAGCGCATCGGCCAGCGCGTGCAGGGCCGCGTCCTTCGTCGCTCGGGTCGAGGTGGCCAGGACCCGGGCGGCGACCTTCGCGCGGCGCGCGATCGTGAGCACAGCCTCCTGCGCGGGGTCGGCAGCGGGCTGCGACGCCGCACCGCCGGAGGAACCGGCGGGGGTGGTCGCCGAGGTCGAGGACGTCATCCGTCCAGGGTAGTCGGCGGCGCAGCCGCGAGCCGGTGCCGCGCCACGAGGACGAGGTCGTCACGGTGCACCAGGACCTTGTCGTAGCCCGGCCCGAGATCGGCGAGGAGCTGGGCCGTCGAGCGCCCGAGCAGCGCCGGGACCTCGACGGAGTCGTACGCGACGAGCCCACGGGCGACGACACCGCCGTCAGGTCCGACGATCTCCACCGGGTCCCCCGCAGCGAACTCGCCGTCGAACCCGGTGACCCCGGCCGGCAGCAGGGAGGTCCCCCGGTCCCGCAGCGCGCGTTCGGCGCCGGCATCGACGAGCAGCCGCCCACGGGTCCGTGCGGCGTGGGCGAGCCACAACCGCCGGGTCGACGTGCGCCGACCGGTGGCGGCGAACCATGTCCCGACCGGCTCCCCGGCCAGAGCCTCGCGCGCCTGGGCGGCGCTCGTCAGGACCACCGGGACGCCGGAGCCGGTCGCGATCGCCACGGCGTCGAGCTTGGTCACCATCCCACCGGTCCCGACCGCACTGCCCCGGGTGGCGACGTCGATCCCCGCGAGGTCCTCGGGACCATGGACCTCGTCGATCCGACGCGAGCCCGGCCGCGACGGCGGACCGGTGTACAGGCCGTCGACGTCGGTGAGGAGCACGAGCCCGTCCGCGTGGACCAGATGGGAGACGAGCGCAGCGAGCCGGTCGTTGTCCCCGAACCGGATCTCGTCGGTGGCGACCGCGTCGTTCTCGTTGATGACGGGGACCACACCGAGCGAGAGCAGCCGCTCCAGGGCCCGGCTGGCGTTGCGGTAGTGGGTGCGCCGGACCGCGTCGTCGGCGGTGAGCAGCACCTGCCCCACGCGCAGCCCGCGGTCCCGGAACGCCTCGGCGTAGCGCGAGACGAGGATGCCCTGGCCCACGCTGGCCGCGGCCTGGGCCGTCGCGAGGTCACGCGGACGCGCGCTGAGCCCGAGCGGACCGAGACCAGCAGCGATCGCGCCGGAGGTCACCAGGACCACCTGTCCGCCGGCCGCGCGCCGGTCGGCGAGGACGGCGACGAGCGCACGTACCGCCTCGAGGTCGAGCCGGCCGTCCGACCCCGTCAACGAGGACGAGCCGATCTTGACCACGACGCGGTCCGCCGTGGCCATCGCTGCACGGTCAGGGCTCACGCGGGCATTGTGCACCGCCCGGTGCCCCGGCCGTCGGCCTGTCCGCGGCCGGCAGCACCCGCCGGCGCGTCCGTGGCAGGCTGGGACGAGCCCCGAGGAGGAGGACACCCGTGAGGATCGTGCTGGCCCCGGACTCGTTCAAGGAGTCGATGACGGCCCGCGAGGCCGTCGAGGCCATGGCGCGCGGCGTCGCCGCGGCGATCCCCGGCGCGGTCTGCGTCCGGCTGCCGATGGCCGACGGCGGCGAGGGCACGGCCCGGACCCTGGTCGACGCCATGGGCGGGACGCTCCTGCCCGTCGCGGTACGTGACCCGCTCGGCCGGGCGGCCCTCGGCGAGATGGCCCTCTCCGCCGACGGACGGACGGCGTTCCTCGAGGTGGCGGCGGCCGTCGGCCTCGGACTGCTGGGCCCCGACGAGCGCGACCCGACACGGGCCGGCACCGCCGGTGTCGCCGACCTCCTGCGCGCGGCGCTCGACGCCGGGGCTCGCCGCCTGGTCGTGGGGCTCGGCGGCTCATCGACCAACGATGCCGGGTTCGGGATGCTGGAGGCCCTCGGTGCCCGCGTCGAGCGCAGCGACCCACCACGCCAGGACTGGTCCGACCTCGTCGCGATCGACCTCTCCTCGCTCGACCCGCGGCTCGCCACCGTCGACCTCGCCATCGCCTGCGACGTGACCGCCCCGCTCCTGGGCGAGCAGGGCGCGAGCCGGGTCTTCGGGCCGCAGAAGGGCGCCTCGGCGGCTCAGGTGGTGCTCCTGGAGCACCGGATGACCCACGCGGCACGGGTGCTCGACCGCGCGGCAGGCACGCCGGTCTCCGGCTCTCCCGGGGCGGGGGCAGCCGGTGGTCTCGGCGCAGCGTTCCTGGCGATCGGCGGGCACCTGGAACCCGGCGTCGAGCTCGTGGCGCGGACTGCCGGCCTCGCCGCGGCGCTGGCCGGCGCCGACCTCGTGCTCACCGGCGAGGGCACCGTCGACGGTGAGAGCCTGCACGGAAAGGTCGTCGGCGGGGTCGTCGCGCTCGCCGCAGCGGCCGGCGTACCCGTCGTCGTCCTGGCGGGCAGGCGCGGCCAGGGTGCCGAGCGTGTGGAAGCGCTCGTCGATCGGCTGGTCCTGCTGAGCGAGGCGGATCGCACGCTCGCCGAGGCTCTGGCGGCCGGACCAGCGGATCTCGAGCGCGCCGTGCGCACATCCCTCGCCGGATGGACCCCGTCGCCGCGGTCCTGAGGTCGCGCGCTCAGCGCCTACTCGGTCGGGTCGACCCAGTGACCGGACTCGCGCTCGGTCCACAGCTCGGCGCGGGCCTCGGCCTTGGCGTCCATCCGTTCCTTGTACTCGTCGCGCTTGGTGGAGCGCGTCGGGCGCGAAGCGCCCTCGAGCCGCACGTCCGTGCCTCGCGGGCCACCGAGCAGCTCCGAGCCGGTGAGCAGCGTGGGCTCCCAGTCGAAGACCACGGCGTTGTCCCCCGCCCCGATGCGCACCTCCGCGCCCGGGATGGCACCGGCGGCGAAGAGCTTCTCCTCGACGCCGAGCCGCGCGAGCCGGTCCGCGAGGTAGCCGACGGCCTCGTCGTTGCTGAACTGCGTCTGGCGCACCCAGCGCTCCGGCTTGCTGCCGCGCACCTCGAACCAGACGCGGGCCTCGCTCTCACGGCGCGTGACGGTGAAGCCGGAGTCGTCGACGGCCACCGGGCGCAGCACGACGCGCGTCGGCTCGCTCGGTGCCGCGGCGCGAGCCTTGCCGACGATCTCCGCGAGGGCGAACGTCAGCGGGCGCAGGCCCTCGTGGCTCGCCGTGGAGATCTCGAAGACGCGCAGCCCGCGGGCCTCCAGGTCCGGGCGCACCAGCTCGGCGAGCTCACGCGCCTCGGGCACGTCGATCTTGTTGAGGACGACGACCTGCGGGCGCTCGGTCAGCGGCACCTCGCCACCGGAGACGAGGTCGCCGGCGTAGGTCGCGAGCTCGGTCTGCAGGGCGTCGAGGTCGCTGAGCGGGTCGCGGTCGGGCTCGAGCGTCGCGCAGTCGAGCACGTGCACCAGGACGGCGCAGCGCTCGATGTGCCGCAGGAACTCCAGACCGAGCCCCTTGCCCTGGCTCGCACCCGGGATGAGCCCGGGGACGTCGGCGATCGTGTAGCGCGCCGATCCGGCCTGCACCACGCCCAGCTGCGGGACGAGCGTGGTGAACGGGTAGTCGGCGATCTTGGGCCGCGCGGCGGAGACCGCGGCGACAAGGCTCGACTTCCCGGCACTGGGGAACCCGACGAGCGCGACGTCGGCGATCGTCTTGAGCTCGAGCACCACATCGCCCTCGCTGCCGGGCTCGCCGAGCAGCGCGAACCCGGGGGCCTTGCGCCGCGGAGAGGCGAGCGCCGCGTTGCCGAGACCGCCACGGCCACCCTGGGCCACGACGAAGCCCGCACCGGCTCCCACGAGGTCGGCGAGGACCTCCCCGTCCAGGGACTTCACGACGGTGCCGTCGGGCACCGGGATCACGAGGTCGGCCCCCGTGGCGCCCTGGCGGTCGTCCCCCATGCCCTGGCTGCCGGACGGAGCATGCCGGTGCGGTCCGTGGTGCAGGTCGAGCAGCGTGGTGACCTGCGGGTCGACCTGGAGCATGACGGTCCCGCCGTTGCCGCCGTTGCCGCCGTCCGGTCCGGCGAGGGGCTTGAACTTCTCCCGACGGATGGACGCGCAGCCATGGCCACCGTCACCACCGCGGGCGTGGAGCACGACCCGGTCGACGAACGTGGCCATGGGGCTTCCTTCCGAGCTGAGCCCACCCGAGGGTGGTGACGGCAGGACCGGACGGTCCGCCGGGACGACGAAGGGGCGCACCGCACCGGTGCGCCCCTAGGTCAAGGAGTGTCAGGCGTCGGCTGCCACGACGTCGATGACCTTGCGGCCACGACGGATGCCGAACTTCACGGCGCCGGTGACCAGGGCGAAGAGGGTGTCGTCGCCGCCACGGCCGACGTTCACGCCGGGGTGGAAGTGCGTGCCGCGCTGGCGGACGATGATCGTCCCGGCGTTCACGGCCTCGCCACCGAAGCGCTTGACACCCAGGCGCTGCGCGTTCGAGTCGCGCCCGTTGCGCGAGGAGCTTGCGCCCTTCTTGTGTGCCATGACAGACCTGCTTTCGTGCGGTGCGGAGAGGACGGGGTTGTCAGCAGCCGACCGCGAACGGTCGAGCGAAACCGACTCAGGCGATGCCGGTGACCTTGAGGCGGGTCAACTTCTGACGGTGACCCATGCGCTTGCGGTAACCGGTCTTGTTCTTGTACTTGAGGATGTCGATCTTCGGGCCCTTCTCGTCCCGGACGATCTCCGCCGTGACGGTGACCTTCGAGAGCGCCTTGGCGTCCGAGGTCACCTTCTCGCCGTCGACGAGCAGGAGCGCGGGCAGCTGGACGGTCGAACCGGTGTCCCCGGCCAGACGGTCCACGACGACGACGTCACCGACGGACACCTTCTCCTGCCGGCCGCCGGCCTTGACGATCGCGTACACCACGTTGCTGCTCATCTCTACTCGTCTGCGACGCGCCCAGCACTCTCGACCCCCGACGGGGGCCGGGCCGATGACGCGAGAGAACGGCGCGCTCGCATGGCGCGCCGACGTTCTAGGTTACGGAGCCGGAGCCGCCCGGTCAAATGACGGGCGGCACCCGGACCGCTCAGGACTGCTCGTCGGCCTCCTCGTCGGCGGGCGCCTCGTCGGCAGCCGCCTCCCGGGCCTCGTCGGCCACGTCGACGAGGGCCTCGACCAGATCCTCGACCGCGAGCTCGGCGCCGTTCCCGGCATCCGGCTCGGCGGGCGGCTCGGCCTGCTCGAGGTCGTGCGCATGCTCACGGTCGTGCTCGTGCTCACGGTCGTGCTCGTGCTCGTGCGCGTGCGCCGCCGCTGCGGCGATCGTCGCGAGCGTGGCCTTGACGGCGTCGCGCGCCTCCGGGAGGACCGGGACCGGCGCAGCGGGGGCACTCGGTGCCTTCCGACGGCGCGAACGCTTGGACTCGCCGGACCCGTCACCCTCCCCCGCGTCGCCCTGGTCGACGGGCCGGGCGTCGATCGGCTCGGTGTGCACGATGAACCCGCGGCCGGCGCAGTGCTGGCAGGTCTCGCTGAACGCCTCGACCAGGCCCTGGCCGACACGCTTGCGGGTCATCTGCACCAGGCCGAGCGAGGTGACCTCGGCGACCTGGTGCTTGGTCCGGTCCCGGCCCAGGCACTCGACCAGCCGACGCAGCACGAGGTCGCGGTTGGACTCGAGCACCATGTCGATGAAGTCGATGACGATGATCCCGCCGATGTCACGCAGCCGGAGCTGGCGGACGATCTCCTCGGCGGCCTCGAGGTTGTTCCGGGTGACGGTCTCCTCAAGGGTCCCGCCGGAGCCGGTGAACTTCCCGGTGTTGACGTCGACGACGGTCATCGCCTCGGTGCGGTCGATGACGAGCGAGCCGCCCGAGGGGAGCCAGACCTTGCGGTCCATGCCCTTCGCGAGCTGCTCGTCGACCCGGTGCGCAGCGAACACGTCTCCCTTGCCATCCCAGCGGCTGACCTTCTCGGCCAGGTCCGGGGCCATCGCGTCGACGTACTCCGAGATCATCGACCACGCGCCCTCACCCTGGACGACGAGCGAGCTGAAGTCGTCGTTGAAGATGTCGCGGACGACCCGGATCGCCAGATCGGGCTCGCCCTGCAGCATGACGGGGGCCTGACCGCTCTTGTTCTTCTTCTCGATCGCGGCCCACTGGTCCTGCAGACGCTGCACGTCACGCCGCAGCTCCTCCTCGGAGGCGCCCTCGGCCGCGGTCCGCACGATGACTCCGGCCGCCTCGGGGACGATCTCCTTGAGCAGCTTCTTCAGGCGGGCCCGCTCGTTCTCGGGCAGCTTGCGCGAGATCCCCGTCATGCCGCCACCGGGCACGTAGACGAGGTAGCGACCCGCGAGGGTGATCTGCGAGGTCAGCCGCGCGCCCTTGTGACCGATCGGGTCCTTGGTCACCTGCACGAGCACGGAGTCACCGGACTTCAGCGCCTGCTCGATGCGACGGGGCTGGCCCTCGAGGCCGGCGGCGTCCCAGTTGACCTCACCGGCGTAGAGCACGGCGTTGCGGCCCTTGCCGATGTCGACGAACGCCGCCTCCATGCTCGGCAGCACGTTCTGCACGCGGCCGAGGTAGACGTTCCCGCTCATCGAGGACTGGCCGTTCTGGGCCGAGCGCGAGACGAAGTGCTCGACCAGGACGTCGTCCTCGAGCACGGCGATCTGCACGCGACCGTTGGCCTCCTTGACGACCATCGAGCGAGTGACGGCCTCGCGGCGGGCGAGGAACTCCGACTCGGTGATGATCGACCGGCGGCGGCCGGCGTCGCGGCCTTCCCGGCGACGCTGACGCTTGGCCTCCAGGCGGGTGGACCCGCGCAGGGCCGTGACCTCGTCGGAGCCGCGCGTGCTGCGCGCCCGGCTGCGGGACGGCTCCTCGACAGCACCCTCCGAACGGCCGCTGCGGCTACGGCGACGGCGACGGCGACGGCTTCCGGACGCCCCCTCCTCGCCCCCGTCCTGACCCTCGTCCGAACCGTCGGCGTCCTCGCCGTCGGCCGGCTCGTCGCTCTCGTCCGCGTCTTCTGCGGAGTCCTGCTCGTCGTCCGCGCTGGGGCGGCGACGTCCACGACCCCCGCGACGCCGACGACGACGGGCGGTGCCGCCCTCTCCCGGCTCGGAGGTCTCGTCGGCGTCCGCCTCGGCGTCGTTCGACTCGTCGCTCACCACGACCTCGGGAACGTCCAGGGTGTCCTGGACCGGCGCGTCGTCGACGGTCTCGGCGGCGCGCCCACGGCCGCGTCCGCGACCCGAGCGAGAGCGGCCGCTGCGGGGGGCCGTCTCCTCGGCCGCGACCTCGACAGCCTCGTCCTCGACGACGGCCTCGGTACCCGCCTCGGGCTCGACCGGCGGTCCGGCGGGAGCCTGCGCGCGGCGGCGTCGGCTGCGGCTGGCGGGGTCGGGAGCCTGGAAGAGCACGGCGGTCGTGGCAAGACGCGGGCGGTCCTCGGGTGCCCGCTCGCTCTCCATCGGCGCACCCAGCTCGGCGAGGACGTCGAGCGTCGGGGTGGTCTCCTCGGTGTCGTCCTCCGGCGTGGGCTCCGGCTCCGGCTCCGGCTCGACCTTCTTCGCACGACGCGAGCGCGTCGTGGCAGCCCGGGTGCGCTTCGCCGGCGCCGGCTCCTCCTGCTCGGGCGCGGCCTCGGCGGCCACAGCCACGGCCTCGACCGGCTCGGCGACCTCGGCCGCGGGCTCCGTGCTCGGCGCCGTCGCACGGCGGCGCGAGCGGCCACGGCCGGAGGCGGGCTTCTCGTCCTTCTCGCCGGCGGGTGCAGCGTCCGCGACCTCGACCGGGGCCTTGGCGACGGTCTTCGCCGGGGTCTTGGCGGCGGTCGTGGCGGGGATCACCTCGGCAGCCGTCTCGACCGCGGGAACCGTCGGGGTACCGGCAGGCGAGGTCGCGCGGCGGCGGCGCCGAGGTGCTGCGGGCGTCTCGACGGTGGGATCTGTCGTCGGGGTGTGCTCGTCCGTCATGGAGTGCTCCAGACCTACGGGCCGTCCACACTCGCCGGCCATGCAGGCGGTCGGTCGTCACGTGCGCGGTGCGCTCCGCGACGGAAGTCGTCGGTTGCTGCGCGATGGACGGGCGTCGCCGGCGCCTGCCGTGTCATCGACTCCTTCGGTCGCTGACGGCGGCGCGCGGCGGGTACGCGGACCCGATCGGCAGGAAAATCGCGGCGACGCGCCCGGTGTGGCGAGCAGCGCAACCGTTCGTAGTATCGCACAGGCGGTTCACCGCAGCGGGACGACACACCTCCGGGTCGGGACCTTGGGCCGGGACATCGGCGGCGACCGGCGCGACCGTGCGCGTCGGCCCGACGAGGGCTCCATCGGCCGGGTCGAACGCATCACCTGCGAGCTGTGATGACAAGATGTCAGCAAAGGAGGACGAAAGTCCCACACAGCGGGCGTCCGGTTTTTCTACGGTCAGACCACGCACCGACGCGCCCCGACTGCCTATGCCCCCGAGGAGACACTGTGGACGCACTCGACCTGGCCAGATGGCAGTTCGGCATCACCACGGTCTATCACTTCATCTTCGTGCCGCTGACGATCGGCCTCACGCCGCTCGTCGCGATCATGCAGACCGCCTGGTACCGCACCGGGAACGAGCGCTGGCTGCGCCTGACGAAGTTCTTCGGCAAGCTCATGCTGATCAACTTCGCGATCGGCGTCGCGACCGGCATCGTGCAGGAGTTCCAGTTCGGGATGAACTGGAGCGAGTACTCGCGGTTCGTCGGCGACATCTTCGGAGCACCCCTGGCGATGGAGGCCCTCGCAGCCTTCTTCATCGAGTCGACCTTCCTCGGCCTGTGGATCTTCGGCTGGGACAAGCTGCCCAAGAAGATCCACCTCGCGACGATCTGGCTGGTCGCCTTCGCCACCAACCTCTCCGCCTTCTTCATCCTCGCCGCGAACTCGTGGATGCAGCACCCGGTCGGGGCTGTCTTCAACCCCGAGACGGGCCGCGCGGAGATGACGAGCATCGGTGCCGTGCTCGGCAACCCGACCGTCTGGGCCGCCTTCCCGCACACGATCACCGCCGGCCTGCTCACGGCCGGCACCTTCGTCGCCGGCATCGCCGGGTTCTGGATGGTCAAGGTCGCGCGCGCAGGGAAGCCGGACGTGGCTCGTGACGTCTACCGGCCGGCTGTCGTGCTCGGCATGATCGTCATGCTGATCGGCGGCGTCGGCGTCTCGCTCACCGGTGACCAGCAGGCCAAGCTGATGTTCAAGCAGCAGCCGATGAAGATGGCAGCGGCCGAGGCCGCGACCGAGTCCTCGCCCAACGGGGCCCCGTTCTCCCTGCTCGCGATCGGCGACCTCACGAACGACCCGGCTGCGGTCAAGCACGTCATCGCGATCCCCGGCCTCACCTCCTTCCTGGCCGACGGCAGCTTCACCGCGCCGGTCAAGGGCATCGACGAGCTCCAGAAGGAGTACAGCGCGAAGTACGGCGAAGGTGTCGACTACGTGCCGAACCTGGCGATCACCTACTGGTCCTTCCGCCTGATGATCGGGCTCGGGATCGGCTCGGCCGCACTCGCGCTCGCCGCCCTCTGGTACACCCGCAAGGGCAGGATCATCGACAAGCCGTGGTTCGCGAAGCTCTCGATCGTCGCGATCTTCACGCCGTTCCTCGCCTCCGCGTTCGGCTGGGTCTTCACCGAGATGGGTCGCCAGCCGTGGATCGTCGCCCCGAACCCCACAGGTCCCGACGGCGTCTGGCTGCTCACCGCCAAGGGCGTGTCCACGGTCGTCGGCGCCGGGAGCGTCATCATCTCGATGGTGGCCTTCACCCTGCTCTACGGCGTGCTCGCGGTGCTCTGGTACAAGCTGATGCACCGCTACGCGATGGAGGGCGTCGCCGACCGCGAGGCCGATGTCAGCCCGGACAACAACGACTCGAGCGGTGACCGCCCGATGTCCTTCGCCTACTGAGACGGGGATCCCACCGTGGAGATGTCAACGATCTGGTTCCTGCTCATCGCGGTCCTGTGGACGGGTTACCTCGTCCTGGAGGGCTTCGACTTCGGCGTCGGCATGCTGCTGCCTGTCCTGGGCCGCAAGGACACCGACCGACGCCTGATGATCAACACGGTCGGGCCGGTCTGGGACGGCAACGAGGTGTGGCTGCTCACCGCAGGTGGTGCGACGTTCGCCGCCTTCCCCGAGTGGTACGCCACGCTGTTCTCCGGCTTCTACCTCGCCCTGCTGCTCATCCTGCTCGCGCTGATCGTGCGCGTCGTCGCCTTCGAGTGGCGCAGCAAGTTCAACGACGACCGCTGGCGCGTCTGGGCCGACCGCGCGCTGATCTTCGGCTCGTGGGTCCCCGCTGTCCTGTGGGGCGTCGCGTTCGGCAACATCGTGCGGGGTGTGAACCTCGACGCCGGCCACCAGTACGTCGGCTCGTTCTTCGACCTGCTCAACGTGTTCTCACTGGTCGGCGGGGCGACGACGGCGCTGATCTTCCTCACCCACGGCGCGGTGTTCCTCTCCCTCAAGACGGGCGGCGAGATGCGCGAGCGTGCCGGCGCCCTCGCCGAGAAGCTGGCACTGGCCACGACCGTCGTCGCCGGTGCCTGGGCGGTCTGGCTGCAGCTGGCGTACTCCGAGGTCCTGTGGACCTGGGCGGCCGTCCTGGTCGCGGCCGGGGCGCTCGTCGCACTGGTCGTCACCACCCGGATGCGCCGGGAGGGCTGGGCGTTCCTCGCCTCGGCCGTCGCGATCGTCGCGGCCGTCGTGCTGATCTTCGGATCGCTTTTCCCCGACGTCATGCCCGCCGTCGACCCGGCGAACTCCCTGACGGTGACCAACGCGTCGTCCACGAACTACACGCTGACGGTCATGACCTGGGTCGCGGTGATCCTCACCCCGATCGTGCTCGCCTACCAGGCGTGGACGTACTGGGTGTTCCGCAAGCGCCTGACGGTCGAGCAGATCCCGGCGCACATCGGCCTGCCGCTGTCCAGGGTGTGAAGCCGCTCGACCCTCGGCTCCTTCGACGCGCGCGGTCGGCGCGCCGGTACGTCCTGCTCACCGCGGGGCTCGGCGCGCTGACCGCAGCGCTCGTCATCGCCCAGGCACTGCTCCTCGCGGCCGCCCTGGCACCGGTCGTCACGCGCACGGCCGACTGGCCCCAGGTGGCCCGGACGGTCGCCTGGCTCGCGCTCGTCGTGGTGGCCAAGGCCGGGGTCACCGGCCTGCAGGAACGTTTCGCGCACCGCTCGGCCACCCGCGCCGTCGCCGAGTTGCGCGAGCAGGTGCTCGAGCACGCCGCCGCGCTCGGCCCGCGCTGGGTGGCCACGCACCCCGTCGCCACGCTCGCCACGCGCGGGCTGGAGGCGATGGAGCCCTACTTCGTGCGGTATCTCCCCCAGCTGCTGCTCGCCGTGACCGTGACGCCCGCTGCGCTGGTCGTCGTGCTCGGGATGGACTGGATCGCC
Organism: Actinomycetales bacterium; assembly: GCA_038252305.1. Classification (GTDB taxonomy): domain Bacteria; phylum Actinomycetota; class Actinomycetes; order Actinomycetales; family Cellulomonadaceae; genus Actinotalea. The sequence goes on along the minus strand of JBBSAL010000010.1, from coordinate 37,819 downwards.
GGCCTCACGGTCGCGCTCACGCTGCCGCTCGTCCCGCTGTTCATGGCGCTCATCGGGCGGCTGACCCAGGGCTACGCCGACCGGCGGCTCGCGGCGATGGAGCGGCTCGGGCATCAGGTGCTCGATCTGCTCGCCGGGCTGCCGACCCTGCGCGCGCTCGGCCGTGAGCGCGGTCCCGAACGCCGCGTCGCCGCGCTGGGCGACGAGCACCGCGTGGCGACGATGGGCACCCTGCGCATCGCCTTCCTCTCCGGGATGGTCCTCGAGCTGCTGACGACACTCTCGGTCGCCCTGGTGGCCGTGGGCATCGGCTACCGCCTCGTCTGGGGCGACGTCGACCTGCAGACCGCACTGGCGGTCCTCGTGCTCGCCCCGGAGGTCTACCTGCCGCAGCGGGAGGTCGGTGCGCACTTCCACGCCTCGGCCGACGGCGTCGCGGCCGCCGAGCAGGCCTTCACCGTCCTCGAGGAGCCGCTGCCCGCGCGCGGCACGCAGCCGGCGCCCGATCTGGCCACCACCACGCTGCGCCTCGACGGGATCGACGTCCTGGCCCCCGACCGCACCGTGCTCGCACCCGCCGGCCTGGACCTGGTGCTCGCGCCAGGGACGGTCCTCGCACTCGCCGGACCGAACGGGGCAGGGAAGTCGACGGCCGTCGCCGTGCTGCTCGGCGTCCTGGCACCCGACGCCGGCCACGTCCTCCTGTTGCCGGCCGACGGAGCGTCGGTCGACCTCGCCGAGCTCGACCCGGCGAGCTACTGGTCGCAGATCGCCTGGGTGCCGCAGCGTCCGCTCATCGAGCCAGGGACGCTGCGCGCGGCCGTCCTGCAGGGCCGTGCGGTCGACGGGGCGGAGCTCGTGGCGGCGGCGGCGCTCACCGGTCTCGACGAGGTCGTCGCCGCCCACAGCGAGGGCTGGGACGCCCTCGTCGGTCAGGGCGGGTCCGGCCTCAGCCTCGGTCAGCGGCAGCGTCTGGCGCTGACCAGAGCCCTCCTCGCGCCCGCGCCGCTGGTCGTGCTCGACGAGCCGACGGCCCACCTCGACGCTGATGGGGAGGCCGTGGTCCTGGCCGCCGTCGACCGGCTGCGGAGCGCCGGCCGGACGGTGCTGCTCGTCGCGCACCGCCCGTCCCTGCTGCGGGTGGCCGACACGGTCGTGCACGTCTGTGCCGCGCCCATGGAGGTCAGGGCATGAGCGTGCAGACCGGCCGACCCGAGCGCACGGACGAAGCCCGCGGACTGCGCGCCGACCCCCTGTGGCAGGCCCTGCGTCTGCTGGACGTCGATCGCCGGCGCGTCGGGCTCGCGGTGCTCGCCGGGTCCGCCGGCCTCGGCAGCGCCGTCGCGCTCGCCGGGGTCTCGGCCTGGCTGATCGCCCGCGCCTCCCAGATGCCCTCCGTCGTGGTCCTGAGCATCGCGGCCGTCGGGGTGCGCTTCTTCGGCATCTCACGCGGCCTGCTCCGTTACGTCGAGCGCCTCGTCTCGCACGACGTCGCGCTGCGCGGCATGGCGACGCTTCGGGTCCGGCTCTACGAGCAGCTCGCCACCCGCCCGCCGGCCCGCCTGCTCTCGGTGCGCCGCGGTGACCTGCTCGCGCGGGTCGGCGCCGACGTCGACGCGGTCGGCGACGTGATCGTCCGGGGCCTGCTGCCGATGGCCGTGGCCGCGGTCCTGGGCGTGGGCAGCGCGGTCGCCGTCGGGCTCTTCCTGCCCAGCGCTGGCCTCGCGCTCGCCGGCTTCCTGCTGCTCGCCGGCCTCGGCGCGCCCTGGCTCTCCGTGCGGGCCGCGCTGACCACCGAACGGCGTTCGGCCGTCGCCAGGGCCGACGTCGCCGCGATCACCCAGTCGATGCTCGACGGTGCCGGTGAGCTCACGGTCTCCGGTCGGCTCGACCACGCGACGGCCGAGCTGCGTCGCGCCCAGGACGAGCTCGCGGACGCCACCGACGCCGGCGCCCGTTCGGCGGCCGTCGCCGCGGCACTCAACCCGTTCGCCACGGGCCTCGCTGTCGTCGCCTCCCTGGTGCTCGGCATCCCCGCCACCACCGCCGGCCACCTCGACCCCGTCGAGCTCGCGGTCATCGTGCTCCTGCCGCTCGCCGCCTTCGAGGCCTCCGCACTCCTCCCGAACGCTGCGATCGCCGTGCTGCGCTCGCGCGAGGCGGCCCGCCGCATCATGGACCTGCTCGGGGAGCCCCTGCTCGCACCGACGGGGTCCGGCTCCCCCGCGGCTGCCGCGAAGGACGCGGCCGCCGACGCCCCGCTGCTCGAGGCACGCGGGCTGTCCTGCGGCTGGCCGGGCCACCCACCCGTGCTCACCGGGATCGATCTTCGGCTCGAGGCCGGGCAGAGCGTGGCCGTGGTCGGGCCGAGCGGGCTCGGGAAGACGACCCTGCTGCTCACTCTCGCGGGGCTGCTGCCCCCGCAGGCGGGCGCCGCACTCGTCGCCGGCCGCCGGGCCGACCAGGTGTCGCGGGCCGAGGCGGCCGCAGCGGTGACGATGACGGCCGAGGATGCCCACGTCTTCGACACGACGGTCCTGGAGAACCTGCGTGTCGCGCGCGGCGACGTGAGCACCGACGAGGCCGACGCCGTGCTCGCTGCCGTCGGTCTCCAGGGCTGGCTCGCGGGCCTGCCCCAGGGGCTGGCGACCGTCCTGGGCACAGATGCCGCCCGCGTCTCGGGTGGTGAACGCCGGCGACTGCTCGTCGCACGGGCCCTGCTGAGCCCGGCGCCGGTGCTCCTGCTGGACGAGCCGACCGAGCACGTGGACGCGGAAGGCAGCGCGCTGCTGCGCGGGCTGCTCGACGGCAGCCTCGCCCCCGGGAAGGCCGTCCTGGTGGTCACCCACCGGCTCGCCGGGCTCGATGCGGCCGACGAGGTGATCCTCCTAGGTGGGGAAGGTAGCGTGCGTGCACGAGGTCAGCACGCCCGGCTGATGGCCGGGCAGGACCATGGCACGACCGGCGCGGTGCGGGCCTACCGGGCCGCCTGGGCCGCCGAGCAGGAAGAGAGTCCATGACGGTGAGCACGGACCACCACGACGGGTCGCTCGCCGCCGCCGAGCTGCTCCAGGCCGCTCTCGGCCTGGCCTCCGACCTCGACCTGCCGACGGTCCTCCAGCGCTTCGTCGCGGCGAGCGCCGACCTCACCGGCGCGAAGTTCGGCGCGATCAACGTGCTCGACGCGCGCGGCCGCTCGACGACCTTCGTCCACACCGGCATGGACGAGCGTCTTGCGTCCGTGCTCGGCCGCCCGCCCCACGCCGTCGGGGTCCTCGGCTCCATCCCCCCGCACGGGACGCTCCGCCTCAGCGAGCTCATGGCGCACCCGACCTTCAAGGGCTTCCCCCCGCACCACCCGGCGATGGGCTCGTTCCTGGGTACCGCCGTCCGCGTGCGCAACCGCGTCTACGGCTACCTGTACCTCTCGGAGAAGGCCGGCGGCTTCACCGACGAGGACGACGAGGTCGTCATCACGCTCGCCGCCGCCGCCGCCGTCGCGATCCAGAACGCGCAGATGTACGCCGAGTCCGAGCGTCGCGAGCACTGGCTGCGCGCCGGCCAGCAGATCACCACGATGCTGCTCTCCGGCGCCGACCAGGAGGAGGTGCTCGCCCAGATCGCCGCCTCCTCGCGCGACGTCGCGGGCGCCGACACGGCCGCGCTCGTGCTCCCCGGGATGGGTGACTCCTGGGTGATGGAGATCGTCGACGGGACCGGCTCGGACGAGCTCATCGGGACGGTCATGCCGCCCGACGGCCGAGCCCGCACCGTGCTGCGGGACGGCAACGGGCTCGTCGTCGACTCGCTCTCGCGGGCCCGGGCGATGCGGGTCGACGCACTGCGGCAGTTCGGCCCCGCCCTCTACGCCCCGATGCACGCACACGGCCGCGGGGTCGGTGTCCTGGTGCTGCTGCGCAAGGTCGGCTCGCCACCGTTCGCACCGAGCGACCTCGCCACGGCCGAGACCTACGCGAACCAGGCGGCCCTCGCCCTGGTGCTCGCCGAGGCCCGGCACGCCCAGGACGTCGCGGCCCTCCTGGACGAGCGCGAGCGCATCGCCCGCGACCTGCACGACCTCGCCATCCAGCAGCTCTTCGCGACGGGGATGCAGCTCGAGACGGTCCGTCGGCGCGCGGCCCGCGGCGTCGACCCCTCCGAGCTCACCGGGATCGTCGAGGACGCGCTGGACAACGTCGACTCGACGGTCCGTCAGATCCGGTCGATCGTGCACGCCCTGCGCGACCCGGATGCGTCGGCTCCGCTGGCCGAACGCCTGCGCCGCGAGTCCTCGCTCGCCCGGACCGGTCTCGGCTTCGCGCCGTCGCTCGTCATCATCGTCGACCACCGCGCGCTGGACTCGGCCGAGGCGTTGGAGGGCGACGCCCAGGCGCTGGACGACCGGGTCGGTGAGGACCTCGCCGACGACGTCGTGGCCGTGGTGCGCGAGGGCCTGGCGAACGCCGCCCGGCACGCCCAGGCGACGGCGGTGGCGGTGCGCGTCGAGCTCGCGGGCGAGGGACCCGACGCGCGGGTCACGGTCGAGGTCGAGGACGACGGCGCCGGCCTGCCGCCGGCCCGTGACCGACGCTCCGGCACGGACAACCTCGCCGCGCGTGCCCGACGGCACGGCGGGACGTTCAGCCTCGGGACGACGTCCGAGGGCCGGGGCACCCTGCTGACCTGGAAGGCTCCGGTCCGCGCGGGCGCGCACTGACCGGCGCGCGGGTCACCGGCCCGGGCTACTCCGAGCCGTCGCTGCGCCAGGAGCTGTGCCTGTGCCCGGCGACCCAGGCGGCGACCTGGGTGCGGCGCTGCAGGCCCATCTTCGACAGCAGCGACGTGATGTGGTTCTTCACGGTCTTCTCCGCGACACCCAGGCGGTCGGCGATCTCGCGGTTCGACATGCCCTCACCGATGAGGTCGAGCACCTTGCGCTCGCTCGGGGTGAGGTCGGCGGTCGGGTCGTCGTGATCGGCGCGGCGGCGCGTGACGGTGCGCTCGTCGAGCAGGGTGCGCCCGGCGGCGACGGAGCGGATGACGTCGGCGATCTCGGCCCCGCGCACCGACTTCAGCACGTAGGCGGCTGCCCCGGCCTGCAGGGCGGCGGCGAGCGCGTCGTCGTCGTCGAAGGAGGTCAGGACGATGGCGCGTGCCTCGGGCAGCGACTCGCGCAGCGCGAGCATGAGGTCGATGCCGGTGCCGTCCGGAAGCTGCAGGTCGACGAGCATGACCTGCGGTCGCACGAGCGTCGCGCGGCGGATGCCCTCGGCGACGCTGCCGGCCTCCGCCACGACCCCCATCCCGTCGGCGCGGTCGACGACCTCCGCGATACCTCGACGCACGACCTCGTGGTCGTCGACGATCATCACGGCGATCTCGGTCTGGCGCCCAGCCGGGCCCGGCACGTTGTTTACCACGCTCGGCATCCTAGAGAACTGGACGCGAGATGTGCACCCGGCGTGCCGCCCGCGGACGAGGTTGACACCTCGGACAGGTGAACGAGGACCGGTTCATGAAGGTGTCACGCTCGACGGGCGTGCCGCAGCGCGGGCACGGGCGGCCCGCCTGGCCGTAGACGGCCAGGGAGCGGTCGAAGTAGCCGGAGGAGCCGTTCACGTCGACGTAGAGGGCATCGAAGCTCGTCCCGCCGACCCGCAGCGCCGCACGCATGACCTCCTCGGCGGCGTCGAGCACCCTGGCGACCTCGATCGGCCGCAACCGGTCCGTCGGCCGGGCACCGTGCAGACCGGCTCGCCACAGCGCCTCGTCGGCGTAGATGTTGCCGATCCCGGAGACGAGGCCCTGGTCGAGCAGGGCCCGCTTGAGCTCGGTGCGACGGCGGCGCACCGCGGCGACGAGCGCCGCCCGGTCGAGCGCCGGGTCGAGCAGGTCCCGGGCGATGTGAGCCACCGGGACGGGGACGGTCGCCGAGGTGCTGCCGTGCCCGCCGGGAGCACCGTCCGGGGTCGGCACGAGGTCGACGAGCCCCAGGTGACCGAACGTGCGCTGGTCGACGAAGTCGAGGACGACGTCAGGGGCGCCGTCGAGCCAGAGCCGGGCGCGCAGGTGCGGGTGGTCCGGCGGGGCGTCGGCATTCCGGACGAGGAGCTGGCCGCTCATCCCCAGGTGCGCGAGCAGCGCCTCGTCCGGCTCGTGCGCCGGTCTGCCGGCGCCGGTGGGCGACGGAGCGAGCGGCAGCCACAGGTACTTGCCACGCCGGACGACCGCGGAGAGCCGGCGACCGGTGAGCCGGCCGATGAGCTCCTGGGGACCTCCGGGCTGCCGACGGACGGCCGAGTCGCGGAAGACCTCGACGCGCTGAACGCTCCGGCCCCGCGCGTGCCGCTCGAGCCCGTCCCGCACGGTCTCGACCTCGGGAAGCTCTGGCACCTCAGGCGTCGGCGGGAGTCCGGACCGCGCCGTCGGCGGCCGACGGCGGCTCGGTGGTGCCCTCGCCGGCGGAGAGCGCCCGGTAGGCGGCAGCGGCGGCGTCCTGCTCGGCGTGCTTCTTCGCGGCCCCGACACCCGTCCCGCGCTCGGCCCCGCCGAGCAGGACGGTCGCGGTGAAGGTCCTGGCGTGGTCGGGGCCCTCGCCGACGACGGCGTACTCCGGCACGCCGAGGCCGAGCCGGGCACCCAGCTCCTGGAGGGAGGTCTTCCAGTCGAGGCCGGCACCGAGGTCCGCAGCGACCTCCAGGGTCGAGGCCACGAGCCGCTCGACGAGCTCGCGTGCCACCTCGAGCCCGTGCGTGAGGTACACGGCCCCGAAGAGCGCCTCGAGCGTGTCGGAGAGGATCGAGTCCTTCTCACGCCCCCCGGTCGAGAGCTCGCCCTTGCCGAGCAGCACGTAGTCGCCCAGCCCGATCCTGCGCGCGATCTGCGCGAGGGCCCGCTGGGAGACCGTGGCGGCGCGCATCTTCGCCAGCTGCCCCTCCGGGAGGTCGGGGTGCGTGCGGAAGAGCTCTTCGGTGACGACGAGCCCCAGGACCGTGTCGCCGAGGAACTCCAGGCGCTCGTTGGTCGGGATACCGCCGGCCTCGTGCGCGAAGGACCGGTGCGTCAGGGACAGCACGAGGAGCTCGGGGTCCAGATGGACCCCGAGCTCCTCGGCAAGACGAGTGGCGGGTGCGGTCGGGCGAGCACCGCCGGCACTCATGAGGTCAGCGTGCCTCGTGCTCGGTCCGCACGGCCTCGGCGTAGACCCGGCCGTTGTAGGCGCCGCACGACGGGCAGGCCACGTGCGGAAGCTTGTTGGCCTGGCAGCGCGGGCACGTCGTGAGGGTCGCTGCGGTCGTCTTCCACTGCGACCGACGCGCACGGGTGTTGCTGCGCGACATCTTGCGCTTCGGAACAGCCACGGCTAGCTCTCTTTCGGTTCGTCGAACAGGCTGGTCAGGTCGGCCCACCGGGAGTCGACGACCTCGTGCTGGTGACCGGCGTTCTCCGGATCCGCCAGCCGTGCACCGCACTGCGGGCACAGACCAGGGCACTGCGGGGAACAGACCGGACGGAACGGCAGTGCAGGCACCACCGCGTCGCGCACCGCTGGCTCGAGGTCGATCAGATCGCCCACGAGCTCGCGGAGATCCTCCTCGTCGTCACCGTCCTCGACGGCGACCTGGGCACGCTCGGGATACACGTACAGCTCCTGGACCAGGACCTCGATCTCGTCGAGGACCTCGTCCAGGCACCGCACGCACTCCCCCACGGTCCCGCCCCGGACGGATCCGGAGACGAGGATCCCCTCCATCACGGCCTCGAGTCGAAGATCGAGCTCGAGGTCGCTCCCGGCGGGGACGCCGATCACAGCGGTACCGAGATCCTCCGGCGCAGGAACCGTGCGGTGCACCAGGCGCATCGTTCCCGGTCGACGGCCGAGCTCGTGGGTGTCGAGCACGAACGGCGAACGGGCATCGAGGTCGATCGGGCGCTCCACAGCGTGAGTCCAATGTCGAGGGGTCTCGGTCCACGCCACGAGTGGCAGGGCCGACGGGCAATGCTACGGCATCCGGCCCCTGCACCCAACTCGCGTCGGCGGGGCCGGCGCTCACTGACCGGCGTCGAGCCGCCCGGCGAGCTTGGCCCGTCCCGCCTGCACCTGGGCGACGACGCGGCCGAGGTCGATCTCGAAGTCCGCGAGGCGCCGGTCGCAGTAGTCGTCGGCCTCGCGCCGCAGCAGCTGGGAGGTCGCCTCGGCCTCGGCGACGATCTCCTCGGCCCGCAGGTTCGCGGCCAGGACGACCTTCTCCGTGCTCACCAGCTCCGCTGCCCGCTCGCGTGCCGCCGCGACGATCCGCTCCGCCTGCGTCCGGGCCTGGGCCAGGACGTGGTCGGCCCCGGCGAGGAGCTCGTCGGCGCGGCCCAGCTGGTCGGGCAGGGCCTCACGCGCCTGCTCCACGAGCTCGAGCAGCTCGGCCTTGCTCACCAGCACCGAGGAGGACATCGGCATCGCCCGTGCCTGCTGCACTGCACGCTCGATCTCCGCCAGGATCGTGGTCAGTCCCTCATCCATCCGAGCCACCTCCGTCGCGCTGCGCCCAACGAGCCCTGACGACGTCGGCGACGCCGGGCGGGACCAGGTCATCGATCTGGCCGCCGTGCCGCGCCACGTCCTTGACCAGCGAGGACGCGATGTGGACGACCGAGCGGTCGGCCGGCAGGAAGACGGTCTCGATCCCGGACAGGTGCCGGTTCATCAGGGCCATCGGCAGCTCGGCGTCGTAGTCCGCGCCGTTGCGCAGGCCCTTGAGGAGCACCGTCGCACCGATCTGCCGGCAGTACTCGACCAGCAGGCCGCTGACGGCCTCCACCCGGACCGTCGGCAGGCCTGCGACGGCGAGGCGCGCGAGGTCGACGCGTTCGTCGAGGTCGAGCAGGGGTCGCTTGCCGGCGTTCGTCGCCACGGCGACGACGACCTCGTCGACCAACGCTGCCCCCCGGCGGATGACGTCCAGGTGGCCGAGCGTGATCGGGTCGAAGGACCCGGGGCACACGGCGATGGTCACGGCTCCACCTTAGGGCGCGGCGAACCAGAGCACGGTCTCGCCGTACCGGCGTTCGTCCTCGCGCTGCAGCCCTGCCTCGCCCGTCGGCCAGGCGGGCTCCGGGCTCCGCGAGGACCGTTCGACCACGACGAGTGCCTCGGGCGCCAGGTGCGGGACCAACGCCGCCAGGACCAGCGAGAGGTCCGCGTCGCTCAGGTCGTAGGGCGGGTCGAGGAAGACGAGGTCCAGGTCGCCGAGCGGGCAGCGGCGCTGGAGGTGGGCAAGGGCGCGCTCGGGGACGACCTCGACACCGAGCAGGGCGAGGCTCGCCACGTTCCGCCGGCACGCGGCGACGGCGGCCTTGGCGTGGTCCACCAGGACGACCGACGCGGCGCCGCGGCTGGCCGCCTCCAGGCCCAGCGCGCCGGAGCCCGCATACAGGTCGAGCACCTGCGCGCCCGCCAGGACGCCGAGGTGCTCGAGCCGCGAGAAGAGTGCCTCGCGCACACGGTCGCTGGTCGGCCGGGTACCCGCCGCCGGCACGCCGAGCGGCCGTCCACCGGCCGCGCCCGCGACGATGCGGGTCACCGCCGGGCTCCCTCGCTCGATGCCGCAGAGGCGTCCGTCAGGCGCTGCATGAGGGTCTTCGTCGCGGCGCTGGAGCCGACGCGGGCCGCGATCAGCGAGGTGAGCAGCTGGGCTGAGAGCACGGGCGCCGGGACCGAGCCGATCACCAGGGCGATCAGCGCCGGGACCAGACCGAGCACGACGACGTCCGGGCCGCGGGCGAGCACGGCCGCGACGCCCGTCGGCAGGGCGCCCATCGGGGTGGAGACGAGGTCGCCGCCCCAGTCGGGCGCCGGGCGGTAGGCCGTGCGCAGCGCACCGCCGGCCCAGACGGGTGTGGTGAGCACGCCGAGCGCGATCCACAGCCCGAGGTCCCCGCGCCAGAGCCCGACCGTGCCGAAGGCGACGACCGACCAGAGCAGCATCACGACCCCGGGGACGATGAGCCGGACGCGACGCACGGTCTGCGCGCCGAGCGGCAGCAGGCGGTCGAGCACGGGGGCCATCTCCGCGCGCCGCGCACCCTCGCCGGTCGCGAGCATCGCGACGTAGCCGCCGCCGATGATCGCCAGGACGATCCCGATCGTCCCGGCCAGCTGCGGCGTGGTGACCACGAGCGCGGGGACGAGGGCGGCGACGACGACCTGCACGAGGTGACGCGGGGACCGGCTCAGCACGGCGAGGTCGGCGGCGACGACGGCCGTCATCGGGCCACGGACCAGCCGCATGCGCAGCGAGCGGCGTCGGCGCTGCTTGGCCACCCGGTCGGTGAGCACCCGGCCCAGCTCCCGGGAGTCCATCGACGCGAGCGCGCCGGCGGCCTGGGCCGCGACCGAGCCGCTCTCACGAAGGCTGCGGCCCTGGATGGAGCCCAGGCGACGGTCCAGCGACACCGCGAGGAGCACGACGAGCACGACTCCGGCAGCCAGACCGAGAACAGGCACATCCGGCAACCCGCTCATCCGCCAGCCACCGAAGACGGCGAGCGTGGCGACGACGGGCGAGACCGCGACCACGACATCCCCGGCGACCACCGCGAGGCGGTTGCCGCGCCAGGACTGCGCGAGCCCGGCGAGCAGCACGATCCCGGCGCAGACGAGTGCAGCGGTCGTGGCCAGGCGAAGCACGTGACCGAGGTCCGGCTCCGCGAGCAGGCCACCGTCGAGCACGCCGGCGACCAGGGCTCCCGCGGCCGCGGCGACCAGCGGGATGCGCAGGGAGGCGGGCCGCACGAGCCCGCGCCGGTCGACGGGGAGCCCGAGCCACCAGGTCGCCTCGGCGCCGCCGAGACCGACCGGGCCGAGTCGCCCGGCGAGCGTGAGGACGACACCGGCCAGCGCGACGAGCCCGACCGCGACGACGGTCGGCAGCGAGGCACCCGTGCCGGCGGCGGCGACCGGGGGTGCCGTGGAGGTGAGCCGCCCGGCGACGCCGAGCGCCATGCCGAAACCGATCGCGATCATGATCACCGCGTAGTAGACGTCGCCGAGGACCTCGCCGATCCCGGCACCCGAGCGTCGCCGTGCGACCGCGACGGTGTAGCGCCGGATCGAGCGGGCCGCCGGGAACTCCGTGAGCTCCTCGGGGCCGACGGCCGGCTCCAGCGGGTCGCCCAGGTCGACGTCGTCGACGTCGAGGTCGGCGGCGCTCGCCTCCCACCAGGCGTCGTCCTCGTCGGTCGGCGGCGCGACGCCGTCCGGGGGCGTCACAGGACGCCCGGCTGCAGCGCCTCGACGGCGGCCTCGACGGTGAGCGTCCCGCTGGTGTCCCCGACGAGGACGGCACGGTCGGCGACCGCGGCGAGCAGCTGCGGGTCGTGCGTGGCGAGCAGCACGGAGCCGCCGGCCTTCTTCTCGGCGACGAGGCGGTCGGCGAGGTGGCTACGCATCGCGACGTCCAGGCGCTGCTCGGGCTCGTCCAGGACGAGCAGCGAGCGCGGGCGCACCAGACCGGCGGCCAGCAGCAGGCGGCGGCGCTGGCCGGAGGAGAGCGCGGTCGGCAGCGCGTCGGCGTGGTCGACGAGACCGAACTCCTCCAGGAGCTCGTCGACCTCGTCCTCGGCACCGGCGACGCCGTGACCGCGCGCCGTCAGGTAGAGGTGCTCGGCGACGGTGAGGGCCGGGAACCAGGCGTCGTCGTCGAGCACGCTGGCGACCTGCGCGCGATAGGCGATCGAGCGCTCGTCGACCGCGCGGCCGAGCACCTGGACCGAGCCGGAGAGCGGCTCGAGCAGGCCGAGCACGGCCCGCAGGACCGTCGACTTCCCGGCGCCGTTGGGGCCGACGAGCGCAAGGATGCGCCCGGCGGGAAGGGAGAAGGAGACCGGTGCGCAGACGGGGGCGCCGGAGTAGCCGACCCGGAGGTCGACGGCGCGCACCACCGGGGGGCGCTTGGCGGCTCGGCCCGAGCGGGGCGGGCGGCCGGTGGGGGTGGCGGACGAGTCACGAGCAGGCTGAGGCACGGCCGACAGCCTACGCAGCGCTGCTGGGCTTCCGGACGGACCGGGTGGCGCACGGGTCAGGCCCGGTCGAGGAACTCCTCGCGACGCGGGTCGAGCCAGTCCTCGATCGCCGCAGCGAGCGCAGGCCAGGTCGCGAGCGTCGGATCGGCGGTGACCAGCGCCCTCGCCTCCTCGCGTGCGGTCGCCAGCAGGTCGGCGTCGCGGACGACGCGCAGCAGTCGGAGCGAGCTCGAACGGCCGGACTGCGAGGCGCCGAGGACGTCGCCCTCGCGGCGCAGCTCGAGGTCGACGGTCGCCAGCGCGAAGCCGTCGGTGGTGGAGGCGAGCGTCGCGACCCGGGTCGCGGACGGTGTCCCTTCCCGGGCGCGCGAGACGAGCAGGCACAGCCCGGGGTGCTCCCCGCGGCCGACCCGGCCCCGGAGCTGGTGGAGCTGGGAGAGCCCGAACCGCTCGGCGTCCATGACCACCATGACGCTGGCCTCGGGCACGTCCACACCGACCTCGATGACGGTGGTGGCGACGAGAACCGGCGTGGTGCCGGCAGCGAACCGGGCCATCGCCTCGTCCTTGTCCGCCGCCCCGAGCCGCCCGTGCAGGATCCCGATGCCGACGCCGTCGAGCGCTGGCAGCGCGGCGAGCTCCGCGGCGACCTCGAGCACGGCGCGCAGCGGCGGGCGATCGCCGGCACCACCCCCGGCCGCCGGCGCGGCCTCGTCGAGCTCGACCATGTCGGTGCCGTCCAGGTCGGCGCTGTCGTCGATCCGCGGGCAGACGACGTAGGCGCGGCGACCGGCGTCGACCTCCTCGCGGACCCGTTGCCAGGTGCGTGCCGTCCAGGCCGCGTTGTCGGCCGGGACGACGTGGGTCACCACGCCCGCCCGCCCGGACGGCACCTCGGCGAGCGTGGACACCTCGAGGTCGCCGAACACGGTCATCGCGACGGTCCGCGGGATCGGGGTCGCCGTCATGACGAGCAGGTGCGGGGAGCGCTCGCCGCGTGTGCGCAGGGCGTCGCGCTGCTCGACCCCGAAGCGGTGCTGCTCGTCGACGACGACGAGCCCGAGGTCCGCGAACTGGACCTGGTCGCCCAGCAGGGCGTGCGTGCCCACGACGATCCCGGCACGGCCCGAGGCGGCGTCGAGGAGGGACTGGCGACGCGTGGCTGTCGGCTGGGACCCGGTGAGCAGCACCACGCGCGTCGCGTGATCCTCACCGCCGAGCATCCCCTCCTCGGCGAGCGGGCCGAGCAGGGCACGCAGCGTCCGCAGGTGCTGCTGGGCGAGGACCTCCGTGGGGGCCAGGAGTGCGGTCTGGCCGCCGGAGTCGACCACCTGGAGCATCGCCCGCAGGGCGACGACCGTCTTGCCCGAGCCCACCTCCCCCTGGAGCAGCCGCTGCATCGGGCTGGTGGACGCGAGGTCGTCCGCGATCTGCTCACCCACCTCACGCTGGCCCGCCGTCAGGACGAACGGGAGCCGCGCGTCGAAGTCGGCGAGCAGGCTCGGCCTCCCGGCGGCGGCACCGGCGCGGGCGGTCCCGGGCTGCGCGGCCGCCTCGGCGCGCCGCCGTGCCAGCGCCGACTGCAGGACGAAGGCCTCCTCGAACCGCAGACGGTGCAGCCCCCGGTACGCCTCGGCCTCCGTCGTCGGGTCGTGCACGACGCGGAGCGTGGCGAGCAGGCCGCCCAGCCCGTGCCGCGACCGCACCTCGTCCGGGATCGGGTCGGGGACGTCGACCTCGGCGAGCGGGTCGAGCACGGTGCGGATCGCACGCTGGATCCGCCACGTCGGCACGGCCGCCGATGCCGGGTAGACGGGGATCGGCCGGCTGGCCGCGGCGAGGGCAGCGGCCTCGTCGTCGGCACCGTCCCCGATGAGCTGGTAGTCGGGATGAGTGAGCTGGAGCGCGCCGCGGTACTCGCTGACCGTCCCGGTGAACAGACCGGCGCGTCCGGGCCGCAGCCGGTCCTCATGGGGCCGCAGCGCTCCTCGCCGCTTGGCGAAGAAGGTCAGAGAGAGCTCGCGCGTGCCGTCCGTGACGACAGCAGAGAGCATCGCCCCGCCGCGCGAGCGCAGGTCCCGAACGGTGGCCTGGCGCACCTGGGCCATCACGGTGACGTGCTCGCCCGGCAGGAGCGCGGTGAGGTCGGTCATCCGGCCCGGCTCGGCGTAGCGCCGCGGGTAGTGCCGCACGAGGTCCTCGACGGTGTGCAGACCGAGCTTCTCCAGCGCAGCAGCGGTCCGCTCACCGAGGACCCGACGCAGCGGTTCGGCCAGTCGGCGTGCAGGCGCGGTCCCCTGCGGATCCACTGCCTCACCTCCGTCCGCGGGCGCCTCGTTTGGGTCGGCGCCCGCGATCGGCTACCCTATCCAGGTTGCCCATTCACCTGGGCGCACCGGGAGACCGGCCGACCGGCCGCCCCGCCCCAGTCCCTGCGTCGGAGACGACGTGCTCGAATGATCAGGAGAAGAACGTGGCTGCCAACTGCGACGTCTGCGGCAAGGGCCCGAGCTTCGGGCACAGCATCTCCCACTCGCACCGACGGACCAAGCGTCGCTGGAACCCGAACATCCAGCGCGTGCGCGCCGTGGTCGCCGGGTCCCCCAAGCGTGTGAACGCCTGCACCTCGTGCCTCAAGGCCGGCAAGGTCCAGCGCGCGGCCTGAGCCGCAGCACCCTCTGAACGTTCTCGACGCCCGCGTGCCTCACGGCCCGCGGGCGTCGTGCTGTGCGGGCTCCGACGGGTCGCCGAGCACCGGATGTCCACGCCAGGACCTCCGCTCTGGCACCTGCGCCGGACGGGTGGCACTGTTGCCCCATGGTGGACGAACTGCTCGACCTGACCATCCGACCTGCGACCGCCGACGATGCACGCGCGATCGCCGAGGTCCACATCTCCTCCCTGCGCCACGCCTACGCAGGAGTCGTGAACGAGGCGCATCTGCTCGGGCTCGACGTGACGGCGTACACCGACACCTGGGCTGCCCGGATCCGGGACGCCCAGCCCCGCACGACGATCCTCGTGGCGGAGGTCGACGGGGCACTCACGGGCTTCGCGATGCTCGGCCCGAGCCGGGACGAGGACGCCGAGCTCGGCGGCCTGGAGATCTACTTCATCTTCCTCCAGCCGGACGCCTGGGGTCACGGCGTGGCCCGTGAGCTCATGCGCACGGTGCTGGCCGAGGCGCCGGACGACACGACGGTCACGCTGTGGGTGCTCGAGGCGAACGAGCGCGCGCGGCACTTCTACCGACGCCACGGGTTCACGCCCGACGAGATCGAACGTCTGGAGCAGATCGGCGACGAGAGCTACCTCGAGGTGCGGTACCGCAAGAACTGACAGCCGGGTTGCGGCCCCGCCGCGCACTCAGGCGCGGAAGTGGTCCCAGCCGACGATGCCCTGCGGCACCAGGCCACCGACCAGGACGCGCGGCCCGTCCGCGCCCGGCAGGACCCGACCGATCGGCCGGAAGGGCGTCGGCAGCGCCACCGACGACGGGAACGTCGCGAGCAACCCGTGGTCCTCTCCCCCGGCGAGCACCCAGGCCCGCGCGTCCAGACCGAGCACACGCTCGGCCGCGGCCAGGGCTGCCAGGTCCGCCGCGAAGGACTGCGCCGGCTCGTCGAGGTCCAGCGTGACGCCGGAGGCCCGGGCCAGCCGTCCCGCGTCCCGCAGGAGGCCGTCGGACACGTCGAGCATCGCCGTCGCACCCGCGAGCGCCGCCGCAGGGCCGGCCGCCAGCGGGCACACCGGCCGCAGGTAGCCCTCGACGAGACCGGCGAACGCGTCCGCGAGGCCGGCGTCCAGAGCGGCGAGACCGGCCGCCGATCGTCCCCTGACCCCCGCGTGCGCGACGACGTCTCCCGGACGTGCCCCGCTGCGCAGCACGGGTGCCGCACCGGCGAGATCACCCAGCACGGTGACCGACACCGCGAGCTCGTCGCCGGCCGAGAGGTCGCCGCCGACGACGCCGACCGCCGGCCCGCAGGCCGCCGCGAGGCCGTCGGCGAGCCCGGTCAGCCAGGAGATCGGCAGGTCGAGCGGGCAGACGAGGGCGACGACGAGCGCCGTCGGACGGGCGCCCATCGCGGCGATGTCGGCGAGGTTCTGCATGGCCGCGCGCCAGCCGACGTCGGCGCCCGTCGACCACTCGCGGCGGAAGTGCCTGCCCTCGACGAGCACGTCGGTCGAGACGACCGTGCGCCCGTCCGGCGCGGAGACGACGGCGGCGTCGTCCCCGGGACCGAGCAACGTGGCGGTGCCACGGGGCAGACGCGGCAGGATGCGCTCGAGGACGCCGTCCTCGCCCAGGTCGGCGAGGGTGGGCTCGCCGCTGAGGGCGCGCGCCCCGTTGGTCCCGCCGCTGCCGTCCACGTCGGCCAACGCTACCGGGGCGACTAGCGTGGACTGGTGCCCGTTGCCCTGCCCGCCGGTCGGGTCCGTCGCGCCGCCGTCGTCACGGCGCTCGTCCTCGGCCTCGGCCCGCTGACCGGCTGCTCCTCCGCCGTGGTGGTCAAGGTCGCCCCGCACGCCGCCGACCCGGTCTGCGCCTCCGTCGTCCTCGCGCTCCCCCAGGCCCTCGACGACCTCGAACGGCTGCGGACCACGAGCCAGGCAACCGTCGCGTGGGGGGACCCGACCTCTCCCGTCGTGCTGCGCTGCGGGGTCGAGCCGCCCGGACCGACGACCGACAAGTGCATCACCGCTGCGGACGACAAGAGCTCGGTGGACTGGGTGGCCGTGGCCGGCCCGGCCGATGAGAACGGCGCGGCCGACTGGACCTTCACGACCTACGGGCGGTCCCCGGCCGTCGAGGTCCAGGTCCCGGCGTCGGTCACCTCGACCAGGTCGACGAGCTTCCTCCTCGAGCTCGGCCCCGCCATCGACCAGGTGACGCAGACGCGTCACTGCCTGTGATTGGATCGGTGGCGCCAGGACTCCCGGGTGTTCGAGCTTGACGAGGAAGGGACGAGCCGTGACCACCGATCTCGCGCGCGTGGCAGTGATCGCCGGAGGGCTCTCCAACGAGCGGGACGTCTCGCTCCGCTCGGGACGCCGCGCCCAGTACGCGCTCGCCGAGGTCGGCATCGACGCCGCCCTCTACGACGCCGACGAGTCGCTGCTGACCCGTCTGAAGGACGACGGGATCGGCGCGGCCTACCTCGCGGTGCACGGGGCGAGCGGTGAGGACGGCTCGCTGCAGACGGCGCTCGACCTCGCCGGCATCCCCTACGTCGGCTCGACCCCGGGCGCCTGCCACCTCGCCTGGGACAAGGTCGTGGCGAAGGTCCTCGTGGCCCGCGCCGGCGTGTCCACGCCCGCCTGGGCCGCAGTCTCCGCCCGCTCCTTCCGCGAGCTGTCGACGACGCAGCTGGTCCGCTCGGTCCTCGACGACCTCGGGCTGCCCGTCGTGGTCAAGCCGGCGAAGAGCGGGTCGACGCTCGGGATGAGCCTCGTCGAGTCCGCCGCCGACCTGCCGGCCGCGCTCGTGCGCTGCTTCACCTTCGGTGACCTGGCGCTCATCGAACGTTTCGTCGAGGGGTCGACGATCGAGACGGTCGTCGTCGAGGAGGCCGGGAAGGTCACGGCGCTGCCGCCCGCACAGTTCGCGAACCCCGATGTCTCGCCGTTCTCCTTCGAGGCGCGCTACGGCGCGGATCTCATCAGCATCGTGCTCCCGGCCCCGCTCCCGGGGCCGGTGCTCGACGCCGTCTCGCGGACCGCGGAGACGGTGCACACGGTGCTCGGCCTGCGCGACCTGTCGCGGACCGACGTCATCGTCGACACGGCCGGGAACCCGTGGTTCCTCGAGGCCGCGATCTCCCCGGGACTCACCGAGACCTCGGTGCTGCCGCTCGCTGCCGCCGAGACCGGTCGCCCGCTCGGCGCGCTGCTGCGCGACCTGCTCGCCACGGCGCACCAGCGCGGCTCCACGCGCTGAGGAAGGGCGCCGCCCGGAGCCCTACGACCTCGGGCAGCCGAGCAGGCGCGTCCCGAGGGCGTTCATGTCCCCGCAGCGCCCCGCAGGATCGACGACATCTTCTTGCCCCGCGCCACCTCGTCGACCAGCTTGTCCATGTAGCGGATCTTCTGCATCAGCGGGTCCTCGATCTCCTCGACGCGCAGACCGCAGATCACCCCGGTGATGAGCGAGGCCTGTGGGGTGAACGCGGGCGCCTCGGCGAAGAACGTCTCGAGGTCGACCTCGGCCGCGATGGCAGCGTCGAGACCGGCCGCGTCATAGCCCGTGAGCCAGGTGAGGACCCGGTCCACCTCGTCCTTGCTCCGGCCCTTCCGCTCGGCCTTGGCCACGTAGAGCGGGTAGATGCGAGCGAAGCTCATGGCGAAGATCCGGTGTCGTGTCACGGTCCGGCTCCCAGGACGGAGGTCGGCCGGGTGTCGTCCAGCCCCTCGAGGGAGGCTAGCGCGTGATCTGCTGGACGAGGCGCGGGAAGGCGTTCGGCCGTCGCGGATGGTCTCCGGAGAGATCTCGGTGGCTAGCCGCGGAGCCAGCTCGCGCCGTAGTACCCCGCGCCGTCGGGCGGCTCGTCCAGCACGACAGCACTGCCGACGATGCCGAGCGCCGAGCAGCACGTCTCCCAGTTCGCCAGCCAGATACCGAGTGCCACGGGCGCATAGAACCGGGAGGGTGTCGTGGCGACGAAGTCCACCCGCCGCACGGAGCTCTCGTCCGCCACGACCACCGCGCGCGTGGTCTGCCCGTTGTAGGACGAGGGCGACCACTGGCATGCCTCGTAGCTGCGGCCGAGCTCCGCGAAGGGGGCCTCGCCGGTGTCCACCGGCACGGTCAGGCCGGGATCGGCAAAGAACAGCCCGTCGAGCGCCAGGCGCTGGTGCATGTGGTGGTTCATCCACCGCACGAGAGTCGGCAGGAAACGCGACCGGTACCCCACCGCGCACACGCAGACCACGTGGTCCCGCTCGGCGTCGAAACGGTCGCCCAGCGCCGCGGCGACGCTCGTCTGGTCGGCGCCAGGACCGATCCAGCAGGTCGAGATGCCACGGCGCGTGGCGGCCGTCACCACATGCTGCAGGGCGCGACCGACGTCGACGATCGCCGTCCGGCTGTAGGCGCGTGGGGCGATCGCGACCAGGAACTCGTGGGCACCGACCACCGGCCAGACGGTCAACCGGGTCGCCACGTACTCCAGCCGGATCCGCTCCGCCCCCAGCAGCGCCTCTTGCCGGGTGACCGCCTCGACCTCAGCCAGCAGGCCCGCACGGTCCTCGTCGGTCAGGTCGGTGGCCTGGAACGAACGCGTCGACCGCCGCGCGCGCATCACGTCGAACACGTCGATCCCGCCCAGTACCGGCGGATGGGCTTCCTGAGGACGCCACCCCAGCTTCGAGGTGGCCAGGTCGAAAGCGCCGACGGCCAGCGACAGTCCCGCGAGCACGAGCAGCAGGGCCACCACCCCGCGCGGCGCGCGAAGCAGCGCACTCGCTGCACCGAGGAGCAGCAGCGTTGCCACCCCGAGCAGCGGTGCCATGTACTGCAGCCAACCGGTGAACTGCAGCCGGAGCTTGATCCGCCAGAGCGGAGAGTGGCGCAGCCACCCGGAGATCCCCTCGGCGGCCTCGGTATGGTTCGACCCGCTGACGTGGCGGACAAGACCCTGATCGTTCGACATCTTTCCTCCCGACATCGACGCTAGTACGGGGAGACGATCTTTTGCAAGCGTATGCTTGCATAACTCGTCCGGTCCGCAGACAGGAGGAACCATGCCCAAGCGCATCGACGTCGACGCACTCTTCGGCGCGACGCGTGCGGTGTTCGCCGAGCGCGGCTACCAGGGCACGACCACGCGCGAGATCGCCGAGCGCGCCGGGGTGAACGAGGTGACGCTCTTCCGACGGCACGGCTCGAAGGCCGCGCTGGTGAGCGCGGCTCTCGCGCACGGGCTCGCTGCCGCGCCGTTCGCGACCCTCAGTACCGGTGAGGACGTCGCCGCCGACCTGCGCGCCATGACCGAGGCGTTCGCGGCGACGACCCTTGCCCTCGGCGGCGCGGTGACCACCCTGCTCGCTGACGCCGCGCGGCACCCGGAGCTGCGCGGCGCGATGGCGCCGCTGCTCGTCAACCTGCGCGGCGCCGTCCAGGTCCTCGAGGCGCACCAGGAGCGAGGCGCCCTTCGGCGTGAGGACCCCTGGCAACAGCTGTTGCTGCTGCTGACCCCGCTGATGGCGGCCGGGCTGTGGGCAAGGACCGGCATCGCCGCGCCGGTCCGACTCGACCCGGCGACGGTGGTGGCAGGCTTCCTCGACGGCCACCGCGCACCCTGAGCGACGCGGTAGATCCCGACGGGGTCGTCGACGTCAGAGCCGCGGACCGTCCAGGCCGACGAGCTTGCCGGCGATCCCGCCCGCCGCACGAAGGGCCGCCCCCGCGCCGAAACCGCTCGGGGCGGAGGTGCCGCGGGCGTCGCGCGCCTCGACGAGCGCGTCGGTGAGGACCTGACCCGCCGGGTGGCGCGGCGCCCACAGGTACAGCGACATCGCGCCGGGAACGGAGTTGACCTCGTTGACCACGAGCTCCTCGGCGGCCTCGTCGTAGAGGAAGTCGACCCGGACCACGCCGGTCAGGCGCGTGACCACCGCGACGCGACGCGCGAGCTCGCCCGCCCGCTCGGTGACGGCGTCGGGGACGACGGCCGGGAACTCCCGCGGTGCGCTCGACAGACCCGCGGCAGCACCGGCCCCGCCGCCGAGGTACTTCTCGTCGTAGGAGTAGACGGCGCCGTCCGGGCGGCGCAGCGGCTTCTCGAGGTCGGAGACCTCCAGCGCGGGCGCGGTGCGGAAGGAGATGTTGAGGTCGATGAGGTCCTTGCGGAAGGGCTCGAGGACGGCGCCACCACGCAGGTGCGCGCTGCTGCGACCGACGGCCCGCGCAGTCGCGATGTCCTCGACGATCTCGATGCCGATCGAGGAGCCACCGAAGCGCGGCTTGACGATGTAGGGCCCGGCGAAGGGCGGGTCGACCTCGTCCTCCAGGGCCACCCGCGGGAGCGTCGGGATCCCGGCCGCCGTCATGACGCCGCCGAAGGCGAGCTTGTCCATGCCGAGCGCCGAGGCGTACATGCTCGAGCCCGTCGCCGGGACGCCCAGCAGACCGAAGAGCGCAGCGAACCCGCCGCCCTCGCCGACGCCGCCGTGCAGGCAGGAGAGCGCGGCATCGAAGAGGAGCCGCTCCGAGCGCAGCCGACCCTTGACGAAGAGTCCGCTGTCGGCGCCGAGGCGCACCTCGACGGGCTTGGACCCGGGCGGCGGGCCCTCGAGGTAGTCCTTGGCCTCGGTACCGGCGGGGACGACGAACCAGTCGCCCGTCGGTGTCCAGTACAGCGGCGTGACCTGCGCACCCGTCGCCGCGAGCACCCGCTCGGCCTGCAGGCCGGTGAGGATGGAGATCTCGTACTCGGGGGACGGACCCCCGAAGACCACTGCCCAGCGGCTCTCGGACATCGAGCGGTTCACCTCACGCGTTCGGGGGCCTCGATCACGGATAGTGGTCGGGCAGGTCGTTCTCGTAGAGTATGACGCCCTGCGTGCCCACGACCTGCGTCGCCACGGCGACCGCCTGCTCGCGGCGGTCGGTGAGGTCGTAGCTCCCGCCCCCCGACGTGACCCCCTCGACGAGCGCAGCGCGGTTGGTCCGCCCCACGACGACCACATGCGCACCCGACGCAGCCGCGTCCGCGGCGAAGTCGGCATTGCGGCGGTGCTGGACGTGCCCGAGCTCGACCATCCCCGGCGTGACGAGGACGAGCCTGCCCCCCTGGGCCGACGCGAGCCTCGCGGCCTCGGCCAGCGCGGCGTGCGAGCCGACGGGGTTGGCGTTGTACGTGTCGTCGATCACCAGCAGCCCGGTCCCGGTGTCCTGGACCTCAGCCCGGTGGGCGGCACGCGGGAGCGCGGCGAGCCGGTTCTCCAGGGCGGACACCTCGACGTCGAGCGCGAGCGCCACCCCGAGTGCGACCCCGAGGTTCACTCCGTGCGCGATCCCCTCGCCCAGGTGCAGGGTGTGCGCCTGGCCGCCCTGCTGGACGACCGCCTCGTGAGCGAGCAGGTCCACGACGACGTCGGCCTCGCGGGCCCCGTCCTCGTCGGTCCGCACGGAGCAGGTGACGACGCGCTTGCCCTCGGCCCGGCAGCGCTCGGCGAGTGCCCGGAGACCCTCGTCGTCGATCGGCAGCACGACGGTGCGCGCGCGTTCGGTGATCTCCGACTTGGCCTTCAGGATCGTCTCCCGCGAGCCCATCCGCTCGAGGTGGGCCTCGCCGATCGTGGTGATGACGGCGATGTCCGGCGGGAAGAGCGCGCAGAGCTCGCGGATCTCACCCGGCCCGTAGGTGCCCATCTCCGCGACGAAGACCTCGGCCCCCTCGACGAGCCCGTCGTTGACAGCGCGGGACAGGCCGAGGCGGTTGTTGAAGCTCGCCGGGGAGGCGACCACGCCGCGGCTCATCGCGAGCAGGTGGGCGACGTAGCCCTTGGTCGAGGTCTTGCCGTAGGAGCCGGTGATCGCGACGACCGTCGGCCGCACGCGGGCGAGCCGCTGCTGGGCCTTGGCGACGAACGGCGCCGAGAGTCGCTTCTCGACGACACCCATGACCATCGCTGCCAGGTCGACGGTGAGCGGGACGGTCAGGGCGACGAGCGCCGTCGCGCCCGGGCCGACGAGCAGCGCGAGCGCGACCAGCAGGACCGCGACGATCACCACCCAGGCGACAGCGAGGCGTCGCAGCCGGGAGGTCCACGCCAGACGCGAGGTACGACCGTGGATGCCCAGCCCGCGCGGCAGGATCGCGGCGAGCACGGCGGCCACGAGTGCCACGGCGCGCAGTCCAGGCACGGCGGCGACGAGTGCCAGCAGCAGCGCGAGGGCGGCGAGCACGAGGTCGACCGGGGCGAGCGAGAGCCAGAGCCGGGCGATACGGGTCGCACGGCCCGGCAGGTAGTGCTCACGCTGGCTCACGCGCAGCCAGCGCAGCCCACCGACGACGGTGGCGACGACGGACGCCGCGAGGACGAGGGCATCGAGGACGGCGCTCATGCGGTGGCCTCCGGCGTCGGGTCGGCATCGGCTGCCGCGTCACGCAGAGCCTCGACCATCGCGACGCGGACCGCCTCCTGGAGGGCACCGGTCATCAGGTGCCCTTCCCCGGGGACGACGTCGAGGCGAGCGCCGGGGACGATCTCCGCGGCCAGCCGCGCGCCGGCGAGCGGGGCCGAGTCGTCGAGCTCGCCCCAGACCAGGTGCACCGGGACCCGCAGCGCGGCGAGGTCCTCGCGGTAGTCCTCTCCGACGACGCGCACGAAGACGCCACGCATGACGCCCTCGGTGGCGCGGTAGTCGTCGGAGCCGCTGCTCCTGCGTACCCGGTCCATCACGGACGGCGGGATCAGGTGGGCGGCGTGCAGGCGCTTGAGCGTCCGGAAGCCCAGCGAGGGCTTCGGCGGCGGCGTGGCCCGCACGAGCGGGGCGCCGGTGATCACGAGCGAGGAGACGAGCTCGGGGTGCCGCACCGCCAGTCGGACCGCGACCCGTCCACCGAAGGAGTGCCCGACGACGACGAACGGCCCGCCACCGGCCAGCGCGTCGGCGAGGTGATCGGCGTACTCGACGCTGCCCCAGGCCTCTGGCGGGGTGGGAGTGGTCCCGAAGCCGGGCAGATGGATCGCGAGCGCGTCGGTCCCCTCGAGGATCCGGCTGAAGTCGGCGCCGGAGCGCTGCCAGCCGTGCAGCGCCAGGACGCGCGGAGCAGCCTTGCCGACCCGGTCGGCAAGGAGGTCCCCCGCCACGACCGTCAGCACGGCGACGAGGCTAGCACCCGGCCGCCGATAGGCTCGGCGGATGCACGAGGACCTCTCCCCCGAGACGCTGGCCGTCACCGCCGGCCGCCCCGCGCGGATCTCCGGCGGGCCGGTCAACCCGCCCGTCGTGCTGTCCTCGACCTACGTGTCCGCCGGCGTCCCCGCACCCGGCGAGCTGTTGTACGCGCGCGCCGGGACCGAGACCTGGCAGCCCTTCGAGGAGGCGCTCGGCACGCTCGAGCGCAGCACGCGACCGGGGATCGTCTTCGGCTCCGGCATGGCCGCCATCGCCGCCTGCCTCGCGCTCGTCCCGGCCGGCGGACGCGTCGTGGTGCCGCGACACGCCTACCAGCTGACCCTCGCGCTGGTCGCCGACCTGCACGAGCGCTCGGGGATCACGGCGACCTCCGTCGACATCGCCGACACCGACGCGGTGCTCGACGCCGTGCGGGGCGACGACGGCCCCGCCGCGATGCTCTGGGTCGAGTCGCCGACCAACCCGATGCTCGAGGTCGCGGACCTGCCTGCCCTCGTCGCGGGGGCCCACGAGGCCGGGGCCCTCGTCGTCGTCGACAACACCTTCGCCACTCCCCTCGGCCAGCAGCCGCTGGTGCTCGGCGCCGACGTGGTCGTGCACTCGGTGACCAAGTACCTGGCCGGGCACTCCGACGTCGTCCTGGGCGCGGTGCTCGCGGACGACGAGGGCCTGCACGCGCGCGTGGCGGGCTACCGCACGCTGCACGGTGCGATCGCCGGGCCGTGGGAGGTGTGGCTCGCGCTGCGCGGGCTGCGCACGCTCGCCCTGCGCGTCGAACGCTCCCAGGCAAGCGCGCGCACCCTCGCCGCCCGCCTCGCGGAGCACCCCGCGGTGGCGGAGGTCCGTCATCCCAGCCTGCCGACCGACCCTGGTCACGCCCGCGCGACGGACCAGCTGAACGGCTACGGCTCGATCCTCGCCATCCGCCCGCACGGCGGCCCCGGGGCTGCGGACAGAGTCGTGGGCGCCGTCCGGCTCTGGGTGCCCGCGACGAGCCTCGGCGGCGTGGAGTCGAGCCTCGAGCGCCGCCGGCGGTTCGCGACGGAGTCGGTGACGGTCCCCGAGGACCTGCTGCGCCTCTCGGTCGGGATCGAGGACGTCGAGGACCTCTGGCGCGACCTCGACCGGGCGCTGCGGGAGCGACCCGCGTAGCGTGGAGAGCGACCGAGGAGCGTGGTCGCGATGAGGCGTGAGCAGCTCTCGACGAGGGCAAGGACCCACCCGTCGAGCCGAAGGAGGGCGGCGGTCGCCCTCGGACTCGTTCTCGGCCTCGCAGGCTGCTCGTGGTGGTCGGGGTCGCCCGAGACCCCACCCGCGCCGGCCGCGACCACGACGCGCCCGTCAGCGTCCGACAGCCCGATGCCGTCCGTCACGCCGAGCCCGAGCCCGTCCGTCACGCCGAGCCCGAGCCCGACCGTCACGCCGAGCCCGGCCGCCACCACCCCGACGCCGTCTTCCTCGCCGACGGCGACCCCCTCCCCGGACGGCGCCGGCACAACCGGCCCGACACCCGCCGTCCCGTTCTTCGCGAACACGCTTCCCGACACCGGTGCTGCGAGCGGTGACGACGTCGGGACCCTCAGCGACCTGCGGCTCGGGGCGCACCCCGGCTACGACCGGGTGGTCCTGGAGTTCAACGGGCCCGCCACACCGAGCTGGCACGTCCGGTACGTCGACCGCGCGATCGCCGACGGGAGCGGCTTCGTGATCCCGGTCGACGGTGGCGCGATCCTCGAGATCACCTGCTTCCCGGTGGCCGTCCCCTACGACGGCCGGGACCCGTACACCGGGCCCGCCACGCTCCGCGCCGCCGGGACCACCGCCATCGTCGAGGTGACCTGGTGGAGCATCTTCGAGGGCGACCTCCAGGCCTTCGTCGGAGTCTCCGGCGGTGAGCACCCGTTCCGTGCCTTCGCGCTGAGCGACCCGGCGCGGATCGTCGTGGACGTCCGCACCGACTGAGTCCTTCGGGTCGGACCCGCAGGGCCGGCGCACGGTGCGGACCCACCGATGTGGACGTCGGGGACCGCGTGCCGGAGCGCCTCACCACCGTGGGGCACCCCTGGAGAAGAAGCCGGGCGGAGCTCGGCGAGCAGTCGGTCGCGCTCCCGCTCACACCGCCGAGGTCGCCTCCGGCGCCTGGACGCCGGCGCTCCGGACCGCCGCCTGCCAGAGCACCAGCTGCAGCACCCCGAGCGCAGCGACGTACGGCAGGAGCACACCGATCCCGGCGCGCTGGGCGATCGCGCCCGCGAGCCACGGGAGCGCGGACCCGCCGATCACCGAGACCGCGTTGAGCACGCCGATCGCCGTCGGCACGGCAGCCGCTGAGGTGAGCGTCGGCAGGAGCGCCATCGCCGTCGGGAAGAGCGGGCCGAGGAAGAAGCCCAGCAGGACGAACCCGCCGGGCACGACGGCGCCGGGAGCGACCCAGGTGAGCAGCGCCACGACGACCGTGCCACCCAGGCAGCCGAGCATCATCCGCCCGGAGGAGACGCCCCACCGGTCGGCGAGCGGGCTGATCACGAAGCGGCCGATCGTGAGACCGAGCCAGTAGCCGCTGACCACGTAGCCCGCCGCGATCGCGTCGCGACCACGGCCGTCCACCAGGTACGTGTACGTCCAGTTGCCCGCGCTGATCTCGAGGCCCACGTACACCGCGAGGAAGACCGCCGCGAGCATGACGGCGGGCTGGCGGAGGACCCGTGCGAGCATCCCGTCCCGCAGCGAGCGACCCTCGCTGAGCGGCACCGCCGGCAGCACCCACGAGGGAAGGAACCACGCGAGGCCGGCGAGCAGCGGGACCGCGAGCAGCGCGAGCACGAGCCAGACCGCGGTCCACGGGACCGCGGTGAGCATCCGCGCGGCAAGCAACGGCCCGAGCAGGGCGCCGACTCCGAAGAATCCGTGCAGCCGGTTGAGCAACGACGCAGCGGAGGGCAGCCCCGAGAGGTGGACCATCAGCACCGACTCCAGCACCCCCATCCCGTAGCCGGCGACCACCTGGAGGGCGACGAGCACGGCGAACGACGGACGCGTCGCCGTGACGAGCCCCGCCGCCACGTACGCGGCGCCGCCGACGAGGACGGTGCCGCGCAGACCCAGGCGGCTCACCAGGGCACCGACGCTCGTCCCGCCGAGGAAGAACCCGGCCGAGAAGGTGACGAAGGTGAGACCGATCGTCGCCATGTCGATGCCGTAGTCGCGGATCTGTGCCGGGATCAGCACGCCGCCGACGCCCGCGCTGAGTCCCACCAGGACGAAGGCGGCGAAGGACAGCCCCACCGCGGGGCTCAGGGCGGTGCGCGTCGTTGCCACGGCGCAGAGCCTAGGCGCAGACGCCGTGCTCAGACCCCGTCGGCCTTGCGTGGCCGGGCCATCAGCAGGTCACCCATGAGGTCGACGGAGGCGCCGATGTGCAGCACCGCGGCGACGGACTGGGTGATCGGCATCTCGACCCCGACCCTGGTGGCCAGGTCGAGCACCGAGGCGGAGGTCTTGACGCCCTCGGCGGTGCCGCCGGTCGTGACGATCGCCTCCTCGACGCTCATGCCCTGCCCGATGTGCCGGCCGAGCCGGTGGTTGCGGGAGAGCGGGGAGTCGCAGGTCGCGACGAGGTCGCCCATCCCTGCCAGCCCCATGAACGTCTCGACGTCGGCACCGAGCGCGAGGCCGAGACGGGTGATCTCGGCGAGGCCACGCGTGATGATCGTCGCGGTCGTGTTGTCCCCGTAGCCGCGACCCTGCGCGATGCCGATGCCGATCGCGATGACGTTCTTCACCGCACCGCACAGCTCCACGCCGATGAGGTCGGTGTTCGTGTACGGGCGGAAGGTCGCCGTCGCGCACATGCTCGCGACCCGGCGCGCGAGGGCCTCGTCGGACGCGGCGACGACCGTCGCGGTGGGCTGGTGCTCGGCGATCTCCTGCGAGAGGTTCGGGCCGGAGAGCACCGCGACCCGCGACGCCGGGACGTCGAGCACCTCGGCGAGCACCTCGCTCATCCGCTTGTCGGTGGAGAGCTCGATGCCCTTCATGAGGGAGAGCACGACGGCGGACGGCGGCACGAGCCCGCGAGCCGGGGCGAGGATCGTCCGCGCCGACTGCGCCGGGACGGCGACGGCCACCAGCTCGGCGTCGGCCAGCGCCGCCGCGAGGTCCGTCGTCGCGGTGACGGCCGTCGGGAGCGTGACGCCTGCGACGTAGCCCGCGTTCGTGTGCCGGACGGTGATCTCTTCGGCGATCTCGGGGCGACGCGTCCACACGACGACCTCGTGGCCGGCCTCGGCGAGCACGGCGGCGAAGGTGGTGCCCCAGCTGCCCGATCCCAGAACTGCCGCGCGCGTCACTCGCTGGTCCCGGGACGCCAGACGAAGCGCTCGGCGGGTGCGACCTCGCCGCGGAGCGTCTCGAGCTGGCGGGTGATCGCGCTCATGATGCGCTCGGTCGCCTCACGCAGCACCGGGCCGTCCATCGGCCGGTCGTACAGGTCGGAGAGGTCGACGGGCGGGCCGGCGAGGACGCCGATCCTCTTGCGCGGGATCGGCTTGAGGACCTTGCTGTACTGGCCGAGCAGGCGGTGCGCCCCCCATTGCGCGACGGGGACGACAGGGGCCTTGGTGCTCAGCGCGAGGCGCGCGACGCCGGTCTTCGCCGCCATCGGCCACAGGTCGGGGTCCCGCGTGAGGGTGCCCTCGGGGAAGACGGCGACGGTCTCGCCCGCGGCCAGCGCTTCCGCGGCGGCATCGAGCGAGCGCCCAGCGGTGGCAGTCCCCCGGCTGACCGGGATCTGCCCCGTGGCACGCAGCACGCGTCCGAGGACGGCTACCCGGAAGAGGGAGTCCTTCGCGAGGATGCGGGGGGCAACGCCGTTGGCCCAGAGGAAGTACGCGAAGGTCAGCGGGTCGATGTTCGTCGCGTGGTTCCCCGCGACGATGGTGCCGACACCCTGGTGCAGGTGCTCGACGCCGTGCCAGTCGCGCGAGGTCGTGGCCGCGAGGAACGGACGGACGACGCGCGCGAGGTTGCGGTAGGCGCGATTGGCGCGTTCGGGTGCCTGCACGGCGCGATGCTACCGCGGGCACGCCGACGACCGGGGTCGCCCCTCCCGCGAGAAGCCGGACGACGGACGGGGTCAGCCCTCCGGGCCGGGGGGCGCCGCAGCCTCTGTGACGGCACCCCGGGCAGCCGCGACCGCGGCCCGGACGTCGTCGACGGCAAGGCCGAGCACCCCCTCCACCGACGCCAGGACCGGCAGGAAGCACGCACCGGCTCGTCGGTGCGCCTGGAGCCCGCTCTCGGTGAGGGCGAGCCGGTAGGAGCGCCCGTCCGCCTCGTTCGCCTGCCGCGTCACGTGGCCACGGGCCTCGAACCGCTTGACGTAGCTGGAGACCGTCGTCAGCGGGGCTGACATCCAGGAGGCCAGGTCAGTCGGCGTCATCGGCCCGGACGTCAGGACGGAGTACACGGCGAACTCGTCGGCGGTCAGACCGGCCGGCGCGAGCGCATCGTCGAGCACCGAGGTGAGGGCCCGGGAGAGGAGCCAGACGTCGAAGAGGAGGTTCGGCGAGCGTCCGGGCGATGTGGTCGGCATCCCTTGACCCTACTACTGCGATTCCGTACTATCTAATTCCTACGATCTCGCAGCATCAGGCAGTGCCCGTCGAAAGGTCGACCATGAACTTCCTCCGCCGCATGAGCTCACGAGCACTCGCCCTCGCCGACGGGCGCATCCTCGCCAGGACGGCTGCGGCGTGGGCGGCGCTCGCCGGCCTGCTCTTCGCCTGGACCGGGCGCTTCTCCCTGACCGCGGTCGCGACCGCCTGCGGCCATCCCGCACCCGACGTGCAGTTCGCTCCACCGCCGTCCGAGACGCTCGCCTTCCTCGTCGCCTGCGGCGAGCCGGGGCGCGCGGCCTGGCGGGACCTGCAGGTCGTCGACCTCTTCTACCCGATCGTGGGCGCAGCGGTCCTTGTGGTGACGCTCGCGATGCTGCTCGGGCGGCTCGCCCCGCAGCTCGCCTGGCTGGCGTTCGCACCGCTGCTCGTCGCGCTCGGCGACTACACGGAGAACGCGTCCGCCTGGGTGCTGCTGGCCGTGGGCGAGGGGTCGTCGTGGGCCGCCTCGACCCTCCAGCTGGGCTCAGCCATCAAGGTCATCGCCTCCTCGGCGTCATGGACGGCCGTGATCGCGCTGCTCGTGCCGCTCGTGGTGGCACGGCTCCGCCGACGCGAGAACCGCGTCATCTTGTTCTAGTTCTCCTAGAACATATAGGCTGGCTCGATGCTCTTCCGGATCGACACCTCCGCGAGCGAGCCGCTCTTCGCGCAGCTCGCCGCCCAGGTGCGCACGGCCGCGGCCGGCGGCGAGCTCGTCGCCGGCGAACGCCTTCCCGCCGCGCGTGACCTGGCCGCGTCGTTGCAGGTCAACGTGCACACCGTGCTGCGCGCCTACGCCGAGCTCCGTGAGGAGGGCCTGATCGAGCTGCGCCGTGGACGCGGCGCCGTCGTCACGTCCCGGGCCGCCGACGACCTCGGCTCCCTGCACGAGGCCGTCGCCCACCTCGCCACCACCACGCGTCGGCTCGGGGTCGCGCCCGAGACCGCCCTCGCCCTGCTCACGGAGGCCCTGAGATGACCACGCCCGACCCGACGAGCCCGGGCCGGCCCCACCGACCGCACCTGGTGGCGACCCTGACGACCCTCGTGCTCCCGCTCGCGGTCCTCGCGTCAGGCGTTGGCCTCGCGCTGTCCTGGCGCGACCGCCTCCCGGACCCCGTCGCGACGCACTGGGGCACCGAGGGCGTCGACGGCGTGGGCTCGCTCGGCTCGTCCGTGACGGTGGCCGTCGTGGTGGTGCTCCTGTTCACCGCAGGGATGACGGCGCTCACGCTGCGGTGGGGACAGGCAGCGCTGACGCGTCGCCTGGCGGCGGGCTTCGCCGTCTGGTTCGCCGTGGTGCAGACGGGCGTCCTGCTGGGTTCGCTCGCCGGGCAGCGTGGGCTCCACGACGCGTACCGCGCTCCAGGCATCGGCGCGGCCCTGGCCGTCACCTTCGCGATCGCGACGGTCCTCGCGCTGACGGCAGCCCTGCTGATCCCCGGCGACCCGGAGGCCCCGAGCCGGGCCGCCATCCCGCCCGACGCCCCGCGTCTTCCCCTCACCGCGAGCGAACGGGTGACGTGGGTGCGCCGGACGACTCAGCAGCATGCCTGGACGATCACCGCGGGCGCCGCGGCCTTCGCGCTCACGCTCGGCACGCTCACCCGCCTGTGGTGGCTCACGCTGGTCATCGTCGTCGGGCTCGGCGTGGTCCTGGCGGGGGCGCTGCGCTGGACGATCACCGTGGACGCCACGGGTCTCCGGGCGCGGTCCGCACTCGGCTTCGGCCTGCGGGTGCCGCTGTCGGAGGTCGAGGGTGCGCGTGTCACGACGGTCGCCCCGGTGCGTCAGTTCGGCGGCTGGGGGCTGCGCATCGGGGCGGGCGGGACCGTCGGGGTGATCACCCGCAAGGGTGAGGGGATCGAGGTCTCCCGGAGCGAGGACCGTCGGGTCGTGGTGACGGTGGACGACGCCGCGACCGGCGCCGCGCTGCTCAACACGCTGGCCGAGCAGGCACAGGTGCGTCGCGCCTGAGGCCCGCCGGCACCCTCAGCCGTGCGTGAACTCGGCGCCGAGCGCGCCGAGCTTGCCCTGGAAGTCCTCGTAGCCGCGATCGATGAGGCCGATCCCCCGCACCTCGGACGTCCCCTTGGCCGTCAGCGCGGCGATGAGGTGGCTGAACCCACCACGCAGGTCAGGGACCTCGATGTCGGCGGCGGCGAGCGGCGTCGGGCCGGAGATGACCGCCGAGTGGTAGAAGTTCCGCTGACCGAAGCGGCAGGGGTGCCCACCGAGGCACTCGCGGTAGACCTGGATCGTCGCGCCCATCCCGACGAGCGCGTCGGTGAAGCCGAACCGGTTCTCGTAGACCGTCTCGTGGACGATCGACAGGCCCTTGGCCTGGGTGAGCGCCACGACGAGCGGCTGCTGCCAGTCCGTCATGAACCCGGGGTGGACGTCGGTCTCCAGGACGATCGACCGCAGGTCACCACCCGGGTGGTAGAAGCGGATGCCGTCGTCGTTGACGTCGAACTCCCCACCGACCTTGCGGAAGGTGTTGAGGAAGGCGGTCATCTCCGGCTGGCTCGCACCCTTGACGGTGACGTCACCGCCGGTGGCCAGCGCGGCAGACGCCCAGGACGCGGCCTCGATGCGGTCGGCGAGGGAGGTGTGCTGGAAGCCGCGCAGGCGCTGGACGCCCTCGATGCGGATGACGCGGTCGGTGTCGACCGAGATGATCGCGCCCATCTTCTGCAGGACGTTGATGAGGTCGAGGATCTCCGGCTCGATCGCGGCGTTGGCCAGCTCGGTGATGCCCTCGGCACGGACCGCCGTCAGGAGCAGCTGCTCGGTGGCGCCGACGCTCGGGTAGGGCAGCTTGACCTTCGTGCCGATCAGCCCGTGCGGTGCCCGGATCTCGATGCCGGACTCGCGCTTGGTCACCTCGGCGCCGAACTGGCGAAGGATGTCCAGGTGGAAGTTGATCGGCCGGTCGCCGATCCGGCAGCCGCCGAGGTCAGGGATGAAGGCCTCGCCGAGCCGGTGCAGCAGCGGGCCGCAGAACAGGATCGGGATGCGGCTCGATCCGGCGTGCGCGTCGATGTCGGCGACATGCGCCGACTCGACGTTCTTCGGGTCGAGCACCAGGGTGCCGGCCGAGGCATCGGCATCCACCCGGACGCCGTGCAGCTCGAGCAGGCCGGTCACGACAGCGACGTCGCGGATCTGCGGGACGTTGCGCAGCGTGCTGGGGGTGTCGCCGAGGAGCGAGGCGACCATCGCCTTGGAGACGAAGTTCTTGGCTCCCCGGACGGTGATCTCACCGTGCAGGGGCAGCCCACCGTTGACCTGAAGGACGTCGCGCATCCACCCATCGTCCCCCACGCGTGGGCCGACGTCACATCCCCGCGCGCCTGGCGCGAGGAGATCCTGAGGAGATGCTGTGCAGTGGCACGGCCGTCGGGCAGCCCGCTGCGTGGCCGGCCGGGCCGTCGGCCCGTCGTGGTGTGCGGCTAGCGTCGCTCGTGGAAGCCATGGCCGTGCCGGCCGGGACGCTGCCTCCGAGGAGGGCGCCATGAAGTTCGGGATCGTCGCGAGCCAGGGAGGCGCCGTCGAGGCGATCGCGCTGGCCCGCGACGCCGAGGAGCACGGCTGGGACGGATTCTTCACCTGGGACGGCATCAGCGTCGGGCCGACGCAGCCCGCGTTCGACCCGTTCTCGCTGCTCGCGGCCGCGGCGCAGCACACGCGGTCGATGACGCTCGGGGCGATGGTCTTCGCTCCCGCGCGTCGTCGGCCGCTGACCTTCGCGCAGCAGGTGCAGACCGTCGACCACCTCTCCGGTGGCCGACTCGTGGTCCCGGTCGGCCTCGGTGCGGCCGACGACGCCGGTTTCGCGCGCGTCAGCGGCGAGGCGGGCTCCTCCGGCGCCCGGACGACGATGCTCGACGAGGCGCTGGCGATCCTCGATCTCGCCGCCACGGGGAAGCCGTTCTCCTACCAGGGTGAGCACCATCGGCTCTCCGAGGTCGCACTCGTCCCGGGAACGCTCCAACGGCCGCGCGTACCCGTCTGGGTGGTCGGAGCGTGGCCGTCGGAGCGGTCGATGCGACGGGCCGCTCGCTGGGACGGCGTGGTGCTCCAGATCCTGCGCTCGTCGGTTGAGCCGACCGCGGCCCAGGTCACCGAGGCAGTCGCCTGGGTGGGTGCCGAACGCGAGCGGCTCCGCGGCGAGGGGGTCCGGCTCGGTGCGCAGTTCGACGTGGCCGTCAGCGGACGACTGCCCGAGGACCCGACCGAGGCCGCGACGCGGATCGCGGAGCTCGAGGCCGCCGGTGCGACGTGGTGGGTCGAGGCGTGGTGGGAGCCGACGGACACCGCTGCCGCGCTGCGGGATCGCGTCCGACGAGGCCCGGCGCCGCAGTGAGGAACGGGAGCTGAGCGAGCTCGGAGCCCGGCTCGACTGACGGCCGCGACGACGGCCCGGGCCGGCGTGTCAGTGGTCGGAACTAGCCTGGAAGCATGAACATCGACGCAGGTCAGGCAGCATATTCCGACCTGCCGGACGCCGATCGCCCGGGCCCCTCGGGGGTCATGACGGTCGCCGAGGAGGAGAAGTTCTGGCGCACGATCCGGGAGGACTACCCGACGGACCCGGAAGCCGACACGTCCGGACCAGCCTGGCTGGACGACGGTGCGGAGCCTTCCCTCGGGCTGCTCGGCGGGCCGTGCACCGCCGACACGCTGCGCACCCTTGACCCCTCGGGGTTCCTGGTCGACGTGCTCGACGCGATCGGCGAGGGCGAGCTCGACAGCCCCGAGCGCTTCGACGACCTCGCCCTGCTCGAGGTGGTCGCCGCCTGGCAGCGTGTCGCCTCGATGGCAGCAGCCGGTGCCGCCCGTGCCGCCGCGGCGCTCTCCCGCCGCGACTGCCTCCAGGTGCCCGACGGTCCGCTGCAGGTCGGCCGCGGCCACCGCCGGTACACGACCCTGCGCGCCACCGGGACCGAGATCGCGATCCGCACGGGCTGCACGGTCCGCTCGGGCGAGCTCCTCACCCGGGACGGTCTCCTCTTCGACGGCGTCCTGGCCGTCACCGGCTGCGCGCTGGCGCGCGGGCAGATCGACGCCCGCAAGGCCCGCATGATCGCTGACCGGCTGGACGGCGCCCCGCTCGAGACGGCGCTGGACGTGCAGGCCCAGATCCTTCCCGAGGCGGGACTGCGCAGCCCCGTTCAGCTCGAGCGCGACCTCACCCGGGCGCTCCTCGAGGTCGACACCGAGGAGGCCGCGGCTCGGCACCGACGTGCCCGCAGGGACCGCCGTGCCTGCCGACCCCGTATCCTGCCGGACGGCATGGCCGGCATCTGGGCCGTGCTTCCCGCCGAGGCGGCAGCCGTCCTCGATGCCGCCCTCGATGCAGTGGCAGCCAGTGGCCGGGCCGCCGGAGATCGTCGCACCGCCGATCAGCTCCGTGCCGACGGCCTCCTCGAGCTCGTCGTCGGCACGCCCGGCGTCACGGGACGGCGGCCCGGGCCGGGCTCCGATCCCACTGCCGGTGCCGGTGCCGGAGCCGGTGCCGGAGCCCGCACGGCCGTGTCGGTCCACGTCGGCGTCACCGTCGCCCTCTCGACCCTCCTCGGCCTCGACGACGCGCCCGGCGAGCTCGCCGGCTACGGCGCGATCACCGCGGAGCAGGCCGCAGCGCTCGCTGCCGGCGGCGCGCTCCGCCGGATCGTCACCGACCCGCTGACGGGAGCCGTCCTCGACCTCGGCCGCACGCGCTACCGACCACCGGCGGCCTTGCGGGCACATGTCATCGCCAGGGACCGGACCTGCGCGCGGCCGGGCTGCGTGGTGCCCGCTCAGCGTGCCGAGCTCGACCACACGGTCCCGTTCGGCACCTCACAGGTGCGCGCGGGAGCGGACGGTCGCATGTCCGCGCCCGGTGGGCCACCCCAGGGCGACACCGCAGCGCACAACCTCGCGCCGCTGTGCGCCCCGGGCCACCTCGCCAAGACTCTCGGCGTGCTCCGCCTCGCGCAGCCCGCACCTGGCGTGCTCGAGTGGACCACCGCGACCGGCCTGCGGGCACGGGTCGTCCCGGGACGCGATGGCGCGGTCACGCTTCTGCCGGTGCATCCAGCTGAGGCACCGCAGGTGGGAGCTTCTCCGCCCTTCTGATGACGGGAACCAACCCACGTCCACCGCGGCGAGAACGCGGGCGTCGCGGCCCACTCGAGCGCCGGAGGATCGTCCGAAGCCGGGCCCGGCAAGAGCTCAGGCCAGGGCGTCGTCCGCGTGCGCGACCGGGCGCGCCGCGACGATCTCGACCGCCGGCAGGTGCTTGGCAGGCAACGTCGTCGGACGCCAGGACTCGCGCTCCTGCTCGAACGCCGTGATCTCCGGCTCGTGCTGCATCGTCAGGCCGATGTCGTCCAAGCCCTCGAGCAGGCGCCAGCGCGTGTACTCGTCCACCTGGAACGGCACGATGACGTCCGCGCAGGTCACCTGGCGCGACTCGAGGTCGACGGTCACCTCGGTGCCCGGGGTGGTCTCCAGGACCTTCCAGATGAGCTCGATGTCGCTCTGGGCGAGCTGGGCGGCGAGCAGCCCCTGCTTGCCCGAGTTGCCACGGAAGATGTCGGCGAACCGGGAGGCGAGGACGGCCTTGAAGCCGTAGTCCTTCAACGCCCAGACGGCGTGCTCGCGCGAGGAGCCCGTGCCGAAGTCGGGACCGGCGACGAGCACCGAGCCCGGCGCGTACGCCTCCTGGTTGAGGACGAACGCGGGGTCGTTGCGCCAGGCCGAGAACAGCGCGTCCTCGAACCCGGTGCGCGTGACCCGCTTGAGGTACACGGCCGGGATGATCTGGTCGGTGTCGACGTTGCTGCGGCGCAGCGGGACCCCGACGCCGGTGTGCTGGGTGAACTTCTCCATGGCTGGACTCTCCGACTCTCGCGGTGGGCTGGGGGTGAGGTCAGGCCTGCACGAGCGGGCTGCCGTCGGGGACCTCGACGTCGGGCCCGAGGTCGGACACCGACGAGAGGGTCCCGCGGATCGCGGTGGCCCCGGCGACGAGCGGCGAGACGAGGTGGGTACGCCCACCCTTGCCCTGCCGTCCCTCGAAGTTGCGGTTGGACGTCGACGCGCTGCGTTCGCCCGGTGCGAGCTGGTCCGGGTTCATGCCCAGGCACATCGAGCAGCCGGCGTTGCGCCACTCGGCTCCGAAGTCGAGGAAGATCTTGTCGAGCCCCTCGGCCTCGGCCTGCAGGCGCACCCGCGCGGAGGACGGCACGACGAGCACCCGCAGGCTGTCGGCCTTGCGGCGGCCCTTGACGAGCTTGGCGACCGAGCGCAGGTCCTCGATCCGGCCGTTCGTGCAGGAGCCGATGAAGACGGTGTCCACCGCGATCTCGCGCAACGGCTGACCAGCGGTCAGGCCCATGTACTCCAACGCACGCTCAGCGGCCACGCGCTCGTTCTCGTCCGCGATCTCCGCAGGAATCGGCACGTTGGCCGACAGCGGCAGACCCTGACCGGGGTTGGTGCCCCAGGTGACGAAGGGCTCGAGGTCCTGCGCGTGCAGCACCACCTCGGCGTCGAACGTCGCGTCGTCGTCGCTGCGCAACGTGCGCCAGTACTCCACGGCGGCGTCCCAGTCGGCGCCCTCGGGGGCGTGCGGGCGGCCCTCGAGGTACGCGAAGGTGGTCTCGTCCGGCGCGATCATCCCGGCGCGGGCGCCCGCCTCGATCGACATGTTGCAGATCGTCATGCGCGCCTCCATCGACAGCGCACGGATCGCCTCGCCGCGGTACTCGAGCACGTAGCCCTGGCCACCACCGGTCCCGATCTTGGCGATGATCGCCAGGATGATGTCCTTGGCCGTCGCGCCCTTGGGCAGCACGCCGTCGACGGTGATCGCCATCGTCTTGAACGGTGCGAGCGGGAGCGTCTGGGTCGCGAGCACGTGCTCGACCTCACTCGTGCCGATGCCGAACGCGAGGCCACCGAAGGCGCCGTGGGTCGAGGTGTGCGAGTCGCCGCAGACGATCGTCAGACCGGGCATCGTCAGGCCGAGCTGCGGACCGACCTGGTGGACGATCCCCTGGTCGGCGTCACCGAGCGAGTGCAGCCGGACGCCGAACTCCTTCGCGTTCGCGCGCAGGGTGTCGATCTGGGTGCGGCTCGTGAGGTCCGCGATCGGCAGGTCGATGTCGAGCGTCGGGGTGTTGTGGTCCTCGGTGGCGATCGTGAGGTCGGGGCGGCGGACGGGGCGCCCGGCGAGACGCAGCCCCTCGAAGGCCTGCGGGCTCGTCACCTCGTGCACGAGGTG
>JBBSAL010000009.1:0-94450 GCA_038252305.1 Actinomycetales bacterium | reverse complement strand
CCCGCCGGGGGGGCGGGGGGGGGGGCCCCCCCCGCGGGGTGGCCCCCCCTGCCGGCGGGGGGGCGGGCCGGGCGGCCGGGGGGCCCCCCCGGGGGGGTGCGGGGGGGGCCGGCCCCCGCCCCCCACGACGCGCTGCTGCTCGAGGTCTCGCACGAGGGCAGGATCACGCTGCTCGGCCGCGGCGAGCCGCTGCGCGTCCGCCGGATGGTCCGCGACGTCGGAACCCGGCCGGTGAGCTGGATGACGATCCCTCGGATCGGTGCCGGGCCGGAAGGGGTGCGCGGCGAGCCGGTGGACGGTGGTCCGCGCCACCCTGCGGCGGCGGACCTCGATCCGGCCGTGCAGGACGTGCTCGGCCTGCGTCCCGTCTCGGCCTGGGACTGGATGGTCACCTCCGACCGTCCCGTCGGGCTCGAGCCCGACGTCGTGCGGCTCGAGCTCCCGGCGGACCGCGCGGCGATCGTCGACTGCCTTGCCGAGTCCAACCCGGGCACCTCGGCGGATCCGCTGCACCCGGACGAGGTCGCCTGGTTCGGGGTGCGCGAGGCCGGGGCGCTCCTCGGCGTGATCGGTGCGGGGTCCCGGCCGGGGGCGCCGCGGGCCGCTGACCTGTCCTGGCACGTGCACGGGCTGGGCGTGCGTCCGGTCGCGCGCGGCAGGGGCATGGGCGGTGCCCTGACCGCGGTGGCCACGGCGGCCGGGCTCGATGCGGGCGCCGACTGGATCTCGCTCGGGATGTACGCGTCGAACGCGGCAGCGCGGCGGGTGTACGAACGGCTCGGCTTCGTCGTCGAGGGACGCCTGACGTCCTACGGAGGCGTCACCAGCGCGTCGGCGGCTTCTCTTCGCCACTGAGGCCACGGTGGGGCTTCGGGACGTCGTCGAGCTCAGGCATCCCGTAGATCTCGCCCGGGGTGGGATCGGTCGAGAGGGTGACGGGACGTGCCTCGTAGGACCGCCGCCACAGGCGACTCAGCACGCGCCAGGACACGAGGAGTGCGCCGGCGAGGAGGAGGAAGGCGATGACCCCGAGGGGGTTCGGGCCACCGGGCTGCAGGAGCGCACCAGCGGTGGCAAGAGCGAGGTAGAGCAGGATCACGGCGGCGACGAGGCTCGCCCACCGGCTGACCCGACGCCTTCGGCGGTACTCGAGGTAGTCGGTCGGCGCCGGACGCACGTCAGTGCTCGATCGCGAAGCGTCCGCTGATCTTCTTCATCCAGGCCGGCGCCCACCAGTTGTACTTGCCGAGCAGCGTCATCGTCGCTGGGACGAGCAGCATCCGCACGAGCGTCGCGTCGATCGCGACGGCGAAGGCGAGCGAGAAGCCGACCTCCTTGATCACCAGCAGCTTGCCGAAGACGAAGCCGGCGAACACCACGATGATGATGATGGCGGCCGAGGTGATGATCCGTCCCGAGCGCTGCAGGCCGAGCCGGACGGCGTCGTCGTTGCTGCGCCCCGCGTCCCACAGCTCCTTGATCCGCGACAGCAGGAAGACCTCGTAGTCCATCGCCAGACCGAAGCCGAACGCGACGATGAGGGCGACGACGTAGGTCTCGATCCCCCCGGTCGACTCGAAGCCGAGCGGGCCGGACAGGTGGCCGTCCTGGAACACCCACACCAGCACGCCCATCGAGGCGGCCAGCGAGAGCGCGTTCGTCAGCAGGGCCTTGATCGGGATGACGACCGAGGAGGTCATGAGGAACAGCAGGACGAAGGTGGCGACGATGACGATGAGCGCCGCCCAGCCGACCCGGTCGATCAGCGCCTGCACGAAGTCGATCTGGTTCGCTGCTTGTCCGGTGACGTACGTCGGGAAGCGTGCGGGGTGGGCGCGCAGCTCCTCGACGACGGACCGCGCGACGGCGCCGCCGGCGTCCTGTGTCGCGGCGTCGACACCGATGACGACGTACTCGTCGCGGGCGACGGGCGTGCCGACCGCGGCGACGCCCG
Source organism: Actinomycetales bacterium (assembly GCA_038252305.1). Taxonomy (GTDB): domain Bacteria; phylum Actinomycetota; class Actinomycetes; order Actinomycetales; family Cellulomonadaceae; genus Actinotalea. The sequence goes on along the minus strand of JBBSAL010000009.1, from coordinate 92,496 downwards.
GCAGGGCGGCGAGGCCATGGCTCCAGGCCGTCACCTCGTCGAGCGTGCCCTGGGCGACGATGGTCGCGGTCGGCGTGCGCGAGGCCGGGTACTCCTTGGCGATCGTCTCGACGTAGGTGCGCTGGTCCGAGCCGACGGGGAGCAGCTCGACCGTCGAGTTGCGCAGCTCCATCCGGTGCAGGGGGCTGGCGAGCACCGCGAGGATGGCGAGCGAGCCACCCACGACGAGCCACGGGTGGCGCTGCACGCGTTCCGCCAGACGCGAGAAGACACCTTCCTCTGACCGGACGTCACCGGTGCGTTCGATGATCCGGCGCAGCAGCGGCACCCGCGAGACGACCGACGGACGCTCGAGCCGGCGACCGGCCAGCACCAGCAGTGCGGGCACGAGCGTCATGGCGGTCGCGACGGCCACCAGGATGACGGCGACGCCGCCGGCGCCGAAGGCGCGCAGGATCGACGGCTGGAAGACGGTCAGCCCGCTGATCGCGATGGCGACCGTGAGTGCGGAGAAGGTGACGGTGCGGCCTGCGGTGTCCATCGTGCGGCGCAGGGCCGTGCGCACGGCGCCGTCCCCGTGCCGCCGGCGCCGGGCGCCTCCTTCGTCGACGAGCTTGTGCAGCTCCTCGCGGAAGCGGGAGACGATCAGCAGCCCGTAGTCGATCGACAGGCCGAGCCCGAGCAGGCTCACCACGTTGACGACGGACGAGTCCATCTCGAGCCAGTGCGACAGGGCGAAGACGCTGCCCAGGCCCCCGGCGATCGAGGCGACGGCACCGAGGAGCGGCATTCCCGCCGAGAGCATCCCGCCGAAGACGAGGACCATCACGAGCAGGGCGACCGGCATCGAGATCGCCTCGCCGATCTCCAGGTCCTTGCGCACCTGCCCGGTGATCTCGTCGACGATGAGGCTCGACCCGCCGACCTGTCCGGTGGCGCCGGGCTCGGAGGTGAGCGTTCCGGGTAGCGCGCGCAGCTGGTCCTCGACGGTGGCGAGCGCGGTGGCCTGGGCATCGGCTCCCATGCCCCGGTCGAGCTCGACGACCACGAGGAAGCCGGCGCCGTCGGCAGCGACGAGGGGGGCGGCGGCGGGCGTGGACGGGCCGCCCGGGACGACGAACGGGTCGATCACCGAGGAGACCCCGGGGACCGCGAGCAGTGCGGTGCGTGCGGCGTCGACGGGCGCAGCCAGTGCGGCGTCGGCAAGATCGACGTGCTGGACCACGAGCGTCAGGCTCGGTCCCGAGGTCGCGGTCGTCCGCAGGATCTCGTCAGCACGGGTGCTGTCGGAGCCGGGGACGGCGGGGGCGCCGCTCGACAGGCGATCGAAGAGCGTCTGCCCGGTCACTCCGCCGAGAGTCACCGCGAAGCAGGCCACCGTGATCACGAGCCAGACGAGGATCGTGGTCTTCGGTGCCCTGGCGATACGCGCACCGAGGCTGTCGAACACGGGCTCAGCATCCCAGGTATCCAGGGCGCCGTGCACCTTGATCACCGAGCCGAGCCAGGGGAGGCACCGTGCCCGGTCTCTCGGCTGCGTAGGCTCACCGCATGGATCTCTTCGACGCCGTCACCTCGACGGCGTCCGGGCTGCCGTCGACGGGCCACGGGTCACCGCTGGCCGTGCGCATGCGGCCCCGCACGCTGGCCGAGGTCGCCGGTCAGGAGCACCTGCTCGGGCCGGGTGCGCCCTTGCGCCGGCTCGTCGAGCCGGACGGCGGCGGCCGCGCGGTGCCGTCGTCGATCGTCCTGTGGGGACCGCCGGGGACCGGGAAGACGACGCTCGCCTATCTCGTCGCCGCCACGTCGGGACGGCGGTTCGTCGAGCTCTCGGGCGTGACGTCCGGCGTGAAGGACGTGCGGGCGGTCGTCGACGACGCCCGGCGGCTCCTCGCGACCGGCGGTCCGGAGACCGTCCTCTTCGTCGACGAGGTGCACCGGTTCTCGTCCACCCAGCAGGACGCCCTGCTGCCCAGCGTCGAGAACCGGTGGGTGACGCTGGTCGCCGCGACGACGGAGAACCCGAGCTTCTCGGTCATCTCGCCGCTCCTCTCGCGGTCCTTGCTGCTGACCCTGCGGCCTCTCCAGGACGACGACATCCGGGTGCTCGTGGCGCGAGCGCTCGTGGACGAGCGTGGCCTGGCCGGTGCGGTGGACCTCACCCCCGAGGCCGCGGACCAGGTGCTGCGGCTGTCCGGCGGTGACGCCCGCAAGGCCCTGACGATCCTGGAGGCGGCGGCCGGCGGCGTGCTGGACCCCTCGGCCCGCGCCGCCGACGGGCCGGACGGCTCGCCGGGCGACCCCTCGTCGAGGCCGAGGATCGACGTCCCGGACGTCGAGCGCGCCGTCGACGTCGCTGCGGTCCGCTACGACCGCTCGGGGGACCAGCACTACGACGTGACGAGCGCCTTCATCAAGTCGATGCGCGGCTCGGACGTCGATGCCGCGCTGCACTACCTGGCGCGCATGGTCGTCGCGGGGGAGGACCCCCGGTTCATCGCTCGTCGCATCGTCATCGCTGCGGCCGAAGAGGTCGGCATGGCCGATCCTTCTGCCCTGCAGACGGCGGTCGCGGCGGCCCAGGCGGTCGCCCTCATCGGCATGCCCGAGGCGCGGATCATCCTCGCGGAGGCAGTGGTGCACGTGGCCAGCGCCCCGACGTCGAATGCCTCCTACGCGGCGATCGACGCCGCGATCGCCGATGTGCGGGCCGGCCGGGCAGGTCCCGTCCCGGCACACCTGCGCGACGCTCACTACGGCGGGGCGCAGCAGCTCGGGCACGGCGCGGGCTACCGCTACGCCCACGACGAGCCTCATGCGGTCGCCGCTCAGCAGTACCTTCCCGACGAGCTCCGCGGCGCGCGCTACTACGCACCGTCCGACCGGGGCTACGAGCGAGCGGTGGGTGAGAGGTTGGTCAGGGTGCGCGAGATCCTCGAGGGCGGCGCGACCCAGTAGCCGCTGCCGCAGCGCACCCCGCGGGCCCGAAGTGGCCCCGGGACCACGCGACCGGGTAGTCTCATCAGGTTGCCCGCTCGCGGGTGACGCCCTGGGGACCTCAGCCGCAGACGAAGGTTGGTCCCACCCCCGCCGGGAATGCTCCCGTGGCGGGGTGTGCCACGACAACGACAGGAAGAACCACTGTGTCCTCTGTGACCCGTGCGCGCCGCCAGGTGCGCCTGAGCCGGGCTCTCGGCCTGGCCCTGACGCCCAAGGCCGTCAAGCACTTCGAGAAGCGTCCCTACCCGCCCGGCGAGCACGGGCGTGCCCGTCGCCGCACCGAGTCGGACTACGCGGTGCGTCTGCGCGAGAAGCAGCGCCTGCGCGCGCAGTACGGCCTGCGCGAGAAGCAGATGGCCCGTGCGTTCGAGGACGCCAAGAAGACCCCCGGCCTGACCGGTGAGGCCCTCGTGGAGAACCTCGAGCAGCGCCTCGACGCCCTGGTGCTCCGTTCGGGCTTCGCCCGCACGATCCTCCAGGCCCGTCAGACGGTCGTGCACCGTCACGTGCTCGTCGACGGCAAGATCGTCGACCGTCCCTCCTTCCAGGTGAAGCCGGGCCAGACGCTCCAGATCAAGCCGCGCAGCCAGACGACGGTGCCGTTCCAGGTCGCCGCCGCCGGTGCGCACCGCGACGTCCTGCCGGCCGTCCCGGGCTACCTGGAGGTCCAGCTCGAGAAGCTGACCTCGGTCCTCACCCGCCGCCCGCTGCGTGCCGAGGTCCCCGTGACCTGCGACGTCCAGCTGGTCGTCGAGTACTACTCGCGCTGATCCGTTCGACGTCGCCCCGTACCCCGGCCAGGCCGGACGGTACGGGGCGTCGTCGTTCCCTTGGCCGGTAGTGTCGACCCTCGGTGGAGCAGTCCCGCACGGCGGAAGGAATCTCGGATGTCGGTCTCCCTCGGTGACGTCGCCAGCCTGATCGCTGCGCTCGCCTTCGTCGGCCTCGTGTACTTCCTCGCCCGACCCCTCGTCAGCCTCGCCAAGGCCTTCGACGAGGCCAGGGACGCCATCAAGGACCTGTCCGACCACACCGTCCCCGTGCTCGACGAGGCGGCCGCGACGGTCGCCTCGACGAACGCGCAGATGACCAAGATCGACTCGGTCACGACCTCGGCCGCCGAGATCGGACAGAACGTCTCGGCGCTCACGGCCCTCGTCTCGGCGACGATCGGTGGCCCGCTCATCAAGGTCGCCGCGTTCTCCTACGGGGTGCGTCAGGCGATGGCGGACGTGGTCGCGAAGGTGCGTCGCTGATGCGCCGTCTGTTCTGGATGGGCGTCGGTGCTGCCGGGACGGTGGTCGCGGCCCGTCGGCTGCGGACCGCCTGGCACCGCTACACGCCCGCCGGGGTCGCCGAGCAGGTCGAGGCCGCCGGGATCGGCGCCGTAGCGGTCACGCGCTCGGCCGTCGACCGGTTCCAGGACGCCTTCGCGAGCCGTCAGCGCGAGCTCGTCGACCAGCTCCTCGTGAGCCCGGACGCCGGTGACCCGTCCGCGGTCTTCGGGCGGCGCGGCCGCTCGGCCACGGCAGGCACGACGGCGGTTCCCGACCCCGGCACCGACCGCCCGTCGGGCCGGGTCGACGACGACGAGCCCCTCTACGACTTCTGATCCCAGCTGTTCCCACCGGGGCCGTGTGCCCCGATCGATCGCCGAGCGGGCCCCACGCCCGGCCCTGACCGAGGACATCATGCGCACTTCCGAGATCCGGCAGCGGTGGCTCTCCTTCTTCGAGGAGCGGGACCACGCCGTCGTCCCGAGCGCCTCGCTCATCTCGCCCGACCCGTCGACTCTCTTCACGATCGCCGGCATGGTGCCCTTCATCCCCTACATGCTCGGTCAGCAGACCCCGCCGTGGGACCGCGCCACGAGCGTGCAGAAGTGCGTGCGGACCCTCGACATCGAGGAGGTCGGCAAGACCACCCGGCACGGCACGTTCTTCCAGATGAACGGCAACTTCTCCTTCGGTGACTACTTCAAGGAAGGCGCGATCCAGTACGCCTGGGAGCTGGTCACCGGTTCTCAGGCCGACGGTGCCTACGGCTTCGACCCGGACAAGGTCTGGGTCACCGTCTACCACGACGACGACGAGGCAGCGGCGCTGTGGCGCTCGATCGCCGGGCTGCCTGAGGAGCGCATCCAGCGCCGCGGGAAGAAGGACAACTACTGGACGACGGGTCAGCCCGGTCCGGCCGGCCCCTGCTCGGAGATCTACATCGACCGCGGCCCGCAGTTCGGTGCCGACGGTGGCCCCGTCGTGGACGAGGACCGCTTCCTGGAGATCTGGAACCTCGTCTTCATGCAGTACGCGATCGAGGACGTGAAGTCCAAGGAGGACTTCCGGATCGTCGGCGAGCTCGCGTCGAAGAACATCGACACCGGCATGGGCCTGGAGCGCGTGGCGTACCTGCTCCAGGGCGTGGACAACCTGTACGAGATCGACCAGGTCTTCCCGGTCATCCAGGCGGCCCAGGAGATCTCCGGCCGGCGCTACGGTGCCGACCGGGACGACGACGTCCGGATGCGCGTGGTCGCGGACCACGTGCGGTCGGCACTGATGCTCATCGGCGACGGCGTGACCCCCTCCAACGAGGGCCGTGGCTACGTGCTGAGGCGGCTGCTGCGCCGCTCGGTCCGTGCGATGAAGCTGCTCGGTGTCGACGAGCCCTCGCTGCCGGCGCTGCTGCCCGCCTCACGTGACGCGATGGGCCAGTCCTACCCCGAGCTGATCACCGGTTTCGACCGGATCAGCCGCACGGCCTACGCCGAGGAGGAGGCGTTCCGCCGGACCCTCGTCTCGGGGACGACGATCCTCGACACGGCGGTCAGGGCCGCGAAGTCGAGCGGGGCGACGCTCCTCGGGGGCGAGCAGGCGTTCGCGCTGCACGACACCTACGGCTTCCCGATCGACCTGACCCTGGAGATGGCGGCCGAGCAGGGCCTCGCGGTCGACGAGCAGGGCTTCCGCGACCTCATGCGCACGCAGCGCGAGCGGGCCCGCGCCGACGCGAAGGCGAAGAAGGGTGGCCACACCGACGTCACCGTCTTCCGTGAGCTGCTGACCGCGGGGACGACGGAGTTCACCGGCTACAGCGAGCTGACGACAGGTTCGTCGGTCCGCGCGCTGCTGCGCGACGGCATGCTGATCTCCGGCGCGAGCGAGGGCGAGACGGTCGACGTCGTGCTGGAGCGCACGCCGTTCTACGCCGAGTCCGGCGGTCAGGACTCCGACGCCGGGCTCATCACGGCGGACGGCGCACGGCTCGAGGTGCTCGACGTCCAGCGTCCGGTCAAGGGAATGATCGTGCACACCGTGCGGGTGACCGAAGGCGAGATCACCCAGGGTGCGGCGGTGCTGGCCCAGGTCGACCCGGAGTGGCGGCGTGGGGCGCGACAGGCGCACTCCGGCACGCATGTCGTCCACGCCGCGCTTCACGAGGTCCTCGGCCCGGACGCGCTGCAGTCCGGCTCGTACAACAAGCCGGGCTACCTGCGGCTCGACTTCGCCTGGAACGAGGCCCTCTCGGCCTCGGCCCGCAGCGAGGTCGAGGAGGTCGCCAACCGTGCGATCCGGGACGACCTCGGTGTCGCGGCGCAGTACATGACCCTTCCCGAGGCGAAGGAGTGGGGCGCGATCGCGCTCTTCGGCGAGACCTACTCCGAGCAGGTGCGTGTCGTGGAGATCGGCGGCCCCTGGTCGCGCGAGCTCTGCGGCGGCACGCATGTCGACCACTCGAGTCAGATCGGGCTGATCGCCCTGACGGGGGAGTCCTCCGTCGGGTCGGGCTCGCGCCGCGTCGAGGCGCTCGTCGGGCTCGAGGCGTTCCACGAGCTCGCCAAGGAGCGCACGCTCGTGGCGACGCTCACCGAACAGCTCAAGGTCCGTCCGGACGAGCTGGCCGAGCGTGTGCACGGTGTCGTCAGCCGCCTTCGCGAGGCCGAGAAGGAGCTCGCCGGGCTGCGCCAGGAGCGCCTGCTCCAGCAGGCCGGCAGCCTCGCCGCCGGGGCGACGGTCCGCAACGGCGTGCGGGTCCTCGTCCAGGACATCGGTCCGGTGCAGGGCGACGACCTGCGCACCCTCGCTCTCGACATCCGCGGGCGCCTCGGTGAGGAGCCGGCGCTGGTCGCGCTCGGCGGCATCGCCAAGGAGCGTCCGGTGGTGCTCGTCGCGACGAATGCCGCCGCACGGCAGGCCGGGCACACGGCCGGGGCGCTGGCCCGGGTCGCCGCTGCTGCGCTCGGCGGGGGAGGGGGCGGGAAGGACGACGTCGCCCAGGGCGGCGGAACGGACCCTGCGCTCCTGCCCGAGGCGCTGCGCGCGGTCGTGGACGCGGTCGACGGTCGGTGAGCTCGCTGCCGGATCGCGACGAGGTCGTGCGCGGCGTACGGGTCGGGATCGACCTCGGCACGGTACGCGTCGGCGTTGCGGCGAGCGACCCCGACGGGATCCTCGCGACCCCCGTCGAGACTGTGCCGCGCGACCTGAGCCCTGCAGCGGCGGACGTCCGTCGTGTGGCCCAGATCGTCGCGGAACGGGAGGCCGTCGTCGTGTACCTCGGCCTGCCGACGCACCTGTCGGGCGCCGAGGGTTCGGCATCTGCAGGGGTTCGCACGTATGGTGAGACCTTGGCCGGCGCTGTGGCGCCGGTGCCCGTCCGTCTGGTCGATGAGCGGATGAGCACCGTGACGGCCCACCGTTCGTTGCGTGCTGCCGGGAGACCGGGCCGGCGCCACCGTCAGGTCGTCGACCAGGTGGCTGCGGTCGTTATCCTGCAGGCGGCTCTCGACGGCGAGCGCTCCTCGGGGCGACGGTGGGGCGTGGGGCTGGAGCCGGACACCCGGGCCGTCGGACCGGGCACGATCGAACGCGGGGGCGCGACAGGACAGGAGACCGCTGAGTGAGCGACGCGTTCCTCGACGAGATCGTCCGCTCGGGCGAACCCGCCGGTTCCGGGCGGCGCCGGGACGGACGTGCTCAGCGCGACCGCAAGCGGCGTCGTCGGCGTCGGCGCAACATCGTGGCGCTGCTCGTCTCGCTGCTCGTGCTCGGCGGAGGCGCCTACGTCGTGGTGACCTACGCACTCCCGTCGTTCTCCGGACTCAGCTCGTCGAAGGTGGCGGCCGATGACTACCCCGGCCCCGGCGAGGGCTCGGTCGATGTCGTCATCGCCGCAGGCTCCACCGGAGCGCAGATGGCGAAGACCCTCGTGGACGCGGGCGTCGTGAAGAGCGCGCGTGCCTTCACCGACGCCTTCACCGCGAACCCCCAGGCCTCGGGCATCCAGCCCGGGACCTACCGGCTGCTGCTCCAGATGCCGGGCGTCGATGCCGTGACCGCACTGCTCGACCCGTCCAAGCGGGTGCAGACCAAGGTCACTCTTCCCGAGGGCCTGCGGGTCGATCAGATCCTCGACAAGCTCTCGGCCGTCACGGACGTCCCGGTCGACCAGTTCACGACCGCGATGAAGGACACCGCGGCGACCGGGCTCCCCGCCGAGGCCGGCGGGAGCTACGAGGGCTGGCTCTTCGGCTCGACCTACACCTTCGAACCCGGGACCACGCCCACCCAGATGATCGCGGCCATGGTCGGCCAGACGGTGGCCAAGCTCGACGCGCTGGGCGTCGCCCCCGCCGACCGCGAGCGCGTGCTGATCATCGCCTCGCTCGTCGAGCGCGAGGCGCGCAGCGAGGAGGATCGCGCGAAGGTGGCTCGGGCGATCCAGAACCGGCTCGACATCAACATGCCGCTGCAGATCGACGCCTCGGTCGCCTACGGGGCGGGCATCCCGGGCACGGAGCTCACCAAGAAGATCATCGACACGCAGGACACGCCCTACAACGTGTACATGCACACCGGCCTCCCGCCGACCCCGATCGCCTCGCCGAGCGAGATCTCGATCAAGGCGACCCTCAACCCTCCGGCCGGGCCGTGGCTCTTCTGGGTCACCGTCAACCTCGACACGGGTGAGACCCTCTTCTCGACCACGTGGGCGGAGCAGCAGGTCAACATCGCGAAGCTGCGCCAGTGGGAGGCGGCACAGCCCTCGCCCTCGCCCTCGCCCTCGGCGACCGGGTGAGCAGGCCCGCCCGTCGCGCCGCCGTCCTCGGCCACCCCGTCGCCCACTCGCTGTCGCCCGTCCTGCACCGGGCGGCGTACCGGGCGCTGGGGCTCGAGGGCTGGACGTACGACATCCGCGACACCCCTCAGGACCGGTTGCCGGCGACGCTGTCCGCGCTGGACTCCAGCTGGTCCGGCGTCAGCCTGACGATGCCGCTCAAGCAGGTCGTCCTGCCGTTGCTCGACCACGTCGAACCCCTCGCCGATGTGGTCGGCGTGGTCAACACGGTCCTGGTGCACGGCCCGGCCTCGGCGCTCGTCGGGGCCAACACGGACGTGTACGGCCTGGTTCAGGCGCTGCGTGAGGGACTCGGCGATCGTCCCGTCGGTCCCGCGATCGTCCTGGGCGCCGGCGCGACGGCTGCCTCCAGCCTCGCCGCTCTCGCCGAGCTGGGGCAGGCGCGTGCGGAGGTGCTCGCGCGCTCGATGGCGCGCGCCGGTCTGACCATGCGCGCGGCGACCCGGATGGGCGTCGACCCGCGGGTCGGCGTGATGGGGCCCGCGACGAGGATCGCCGAGCGGCTCATGACGGCCGGGGTCGTCATCTCGACCTTGCCGCCCCATGCGGCCGACGAGCTCGCCGCTGCCATCGATGCACTGGGCTCCGATGTCGAGGGGTCCCGCGGCCTGCTCCCGGTCCACGGCGTGCTCCTCGACTGCGCGTACGACCCCCGGCCCACCGCCCTGTCAGCGGCCTGGGCGCGCGCCGGCGGGACCGTCGTCGGCGGTGAGCGGATGCTCCTGCACCAGGCGACCGAACAGGTCCGGCTGATGACCGGTGAGGTGGCCCCGCTGGCCGCGATGGCTGCCGCGTTGGACGCCGCTCTCGCCGCGTCGAGCCCCGAGGGCGATGACCTACGCTGAGCGCATGCCGGACAGGATCGATGACGCCGCGCCCGTCGAGGCGGTGGGACCGCGGCCCCGACGCCGGCTTCGCGACCGATGGGTGCTCCTCACGGTGCTCATCATGCTGGGGGTCCTCGTCGGCGGGTCCCTCCTGGCGATCGGCGGCCTCGCGGCGCGGTTGAGCTCGAACGTCCAGTCGATCGCGGACCCGTTCGCCGCGCTGCCGAGCCGCCCGCCGATCGTGACGCCGACCCCGACGCCGGGTGTCACGGCGCCGGGTGTCGCGGCGCCCACGCGCCCGGCGATGAACGTGCTCGTGCTCGGTTCCGACTCAAGGATCTCGGCCGGCAACCCGGCCGACTGGGTCGCCGGAGCGCAGCGCACCGATGCGATCATGCTCGTGCACCTGCCCGCCGACGCCAAGGCCGCGTGGGTGATGTCCATCCCGCGTGACTCCTGGGTCGCGATCCCTGGCCACGGGATGGCGAAGATCAACGCGGCCTACTCCTACGGTGGGCCGACGCTGCTGATCCACACCATCGAGAGCTTGACGAACGTGCGCATCGACCACTTCGCGGTCGCCGACTTCGAGTCCTTCCAGCAGGTGACCGACGCGCTCGGCGGGGTCCCGCTGACGCTCAAGGAGAACCTCCTCGACCGGCAGGGCAACTTCATGCTCGCGGCCGGTCAGCAGGTCCTCAACGGTGAGCAGGCCCTGATCTGGGTCCGCGAGCGCTACTCGCTGCCGCGGGGCGACTTCGACCGTGTCCAGCGGCAACAGGCCTGGATGCGTGCCATCCTCACCAAGGTCCGGGACGAGGGCGTCCTGTCCAACCCGATCCGCTCGGTGCGGTTCCTGGACACGGTGACACGCTCGCTCGCCGTCGACGACGGTGTCACCTTCAGCGTCATGCAGGACATGATCGGGCGGGTCAAGAACCTCGGCTCCGGCGACCTGCACTTCCTCACGGTTCCCGTCTCGGGCACCGGCTGGAGCCCCGACGGCCAGCAGAGCATCGTCAACCTCAACCGGCCGGCGTTCAACAGCCTGATGGCGGCGGTCGCGAACGACACCGTCGGGCAGTACCTCGAGGCGCACAGCAAGGCGGTCGACACGCTGGGTGCCGTCGCCCCCTGAGGCTCGGGCCGTCACGGGGCCCGGGACGAGGAGGTACGGGGCCGCGTCGGGGGCTTCAGATCCGTCGTCCGGGTGCCGATAGGTGTGGATGACGGCACACCTGTGGGTGTGCGCCGCACGGCGCTCGGAAGGATCCCCGTGAAGCAGCTAGGCGACATCCTCCTCGACGACGGTCTGCTCACCGAGGCACAGCTCATGGCTGCGCTCGACGAACAGGTGATCCGGGGCGAGTCCCTCGGTCGTGTCCTCGTCGACATCGGCATGCTCACCGAGAGCCAGCTCGTGCGTGCCCTGGCCGACCAGGTGGGCATGCCGTTCATCGAGCTCTCCGACTACCCGGTCGACCGCGCGGCGGTGAGCCTGGTCCCGGCGGCGTTGTGCCGGCGCTACACCGTGCTGCCGATCGCCTTGAGCGACGGGTTCCTCGTGCTGGCGATGGCCGACCCGGGCAACGTGCTCGCGGTCGACGACGCCCGCACGATGTCCCGGATGCCGGTCCGGCCGGTGGTCGCGACGCGTGACGACCTCGCCACCGCGATCGATCGCTTCTGCCGCGCCGACGAGGAGATCGACGACCTCGCCTCGGCGTTCGAGGACGACCACGGCACCGAGGACCTCGCGGCCGCGGAGCAGGTCGAGGACGACGCACCCATCGTGCGGTTCGTGAACCTCCTGGTCACCCAGGCGATCTCCGACCGCGCCTCGGACATCCACATCGAGCCGGCCGAGAACGACCTGCGGGTGCGGTACCGCATCGACGGCGTGCTGCACGAGATGCAGCGCGCACCCAAGCAGATCCAGTCGGGCGTCATCTCGCGACTGAAGATCATGAGCGACATCGACATCGCCGAGCGGCGCAAGCCACAGGACGGCCGCATGTCCGTCCTGCACCAGGGCCGCAAGATCGACCTGCGCGTCGCGACCCTTCCGACGGTGTGGGGCGAGAAGGTCGTCATGCGCATCCTCGACAACTCCACGGCCTCGCTGGACCTGCGCGACCTGTCGTTCCTCGAGGAGAACCTCGAGCACTACAAGGCCTCGTACACGAAGCCCTACGGGATGATCCTGGTCACGGGTCCGACGGGTTCCGGCAAGTCGACCACCCTGTACGCCACGCTGAACGCGGTCTCCAGGCCGGAGATCAACGTCATCACGGTCGAGGACCCTGTCGAGTACCGCCTGCCGGGCATCAACCAGGTGCAGATCAACACGAAGGCGGGTCTGACCTTCGCCGGTGCGCTCCGGTCGATCCTGCGCTCGGACCCGGACGTGGTGCTCCTCGGTGAGGTCCGTGACCACGAGACGGCGCAGATCGCGATCGAGGCCGCACTCACGGGTCACCTCGTGCTCTCGACCCTGCACACGAACGACGCGCCGAGCGCCGTCACGCGTCTCATCGAGATGGGGATCGAGCCGTTCCTCGTCGGTTCCGCGCTGGACTGCGTCGTCGCTCAGCGCCTCGCGCGGCGCCTGTGCTCCAAGTGCAAGGAGCCGTACACGCCGAGCGAGGTCGAGCTCATCGCCGCACGGTTCCCCTGGACACCGGGGGAGGAGATCCCGCAGCTGCACCGTCCGGCCGGCTGCTCCGCCTGCTCGCGCACCGGCTACAAGGGCCGGATGGCGATCCACGAGGTCATGCGGGTCACCGAGGAGATCGAGCGTCTGGCGGTCGGCCACGCATCCGCTGCCGAGATCGGACGGGTGGCCAGGGAGCAGGGGATGATCACGCTCCGTGACGACGGCTGGGCCAAGGTCGCGCTGGGTCAGACCTCGATCGAAGAGGTGCTCCGTGTCGTGGCTTGATCCTTCATCCTCAAGCCGGGGTGAAGGTCGGTCGATAGAGAACCACGGAAGCGTCCCGGAACGGATGCCCACGAGCGAGAGGCCCGTTGTGAACACCATCTCCCCAGAGCCCGACGCCGAGTCCCGGCGATCCGTGCCGCCGTACCTGAGCCAGGCTCCGGGCGCCCCCCAGGGAGAGCCCGCGCCGTGGCAGGGCTACACGCCTCAGCCTGGGTACGCGCAGTCCCCTCCCGGGTACTCCGCACCTTCTTCGGCCGGCCCCGTGCCGACCCGACGCTCGCTCGCGGCCGCCCAGGCCTCGGTGGTCCCGGCAGGGGCCCAGGGCGGCAGCGCCGCGCCGCAGCCCGCCCCGGCGGCCACGCCCGCCGCTACGGCGACGACCCAGATCCTGCCGCCGGCCTCCAGCCAGCGCGCGGCCGCGCCGGCCGCCGCTCCGACCGGCGCACCGCCCCGTCGGGCTGCTTCGCGCATCGGCCTCGCGCAGGTGGCCCAGGACGGCGACATCGACCTGGACGGCGCCCTTCGGGCCATGATCGAGTCGGGCGGGTCCGACCTGCACATGACGTCCGGCGCCCAGCCGATGATCCGTCTCGACGGGGGTCTGCGTCCGCTCGACGGCTTCCCGGTGATGTACGCCGACACGTTGCAGCGGACGCTGTACGCGATCCTCAACCAGAAGCAGCGCGAGCGCTTCGAGGAGGATCTCGAGCTCGACCTCGCCTACGCCGTCCGTGGCGTCTCGCGCTTCCGGGTCAACATGTACAAGCAGCGCGACTCGATCGGCGCGGCGTTCCGGATGATCCCCTACGAGATCAAGCCCCTCGAGGAGCTGGGCGTCCCGCCCGTGGTCGCGAACTTCGCCGGCCTGCCGCGCGGGCTCGTCCTGGTCACCGGACCGACGGGTTCCGGGAAGTCCACGACGCTCGCGGCGATCGTCGACCTGGCCAACCGCACCCGCAACGACCACATCATGACGGTCGAGGACCCGATCGAGTTCCTGCACCGCCACAAGAAGTCGCTGATCAACCAGCGTGAGGTCGGGGCGGACACGCACTCCTTCGCGGCGGCCCTCAAGCACGTGCTGCGCCAGGACCCGGACATCATCCTCGTCGGCGAGATGCGTGACCTCGAGACGATCTCGGTGGCCCTGACCGCTGCCGAGACGGGGCACCTCGTCTTCGCGACGCTGCACACCTCGGACGCCGCGCAGACGGTCGACCGCATCATCGACGTGTTCCCCGCCTACCAGCAGGACCAGGTGCGCACGCAGCTCGCCTCGTCGCTGCAGGGTGTGGTCTGCCAGACCTTGGCGAAGAAGGCCAACGGCAAGGGCCGTGCGGTGGCCACCGAGGTCATGCTTGCGACACCGGCCATCCGCAACCTGATCCGCGAGGGCAAGACGCACCAGATCTACTCGGCGATGCAGGCCGGCGCGAGCCTGGGCATGCACACGATGGACCAGCATCTCGCGGAGCTGGTCAAGTCGAGCAAGATCACCTACGAGGTCGGCCTGGAGAAGTGCCACCACCTCGAGGACTTCAACCGGCTCGTCGGGCGGACCTCGCGCATGGCGCAGGGTGCCGGGTCGATGAACGACCCGATCGGCAGCGGTCCGGGCAGCGCTGAGGCGCGGCCCGTGCCGGTAGCCGGCTTCGGCAGCGTCTCGGGGGTCCTGCGATGAGCCCCGCGACCGCCACGGCGACGCGTACGTTCGAGTACGCCGTCCGCAACAAGGACGGAAAGATCGTCAAGGGCCGCCTCGACGCGAAGGACCAGGCCGCCGTCGCGACCCGCCTGCGCAACATGGGCACCGCCCCGCTGTCGATCTCCGAGGTCTCGACCTCCGGGCTGAACCGGGAGCTCTCGATCCCCGGGTTCGGCGAGAAGATCACGATGAAGGACCTGGCGATCATGTCCCGCCAGCTCGCGACCATGATCAACGCTGGTCTGAGCATCCTTCGTTCGCTCAACATCCTCGCCGAGCAGACCGAGAACAAGGCACTGGGCAAGGTCCTGCACCAGGTGCGCGGGGACGTCGAGTCCGGCGTCGCGCTCTCGGTGGCACTGGGCAAGCACCCGATGATCTTCCCGCCGCTGATGATCAACATGATCAAGGCCGGTGAGGTCGGCGGCTTCCTCGACAGCGTCCTCGTCTCCGTCGCGGAGAACTACGAGGCAGAGGTCAAGCTCCGGTCCAAGATCAAGTCGGCGATGACCTATCCCGTCGTCGTCTTCATCATGGCGATCCTCGCCACGGTCGGCATGCTGCTCTTCATCGTCCCGATCTTCGCGAACATGTTCGCGAGCCTCGGTGGCACACTGCCGCTCCCGACCCGCATCCTGGTGATGCTCTCCACCATCATGAAGGTCGCGAGCCCTGTTCTTCTCGTCGGCGGCATCGCCTTCGGTGCGTGGTGGTCGCGGCACAAGAACGATGAAGCCGTGCGCTCGCGCACGGACCCTCTCAAGCTCAAGCTGCCCATCTTCGGCTCCCTCTTCAAGAAGGTCGCTGTCTCGCGTTTCACCCGGAACTTCGGGACGATGATCCACGCTGGCGTGCCCATTCTTCAGGCGCTGGACATCGTGGGGGAGACGAGCGGCAACATGGTGGTCGAGCGGGCCGCGAAGGCGGTGCGTGACTCCGTCCGCAGTGGCCAGTCGCTGGCCGGCCCGCTCTCTGACCATCCGGTCTTCCCGCCGATGGTCGTGCAGATGATCACGGTCGGCGAGGACACGGGAGCCTTGGACACGATGTTGCACAAGATCTCCGAGTTCTACGACCAGGAGGTCGAGGCGACCACCGATCAGCTGACCTCGCTGATCGAGCCCCTGATGATCGCCGTGCTGGGCACCGTCATCGGCGGCATGATCATCGCGCTGTACATGCCGATCTTCAGCATCTTCGACCTCATCAAGTAGCTCTCGACCTCCTCACGGGAGCAGGGAGCGCAGCATCCGAGCAGCGGGCGGGGCCTGGGGGTCCCGCCCGTCGCTGTGCGCTCTTGGCCGCGGAGCCGGCTCCGTCGTCGCTCCGCGCACGGACGCCGGCGCCGGTGTCCGGCTGCGTACCGCCACGCCGCCTCGCGTGCTTCGGCCAAGGGTGGCAGGTCGCTGCGGACCGCAATGTCCGGATCGTCCATTCCTGGCTGCGCCGAGAGGGTGAAGAACTTTCTTCTTCGACCGATGGCCTCAAGGCAGATCACGGGCTGCCCGATGTAGAAGGTGTTCCACCCGAGCCGGTTCGCCCGGTGCCCCTGACACTGAAAACGAAAGGGATCGCCATGATCTCGCGCATTCGCAAGGCCATGAACGAGAAGGACCAGGGCTTCACGCTCATCGAGCTCCTCGTCGTCATGATCATCATCGGCATCCTTGCCGCCATCGCCATCCCGGTCTTCCTCAACCAGCGCAAGAAGGCCAACGACACGGCCGCCGTGTCCGACGTCTCCACGCTCGGCAAGGAGGTCGCGACGTACTACGTCGACGCCGCCAACGTGCTCGCGCCCGCTGCCTTCACCGGTAGCGCAGGCACCGCCTACTCGATCGGCACGGCGCCGGCGAACATCGCCGACATCGGCAACTCCAGCAAGAACGTGACGAGCGCGACGCTCAAGTACACCGGTGGCGGGACCCCGGCCAACACCATCGACGCCAGCACCTCGTGGTGCGTCGAGGTCGTCTACACCGGTGGCACCAACACCATCGTCTCGTACTCGGCGAAGAACGGCCTCGTCAAGACGGCCTGCGCCTGATCGAGATCGTCCGCTGATCTGCCGATGGTGGGGCGAGGGGCATCGCCCTTCGCCCCACCATCGGCGTCTGCACCTTCCCCCCCGCTAGCCGCTGACTTCGGACCCGCCGAGCTCAACGGGCCCCGGCTCCCACGAGAGGCCTCGCCGATGCCGCGTCACCCGCACCCGAGCGAACCTGACCGCAGCCCCCTGGGCCGGGACGCCGGCGTCTCCCTCATCGAGGTCGTCGTCGCAGCCGTGCTCGTCGCGATCCTCGCGTCCGTCGTGCTGGCGATCATCCTGCAGACCCAGTCCGCTGAGCTGGACAACCGGGCACGCGTCTCTGCGGCCAGCCTCGCCTCGCGTGAGATCGACATGGTCACCGAGGACTTCCACCGCACGGCCACCGCGCCGGTGGCGATCGCCGATGCCGGCGTCGTGACGAACCCGCACCAGCTCAACGGCGGTCCGGACGGCCCGGACTTCCAGGTCAACGGCACCACCTACACGATCACGCGCTCGGCGACCTGGAAGCTCACCGGAACCGGCGCCTCGGCCTGCGAGGGCGGCGGACTCGTGGCCTACCCGGCCCTGCAGATCACCGTCGCGGTGAGCTGGGGCGACATGGGTTCGACCAAGCCGGTCGTCTCGACGACGACGCTCGCGCCCGAGAAGGGCACCGGCATCCCGACGACGGACTCGTTCATCGCGGTGGCTGTCGTCGACGCGCACGGTGACCCGAACGTGGGCCGGACGGTCCGGGTGACCAGCGGGGCCACCGTCAAGACCGGGACGACCGACGGGTCCGGCTGCGCGGTCATCCGCGTCACCCCCGCGTCGGGCGGCTCGAGCTACACCGCGAGCCTCGGTGACGCGAACTACGTCGACATCACCGGCAACCAGACGCCCAGCAAGTCGGTCGGCTCGGTGCTGCCCGGCCAGCTGAAGAACAACGTCACCTTCCAGTACGACCTCGGCGGCACGATCAAGCTGTCCATGACGGATGCGTCCGGCACCGCGATGTCCGGTCCGCTCGCCAGCCCGACCCAGGTGACCCTGATCGCCTCGCAGTACGCAGGCAGTTCCGGCGCCACCATGCACACGGTCACCGACGCCCAGACGACGCTTCCCGGGCGGTACTGGCCCACGCAGTACGGCGCCTACCTCGGCAGCTCGGCTCCGGCCGGCGGCTACGTCGCCGAGGACCTCACGGCGGGCGGGACCGTCACCATCCCCGTCGTGCTCGCCATGTCGAGCGTGACGGTGACCGGGGCCCCCGCGGGGTCGAGCATCATCGCCGTTCCGCACGCCACCGGCACGACGTGCACCACCGCGGGCGCCCAGGGCCCGTTCGCCACCGGCAGCCCGCACGATCTGATGCCGGGCGGCTGGGACCTCTTCGCCGTCGGCCCCTCGTCCGGCCCCGGCTTCAGCTGCTCGCCAGGGCCCTCGGACGTCACCCTCGCGCCCGGTGGGAACACCGACGTGGCCTGGGGCACGATGACGCTCACGGTGACGGGCGCGCCGGCCGGCGAGCTGCACGCCGTCGACCTGACCATCGCCGGCTCCGGCCTGACGACCTGCCCGACGGGCACCGTCGCGGCGAGGGCCTGGACGTTGAACCCCGGGGTGCCGACCGCCCTGCCGGCCGGCACCTGGTACCTGTACGTGACGGACGCGACGGGTGGCTGCACGGAGTTCATGAATCCGGCGAGCAACCCGGTCGCCACGACCTATGACGAGGCGAGCCCGTCGACGACGGTCGTCTGGCCTGTGAACACCGTGAAGGTCACGGTGACGGGCGTCGAACGCTTTGCCAGGTACCACAACGCAACCGTCTACCTGACGACGTCGTCCACACCGATCTGCAGTGCATCGGGGCTGGTCACACCCGGGTTCCCTCAGATCTCGTTGGGTGAGGTTCGGGACGGCCGGAGCGCCGAGGCCAACGGGGTTCCCGTCGGGACGTGGAACGTCTACGGCAACGACGAGAACTCCCCGACGTACGGGTGCGAGCTAGCAGGAGTCGTGAAGGTCGGTCCGGCGAGCTCGGACCTCACCATCGACTACTCCACGTCCGCGCCGGTACCGCAGGTGGGACCGTGAACCGCCGGTGGGCGGGCAGCCCCCGCGGTGACGACGGCACCTCGCTGGCCGAGCTGCTGGTGACGATGATCATCTTCGGCATCGTGGTGATCGCCACGGCGTCGCTGACCATCGGCTTCCAGCGGTCCAACGCGCAGAACCTGTCGCGCCAGAACCAGATCGACGATGCCCGCTCGGCGATCCAGGCGATGTCGAAGACGCTCACCTCGTCCGTCAAGCCGGCCCAGCTGCCGGCGTGCGCGTCCGCGACGTGCCCGGAGGAGGCGTTCATCTACGCCTCTGACTTCGGCGTGAAGTTCTACGCGAACCTCAACAACGCGGGCAACGTCGTCGGTCCGAGCCGGGTGGAGTACCAGGTCGTGACGACCGGCCCGAACGCCGGCCAGCTCATCGAGTCGATCCAGACGCCCGACTCCAACACGCCGGGGCCGTCGGGCAGCTACGAGTACTGCGACGCGACGATCGTCGGCGCGAGTGCGACCTGCAAGGCTCATCTCAGGTCCCAGCCGATCGCCTTCCACATCGTCGCAGGCTCCGGCGCCCCCCTGTTCCAGTACTTCGACCAGACCGGGACCGCGTACGTCCCGCCGGTGGGGGGCTCGCTCAGCTCGGCGCAGATGAGCCACATGCTCTCCGTCCAGCTGGACGTGCGGTCCATGGCAGCGACCCAGACCTCGGGTGCGACCGAGTACATCCAGCGGGTCACGCTGCCCAACGCGGCAGCCCTGATCCGCCAGCTCCAGGAGGCGACGACCCCATGATGCGGTTCCTCGTACGGCGAGCGCACGCCCGTCCCGGCGAGCGAGAGGAAGGCGTCGCCCTGGTCATGGTCGTCGGGGCGATGCTCGTGCTGAGCATGCTCGCGCTGACCGCCCTGGCCTTCGCGATGCAGAGCAAGGGCTTCGCGCGCTACGCCCAGGACCACCTCGGAGCGTTGGCCGCCGCCGACGCGGGGGTCCAGGACTACATCGCCCGCCTCAACCGGAACGACGTCTACGACCAGACCCTCGACTGCACGAACGTGGCGCTGGCCGGACCGTTGGCCGTCGGTGGGCCGTACCCGAGCGGGACCTGCGGGTACACGTCGACGACCGCGGTGGGCTGGGTCCCCGTGGCCTCCGGTGCCACCGGCCCCATGGCCGCGGTCTTCCACTACCGGCTGGTGTCGCGCAACACCGCCGAGCAGACGCTGACCATCCAGTCGACCGGTCGCGTCAACGGGGACTACCGCACGGTGGAAGCGGTGGTCAGCAAGGGTGGCTCGACCGACTACGTCTACTACACCGACTTCGAGTCCGCCGACCCCTCCAACGTCCAGGCCTACGGCACCGGCGGGACCAGCAGGGTCCAGTGCGGTGCCAACGGCGCCTCCAACGCCAGCTACTTCTACGAGGGCCGCTCGGGCTGCGTCGAGATCCAGTTCATCGCGGGCGACCACCTCAACGGCCCGGTCTTCAGCAACGACGCCGTGCTGAGCAGCGGTGGTCACTTCGAGGACGGCTTCGAGTCGGCGAACCCCGGTTGTGCCACGGTGACCTCGAACACGAACACCTGGAACAACTGCCTGCGCAACCCGAACGGGTACTCCTGGTCGAGCACCGCGGACTTCAACGGCATCCAGCCGAAGGCCCACGACCCGCTCAACCTCCAGGACACCTCCGGCGCCTTCGCGTCCTACCCCGGTTGCCACTACTTCGGCTCGACCCGGATCGTGTTCAGCGGCGACGGGAACATGAAGGTGTGGAACCCGTCCTCCGTCAACGGCGGGAAGGCACCGGTCGCGATCACCGTGGCCGGCCAGCCGACACCGAACTGCGGCTCGTACCCCTCGCTGAACACCGGTCAGGTGGTGCCGGTCCCGACCAACATGGTCGTCTACGTCGCAGCCGCACCTGCCTCGGTCACTCGTCGGGAGTGCTACAGCGGACAGCTGGACAGCACGAGCGGACGCACGTGGCCCGTCGGGACGCTCTCGGCCACCCAGGCCGCGGCGGGCAGCGGACGGTCCTACACGGCCGACGCCAACATGGCCGAGGTCACCAAGTACTGCGCCGAGGGCAACCTGTACGTCGAGGGCACGGTCAAGGGCCGTGTCACCCTCGCCTCCGAGCAGTCGATCATCGCCACGGGCGACCTCGTCCTGGCCGGCGGCCACGGCGGGCAGGACCTCCTCGGTCTCGTCGCGACGAACTCGGTCGAGGTAGCCAACCCGAGGCTCCAGACCTACGTGGGCACCTACGCCTCGGCGGACTGCGGTCCGTACTCGAACGGTCGTTACTGGCAGTACTGCCCGAGCGGGAGCACCTCGACCGTCGGCGGCTGGCCGGCGCGGTACAAGGACCCCACGACGAACAGCTACAGCCCGTCCTCCGGGATCCAGATCACCGGGTCGATCCAGACGCTGCAGCACTCCTTCCTCGTGCAGAAGTACAACGAGGGGACCAGCTACAGCCTGAGCAACCTGCCCCAGCTCATGATCTACGGGTCGATCGCCCAGCGGTGGCGTGGCATCGTCGGGCAGGGCAGCACGGACTGGTGGGGGAACACGAGCTACACCGGCTATGCCAAGACGTACTCCTACGACCGCCGGCTGCTGCTCTCGTCCCCGCCCTACTTCCCCCGCTGGGTGAACTCCCAGTGGCTCCTGCGGTACAGCGGAGAGCTCAGCACTCCCGGGGAACTCAGGTCGTGACGGTCGTCCTCGTCCCGCTGGCCGCGGTCCTCGGACTGGTCGTCGGCTCCTTCCTCAACGTCGTCGTCTGGCGCGTGCCCCGGGGAGAGTCGGTGGTCCGCCCGGCGAGCGCGTGCCCCGGCTGCGGGCACCCGATCCGACGGCGCGACAACGTGCCCGTCCTGTCCTGGCTCCTCCTGCGCGGCAGGTGCCGGGACTGCTCCCGGCCGATCTCGCGGCGCTACCCGCTCGTCGAGGCGGGGACGGCGCTCGTCTTCGCCGGGGTCGCGTGGCGGCTCGTCGACCAGCCGTGGGCGCTGCCGGCCTATCTCTACCTCGCAGCGATCGGGGTCGCTCTCGCGCTCATCGATCTCGACGTGCACCGGCTGCCGGACGCGATCGTGCTGCTGTCCTACCCGGTGCTCGCTGTGCTCCTCGTCGTGGCGTCGTGGGGAGGCGACGACTGGTCGGCGCTGCTCCGGGCGTTGATCGGCGGCCTCGGCCTCTGGGGGCTGTACTTCCTGCTCGCCGTGATCAAGCCGGGCGGGATGGGCTTCGGCGACGTCAAGCTCGCGGGCGTGCTCGGTGCGGCCCTGGCCTGGGTGGGCTGGGGCGCGCTGGCCGTCGGCGCCTTCGGCGCCTTCCTCACCGGTGGCCTCTTCGCGATCGGTCTGGTGCTCGTGCGCCGAGCCGGCCGACGCAGCAAGGTGCCGTTCGGCCCGTGGATGATCCTCGGCGCGGCGATCGGCCTCGCGGCCGGCCAGCAGCTCTGGTCGGCGTACCTCGGCCTCTTCGGCTGATTCCCGACCGGCGAGTACTCAAGACCGGTCACCGTTCACCCGATAGTGAAGACGACAGCATCGCCGCAGAGCGACGAAGGGTAGGCCCGTGGGCAGCACAGTGATCGGACTCGACATCGGCACCACGCGTGCGCGCGCTGTCGAGGTCCAGACCGGGCGAGGGGGCCCGACCGTCGTCAGGTACGCCGAGGCACCCCTCCCGCTCGGGGCCGTCCAGGACGGCGAGGTGACCGAGCCCGAGGGCGTGGTCGCGGCACTTCGTGAGATGTGGGCGCAGGCGAAGTTCCCCCACAAGCAGGTCATCATCGGCGTCGGGAACCAGCGCGTCATGGTGCGCAACCTCGACCTCCCGTGGATGCCGCTCGCCCAGATCCGCGGCTCGCTCCCGTTCCAGGTCCAGGACACCCTCCCGGTGGCGGTCGAGGACGCCCTGCTCGACTTCTACCCGTCGGCGGAGTACATGGGTCAGAGCGGTCGGACGGTGCAGGGCCTCCTGGTCGCCGCGACGCGCGACACGGTCGCCGCGAACGTCGGCGCCGTGGAGAGCGCTGGACTCGTGCCGACGATGGTCGACCTCAACGCCTTCGCGCTGATGCGGGCCCATCGGCTCACGCAGCAGACGGCGCAGACGATCGCGTTCGTCGACATCGGCGCCCGCATCACCAACGTCGTCATCACCCACAACGGTTCCCCCCGCATGGTGCGCACGCTCGCGGCCGGCGGTCAGCACGTCACGGACGCGATCGCCTCTGAGGGTCGGCTCACCGTCCCGGAGGCGGAGGCCATCAAGCGCCACGTGGGCGTCGGGTTCGCGGTCTCGGACGATCTCAAGGGTGCAGCCGAGCTGGTCGCGCTCGTGACGCAGAACCTCGTCGAGGCGGTACGCAACACGCTGGTCTACTACGCGAGCACCCACCCGGGCGCTGCCGTGGAGGCGATGGTGCTCACCGGCGGGGGCTCGTACCTCAACGGGCTGGGTCAGTACCTGTCCAGCGCGAGCCGGCTGCCGGTCACGATGGGCGACGTGCTCTCGAGCGTCTCCGTCGCCAAGTCCGCACATCTCGAGCCGCTCGCCGGTGTCGAGTCGACCTTCGCACTTCCGCTCGGCCTGGCCCTGGGGGTGGCAGCATGAGCTCACGCACCACGACCGAGGACGCACCTCCCGAGATGCGTCTCGACCTCGCAGGACTCGGTGCCGCGCCGTTCGCGCAGGTCAACCTCCTTCCCCCCGAGGTGCACTCGCGCCGCGCACTCGGACGGGTCAAGCTGCGCCTCGCCCTCGCCCTCGTCCTCGTCGTCCTCCTCACGATCGCGGGGGTCGGCTACGCCGCCTTCACCGACAAGGTGGCGGCCGACGGACTGGCCCAGAAGGACCAGGAGGTGCAGTCCCTCGTCGACCAGGAGGCCAAGTACGCGGAGGTGCCCCAGGTCAAGGGTGAGATCGCTCGCGTCCAGGCCGGTCGCGCGCTCGGCATGTCGACCGAGGTCATGTGGCCGACCTACGTCGCGGCGATCCAGGCCGTGACACCGACCGGCGTGACGATCCAGTCGATGACCGGCGCCGGCACGGCGCCCGGTGTCTCGGCCGCAGCGCCGGCCGACCCGCTCAGCGCCGAGGGTGTCGGGGCGGTGACCTTCAACGCCCGCTCGACGACGTTGCCGAACGTCGGTGCCTGGCTGGACGCGTTGGCGAGCATCCCCGGCTTCTCCAACCCCACCTTCTCGTCCGCCACCCGGACCGATGGCAACGGCGTCCCGTACTACGACTTCACGGTCAGCCTCGTGCTCGACCAGAGCGTCTTCGCCCACCGCTTCGCGGAGAACGGAAACCAGTCATGAACGCGCCGAAGACCACACCATGGGTGATCGGGGCGGTCGTCGTCTCGCTCGCGATCCTGGCCGGAGGCTGGCTGCTCGGCGTGTCGCCGAAGCTCGACGCCGCCGCCGAGAAGAACACGCAGGCACAGGTGCAGGCCGGTCGGGCCGACATGCTGCGCATCCAGCTCGGCCAGCTGAAGAAGGACTTCGCGAACATCGACGGGCTCCGCGCGGATCTGGCGGCACTGCGCGTGCAGGTGCCCGAGACCCTCGGCGAGTCGGACATGACGCGACAGATCGACGCGCTCGCCGCGCAGGCGGGCGTGACGGTGACCCTCCTCGACCCGACCACGGCGATCGCCATGGCTCCGGCGGCAGCGCCCGCCGCGCCCGCGGCCACGACCGACTCGGCCTCGACCGGTGCGGCGACCCCGGCACCGGCCGGTCAGGGCTCGACCGCCACGGCGGATGCGACGGCAGCCGGCGGAAGTGTGAGCGGTCTCTTCGCGGTTCCCGTGCAGATGACGGTGCTCGGCAGCTACGAGAACACCCTCAGCTTCGTCACGAAGCTGCAGACGGCGAACCCGAGGCTATACCTCGTCCTGTCGATCTCTACCGACGCACAGACCGCGCAGGGCGCGCAGGGCAGCCTTCCTTCCATCCCGGCAGGCTGGCTCGCGACGAAGATCTCGGCCTACACGTACGTCGTCACGCCGGCGAGCACTCCGGCTGCGGCCACGGGTGACGCCCCGGCGATCCCGGCCCCGGCCGGCCAGCCGAACCCCTTCTCCCCGACGAGCTGACCACTCGGTCCACCCACCTCGGCCCCCGTCCGCAGCCCGGACGGGGGCCGAGGTGCGTCCGGCCCCGTGGGACGATGAACCGACTCGTCGGACGAAGGGACACACGGTGCTGCGCTGGTTGACCTCGGGGGAGTCGCACGGACCCGCACTCGTCGGCATCATCGAGGGCCTGCCGGCCGGGGTGCAGCTGACCACGGGCGACGTGCGCACCGCCCTGGCACGCCGTCGGCTCGGCTACGGGCGCGGCGCCCGGATGGCCTTCGAGCAGGACGAGGTGCGCGTCCTCGCCGGTCTGCGCCACGGCGTGAGCCAGGGCGGCCCGCTCGCGATCGAGATCGGGAACACCGAGTGGCCCAAGTGGGTCGAGGTCATGTCGGCCGACCCGGTCGAGGACCCGGCGAGCCTTGCCCGGGCCCGCAATGCTCCGCTGACGCGGCCGCGGCCGGGCCACGCGGACCTGGTCGGCATGCGCAAGTACGGCTTCGACGACGCCAGGCCCGTGCTCGAACGCGCCTCGGCGAGAGAGACCGCGACCCGTGTCGCCCTGGGTCTGGTGGCGGCTCGTTTCCTCGAGCAGACCGTCGGCACCCGGATCGTCTCCCACGTGGTCGGCATCGGCCCGGTGGCCGTGCCGGAGGACGCGCCCCTGCCGTCCCCCCGTGACGTCGACGCCCTGGACGCGGACCCGGTGCGCTGCTTCGACCCGCAGACCTCGGCGGCGATGGTCGCGGAGATCGACGACTGCCAGAAGGCCGGCGACACGCTCGGCGGGGTCGTCGAGGTGCTCGCCTACGGAGTGCCCACGGGCCTGGGCTCGTACACCCACTGGGACAAGCGCCTGGACGCCCGGCTGGCCGCGGCCCTCATGGGTATCCAGGCGATCAAGGGAGTGGAGTCCGGTGACGGGTTCCGTACGGCCACCCGGCGCGGATCGCAGGCGCACGACGAGATCGAGCGCGGCGTGGACGGCTTGATCCGACGCCGGTCGAACCGTGCCGGGGGCCTCGAGGGCGGGATGACGAACGGCGAGGTGCTGCGGGTCCGGGCCGCGATGAAGCCGATCTCGACGGTTCCTCGTGCGCTGGACACCACCGACGTCGCGACGGGGGAGAAGGCGCAGGCGATCCATCAGCGGTCCGACGTGTGCGCCGTGCCGGCCGCCGGCATCGTCGCGGAGGCGATGGTCGCGCTCGTGCTCGCCGATGCGGTGCTGGAGAAGTTCGGCGGGGACTCGGTTGCCGAGGTCTCTCGCAACCATGCGGCCTACCTCGAGTCGATCCCGCTCCTGCAGCGGCAGGCCGAGCAGTGACCGCCGGTCCGCGGGTGGTCCTGGTCGGTCCTCCCGGTGCCGGCAAGTCCACCGTCGCGCGCTCGCTCGCGGCGAGATGGGGCGTGGGTGCCCGGGACACCGATGCCGACGTCGAGCGGAACGTCGGCAAGGCGATCGCGGACGTCTTCATCGACGACGGCGAGCAGGCCTTCCGTGCGCTCGAGCGAGAGGCCGTCGCACGGGCCCTGTCCGAGCACGTCGGGATCCTCGCGCTCGGTGGCGGTGCCGTGCTCGACACCCAGACGCAGGACGCCTTGCGACGGTACCGGGACGGGGGAGGCGTCGTCGTGTTCCTCGACGTGTCGTTGGCCCATGCCGCGCCCCGGGTCGGGCTGAACGGCCCGCGCCCACTTCTCCTGGGCAACCCGCGGGCGCAGTGGAAGGCCCTGATGGACGTGCGTCGTCCCGTGTACGAGAGCGTGGCGACGGTCGTGGTGAGCACCGACGAGCGCAACCCTCGGGAGGTCGTCGACGTCGTCGTCGCTGCCGTCGCTGCGGCGGACGCGGGCAGCACCCGGGCGCAGACCTCATGAGCGCCGACCAGGGAACGCCCACCCGGATCACGGTCGGCGGCGCGGCCCCGTACGACGTGGTCGTGGGTCACCGGCTCCTCGGCGAGCTGCCGGGGCTGCTCGGCGACCGGGTTCGTCGGGTCCTCATCGTGCACCCGGGGGCGCTGGCGGCCTCCGCGGAGGCGGTGCGCGAGGACCTCGTGGCTCAGGGGCTGGAGGTCTACCTGGCCGAGGTGCCGGAGGCGGAGGAGTCGAAGACCGCGCAGGTCGCCGGCTTCTGCTGGCAGGTGCTCGGCCAGGCCGGGTTCACCCGCAGCGACGCCGTCGTCGGCCTGGGCGGCGGTGCGACGACCGACCTTGCCGGGTTCGTCGCCGCGACGTGGCTGCGCGGGATCGCCGTCGTCCAGGTGCCGACCACGCTGCTGGCGATGGTCGACGCCGCCGTGGGTGGCAAGACGGGCATCAACACGGCCGAGGGCAAGAACCTCGTCGGCGCCTTCCACCCGCCCTCGGGCGTCCTGTGCGACCTCACGGCGCTCGAGACGCTGCCGGTCAACGACCGCGTCGCCGGGCTCGGCGAGATCATCAAGGCCGGATTCATCGCCGACCCCCGGATCCTCGACCTCGTCGAGGCGGACCCGACCGCACTCGCCGCAGCCGACCCGACACCCCAGGCGTGGGCCACGATCCGTGAGCTCGTCGAGCGGGCGGTGCAGGTCAAGGCCGAGGTCGTCGGCGCCGACCTGCGCGAGGCGGGGCTGCGCGAGATCCTCAACTACGGGCACACCTTCGGGCACGCGATCGAGCTGGTCGAACGGTTCTCGTGGCGCCACGGCGCCGCGGTGTCGGTCGGCATGGTCTACGCGGCCGAGCTGGCGCGGCTGGCCGGCAGGCTCGGCGACGACGTGGTCGACCGGCACCGCTCCGTCCTGCAGTCGGTCGGGCTGCCCACGAGCTACCGCGAGGACCGCTGGGACCAGCTGCTCGTCGCCATGCGTCGGGACAAGAAGACGAGGGGAGACCTCCTGCGCTTCGTCGTGCTGGAGGACATCGCCCGCCCTGCGCGTCTCGAGGGGCCCGACCCGACGCTCCTCGCCGCGGCCTACGCCGAGGTCTCCCGGCCGGCGGGCCGAGCCGTCCTGCTCTGACCCGGTTCGGCCCCGGGGCCCGGCTCCGGACGTCGGTGCCATCCCCTAGCCTTGCCGCATGACGCGCGTGCTGGTGCTGAACGGACCCAACCTCGGCCGCCTGGGTGTGCGGGAGCCCGAGGTCTACGGCACCGCCACCCTCGCCGACCTTCTCGCAGCGGTCTCCGGCTGGGGGGCCGGCCTCGGCCTCGAGGTCGACGGCCGGCAGACCGACGACGAGTCCGAGCTCGTCGCATGGCTGCACGAGGCCGTCGACACGCGCGCGCACGTGGTGCTGAACCCCGCGGCCTTCACCCACTACTCCTACGCGATGCGGGACGCCGCGGCGCAGGTGACCGACGTCGGCCTGGTGCTCGTCGAGGTGCACCTGTCCAACCCCGCGGCGCGCGAGGCCTTCCGGCGCACGAGCGTCGTGGCCGCGGTGGCGACGGGAACGGTCGCCGGCTTCGGGCTCGACTCCTACCGGTTGGCGCTCGAGGCGATCGCTGCGCGGTTGTGAGCGCAGACCCTGTGCGCGCTTCACAAGTCCCAAAGATTGTATGCATGACAACAAACCGATAGGCTTGTGACATGTTCGTCCTCACGGTGGATCAGGAAGGCAGTCGCTCGGTCGGGGACCGGGTGCCGCAGCTGCTCGCTGCCCTCGCGGACGACAGCAGCGCGGTCGCGGCCGTCCGCCGGTTCGATCGGACGGTCGGCGACGAGGTCCAGGCCGTCTTCTCCGACGCCTCCGCCGCCGTCCGCACCGCACTGAGCCTCCTGCGCCGCGGGGGGTGGTCGGTCGGGCTCGGCGCCGGTTCGGTCGAGGAGCCCCTGCCGGCCGAGGCCCGTGCGGGGTCCGGGCCCGCGTTCGTCCTGGCCCGTGAGGCCGTCGAGCGGGCCAAGTCCCGGGGGCGGCCGGCTCCTGTCGCCGTCGCCGGGGCAGACGGTGACCGGGCCGCGGACTGCGAGGCGGTCCTCACGATGCTCGGCTCT
Source organism: Actinomycetales bacterium (assembly GCA_038252305.1). GTDB lineage: Bacteria > Actinomycetota > Actinomycetes > Actinomycetales > Cellulomonadaceae > Actinotalea. Next base: position 63,696 of record JBBSAL010000009.1, on the reverse strand, counting down.
GTCGCCCGGCGGCGTACGTCAGCGGGCTGGGAAGCCATCGACGCCCTCACGGCGCTCCCTGACGGGAGCCAGGAGGACGTCGCACGAGGCCTGGGGATCTCGCAGCAGGCCGTCAGCCAGCGGCTGCGTAGCGCCCAGTGGTTCGAGGAGGCGGCACTGAGGCCGCTGGCCGTCCGTCTGCTCGAGGAGGCAGCAAGGTGACCGTGCTCGTGATCGTCCTCGCCCTGGTGCTCAGCGCCGCTGTCGGGCTGCCCGTGGTCTCCACGCTCCTGCACCTGGCCGCGCGGTCAGCCGACTCCGGTGGCCGGGACGCGGTCGACGGTGGAGGCGAGCCCGGGGGAGAGGCGCCCGATGTGGCCGGGACCCTGCGGGGCGGCACGTGGATCGGGGTGCTGGAACGGTTGGCCGTGACGGCCACGATCGTTGCGGGTTTCCCGGCGGGCGTCGCCGTCGTCGTGGCGATCAAGGGGCTCGGGCGCTTCGCCGAGCTGTCGAAGAACCCCGACTCCTCCGAGCGGTTCGTCATCGGGACCTTGGCCTCGCTGCTCTGGGCGGCCGTCGTCGGCGGGCTCGCCCGGCTCCTTCTCGTCTGAGCCGCGCGGCGCGGTGCGCCGCCGGGTCGGGTCGCCGTGCCGGTAGACTGGCCGCCGCCGCGCGCACGTCCATGCGTGTGCCGTACGCCTCCGGGCATCAGTGCCCCCCTCATTCGCGACAGGAAGATCTGCTGTGGCCACCACGAACGACCTGAAGAACGGCATCGTCCTGAACATCGACGGCCAGCTCTGGACCGTCATCGAGTTCCAGCACGTCAAGCCGGGCAAGGGCGGCGCGTTCGTCCGTACCAAGCTGAAGAACGTCCTGTCGGGCAAGGTCGTGGACCGCACCTTCAACGCCGGTCTGAAGGTCGAGACGGCCACGGTCGACAAGCGCGACATGCAGTACCTGTACAAGGACGGCACCGACTTCGTCTTCATGGACGGCGCCACCTTCGAGCAGCTCATGGTCAGCGAGGTCACCGTCGGCTCGGTCGCGGACTACATGCTCGAGAACCAGACCGCTCTCGTGGCCACCCACGAGGGTGTGCCGCTCTACGTCGAGCTGCCGCCGTCGGTGGTGCTCGAGATCTCGTACACCGAGCCTGGCCTGCAGGGCGACCGCTCCACGGGTGGCACGAAGCCCGCGACCCTCGAGACGGGCGCCGAGATCCAGGTGCCGCTGTTCCTCGAGGTGGGCACCAAGGTGAAGGTGGACACGCGCGACGGGTCGTACCTCGGCCGGGTGAACGACTGACTTGGCCGCTCGCAGCAAGGCCCGCAAGCGCGCGGTCGACGTCCTCTTCGAGGCCGATCAGCGGCAGCTCCCCGTCCTGGAGATCCTCGCGGCTCGTATCGCCGAGCCGGGGACCGAGTCGTCCCTCCCGCAGTACGCGGTCGATCTCGTCGAGGGTGTCGTGGCGCGCCGTGAGCAGATCGACGAGTACATCGCGACATATGCCCAGGGCTGGGTGCTCGACCGGATGCCGGCGGTGGACCGCGCCGTGCTCCGGCTGGGCGTCTGGGAGCTGATGTTCAACGACGACGTCCCAGACGCCGTCGCGGTGGACGAGGCCGTCGAGCTCGTGCGTGCCCTGTCGACGGACGACTCGCCCGGGTTCGTCAACGGAGTGCTCGGACGGCTCGTCGACCTCAAGCCGACCCTGCTCGGCTGAGCCGCGACCCTCCGTCTGACCGTGCGGGCGACGGGTTCAGGCCGTCGTGGGCCGACCGACGGGGCGCTGCGCGGTGCGCGGCGAGGTCTGGACCACGTCGGGCCCTTCGGACGGGACCGCTCGCTGTGTCGGCGCCGAGCCGTGGCGCGACGGCACACTGGGTGCCGGCCGGCCGAGCATGTGCCCCTGGACGACGGTCACACCCAGCTTGATGAGGGCCTGCAGCTCGGAACGCTGCTCGACGCCCTCGGCGACGATGCCGAGCCCGTGGGCGGCGGCGAGCGCGAGGATCGCGCGCAGCACGGCCTCGCCCTCCGGGGTGTGGATGTCGTGCACGAAGGCGCGGTCGATCTTCAGTGTGTGGATCGGCAGCTCGCCGAGCCGCGAGAGCGAGTTGTAGCCCGTCCCGAAGTCGTCGAGCGCGATCTTCGCTCCACGCTCGGCGAGCGTCACGAGCGCGGCACGGATGTGGTGCTTGTCGTAGAGCAGCGCGCTCTCGGTGACCTCGATCGTCAGCCGGTCCCAGCGGTCGGTGCCCCACGACGCCTCGACGTGCCGCACGAAGTCGGGCTCGTCGAGCTGCCGAGCGGCGACGTTGACCGCGACCGGCAGGTCGAACTCCTCCATCCCGCGGCGTGCGGAGGCGAACATCTGCTGGCCGATCTGCACGATGAGGCCCGACTCCTCCGCTAGCGGGAGCCAGTCGCCGGGCTGCCGCAGCTCGTCGCCGTGCTTCCATCGGGCCAGGACCTCGAGCCCGACGACCTCTAGGGAGACGGCGTCGGTGAGGGGCTGGAAGTAGGCGATGATCTCGCCGGCCGTGATGGCCGCCTCGAGCTCGGAGCGGACGGTGCGCTGCTGACTGGCCTGGGTGCGGAGCCGGTCGTCGTAGAACGCGACACCGCTGTGGATCCGCTTCGCCTCGTGCATCGCCTCGTCCGCCGCCCGGAGGAGGAGGTCGCCGTTGCTGGCCTCGCCCGGCGTCCAGCGCGCGACGCCGATCGTCAGTCGCGTCTCGGAGACGGCGTCGACGGTGGGCGCGAATCCGCTCCTGAGGCGCCGCCCGAGCGCACGGAGCTGGTTCGGCTCCGGGGCGTCGGGGAGCACGACAGCGAACTCGTCGCTACCGAGTCGTGCGAGAAACGTCCCCTCAGGGACCGACTCGGCGAGGTAGCGGCCGGCCCGGACCAGGAGCTGGTCGCCGAAGGTGTGGCCGTGGCGGTCGTTGGCATGCTGCAGCCCGTCCAGGTCGCAGACGAGGAGCGCGAGCGCCACCCCGTTCGCCTCGGCGGTCATCAGTGCGCCCTCGAGGTGGCGGTCGAGCGCCGAACGGTTGGGCAGACGGGTGAGGGCATCGGTGAACGCCGCGCGGGCCAGGCGGTCGGTCAGCGCGTGGCGTTCCGCGGCGGTCGTGATCAGCCGCTCCAGGTCGCTCAGGTAGGCGACCTCGTCGGCGTCGAGCGGGCGCTTGGAGGCCAGGTACAGATCGGTCACGTAGCGGTCGGTGGAGACCGCGCGGAGGATGCCTTCGACGGACGGGTCGGTCAGGACGATGCGGCTCTCGGTGATCGCGTCCTGCAGGACGTCCTCGGCGCTGTGCGCGAGCCAGGCCGCGTTGGCCACGCGGGCGAGGCTCGCACGGATCCGGTCGCGGTGCACGTCGGCCCTGCGCAGCTGGGTGATCCAGCTGGAGACCAGGACCTGCAGGCCGATGACGAGCGGGAGCGCCCACAGTCCGCGCAGCAGCTCGGTCAGGTCGGACGGCGGCGGGACGGCCGAGGCGACGAGCAGCACGGCCGAGATGAAACCGGTGACCGTCAGGAGGGCACCGACAGGCGTCAGGTGAACCTTGCGCAGGCTGAAGGCGACGTAGACGGCGATCGCCATGACGGGCAGGAGGTCGACGGCGGTCGTGAGCGATCCGTACTGCGGGAGGCCCCCGACACGGACGTGGGTGTAGAGCAGATCGCTCCCGGACCACAGCACCGTGGCGAACATGTACCAGGTGGCGGTGCCGGCGACGAGCGGACGGACGTCCGGGCCACCGGTGAAGGCATGGATGGCCGGCAGGCTCAGGACGACGGCCGCACCGAGCGCGACGAACCGCGCCAGCAGGACCCCGTCCGCCGGGGTGCCCGTGGGGACGAGCGTGCTGATGCCGTTGAGGAGGCTGACGGTGGCCAGGGCGATGGACCACACCAGGATCCAGGTCGTCCCCATCGCGCGGCTCGCGGTGCCGGTCCGTCGCTCACCGCGCAACCACGTGGCCTGCACTGCGCAGGACGCGAGCACGAGTCCGGCGACGACGCACTGGATCGCCGTCGACCATGCAGGGACGAAATCGGGCACAGGGGAGTCATCGGTCATGCCGACCGAGGTCTTGAGCGGGCTCTGTTCGTCCGAACGGGTGAGGCTCACGCCGGCGGCAGGTGCCCCAGACGGTGCCGGGTGCGGCTGATGGCCTGCTCGCGCAGGACGACGAGCAGCTCGCGACGCGCCGACTGCAGCACCGGGGCGTCGAGGACGGTCACGTGCCCGGCCCTGGTCGCGCCGGCGGCCCGGAGCCCTGGGGTGGTGCCGACGGCGCGGATCCGGCCGCTCACGTGCCCGGCGCGCACGCGGCCGACGAAGGCGTCGTCGGGCTCGGTGCTCGCGTCGCTGATCGTCACCGCCGTGCCGACGGTCGCGGCAGCTGACCGGACCCGTTCCACGTGTGCGGCGCGGGCATCGGCGCCGGCCCGGATCCACAGGTGGGGCAGTGGCAGGTAGCGCAGGACGTTCTCCTCGGCTGCGAGCCCCGACGGGTCGGTGGCGACGGACAGCTCGGTCGTCCAGACCAGGGCATCGTCGGCCCGCGCTGCCGCGAGCCAGCCCTCGTCGCTCTCGCCCCGAGCCGGCACCGGGCGTGCGTCGCTCCAGCTGCCGAGCTGGGCGACGTAGTTCGGTCCGCCGGCCTTGGCTCCTGGACCGACGCTCGACGCCTTCCAGCCGCCGAAGGGCTGGCGCCGCACGATCGCCCCGGTGATGCCGCGGTTGACGTAGGCGTTCCCGACCTCGACCCGGTCCAGCCAGTGGGCGATCTCCGCCTCGTCCAAGGAGTGCAGGCCGCCCGTCAGCCCGAACGGCACGGCGTTCTGCAGCGCGATGGCCTCGTCGAGCGTCTCGGCGCGCATCACGCCGAGGACGGGACCGAACACCTCGGTGAGATGGAACGCGGAGCCGGGGCGGACACCGTGCTTGACCCCGGGTGTCCAGAGCCGACCCTCGTCGTCGAGCCGGCGCGGGGCGACGAGCCACCCTTCGCCGGGCTCGAGCGTGGTCAGCGCGTCGAGCAGCTTCCCCGACGCGGGCTCGGTCAAGGGGCCGACCACCGTGGCGAGGTCCGTCGCCGGCCCGACGCGCAAGGACTGCACCGCGTCGGCCAGCTGGCGGCGCAGGCGTGCGGAGCGGCCGGCGGCTCCGACCAGGATGAGCAGCGACGCCGCGGAGCACTTCTGACCCGCGTGGCCGAACGCCGAGCGCACGACGTCGGAGATCGCCAGGTCGAGGTCGGCGGCGGCCGTGACGACGATCGCGTTCTTGCCGGAGGTCTCGGCGAAGACCTCGAGGTCGTCCCGCCAGGATGCGAAGAGCTCGGCCGTCTCGATCGAGCCCGTCAGGACGACGCGTGCGACCTCGGGGTGGCTCACCAGGTGCCGGCCGATCTCGCCCTCGGGCGACAGGACCACCTGGAGCACGTCCGGCGGGCAGCCGGCCTCCGCGAGGGCCCGCTGCACCGCGGCCATCGCGACCTGACCGCAGCGAGGGACCGGGGGCGCGGGCTTGACGAGCACGGGCGACCCCGCGGCGAGCGCGGCGAGCGCCGAACCGATCGGGATCGCGACCGGGAAGTTCCACGGAGGCGTGACCACGGTGATGCCGTACGGCTGGAAGACGGCCCCGGGCGTCGCCCCGTCGACGAGGAGCTCGGCCTGGTCCGCGTAGTACCGGGCGAAGTCGACGGCCTCGCTGACCTCGGGATCGGCCTCGGCGATCGTCTTGCCTGCCTCCTGCACCATCGTCGCCACGAGGTCGGACCGTGCCTCCTCGAGCCGGACGGCCGCGAGACGCAGGGCGGCCGCGCGGCGCGCCGGGCTGGTCTGCGCCCACTCCTGCCGGACCGCGACGGCTCGCGCGACGACCGCATCGACGTCGTCGACCGAGGCAACGGCCCGGGATGGAGGCAGGTCGACGGTCCGGGTGAGCACGGAGCGCGCCCAGGACCGTGAGTCGGCGACGGCGGGATCGGTGTCCGGGGTGTTGGCGAACGGCGCATCGACCTCCGGGACGTCGTGCGGCGTCCGGCGCGCGGCGCTGCTCACCGTCGACGCCTCGCGGACCGAGGCGAGGAAGGCGTCGTGCTGTGCGCCTAGGCCCGAGGCGGGCACGATGCTGCGCGGGGTCGGGTCAGCCTCGCCCTCGCCCGCGAAGAGGGCGTGCAGGAAGTTCTGCGGGGCAGCGTTCTCCTCGAGACGACGCACGAGGTAGGCGATCGCCACGTCGAAGTCGGTCCGGGCGACGACGGGCGTGTAGAGGATCACCGATCCCGTGCCCGTCGACCGTCCGGCCCCGTCCACCGTGTCCCGCACGGCACGCGCCTGCGCCGGGGCCATGCCCTGGAGCATCTCGATGTCCAGCGCCTCGCTCACCCCGCGCTCGGCCGCCAGCAGGTGCGCCAGCGCGACGTGGTAGAGGTTGTGGCTCGCCACGCCGACCCGCATCGCGGACGTGCGCCCCGGGTCCAGTGCGCGCTCCACCAGGCGCACGTAGTTGGCGTCCACGTCGGCCTTCGTCGGGTAGGGCGCCTGCGCCCAGCCGTGCAGCTCCGCCTCGACCTGCTCCATCGCGAGGTTCGCGCCCTTGACCAGGCGGACCTTGATGCGCGCACCGCCGGCCGCGACGCGCCGGCCGGCGATCTCGGTGAGCTCGTCATGGGCGGCGAGCGTGTCGGGCAGGTAGGCCTGCAGCACGATGCCGATCGGCAGGTCGGCGAGGTCGGGCTCGGCGCACAGCCGCTCGAAGACCTTGACGGTCAGTGCGAGGTCTCGGTACTCCTCCATGTCGAGGTTGAGGAAGGTCCCGCTGGCCCGCGCGGCGCGGTACAGCGGCAGCAGGGTGGCGACGACGCGGTCACGGCTGCCCGCGGTGTCCCAGGTGGACAGCTGGCTGGCGACCGAGGAGACCTTGATCGAGACGTAGTCGACGTCGGGTCGCTCGACGAGCGCCGTGACCCGGCGCAGCCGTGCGGTGGCCTCCGCCTCGCCCAGGACGGCCTCGCCGAGCAGGTTGAGGTTGAGCCGGAACCCCTCGGCGCGTGCCTTCGCGATGTGCGGGCCGAGCCCTGCGCCGGCGTCCGCCACCAGGTGCCCGACGAGCTGCCGCAAGCGGAACCGTGCGGCGGGGACGACGACCCGGGGCAGCACGGGCGCCAGACGCGTCCCGAGGTCGAGCAGCGTGCGGTCCATCGGCCCCAGGAAGGAGGCCGACGACGACCACCGGCGCAGGCCTGCCAGCTCGTGCGCCGCCACGTGCAGGTCCTCGGGCCGCGCGACACGGTCGACGAAGCGCAGCGCCAGCTCGAGGCCGTCGGGGTCGGAGACGAGCGCGGCGAGCCTGCCGGTCGTCCGGCGTTCCTTCGGGGTCTGGCCGGCGGTGGTCGCGGCGATCCACTCCTCGGCGAGCGCGACGGCGGAACGGGCGACGGCGGGCGCGATGGTCATCGAATGATCGTGCCCCCGACGGCGGCGGCGGTCTTGTACGTTTTCGGCGCCCCGGCCGTGCGGCGGTCGGCTCCGTGCCCTGTCGCACCCACCGGCTTGGTAGCGTCCGGCCATGCCAGGACGAGCGCTGCCCGCGACCTCGTGGCCCGAGCGTGACGTCCTGCTCGCCGCCCTCTCGCCGGAGATCGTCGGTCTGATGGACGAGCTCACCGGCACGATGTTCTGCGCCAAGGACCCGGGTGGCCGCTACGTGGCGGTCAACCAGGCCTTCGTCGACCGCACCAGCGAGCGCTCGCGCAGGGCGGTCGTCGGGATGCGGGCCGAGGACCTCTTCGTCGCGCACCTCGCCGAGCACTACACCGCGCAGGACGAGCGCGTGCTCCGCACCGGGCAGGCCGTCCGGCGCGAGCTCGAGCTCATCCTGCGACCGGGCGGGATCGCCGGCTGGTACCTGACGTCCAAGGTGCCGGTCCGGGTCGGGGGCGTGATCGTCGGGCTGGTCAGCGTCTCGGAGGACCTGCGCCGCCGGCACGCCGAGGACGCGGTGGTCGCCTCGGTCGAGAAGGTCGTCGCCTTCCTGGCAGCGCGGGAGCCGGGGCCGGTGAGCGTCGAGGAGATGGCCGCTGCGGCAGGATGCGCCGTCGCCACGCTGGAGCGCCGGGTGCGGGCGGTGTTCTCGTTGTCCCCGCAGCAGTACGCCCTGCGGACCCGTATCGATCGCGCCGCCGAGCTCCTGTCGACCACGGACCGTTCGCTCGCCGAGGTCGCGACCGCGTCCGGGTTCTACGACCAGGCCGTCCTCACGCGCTCGTTCGGGCGGCTCACCGGTGAGACACCCGCCCAGTTCCGCCGGCGGACGCGCGGCGCGGCGCCCTCCCGGGTGCAGTAGGCTCGCGGCTGTCAGACATCCTTTAAGACCCGTCCAGTGAGGCGGGGAAGGAGGTCGCCAGATGTCCTCTGGCCCCAGCACGCCCGTCGTCGGCGCGAACGACGACCCCACCCCTCCCGTCGGCACCGAGGTGCTCGGCACCGCGGAGATCGCCCGGGCGCTGACCCGGATCGCGCACGAGATCCTCGAGAGACACGGCGGGGCCGACGATCTGGTCCTGCTCGGGATCCCGACGCGCGGCCTTCCCCTGGCCCATCGCCTCGCGGCGAAGATCGCCGAGGTCGAGGGCGTCACCGAGCGTGACCACGTCGGAGTGCTCGACGTGACGATGTACCGCGACGACCTGCACCGGCAGCCCATCCGCAGCGTCGGGTCCACGGAGCTGCCCCCCGGCGGGGTGGACGACAAGGTCGTCGTGCTCGTCGACGACGTCCTGTACTCCGGTCGCACCATCCGCGCCGCGCTGGACGCGATCAACGACCTGGGCCGGCCGCGTGCCGTCCAGCTCGCCGTGCTCGTCGACCGCGGTCACCGCGAGCTGCCGATCCGCGCGGACTACGTCGGCAAGAACCTGCCGACCTCGCGCGAGGAGAAGGTCGCGGTCCGCCTCGTCGAGACCGACGGGACCGACAGCGTCCGGATCGAGGGGCACCGATGAAGCACCTGCTCTCCGCAGCCGACCTCGACCGTGACACGGCGGTCCACGTCCTCGACACGGCGGTCGCGATGGCCGCGACCCAGGGCCGGGAGATCAAGAAGCTGCCCACGCTGCGCGGGCGCACCGTGGTGAACCTCTTCTTCGAGGACTCCACCCGTACCCGGATCTCGTTCGAGACCGCGGCCAAGCGGCTCTCGGCCGATGTCATCAACTTCAGCGCCAAGGGCTCCAGCGTCTCCAAGGGCGAGTCGCTCAAGGACACCGCGCTGACGCTCCAGGCGATGGGTGCCGACGCCGTCGTGATCCGGCACCAGTCCTCCGGCGCCCCGCACCGGCTCGCCCATGCGGGCTGGCTCACCGGATCGGTCGTCAACGCGGGCGACGGCACCCACCAGCACCCCACCCAGGCACTGCTGGACGCCTTCACGCTGCGCCGCCACCTGGCCTCCTCCGCCGACGCCCCGGAGGGGACCGGCAGGGACCTCGCAGGCCTGCACGTGGTCATCGTCGGTGACGTCCTGCACTCGCGGGTGGCCCGGTCCAACGTCCAGCTGCTGCACACCCTCGGCGCCCGGCTGACGCTCGTCGCCCCGCCCACCCTGGTCCCGATCGGTGCCGAGACCTGGCCCTGCGCGATCTCGTACCACCTGGACGAGGTGCTCGCCCAGCAGCCGGACGCGGTCATGATGCTGCGCGTCCAACGGGAGCGGATGGGCGGCGGCGGGGCGGGAGGAGCGACGGGCTTCTTCCCGAGCCCGCTGGAGTACACGCGCTCCTTCGGGCTGGACGCGCGCCGCCTGCGGCTGCTCCCGGAGCACGGGATCGTCATGCACCCAGGCCCGATGAACCGAGGGCTGGAGATCTCAGCCGACGCGGCCGACTCGCCGCAGTCCGTGATCGTCGAACAGGTCGCGAACGGCGTCGCCGTCCGCATGGCCGTGCTGTACCTGCTGCTGGCGGGGGAGAGAGAGTCCTGGGCATGAGCTACCTGCTGACGGGGGTCGCGCCGCTGGGCGGCGACCCGACCGACATCCTCCTGACGGACGGGTTGATCACTGCCATCGGTGCGGACGCGGCGGTGTCCGCCCCGGCCGGGACGGACGTGATCGACGCGACCGGTCTCGTGGCGCTGCCCGGTCTCGTCGACCTGCACACGCACCTGCGCGAGCCAGGTCGCGAGGACGCCGAGACGGTCGAGTCCGGCACGCGCGCCGCGGCGCTCGGTGGGTACACCTCCGTGCACGCGATGGCGAACACCTCGCCCACCGCCGACACCGCCGGGGTCGTCGAGCAGGTCTGGCGACTGGGTCGCGACGCGGGCTGGGTCGACGTGCACCCCGTCGGTGCGGTGAGCGTCGGGCTCGCGGGCGAGCAGCTCGCCGAGCTCGGCGCGATGGCCTCGTCCGCCGCGCAGGTCCGCGTCTTCTCCGACGACGGCATGTGCGTGCACGACCCGGTCCTCATGCGACGCGCCCTGGAGTACGTCAAGGCGTTCGACGGCGTCATCGCGCAGCACGCGCAGGACCCGCGGCTGACCCGCGGCGCCCAGATGCACGAGGGGATCGTCTCGGCAGAGGTCGGGCTGGCCGGCTGGCCGGCCGTCGCCGAGGAGTCGATCATCGCGCGCGACGTCCTGCTCGCCCAGCACGTCGGATCGCGGCTGCACGTGCTGCACCTGTCGACGGCCGGTTCGGTGGAGATCGTGCGCTGGGCGAAGGCGCGCGGGATCGACGTGACCGCCGAGGCCACGCCGCACCACCTGCTGCTGACCGACGAGCTCGCGCGGTCCTACGACCCGCTCTACAAGGTCAACCCGCCCCTGCGCACCGCGGAGGACGTCGAGGCGCTGCGCGCCGGCCTCGCCGACGGGACGATCGACACGATCGGCACCGACCACGCCCCGCACACGCGCGAGGACAAGGACTGCGAGTGGGCGGCCGCGGCGTTCGGGATGACCGGCCTGGAGACGGCGCTCGGGATCCTCTCCACGACGATGGTCGTCACCGGCCGGATGCCGTGGGCTGACATCGCTCGGGTCATGTCGTCCGCCCCGGCCGCGATCGGCCGGATCGACTCGGGTCCCCAGGCCCAGGGCCGGCCGCTGGCGGTGGGGGAGCCCGCCAACATCACGCTCGTCGACCCGACGGCCCGGTGGACGGTCGAGCCGTCCGCCCAGGCCAGCCGGAGCCACAACACGCCCTACGGGGGCCTGGAGCTGACCGGACGCGTCGTCGCGACCTTCCTGCGGGGCCGGGCAACGGTGCTCGCCGGCCAGGCCGTCGAGCCGGCGGAGGTGGCCCGATGAGCCGCGGCGAGCAGGCGGTGCTGGTCCTGGAGGACGGCACCGTCTACCGCGGCCGGCCCTACGGCGCGCGTGGGGCGACCGTCGGCGAGATCGTCTTCAACACCGGGATGACCGGCTACCAGGAGACCCTGACGGATCCGAGCTACCACCGGCAGATCGTCGTGATGACGGCTCCGCACATCGGCAACACCGGGATGAACGACGAGGACCAGGAGTCGGCGCGGATCTGGGTCGCGGGCTACGTGCTGCGCGATCCCGCCGTGCGGCCCTCCAGCTGGCGCTCTCAGCGCAGCCTGGAGGAGGAGCTGATCGAGGCCGGCATCGTCAGCCTCTGCGAGGTCGACACCCGGGCGATCACGCGTCATCTGCGCGATCGCGGGGTGATGCGCGCGGGGATCTTCTCCGGTGAGGCGCTCCTGGACGCCGACGGCCGCCCGCGGACCACGGCGGACCTGCGCTCCGAGGTCGCCGCCGCCCCGGCGATGGCCGGCGCCGACCTCGCCGGCGAGGTGAGCACGGGCGAGCGCTACGTCGTCGAACCGGTCGCGGGCAGCGTGCCCGCCGGGAGCGAACCGCTCACGGTGGTCGCCGTCGACTTGGGCATCAAGTCGATGACCCCGCAGCGGTTCGCCGAACGCGGGGTGCGCACGCATGTGGTGCCCTCGACGATCACGGGAGCCGAGCTGCTGGCGCTCCAGCCGGACGGCGTGTTCTTCTCCAACGGTCCGGGCGACCCGGCCGCCGCCGTGCACGAGGTGGACCTGCTCCGCGAGGTCCTCGACCGCCGCGTGCCGTTCTTCGGCATCTGCTACGGCAACCAGATCCTCGGCCGGGCGCTGGGCTTCGGCACCTACAAGCTCCCCTTCGGCCATCGCGGCGTGAACCAGCCGGTGATGGACCGGCGCACGAACAAGGTCGAGATCACGGCGCACAACCACGGTTTCGCCGTGGACGCGCCCCTGGAAGGGCCATCGACGGCGCCGCACGACGGAGGCCGGTTCGGTCAGGTCGTCGTCTCGCACGTCGGGCTCAACGACCAGGTCGTCGAGGGCCTCGAGTGCCTCGAGCTGCCGGCGTTCTCCGTGCAGTACCACCCGGAGGCAGCGGCCGGCCCGCATGACGCGGCCTATCTCTTCGACCGCTTCGTCGACCTGATGACCTCGACCCGGACGGAGGCCTCGGATGCCGCGGCGCACTGACCTGCACAGCATCCTGGTGATCGGCTCCGGGCCGATCGTCATCGGCCAGGCTGCGGAGTTCGACTACTCGGGGACCCAGGCCTGCCGGGTGCTGCGCGCCGAGGGGCTGCGCGTCATCCTGGTCAACTCCAACCCGGCCACGATCATGACCGACCCGGAGTTCGCCGACGCGACCTACATCGAGCCGATCACCACCGAGGTGATCGAGGCGATCATCGCCAAGGAGCGCCCGGACGCGATCCTGCCGACGCTGGGCGGGCAGACCGCGCTCAACGCGGCGATCGCCCTCGACGAGGCCGGCATCCTGGAGAAGTACGGCGTCGAGATGATCGGCGTGAACACCGCCTCGATCCACCTGGCCGAGGACCGCCAGGCGTTCAAGGAGGTCGTCGAGCGCTGCGGGGCCGAGAGCGCCCGCAGCATCATCGGCCACACGATGGACGAGGTCCTCGCCGCGGCGCAGGAGCTCGGCTACCCCGTGGTCGTGCGCCCCTCCTTCACGATGGGCGGGCTCGGTTCCGGGATCGCCTTCACCGAGGCGGACCTGCGGCGGATCGCCGGCGCCGGCCTGCACTACTCGCCGACCACCGAGGTGCTCCTGGAGGAGTCGATCCTCGGCTGGAAGGAGTTCGAGCTCGAGCTCATGCGTGACCACGCGGACAACGTGGTCGTCGTCTGCTCGATCGAGAACGTCGACGCGGTGGGCGTGCACACCGGCGACTCGGTGACGGTCGCCCCGGCGATGACCCTCACGGATCGCGAGTACCAGCGGATGCGTGACATCGGCATCGCGATCATCCGTGAGGTCGGGGTCGACACGGGCGGCTGCAACGTGCAGTTCGCGATCGACCCGCGCAGCGGGCGGATCGTCGTCATCGAGATGAACCCACGCGTCTCGCGCTCCTCGGCGCTGGCGTCCAAGGCCACCGGCTTCCCGATCGCGAAGATCGCTGCACGCCTGGCGATCGGGTACACGCTCGACGAGATCCCGAACGACATCACCGGCTCGACGCCGGCCTCTTTCGAGCCCTCGCTCGACTACGTCGTCGTCAAGGTCCCGCGCTTCGCCTTCGAGAAGTTCCCCGGGGCCGACCCGCTGCTGACCACGACCATGAAGTCCGTCGGCGAGGCCATGTCGATGGGTCGCAACTTCACCGAGGCGCTCGGCAAGGCCCTGCGCTCGATCGACAAGCCCGGCGCCACCTTCCGCTGGGGCGACCCTGTCCCGAGCGGGCAGGGGCTCGCCGACCTCCTCGCCCAGGTGCGCATCCCTACGGAGGAGCGCCTGGTCCAGGTGCAGCAGCTGCTGCGCTCGGTGGGCCGCGAGGGCGGCGTCAGTGTCGAGGACGTGGCCGTGGCCACCGGCATCGACCCGTGGTTCCTCGACCAGATCGTGCTCGTCAACGAGATCGCGGCCGAGGTCGCCGACGCACGTGAGCTCGGCCGGGACCTTCTGCTGGACGCCAAGCGGCACGGGCTCTCCGACCTGCAGATCGCCCGGCTCCGCGGGATCGGCGAGGAGACCGTCCGCCAGGTCCGTCGTGCCCTGGGTCTGCGGCCGGTGTACAAGACCGTCGACACCTGTGCCGCCGAGTTCGAGGCGCGTACGCCCTACCACTACTCGACCTACGACCTGGAGACGGAGGTCGCCCCGCGCACGCGCCCGGCGGTCCTCATCCTCGGTTCGGGGCCGAACCGCATCGGTCAGGGCATCGAGTTCGACTACTCCTGCGTGCACGCGGCCCTCGCGCTCAAGGACCGCTTCGAGACCGTGATGGTCAACTGCAACCCCGAGACCGTCTCCACCGACTACGACACGGCCGATCGGCTCTACTTCGAGCCGCTGACCTTCGAGGACGTGATGGAGGTCTACGACGCCGAGTGCGCCGTCGGCCCGGTCGCCGGGGTGATCGTCCAGCTCGGCGGTCAGACGCCGCTCGCGCTGGCGGACCGGCTGGAGGCCGCCGGGGTGCCGATCCTCGGCACGCCTCCCTCGGCCATCGACGCTGCCGAGGACCGTGGCGTCTTCGGTCGGGTCCTGCAGGAGGCGGGCCTGCCGGCTCCCGCGTTCGGGACCGCCCGCACCCTGGCGGAGGCGACGGTGATCGCGCACCGGATCGGGTACCCCGTCCTGGTGCGCCCCTCCTACGTGCTCGGCGGTCGGGGGATGGAGATCGTCTACTCCGACCCTCAGCTCACGGGCTACGTCGAGCGTGCCCTGGAGGGTGCGCACGCGGCCGGGTACGGCCGGGAGATCCCGCCCCTGCTGATCGACCGCTTCCTCGACGACGCCATCGAGCTCGACGTCGACGCGCTCTACGACGGCGCCGAGCTCTACCTCGCGGGGGTCATGGAGCACATCGAGGAGGCCGGGATCCACTCCGGCGACTCGGCCTGCGTGCTGCCGCCCGTGACGGTCTCGGTTGCCGAGCTCGACCGGATCCGCGAGTCGACGCTGGCCCTGGCCCGCGGCGTCGGGGTCCGGGGGCTGATCAACGTCCAGTACGCGCTCGTCTCCGACGTGCTCTACGTCCTGGAGGCGAACCCGCGCGCGAGCCGGACCGTGCCCTTCGTCGCGAAGGCGACCGGGGTCCCGCTCGCCCGGGCAGCCGCGCTCGTGATGACCGGGTCGACGATCGCCGAGCTCCGCGCGACGGGAGTCCTCCCGGAGCACGGGGACGGCGGGCGGATGAGCATGGACGCACCGATCGCCGTCAAGGAGGCGGTCCTCCCGTTCCGCCGCTTCCGTACCGCCGACGGAACCATGGTCGACAGCGTGCTCGGCCCGGAGATGAAGTCGACCGGCGAGGTGATGGGCTTCGACGTGGACTTCCCGACGGCGTTCGCCAAGTCCCAGGCCGCGGCCTTCGGTGGGCTGCCGACCTCCGGCCGGGTGTTCATCTCGGTCGCCGACCGCGACAAGCGCTCGATCACCTTCCCGATCAAGCGGCTCAGCGAGCTCGGCTTCGAGATCCTTGCGACCGAGGGCACCGCTGCCGTCCTGCGCCGCAACGGCATCGCCTCGACGGTGGTGCGCAAGCACTCCGCCGGACGCGGTCCGAACGGCGAGCCGACGATCGTCGACCTCATCGCCTCCGGCGAGGTCGACATGGTGGTCAACACCCCGTCGGGCCAGGGCGCCCGTGCGGACGGGTACGAGATCCGTACGGCGACCGTCTCGGCGGACCGGGCGATCGTCACGACCGTCCAACAGCTGGCCGCGGCGGTCCAGGCGATCGAGTCGCTGCGCAGCGGCCCGTTCACGGTCCGTAGCCTGCAGGACCACCGACTGGAGCTGAGGGACGCCCGGCTGGTCCCGGCGGAGCCGGTCGGGGAGCCCGTCCGATGACGGGCTTCGGAGACCGGCTCGCGGCGGCCATGGACGATCACGGACCGGTGTGCGTAGGGATCGACCCCCACCCGGGCCTTCTCGCCGCCTGGGGGCTCCAGGACGACGTGGACGGGTTGCGGACGTTCGCGCTGACGGTCGTCGACGCCCTGGCAGGCCACGTCGCCGCACTGAAGCCGCAGTCGGCCTTCTTCGAGCGGCACGGCTCGGTCGGTGTCGCCGTCCTCGAGGAGGTCATCGCGGCCACTCGGGGGAGCGGGACCCAGATGGTGGTGGACGCCAAGCGTGGGGACATCGGTTCGACGATGGTGGGTTACGCCGACGCCTACCTGCGCGACGGATCGAGCCTCGCCGGTGACGCCGTGACGCTGAGCCCGTATCTGGGCGCCGGGTCGCTCGATCCGGCCGTCGAGGCCGCTCGGCGGTCCGATCGCGGGCTCTTCGTGCTCTGCCTGACCAGCAACCCGGAAGGGAAGGAGGTCCAGCACGCGGCGTCCGCCGAGGGCGTCGCGGTCGCTGCGGGGGTCGCCCGCTGGGCCGCAGCGCAGAATGCCGGCTCGGGGCAGGTCCTCGGCCCCGTCGGCCTCGTCGTGGGGGCAACCGTCGGCGCGGCACCTACGCGGCTCGGGATCGACCTCGACGCCGTCCGGGGGCCGATCCTGGCTCCCGGTGTGGGGGCTCAGGGCGCCGGCGCCACCGAGCTGCGCGCGGTCTTCGGGCCGGCCCGGCACGCGGTCCTCGCGTCGACCTCGCGTGCCGTTCTCGCTGCGGGCCCGGCCGCGCAGGACCTGCGGCGCGCGGCCCAGGCCGCCGTCGTCGAGGCCGCGGCGGCCCTGCGCTGAGGTCGCATCCACCGCCCGGGAAACCCTGCTGAGGTGCTCGAGCGGGTCGACGCGTTGCCGTGGCGGCCCCTGGCTCGCTAGGTTCGTCTCCGATAACCCCTTGTGACCTGCGAAGAGGTGACCCGCGTGGCCCTACCCCCGCTGACCCCAGAACAGCGTGCTGCAGCGCTGGAGAAGGCCGCTGCCGCGCGCCAGGCCCGTGCCGAGGTGAAGGCCCGGCTGAAGTACTCCCAGGGTTCCCTCGCGGAGGTCATCGAGCAGGGCCGCACGGACGACGTGATCGGCAAGCTCAAGGTCTCCGCGCTGCTGGAGTCGCTGCCCGGCGTCGGCAAGATCAAGGCGCGCGCCATCATGGCGGAGGTCGGGATCTCCGAGACGCGCCGCCTGCGTGGGCTCGGCCCCCACCAGGCCGCCGCCCTGATCCAGCGGTTCGGCTGAGCGGACCGGTGTCGCAGCGCTCCTCGTCGTCCGACGGTCCCACGCCGGCCCTGGTCCCCGGGGTCTCCCGGCTCACCGTCCTCGCCGGCCCGACGGCCGTGGGGAAGGGCACCGTCTCGGCGGACATCCGGCGCCGCTACCCCGAGGTCTGGCTGTCCGTCTCGGCGACCACGCGTCCGCCCCGTCCTGGGGAGATCGACGGGGTCCACTACCACTTCGTCGACGGTGAGGCCTTCGACTCCCTGGTCGCCGACGGCGAGCTCCTCGAGTGGGCCTGGGTGCATGGCCGCAACCGGTACGGGACGCTGCGCGCACCGGTGCTCGAGCAGCTCGTCGCCGGTCGCCCGGCGCTGCTCGAGATCGACCACGCCGGGGCGCGCCAGGTGCGCCGGGCGATGCCCGACGCACGGTTCGTCTTCCTGGCCCCACCCAGCTGGGAGGAGCTCGAGCGTCGCCTGGTCGGGCGCGGGACCGAGGACGCCGAGGAGCGCGCACGCCGGCTGGCGACCGCGCGCATCGAGCTCGCGGCCGAGCCGGAGTTCGACCACGTGGTGGTCAACGACGACGTCGAACGCGCCACGGACGAGCTCGTCACGCTGATGGGACTGCCGACGCGGTAGGATCGATCACCTAGCCGGGATCATGTGCGGTCGTTCGTGCGAGCACCGCCGATCCGCAGGACCTCCCACGACCTCACGGAGCACACACATGGCCGGAACCGTCGCCGCCCCCGAGGGCATCACCGACCCGCCGATCGACGAGCTGCTCGCGGCCGCCGACTCCAAGTACGCGCTGGTGATCTACTCCGCCAAGCGCGCGCGGCAGATCAACGCCTACTACTCCCAGCTCAACGAGGGCCTGCTGGAGAACGTGGGGCCCCTCGTCGAGGCGCGGCACCAGGAGAAGGCGCTCTCGATCGCGATGCGCGAGATCAACGCAGGCCTGCTCACGGTGACCCCCACCGAGGGCTGACTTGCGCATCCTGCTCGGCGTCGGCGCCGGGATCGCCGCGTACAAGTCGGCCTTCCTGCTGCGCCTGTTCACCGAGGCGGGCCACGAGGTGCGGGTCGTGCCGACCGCTGCCTCGCTCGAGTTCGTCGGCAGGGCGACCTGGGAGGCACTCTCCGGTCGCCCGGTCACGACGGACGTCTTCGAGAACGTCCCTGACGTCGAGCACGTCAGCCTCGGCCGATGGGCCGATCTTGTGGTCGTCGCACCGGCGACGGCCGATCTGCTCGCTCGTCTGGCGGCCGGTCGCTGCGACGACCTGCTCACCGCGGCGCTGCTGACCGTGCGGTGCCCCGTCCTGCTCTCGCCGGCGATGCACACCGAGATGTGGCAGCACCCGGCGACGACCGCGAACGTCGCGACCCTGCGTGCCCGTGGACTGCACGTGCTGGACCCGGAGGTCGGTCGGCTGACCGGCGCGGACTCCGGCCCGGGGCGCCTCCCGGAGCCCGCCGCGATCGCTGCTGCAGCGCTGGCCCTGCTCACGCCGCGGGACCTCGTCGGGCGTCGCGTCGTGGTCTCCGCAGGCGGCACCCATGAGCCCCTCGACCCGGTGCGCTTCCTCGGGAACCGTTCGACCGGACGGCAGGGCTATGCCGTCGCGGCGGCCTGCGCCGCCCGTGGCGCGAGCGTCGAGATCATCAGCGCCAACGTCGCCCTCTCCGACCCGGCCGGCGTCAGCGTGAGGAGGGTCGAGACGGCCGCGCAGCTGCGCGAGGAGATGCACCGGGCCGCCGCCCGGGCAGACCTCGTCGTCATGGCTGCTGCCGTCGCCGACTTCCGCCCTGCGCGACGTCAGGCGGAGAAGATCAAGAAGGACGGGTCGGCCCCGGCCGCCATCGAGCTCGAGCTCAACCCCGACATCCTCGCGGAGCTGGCCGCGGCACGTCGCCCCGGCCAGGTCGTCGTCGGGTTCGCTGCGGAGACGGGTGCCCCGTCGACCGTGCTGGCGCTCGGCCAGGAGAAGGCACGTCGCAAGCGTGCCGACCTCCTCGTCGTCAACGCGGTCGGCGAGGAGGCGGGCTTCGGTGACGTCCCCACGACCGTGACGATCCTCGACGCCCATGGCACCACCCTCGTCGAGGCCGCTGGGACGAAGGACGCCGCCGCCGTGGCGATCGTCGACGCCGCGGTCGCGCTCCTTGCGAGCCACCAGCACTGATCGCGGACAGGCGAGAACCGGGCTACGGCGCTCGACTAGACTCGCCGGATGACTCACGCCCTTCGCCTGTTCACCTCCGAGTCCGTCACCGAGGGGCATCCCGACAAGGTCTGTGACCAGATCTCGGACGGGATCCTCGACGCGATGATCGCTCAGGACCCGCACGCCCGGGTGGCCGTCGAGACGATGGTGACGACGGGTCTCGTGCACGTCGCCGGCGAGGTGTCGACCGAGGCCTACGTGGAGATCCCGCAGGTCGTGCGCGACACCCTGACCCGGATCGGCTACACGTCCTCGACGATCGGCTTCGACGCGCGCTCCTGCGGTGTCTCGGTGTCGATCGGCCAGCAGTCCCCGGACATCGCTGCGGGTGTCGACAAGGCCTGGGAGGTCCGCCAGGACGACGGCGACGGCTACGACCCGATCGAGGCCCAGGGCGCCGGCGACCAGGGCCTGATGTTCGGCTACGCCTGTGACGACACGCCATCGCTGATGCCGCTGCCCATCTGGGTCGCGCACCGGCTCGCCGAGCGGCTCGCCTCGGTGCGCAAGGAGGGAACGCTCGACTACCTGCGGCCCGACGGCAAGACGCAGGTGACGATCGCCTACGACGGCGACACCCCTGTCGGAGTGGACACGGTCGTCGTCTCCACCCAGCACGACCCCGGCGTCCTGCTGAACGAGACCCTGACACCCGAGATCGCCGAGCACGTCGTCGCCCCGGTCTTCGAGGAGCTCGGGCTCGAGGCGAGGGGGCACCGTCTGCTGGTCAACCCGACGGGGACCTTCGTCATCGGCGGCCCGCAGGGCGACGCGGGGCTGACCGGGCGCAAGATCATCGTCGACACCTACGGCGGGATGGCTCGTCACGGCGGCGGGGCGTTCTCCGGCAAGGACCCGTCGAAGGTCGACCGTTCTGCCGCGTACGCGATGCGCTGGGTGGCGAAGAACGTCGTCGCCGCCGGCCTCGCGAAGCGGTGCGAGGTGCAGGTGGCCTACGCGATCGGGGCCTCGCACCCGGTCGGGCTGTACGTCGAGACCTTCGGGACCGAGACGGTGCCGGTCGCCGCGCTCACACGGGCGATCCGCGAGGTGTTCGACCTGCGTCCCGGTGCGATCGTCCGCGACCTCAAGCTGCTCCGGCCGATCTACAGCCGCACCGCGGCCTACGGTCACTTCGGGCGTGAGCTGGCCGACTTCACGTGGGAGCGGACCGACCGCGTCCTCGACCTGCACTCCGCACTGTCCTGATCCTGACCGGCACGGCCTGCTCGTCCCGGCACCGGGGGAGCGGTCGGGGCCGAGGGATCAGGGCTGTGGGCGGCTGCCCGCTGTGGGTGCGGCGTGGTGGGATGGCCCCGTGGACCCCGAGCAGCTGACACTCCCCGGGGTGCCCGGGCCACGGGCACGCCGGGCGAAGGCACCCGACCCGGTGGTCGACGAGCTCCCGGTCGCGCGCGTGGTCGTCGACCGCCCGCAGCCGCACCTGGACCGTGCCTTCGAGTACGCGGTCCCGGTGTCCTGCGACGAGCTCGCCCGACCCGGGGTCCGGGTCAAGGTGCGCTTCGGTGGCCAGGACGTCGACGGGTACCTCGTCGAGCGGCTCGCGACGGCCGAGCACGAGGGCCCCCTCACGCCTCTGCGCAAGGTCGTCTCCGGCGAGGTCGTGCTCACCCCGGAGATCACTGCCCTCGCGCGCGCGGTGGCCGACCGGTACGTCGGCACGATCGGGGACGTGCTGCGCCTGGCGGTCCCGCCGCGGCATGCCCGTGTCGAGCAGGAGGACTGGGGCCGACCGGAGGAGCCCGGGCCCGCTGAGCCGGTCGCCGGGTCGCCGGAGCGCGAGCCCGAGCCCGTGATCGATCCGGGCGGCTGGTCCGCCTATCCCGGTGGTGCCGCCTTCTGCCGCCGCCTGGCCGCCGGCGAGGCGCCGCGCGTCGTGTGGCAAGCGCTCCCCGGCCACGACGGCGCCGACTGGGCCGAGCTGGCCGTCACGGCGGTGCGGGCCTGCCGGGCGGGCGGCCGAGGCAGCGTCCTCGTCGTGCCGTCGGCCCCCGAGGTCGAGATCCTCACCGCTGCCCTGCTTGCCGCCGGTGTCGACGAGTGGCGGCCGGGGGCTGTCGGGGGATTCGTCCGGCTCGTCGCCGAGGACGGTCCCGCCGTGCGTTACCGCGCCTTCCTGGCGGTCTCCCGGGGTGCGGCCGACGTCGTCGTCGGGACGCGCGCTGCCGCCTTCGCACCGGTGCACGCCCCCGGCCTGCTGCTGTGCTGGGACGACGGCGACCCGCTGCACGGCGAGCCGCGAGCGCCCTACCCGCATGCGCGCGAGGTCCTGGCGATGCGCTCGACACAGAGCGGGGCGGCGCTGGTGGTCGGTGGGTTCGCCCGCTCGGTCGCCGCACAGCGCTGGGTCGCGAGCGGCTGGGCGGTCCCGCTCGTCGCGCCTCGGGAGGTCGTCCGGGCGAGCGCGCCACGCATCGTCGTGCTCGACTCGGTCGAGCTCGCCAAGGAGGGCGCCGCGGCCGCCGCCCGGCTGCCGGCGCCGGCGTGGCGGGCCCTGCGGGCGGGGCTCGAGCGCGGTCCGGTCCTCGTCCAGGTCCCGCGCGCCGGTTACCTGCCTGCTGTCGCCTGCCGTCGCTGCCGGACGCTCGCGCGGTGCCGGTGGTGCGCCGGTCCGTTGCAGGTTCCCGGCCCCGACACGCCCGCGCGCTGCCAGTGGTGCGCCCGGCTCGCCACCGCCTGGACCTGCCCGGAGTGCGGGGACACCGGACTGCGGTCGGTGCGGGTCGGCTCGGAGCGGACCGCTGAGGAGCTCGGTCGTGCCTTCCCCGGCGTCCCCGTGCGCCGGTCCAGCGCCGCTGCCGGCGTCCTGCGCCAGGTCGATCGGCGTCCGGCCCTCGTCGTGGCGACGACGGGCGCCGAGCCGCGGGCCGTCGGCGGCTACACGGCCGCCGTCCTCCTCGACGCCCAGGTGGTCAGTGGTCGACCGGGGCTCGATGCGGCTGAGCACGCACTGCGGACCTGGCTCGCGGCGGCAGCGCTCGTGCAGCCTTCCGCCCAGGGCGGCGTGGTCCTGCTGGTCGGTGACGCGGCGCCGACGCCGGTCGGTGCCCTCGTCCGTTGGGACCCCGCAGGGCTCGCCGAGCGCGAGCTCGCCGAGCGGACCGAGCTGGGGCTGCCGCCCGCGCTGCACTTCGTCGCGCTCGACGGTCCCCGCCACAGCGTCGAGGAGCTGGTCGGCTCTCTGCGTGCCGGGGCCGCCGTGCTCGGCCCGACACCGCGCGACGAGGCCCCGCAGGACGTGCTCGACCCCGAGACCGAGCGCCGGGTCCGGGTGCTGCTGCGGTCCACGTGGGCGGCGGCACCCGCCGTCCTCGCCGAGCTGAAGGCCGTGGCTGCGACGCGCAGCGCACGCAAGGAGCAGCCCGTGCGGTTCCAGGTCGAGCCCGCCGACCTGGCCTGAGACCGGCCGGGACCGCCCCGCCGCCTAGGATCATCGGGTGCGTCTCCTCTTCGCCGGTACCCCGACCGTCGCTCTGCCGGCCCTGGACGCGATCCTCGGCTCCGCCCACGAGGTCGTCGCCGTCCTCACCCGACCCGACGCGCCGGCCGGGCGAGGTCGCCGAACGGTCGCCAGCCCGGTGCGCGAACGCGCCGAGGCCGCCGGTGTCCCGGTGCTGACGCCGGCCACGCTGCGCGATCCCGAGGTCCAGCGGGAGATCGCGGCGCTCGGTGTCGAGTGCGCACCCGTGGTGGCCTACGGCGGGCTGGTCCCGCCGGCCCTGCTGGACGTCCCGGCGCACGGCTGGGTCAACCTGCACTTCTCGCTCCTGCCCGCCTGGCGCGGCGCGGCCCCCGTCCAGCACGCCCTGCTGCACGGCGACGAGGTGACTGGTGCGACGACGTTCCGGCTGGAGGCGGGCCTCGACACCGGCCCAGTCTTCGGCACCCTCACCGAGACGATCCGGCCCCGGGACACCTCCGGGGCACTGCTCGAGCGCCTCGCCGGCGCCGGTGCCGGTCTTCTGCTCGCCACTCTCGACGGGCTGGAGGCCCGCGAGCTCGTCGCGGTGCCCCAGCCCGCCGACGACATCAGCCTCGCCCCGCGGCTGACCACCGAGGACGGGCACGTGCGCTGGGAGCACCCGGCACTGGCGGTCGACCGACGGGTGCGTGCCTGCACCCCGGCTCCCGGCGCCTGGACGAGCGTGCCGGACGGCTCCCGGCTCAAGCTCTCCCCGGTGCTGCTGCGCCCCGAGGTCGGGCACCTGGCGCCGGGCGAGATCGAGGTCACGAAGACGGTGGTCCTCGTAGGGACCGGGAGCCACGCGGTCGAGCTCACCGAGGTGGCGCCCGCGGGCAAGCGGTCGATGCCCGCTGCGGCCTGGGCGCGGGGAGCACGGCTCGAGGCCGACGGGAGGCTCGGATGAGCGAGGACCGCCGACGCGACAGCGCGGGCCGACAGCGAGGGCAGGCACGGGCCGAGGGCCGCACCCAGCGCTCGGCCGCGGCGCCCTCGGGGCGCGCACGCGCCGGTGACCCCGCACGGGCCGCGGCCTTCGAGGTCCTCCGCCAGGTCGACGGCTCGGACGCCTATGCGAACCTCGTGCTGCCCCCGTTGCTGCGGTCCCGGCAGATCTCCGGCCGCGACGCAGCATTCGCCACCGAGCTGGCCTACGGCACCCTGCGCATGCGCGGCCGCTACGACGCGATCCTGGAGATCGCCACCGGTCGTCCGATGGCGAAGCTCGATGCCCCGGTGCGTGACGTGCTGCGCCTCGGCGCGCACCAGCTCCTCGGCATGCGGGTGCCCGCGCACGCCGCGGTCTCCGAGACGGTCGCGCTGACGCGTGCGCTCGTCGGCGCCGGGCCCGCTCAGCTCGTCAACGCGGCGCTGCGTCGCGTCAGCGAGCGCACGGTCGAGGAGTGGCTGAACAAGCTCGGGGAGTCGGCCGAGGACGAGACCGAGCGGCTCGCGGTCGCGCAGAGCCACCCTGCCTGGGTGGTGCGCGCCATGCGGCAGGCGCTCGTGGCCGACGGCCGCGACGCGGACGAGCTCGAGTCGCTGCTCGAGGCGGACAACGCGGCCCCCGCCGTGACGCTCGTCGCGCGCCCCGGTCTCGCCGAGCGCGAGGCCGTCCTGTCGACGGTGCCGGGCGGTACGCCTGGCCGATGGACGTCGACGGCCGTCCGGATGCCCTCGGGAGATCCCGCGCAGGTCCCTGGCGTCACGACGGGCCGGGTGGGCGTCCAGGACGAGGGGAGCCAGCTGGTCGCGCTCGCTCTCGCGCAGGCGCCCGTGCTGCCCCGCCCCGGAGCCACCGGCGACGGCGGGCCCGAGCGTTGGCTCGACCTGTGCGCAGGACCCGGTGGGAAGGCAGCGCTCCTCGGGTCGCTCGCCGTCGCCCGCGGCGCCCACCTGGTCGCGAACGAGATCGCGCCGCATCGTGCGGCCCTCGTCGAACGGTCGATCGGCGCGCTGCCGGTCGGGACCGTCGAGGTACGTGTGGGGGACGGGACGACGGTCGGGGCGGACGAGCCCCTGAGCTACGACCGCGTGCTCGTCGACGCGCCGTGCACCGGGCTGGGAGCCCTGCGCCGGCGCCCGGAGTCGCGCTGGCGTCGCACCCCCGCGGACCTCGGACGGCTCTCGGCGACGCAGCGCGACCTGCTCGCCGCCGCGCTGGATGCGACGCGCCCCGGGGGAGTGGTGGCCTACGTCACCTGCTCCCCGCACGTCGCCGAGACGACGCTGGTCGTCAAGGACGTGATCCGCGGACGCGACGACGTCGAGGTGCTCGACGCGAGGGAGCAGGTGCGGGCCGTCGTGGCACAGGCGGGCGGGGACGAGCTCGAGCTCGGCCCTGGCCCGGGCGTACAGCTCTGGCCGCACGTCCACGGCACCGACGCGATGCACCTGACCCTGCTGCGCCGCACCCGCTGACCGCTCGCTCGTTAGAGTGGCCGCCGTGGCCATCCTCATCGCACCGAGCATCCTGTCGGCGGACTTCGCGAACCTCGAGGCCGAGCTGGGGCGGATCTCGACCGCCGATCTCGCGCACGTGGACGTCATGGACAACCACTTCGTACCGAACCTCACGCTCGGTCTGCCGATCGTCGAGCGGCTCGTGGCGGTCTCGCCGATCCCCATCGACGTGCACCTGATGATCGAGGACCCCGACCGCTGGGCACCGGCCTACGCCGAGGCGGGTGCGGCCTCCGTCACGTTCCACGCCGAGGCCGCGCGCGCCCCGGTGCGCCTCGCCCGCGAGCTCCGGCGCCTGGGGGCCCGCGCGGGTCTCGCGCTGCGGCCGGCGACCCCGGTCGAGCCGTACCTCGACCTGCTCACCGAGCTCGACATGATCCTGGTGATGACCGTCGAGCCGGGTTTCGGCGGTCAGCCCTTCCTGGAGACGATGCTCCCGAAGATCCGCCGTGCCCGACAGGCCGTCGCCGGTGCGGGTCTCGACGTCTGGATCCAGGTCGACGGCGGGATCTCGGCGGAGACCGTCGAGCGTGCGGCGGAGGCCGGGGCCGACGTCTTCGTGGCCGGATCAGCCGTGTACGGGGCCGAGGACGCCGCCGGGCGGATCAGCGAGCTGCGCGAGCTTGCGGCCGGTCACCGGCACGAGCCGGGTTCCCCGGCTGCCGACCACGGCGGCGCTCAGCGCCGTTCTCGGCGGTAGAGGGACCGGGACCAGACATAGCCGACGGTCCCGATCAGCAGGGACCAGCCGAGGGCCTGGATGGTCGTCGCGACGCTGACCGGCGTGCTCGACAGCAGCGCCCGGGTGGTCTAGATGATCGGCGCGAAGGGCTGGTACTCGGCGAACAACCGCACCCCTGAGGGCATGGTCGCCACCGGTACGAACCCGCTGCCGAGGAAGGGCAGCGCGGTGAGCACCATCGGCGTGTTCGACGCCGTCTCCACGGATCTGGCGGCGAGCCCCCTGGCGACGCACAGCCAGGTCGCAGCGAGGCTGACGACGGCGATCAGCCCGGCAAGAGCCCCCAGCCGAGCGCTGAGGCCTGCGGCCGGCAGCCGAGCACCACCGCCAGTCCCAGGACCACCGCAACGGCAAGGAGAGCCTGGATCACGGTGCCGAGCACCGGGCCACCCAGCACCGAGCCGGGCGAGATCGCCATCGTCCGGAAGCGGGCCATGATTCCGCTGGTGGCGTCCATCGCGGCGGTGATCGCCACGCTCTGCGCTGCGCCGACGACGGCGAAGAGCAGGATCGCCGGTGTGATGTAGTCCAGGTACGCCGCGCGTCCGGCCGCGCCGGGCGTGACGCCGGGTGCCACGCCTGCGCCGAACGCCCCGCCGAAGACGAAGACGAAGAGCAGCAGCAGAGCGACGGGGATCCCGATGGTGAAGCTGGTCAGGCCCGGGTAGCGCACGGCTCTCAGCAGGTTGCGGCGCAGCATCGTGAGGGTGTCGGCCAGCGGGCGGGCGCCCGGGCCCGGGGCGATCGTGACGGTGGCCATCACGCCGCCTCCTTGGCGGTCGGGTCCGTCGGCGGCTCGGTGAGCCGCAGGAACACCTCGTCGAGCGAGCCGGCGTCGTGGGCGGACTTCAGCTCGGCCGGGCTGCCCTCGGCGACGATGTGGCCCCGGTCGAGCACGGCGACGCGATCGGCGAGCTGGTCGGCCTCCTCGAGGTACTGCGTGGTGAGCAGGATCGTGGTGCCGCTCGACAGGAGGGAACGCACCTCGTCCCACAGGGTGCGGCGGCTGCGCGGGTCCAGACCAGCGGTGGGCTCGTCGAGGAAGACGACGACAGGGGAGCCGACGAGGGTCATCGCCAGGTCGAGCTCGCGGCGCATCCCGCCGGACCAGGTGGCCACCGGCTTGCGGGCGGCATCGACCAGATCGAACTGCGCGAGCAGCGCATCGGCGCGCTCGCGCCCAGGACGGCGGCCCAGATGGTGCAGCGAGGCCATCAGCCGCAGGTTCTCCGCGCTGGTGAGGAGGTCGTCGACGGCGGACATCTGTCCACTGACGCCGATCGCGGCGCGGACAGCCTCCGGTTCCGTGACGACGTCGTGCCCGGCGACGCGCACGCTCCCGGCGTCGGGCGCGAGCAGCGTCGACAGGATGCCCACGGTGGTGGTCTTGCCCACGCCGTTGGGGCCGAGCAGCGCAGTGAGCGTGCCTGCCCCGACGGCGAGGTCGACGCCGTCGAGCACCGACCGGTTGCCGTAGGGCTTGCGCAGGCCGCGGATGTCGACCGCGAGGTCACGGGTCAGGGTCGTCCTACTCTGGGTGGTGGTGCTCAGGGACGGCGGACGAGGATGTCGCCGTAGCCCGTGCCGGCGTGGATCTCGGCAGTCGCCTCGTCGTCGACCGGACCCTGGGCGGGGCGCAGCTCGTTGCGGACCGTCCCGTGCTGCGAGGAGACGTCGAGCCAGGCGGCGGTGCCCTCGGGCACGCCGACCTCGATGGAGCCGTAGGACGTGGCGAGCGTGAGGGATCCGGACTCGACGCGGTCGACGCGGATCCCGCCCGAAGCGGCCTTGGCGGTCAGGGTCCCGCGCAGCCGACCGACGAGGACGTCGCCGTGCGCTCCGGACACGTCAAGCGATCCGGTGACGGAGCCGACAGTGGTGTCCCCGGCACTCGAGCGGATGGACCCGTCGCCGGCGAGCTCGCGGATGCGCACGGAGCCGGCGCTGGACCTCACGGTCGTGGTGCCGGTGGCCCGGCCGACGACGACGGACCCGGCGCTGGTCCGCAGGGCGAGGCGGCCGACCTCGTCGACGCGGAGGTCACCGGCGGCTGTCGTGACGTCCACCGTTCCCAGGCGTCCTTCGGCGTACAGCGACCCGGCGGAGAGCGTGCCGCTGAGGGCCGATCCCGACGGGAGCTCCACGGTGACGGTGACCGTCCCGGTGGACAGGGGCAGGTAGTTCCGCCAGCTGCGGGGTGTGGTCACGGTCAGGGTGCCGCCGGTGAGCTCGGCACACGTCTCGGACGCCGCGCGGACGTCGGCGGCCTTGCCCTCGTCGGCAGGCAGGACGGTGACGACGACGTCGTCCCGGTCGCCCGCGACGACGTGCAGGCTCCCGGCGAACAGATCGACGACCGCGGTGATCGGCTCGGGGGCGGGGAAGGTGGGCATGGTCGCTCCAGGTCGGGAGGCGGGCGGGTGGTCAGGGAGGGCGGTTCAGCGCACCCAGCCGGTGAGGCGCCTCGCGTCCCGCTGCTCGGCACGTGCCTGCGGGGCGGGCGGCCCGGTGGGCTGCTCGAGCGCAGCGGCGACCGCGCGCACGAGCCATGCGTTGACCGAGATGCCGTCGCGGGCGGCGGCGACCTCGACCCGCGGCTTGAGGTGGTCGGGCAGTCGCAGGGTGGTGCGGCTGGTGCCGGCCCCGTCGGCGTCGGTGCTCGTCGGCGTCTCGGGCGAGGGCGACGGCCCCGCGGCGACCGCGCTCGGTTCGGCCGGCACGGGGAGTGCGACGACGAACTCGGGGTCGCCCCCGCGCAGGCGAAGGTCCACCGAGCCGGGTGCGAGCTCGGCGGAGATCTCCCCGGCCGCGGCGGAGAGCGCTCCGAGCAGGACGAGACGCACCGCGGCGTCGAGCGGTGCCGTCAGGCGCAGGGCGAGCTGCCTGTCGTCCTCGCCGGTCGCTCCGGCCGCGGTGGCCAGGCGGTGCTGCAGGTCGTCGACGTAGGGCGTGAGATCCATGACGTCATAGTGACACCGTAATGGTGTCATGTCAACACCTCGATGGTGTCGTGTCACCGCAGGTCGCAGCGGCACGCGACGGGTCAGCCCGCGTCGTCCCTGCTTCCAGGCGTCCGCTGCCCGACTGGCGTCGGAAGCCCGAGCGGACCGTCCGGGTACAGAGGTCCCCCTCCGCCCCCCAGCGGGGTGTGTCAGAATCGCTCCAACGTGCTCCGGGGTCGGTGAAAGTCCGAGCCGGCGGTGACAGTCCGCGACCCGACTCGCGAGGGCAGTGCCCGAGCGAGGCGGTTGACCTGGTGGAACTCCAGGACCGACGGTGAAAGTCCGGATGGGAGGAACACGTGGCGGTGGCGTACCTGCTCTGAGGAGCGTGGGCGTCGACGTCGTGGCACGACGACCCGTCGTGCCAAGCCCCGGGGCCTGAGCGCCTGGGGAGGTGGCATGGCACCGCGACCGGTCACCGCTGCGCATGCCCGCGCCACGCACGCCCCGATCTCCGCCGCTGAGCGCTCGGCGATGATGCGCGCCCTCGACCTCGCGGCACTCGGGCCCGTCACCGGCCCCAACCCGCGGGTCGGCGCCGTCCTCCTCTCACCTGCCGGCACGACGCTGGGGGAGGGGTGGCACCGAGGGGCGGGGACGGCTCATGCCGAGGTCGACGCCCTTGCCAGGGCCCGGGCGAGCCGTGCGGACCTGCGCGGTGCCACGGCCGTCGTGAGCCTGGAGCCCTGTCGCCACACGGGGCGCACCGGCCCGTGCACCGAAGCGCTCCTCGAGGCGGGCGTCGGGCGGGTGGTCATCGCCGTCCCTGACCCCAGTCCCGTCGCCGGGGGTGGGGCCGCCGAGCTGCGAGCTGCCGGGGTCGACGTCGTCGTCGGGGCCCTGCGTGCCGAGGGCGAAGCCCTTCTGCGGGTCTGGCTCACCTCGGTGCGCTCCGGGCGGCCGTTCGTCACCGTCAAGATCGCCTCGACGCTCGACGGCCGGGTGGCCGCTGCCGACGGCACGAGCCGGTGGATCACCTCACCGGAGGCCCGCGCCCACGCCCACCAGGTGCGGTCCGAGGTCGACGCCGTAGCGATCGGCACCGGCACGGCGCTCACCGACGACCCCGCTCTGACCGCCCGGACGCCCGACGGAGCGCTCGCCGCCCATCAGCCGCTACGGGTCGTGGTGGGCCTGCGCGAGGTCCCTGCCGGGGCTCTGCTGCACGGTCCCGGGGGAGCTCTGCTGCCGGTCCCGACGCACGACCCGGCCGTGGTGCTCGCGGCGCTCGCCGCGCGCGAGGTGCGGCACCTCCTCGTCGAGGGAGGCCCGGTCCTCACCGCTGCGTTCCTGCGGGCCGGCCTCGTCGACGAGCTGCACGCCTATCTCGCGCCGGTGCTGCTCGGCGCCGGCCGATCGGCTGTCGAGGACCTCGGCATCGGCACGATCGCCGAGGCTCTTCGCCTGACCACCGCCGAGGTGCATCGCCTCGGTCCTGATGTCCTACTCGTCGCTCGTCCGCAGGAGGTCTGATGTTCACCGGGATCGTCGAGGAGATCGGCACCGTCGTCGCGCTCGAGCAGGGACCGGGCGATGCCCGGTTGGTCCTGGCCGGCCCGCTCGTCACCGAGGGCACCAGGCTCGGGCACTCGATCGCGGTCGACGGGGTGTGCCTGACCGTGACCTCGGTCGACGAGGGCACCTTCGGCGTCGACGTCATGCCCGAGACCCTGGCGCGGACGACGCTGGGCGCCCTGCTGCCGGGGGCGGCCGTGAACCTGGAGCGCGCGGTGCGAGCCGACGGCAGACTGGACGGTCATCTCGTCCAGGGGCATGTGGACGGCACCGGGACGTTGCTCAGCAGGCATCCGGGGGCACGGTGGGACGATCTCGTCGTCGCGATGCCGCCAGACCTCGCCCGATACGTCGCGGAGAAGGGCTCGGTGACCGTCAGCGGAGTCTCCCTGACGGTGACGCACGTCGGGGACGACCGCTTCGGCATCTCCCTGATCCCGACGACCCTCGCCGCGACCACGCTCGGCAGTCTGGTCCCCGGTGACGCGGTCAACCTGGAGGTCGACGTGATCGCCAAGTACGTGGAGCGCCTGCTCGCGCCGGGTCCCGGCGGTCGCGGCGAGGTGACGGCATGAGGCTCGACACGATCGAGGACGCGCTGGAGGCGTTGCGCGCCGGCCGCCCGGTGCTCGTCGTCGACTCCCCGGAGCGGGAGAACGAGGCCGATGTGATCCTCGCGGCGGCGACCGCGACCGAGGAGTGGGTCGCCTGGACCATCCGCCACTCCTCGGGCTACCTGTGCGCGCCGATGCCGGCCGCCCGGGCCGATGCCCTCGACCTGCCCCTGATGGTGCCGCAGTCGCAGGATCCGCGGCGCACCGCGTACACCGTGACGGTCGACGCCGCAGACGGCGTCACGACGGGTATCAGTGCCGCCGACCGCGCCCGGACGCTCCGCGTGCTGGCGGACCCCGCTGCCGGCCCGGACAGCGTGATCCGCCCGGGGCACGTGCTCCCGCTCCGTGCGGTCCCCGGCGGTGTGCTCCACAGAGCGGGGCACACCGAGGCCGCGGTCGACCTGTGCCGGCTCGCCGGCCTGCCGCTGGTCGCGGGCATCGCCGAGCTCGTCCACGACGACGGCCGGATGATGCGGCTGGACGCGACCACCGACCTCGCCAGGAGCGCAGGGCTCGTCGTCGTCAGCATCACCGACCTCGCCGCCTGGCGGGTCGCCAACGACGACCTCCCGACCGACGAGCCGGCGCCGGCCGCCGCACGGGTGGCCCACACCGGCAGCGCCCGGCTGCCCACCAGGCACGGGACCTTCACCGCGCACGGCTACCGGGACCTGCGCACCGGTGCCGGGCACCTCGCGGTGGTCGCACCGGGGTCGGACCCGGCAGCGGTCCCCGTCGTCCGGGTGCACTCGGAGTGCCTGACGGGAGACGCGTTCGGCTCGGCCAGGTGCGACTGCGGCCCGCAGCTCGACGAGGCGCTCCGCCAGGTCGCAGCCGACGGTGGAGCGGTGGTCTACCTGCGGGGTCACGAGGGCCGCGGCATCGGCCTGCTCGCCAAGATCGACGCCTACGCCCTGCAGGACGCCGGACGGGACACCGTCGAGGCGAACCTCGACCTCGGCCTCCCGGCGGATCGACGCGAGTACGGCGCGGGGGCGGCCATCCTGCTCGACCTCGGGCTCGCTCGCGTGCGATTCCTGACGAACAACCCGGCGAAGGTGGCCGGGATGCGGGCGTCGGGCGTCGACGTCGACCAGATCCTTCCGCTCGAGGTCGGTCGAACGGCCGAGAACGCTGCCTACCTGCACACCAAGGCGGTGGCGATGGGCCACCGGTTCACTCCTGAGGAGGAACGATGAGCGGAGCGGGTGCGCCGACGTTGGACGTGGACGGCAGGGGCCTGCGGGTCGCGGTCGTCGCGGCGAGCTGGCACACAGTGATCATGGACGGCCTGATCGGCGGCGCACTGGACGCGTTGCGTGCCGCGGGCGTCGCCGATGCCGATGTGCGACTCGTCCGGGTCCCCGGCTCGTTCGAGCTGCCGGTGGCCGCAGGACATGCTGCCGGTCGAGGGGTGGATGCGGTCGTCGCTCTCGGCGTGGTCATCCGCGGCGGTACCCCGCACTTCGACTACGTGTGCTCGGCGGCGACGACGGGCCTGACAGAGGTGAGCGTCCGGACGGGTGTTCCGGTCGGATTCGGTCTGTTGACCTGTGACGACGAGGCCCAGGCCCTCGACAGGGCCGGTCTGCCGGGCTCGCAGGAGGACAAGGGAGCGCAGGCGGCGGAGGCGGCGATCGCGACCGTGCTCGCCCTGCGTGGATGGAGCGACGGGCCGGGGGCATGAGCGTGCTCGCCCGGGCATCCGAACGAGGCGATGCAGCGGCTTCGTGGCCTCGAGGATCTCCGCCTGCGGTGTGACAGAATCGCCGCAACGTGCTCCGGGGTCGGTGCAATTCCGAACCGGCGGTGACAGTCCGCGACCCGACGAGCGAGGGCCATGCCCGAGCGAGGCGGCTGACCCGGTGGAACTCCGGGACCGACGGTGAAAGTCCGGAGGGGAGGAAGCACGTCGATCAGGGCCGCCCTCGCGTGTCCCCGAACGGTGTCCCCGGAGTTTGTCCTGCTGAACCGCGAACCTAAGGGCGAACACCACAGATGGAATTCCTGAAGCACCTCTACGAAGCGTCCATCCAGATCGGCAGCTACCAGCTGCGCTGGTTGGAGCTCATCGGCGTCCTCATCGGTCTGGCCTCGGCGGTCGGTGGCATGCGCCGCCGCGTCTGGGCCTGGCCGATCGGGATCGTCGGCAACGTCCTGCTGATCTTCGTCTACATCAGCGTCACCTTCGACGCCGCCGACGGCCGTGCACCGTTGTTCGGCCAGTCGGGTCGGCAGGTCTTCTTCATCGCCACGAGCGTGTACGGCTGGTGGCGCTGGAACCAGGTCCGCAAGCTCAACGCGCACCGGGCGGGCGCGCCCGCGATCACCCCCAGGTGGGCGACGCAGGTCGAGCGCCTCACCCTCGTCGCGGGCTGGCTGATCGGGCTCGTCCTCGTGCAGTGGCTCTTCGCCACGATCGGCGCGGGCTGGCCGGCACCTCGCTGGTACTACTGGTGCGACGCGTGGATCTTCATCGGCTCGATGGTGGCCACCTACGCCATGGCGCGCGGGTGGAACGAGTTCTGGCTCGCATGGATCGCCGTGGACCTCGTCGGCGTCCCGCTGCTGCTCCACTCCGGCTACATCCCGACGGCGGTCCTCTACGCCTTCTACGCCGGCTTCGTGATCTACGGCTTCACGGTGTGGCTCAGAGCGAGCCGCGAGGAGAAGGCAGACGTCGAGCCCGAGAGCGACGACGCGACCGTCCCGGTCTGAGCGCTGCGTCCGTCCGGGGCCGGGGTTCGGCTGGACACGCACGGCCCCGGACCGGCGGTTCCTCTAGGCTCTGGCCCCGTGAAGACCTTCGACTCCTTGTTCGCTGAGCTCTCCGAGAAGGCAGCCCGACGCCCTGTCGGCTCCGGCACCGTCGCGGAGCTCGACGCCGGTGTCCATGCGATCGGCAAGAAGATCGTCGAGGAGGCCGCGGAGGTGTGGATGGCGGCCGAGCACGAGGGAGACGAGCGCACCGCGGAGGAGATCTCCCAGCTGCTCTACCACCTGCAGGTCCTCATGCTGGCCTCCGGTCTCACGCTCGAGGACGTCTACACCCACCTGTGACCCACGGGTCGGGGCGCGCGGCCGGCTCGCCCTGATCGCACCTGGACCGGCCGAGGAGCACCGTGCTGCGCATCGCCGTCCCGAACAAGGGATCGCTCTCCGAGCCCGCCTGCGACATGTTGCGCGAGGCGGGGTACCGCCAGCGCCGCGACACCCGCGAGCTCGTGCTGGTCGACCCGGAGAACGACATCGAGTTCTTCTACCTGCGCCCCCGCGACGTCGCGGTGTACGTCGGCTCGGGAACTGTGGACGCCGGGATCACCGGACGTGACCTGCTGCTGGACTCCGGCGCCGCTGCCCTCGAGCACCTGCCGCTCGGTTTCGGCGGATCGACCTTCCGGTTCGCGGCCCGGCCCGACACCGTGCGCAGCATCGAGGAGATCGACGGGCGTCGGGTCGCGACGTCCTATCCCGTGCTGGTGCACGACCACCTCGCCGCCCGTGGTGTGACGGCAACCGTCGTCCGGCTGGACGGCGCCGTCGAGTCGGCGGTGCGGCTCGGGGTCGCCGACGTCGTCGCGGACGTCGTCTCCACCGGGACCACGCTGCGCGGAGCCGGGCTCGAGGTCTTCGGTGAGCCCCTGCTGCGCTCGGAGGCGGTGCTCATCCGGCCGGCCGACGTGAGCGAGGTCCCCACGCAGCTAGAGGTCCTGGCCCGCCGCCTGCAGGGGGTGCTCGTCGCCCAGCAGTACGTCCTGATGGACTACGACGTCCCGCAGCACCTGGTGGAGCAGGCCGTGGCGATCACGCCGGGACTGGAGTCGCCGACGGTCTCCCCGCTGCACGACTCGTCGTGGAGCGCGGTCCGGGCGATGGTGCGGCGCGACCAGACGAACCGGGTGATGGACGCCCTCTACGACCTCGGTGCGCGAGCGATCCTCGTGACCTCCATCCACGCCTGCCGACTGTGACCGGGCGCGAGGAGCTGCACCGGCCCTTCCGCCCGACGGCGGCGCGGTGGGTGGCGGGGGTCCTCGCGGTCGTCGTGCTCGTCTTCATGGCCACGCTCGCGCTCGTCCTGCCGGCCGTGGCCGGTCAGGACGTCGGCACCGGCGACCGCGTCGGCATCGCCGGCTTCGGCGTGCTGGTCGCCTGGTTCCTCAGCCGGCAGGCCGGGGTGCGCGCCGACCCGGACGAGGCCGGTCTGCGGGTGCGCAACCTGCTGCTGACGCGTCACGTCCAGTGGGCCGAGATCGTCTCGGTGCGTTTCGGGCAGGGGCGCCCGTGGGTGCAGCTCGACCTCGCGGACGGCGACACCCTGTCGGTGATGGGCGTCCAGGCCGCCGACGGCCCGCGGGCGCAGGCCGAGGCCGTACGCCTGTCGACGCTCGTCGCCCTGCACTCCGCTGGGCGCGCCGAGGGCTGATCGCGTCCGGGCAGGCGAGCTCAGACCGGGCGAGCGGCATGGATCCCGGCGGCAGCGGCCGCCAGGAAGGCCTCGGGGTCCTCGTCGAGGCCCCTGCCCATCGTGGAGAGCCCGACGGGGCAGTCGGCGAGCGCGGCGCGGACCTCCGGTCCGGTCGCCACCTCGACCAGCCGGTGCGGACCGTACGGGGCCGCCAGGGTCGTCGCCTGGGCGTGCACCTCGGCGAGGAGCCGCGCCCGCTCGGGCTCGTCGGGGCCGGCGACGGGCACGACGACGTCCGCCGGCCGCAGCGCGACCCGGCCGTAGGCCGTCAAGGAGTGGTGGGAGACCCCGCGGTGGCGGGCCCGCGGATCGGCGCCGGAGACCCGCAGCGCCGCGATCGGCCGTCCCCCGAGGACACCCGCGGCGTTGATCGCCTCACCGGCGGCCACCCCCGAGAACCCCCACCGGGTACCGGTACCGAGGTTCCCCGGGCCCTGTGCGACGACGACGAGATCGGCCTGCAGCACGTGCCGGGCGGCCAGCAGCCCCGTGTGCACCGTGACGGCCTCCAGGTCCCCGCCGAAGGCCTGCCCGACCGTGACGCAGGCCTCCAGCCACCCGGCGTCCCGCAACCCGGACACCGTCCTGGAGAACCAGGCGGGCAGCGCACCGCCGTCGGTCATCACGTAGACGGCGCGCGGCTCCGGCTGCCCGGCCCCGCGCGCCTCGAGCCGGGCCCCCGCCAGCACCGCAGGGAGGGCCGAGTGCAGATCGGCCACGACGACCGGCATCCCCTCGAGATCGTCCACGTCCCGCAGCAGGTCGTGGTGCGCGGACTCCTGCTCGTCGACGCCGAGCACCATCGTCTGCAGCGGTGTGTAGCGCGCCTTGACCAGGTGCCCGGGACCGGCGGGCGGGTCCGCCGGGAGGCGATCGGGCAGGGCGACGACCAGGGCGTAGCCGCCGGTGCCGAGCCCGCGCGCCTGTGCGGAGACGTTGAGCAGCACCCGGTCGCCGACCTCCGGCGTGCCGACGAGCTCCGGGTGCACCAGGGCGCGTCGCTCGCCGTCCTCGGTCCGTACGGTCAGCTCCCTCGACCCGGCCCAGGACCTGCCGAGCGACACCACCGTCCCGCTGCGCCACGTGATCACCGCAGCACGGTAGCGGGCCGCTACCGTGGGTGACGATGTCCGACTCCCTTCCCCCCGCCGAACGGCTGCTCAACCTCGTCATCGCCCTGGTGAACACCACGGGGCGGATGACCAAGGAGCAGATCCGTTCCTCCGTCGCGGGTTACGAGCACGCACCCAGCACCGAGGCCTTCGAGCGGATGTTCGAGCGCGACAAGGACACCCTGCGTGACCTCGGCGTGCCGGTCCTGACCGTCGGGTCGCCGGCGCACGGGGACGACCTCGGCTACCGGATCGACGCGGACGCCTACGCGCTGCCACCGATGCAGCTCTCGGCGGCCCAGCTCGGCGTGCTGGCCCTCGCCGCCGAGCTCTGGCAGGACCAGTCGCTGCGGCCCGACGCCGCGCGTGGGCTGGTCAAGCTCGCCGCCGTCGGGGTGAGCGCGCCGGCGAGCGACGCGATGGCCGGGCTCGCCCCTCGTCTGCACCCGGCCGGTCCGGCTCTCGGCCCGCTGCTGGACGCTGCCGAGGGTCGTCAGGTCGTCCGCTTCACCTACCGTGCTGCGAGCACGGGCGACGTCCTGGAGCGGACGGTCGAGCCGTGGAGCCTGCTCGCGAGGCGCGGTGGCTGGTACCTCGTGGGCAAGGACACGGTCCGGGACGCGCCGCGGGTCTTCCGGTTGAGCCGCATCGTGGGGCCGGTCCGCGCCGTCGGCGGCCGTGAGGCCTTCGTCGTACCGGTGGACGCCGACCCCCGGGCCCTGCTCGAGAGCTCGGGGCACGACGAGCTCCGCACGGCCTGGCTGGCGGTCCAGCCCGAGCGCGCCGGTGCGTTGCGTGCCCGCGGCGTGCCCGGGACCCCGGTGCCCCCGGACGTCGTCGCTCCTGCCGGGTTCGATCTCGTCGCCGTGCCCTTCACCCGGACCGGCGACCTCGCCGACGAGGTGGCCTCCTACACCGATGCCGTCCTCGCCCTCGCTCCAGCCGGGTTGCGGGACTCCGTGGTCCGACGGCTGCGCGCGGCTGCGTCGCTCGCAGACCGGGCAACGGCGGGGGAGGCGAGCCGTGGCTGAGCGGACCCCCGAGCGCCTCGTGCGGCTGCTCGGCCTCGTCGCCTACCTCGACCAGAAGTCCGGTGTCCCGGTGGACGAGGTCGCGCGGCACTTCGGCGTCACGCCCGCGCAGGTGCTGCGCGACATCGACACCCTGTGGGTGACCGGGACACCCGGTTACTTCCCCGACGACCTGATCGACTTCGATGCCGACTCCCTCGACGCGGGGATGGTGCGCATCACCCAGGTCCGTGGGCTCGCCCGGCCGCTGCGGCTCGGTACCCGCGAGGCCGTCGCCCTCGTCGCCGCGTTGCGCGCGCTCGCCGAGTCCGTCGGGCCCGACCTCGACCCGGGCGACGGGGCGGTCCTGCGCAGCACGATCGACGCGCTGAGCGCGGCCACCGGGAGCGCGGCCGCGACGATGGACGTCCGGCTCACCGTCGACGGCGCCCCTGGTGTCCTTGCCGCCGCCAGGACGGCCTTGCGCGAGGGGCGACGCATGCACCTGAGATATGTCGACGCCGCTGACCGCACGAGCGAACGCGACGTCGACCCCTGGCAGCTGGTCACCGGGGACGAACGTTCCTACCTGGCTGCGTGGTGCCACAGCGCGGGCGGTGAGCGCCTGTTCCGGCTCGACCGGATCCTCGCCGCCGAGGTCCTCGACGCACCGGTGTCCACCCGTGCGGCGGGCGGCGAGGCGGTCTTCCGCCCGGCGAAGGACGACCCGCTCGTGACCCTCACGCTCTCCGGACGGGCGCGTTGGGCGGCCGAGCAGATCCCCGTCGAGGACGTCGTCGAGCTCGCGGACGGTGGTTTCGCGCTCACGTTGCGGGTCACCTCTCCCGCGTGGTTGCGCCAGCTCCTCGTCCGGCTCGCGCCCTGGGTCAGGTCCGTCGACCCGGCTGACGCCGCGCTGGACGCTGCCGACGCTGCGCGTCGGGCCCTGGCTGCCTACCCGGAACCGGCAGGCGGCGCCCCGGAGGCGGGCGCGGGCCCCGCCTCGCGCGACGACGGCTAGCCTGGGCCCGTGCTCTGGTTCTGGGTGTGGACGCTGCTGGTCGTCGGCACGCTCGTGGGCGCCTTCTTCCTCGGGCGGTACGTCTTCCGGTCCGGCAAGGCCCTGGTCGCGGAGGTCGGACGCGCGGGTGAGACGTTCGGTGAGCTCGCCGATCGGGTGAGCGCGCTCGAGTCGCTCGCCCCGGAGCACCCCGTGCGGCCGGTGGACCTCGCCGACCGCTCCGCTGCGCGACGCGGCTGGGACGAGGCCGGAGCGGTCCGGCAGGCTCGTCGCGACCGCCGCCGACTGCGCTACCAGCGCACCTACCAGCGGTGGCGCTCCTTCTCGCGCTGAGCTGCCGGGCTACCATGAGCACCCACGCACGATCGAGAGGACACCATGAGACTCGCTGGCTGGGAGATCCCGGTTCTGCTGATCGTCATCATCCTGCTGTTCGGCGCCAAGCGTCTGCCGGACCTGGCGCGATCGGTCGGCAAGTCCATGCGCATCCTCAAGGAAGAGGTCGGCTCGAAGGACGAGGGCAACGACTCCACGAACCCCAGTGGTTCCGGCGACGCCGGTGACGACGAGCGCCCCTGACGCGGCGAGGCCAGGTCGGCGTCAGACGAAGGCGCCCGACGGCCGGATGCCGCTCATGGCGCACCTGCGTGAGCTGCGCAACCGGGTGGTGCTCATCGCGATCGGCCTGATCGTCGGGGCCGTCGTCGGGTGGGTGCTCTACCCGTGGCTCTTCTCGGCGCTGCAGGCACCGGTGCTCGACCTGGCCGCCGCACGCGGGCACACGATCACGCTCAACTTCAGCGGGATCGCCACCTCCTTCGACATGCAGATCAAGGTCTCGCTCTTCGCCGGTGCCATCCTCACCAGCCCGTGGTGGATCTTCCAGGTGTGGGCGTTCATCACGCCCGGCCTCAACCGGAACGAGCGTCGCTACACGCTCGGGTTCATGGCGGCCGGCATCCCGCTCTTCCTCGCCGGCGCAGGCCTGGCCTGGTGGCTGCTGCCCAAGGCCATCGCGGTGCTCACCGGGTTCACCCCGACGGGTGCGGTGAACATCATCGACGCGGGGACCTACCTCGGCTTCATCATGCGCATGGTGCTCGCCTTCGGCATCGCGTTCCTCGTCCCGGTGGTCATGGTCGGCCTCAGCATGGCCGGCCTGGTCTCGGCCCGGACCTGGCTGGCCGGCTGGCGCTGGGCGGTCCTGGGCTGCTTCGTCTTCGGCGCGGCGGCGACCCCGACCTCGGACGCCGTCTCGATGCTGACCCTCGCGATCCCGATGACGATGCTCTACTTCGCGGCCGTCGGGATCAGCGCCCTCGGCGACCGACGCCACGCCCGGCGGACCGCAGCGGCGCTCGGGTGAGCCGCGTGCGCCTGGGCGTGCTCGTCAATCCCACTGCCGGCCACGGACGCGGCGCCGTGCGCGGTGAGGCGGTCCTGGCGGCGTTGCGGTCCCGGGGGCACGAGGTGGTGGACCTCACCGCGACCTCGGCCGACGAGGCCCTGCGTGCCGCACGGCAGAGCGTCGTGGACGGCCTCGACGCGCTCGTGGCCGTCGGCGGCGACGGGATGGTGCACCTGGGCGCGAACGTCGTCGCGGGGACCGATCTGCCGCTGGGCATCGTCGCCGCAGGGAGCGGGAACGACATCGCGCGGGCGGCCGGCCTGCCCCGGCACGACGTCGCCGCCTCGGTCCGCGGGATCGAGGACGGCCTGGAGGGCGGTGGTCGGGTGATCGATGCCGTCCGGATCGGGCCGCCCGGCTACCTCACCCATGAGTGGTTCCTCGGCGTGCTGTCCTGCGGGATAGACGCCGCGGTCAACGAGCGCGCCAACACGCTCACCTGGCCGCGGGGGACCGCCCGCTACATCCGGGCGCTGGGCACCGTCCTGCGCAGCTTCCGGCCCTACGGGTACCGGATCACGGTCGACGACCTGGTCTGGGAGTCGCCCGGGACGCTCGTCGCGATCGCGAACGGTGCGTCGTTCGGCGGCGGGATGAGGATCGCGCCCGATGCCCTCATGGACGACGGCCTGCTGGACGTCGTCATCGCGGGGCCGCTCAGCCGCGCGGGTGTGGCCGCCATCTTCCCGAAGATCTACCCCGGCCGGCACCTGAGCCATCCCGCGTGCACCGTGGTCCGCGGGCGC
Organism: Actinomycetales bacterium; assembly: GCA_038252305.1. Lineage (GTDB taxonomy): Bacteria > Actinomycetota > Actinomycetes > Actinomycetales > Cellulomonadaceae > Actinotalea. The sequence continues at coordinate 22,752 of JBBSAL010000009.1, read as the reverse complement.
CGCGTCCTGGTGGAGCCCAGCCCGGTCGGTCCGCAGCCGCCTGCAGCCTTCGCGGACGGCGAGCGGCTCGGTCCGTTGCCGATGCTCGCCGAGATCGCTCCCGGCGCGGTGCGGCTCCTGGCATGAGCCGGCTCCCCACGCTGCCTAGGCTGGGGTCATGTCCTCGCCAGCCGAGCGGTACGCCGCGTCCCGCCAGCGCGCAGCCGTCTCCCGCTCGGAGCTGGCCGTCTTCGCCGCCGGGCTGGACTTCGCACTCGACCCGTTCCAGACGCAGGCCTGCCTCGCGCTCGAGGGCGGACGCGGCGTGCTGGTCGCCGCCCCCACCGGAGCCGGCAAGACGGTCGTCGGGGAGTTCGCGGTCCATCTCGCACTGACTCAGGGACGCAAGGCGTTCTACACCACGCCGATCAAGGCGCTCAGCAACCAGAAGTACGCCGACCTGGTGCGCCGGCACGGGGTCGACCAGGTCGGCCTGCTGACGGGTGACACGACGGTCAACGGCGAGGCCCCGGTGGTCGTGATGACCACCGAGGTGCTGCGGAACATGCTCTACGGCACCTCGTCCACCCTCGACGGTCTCGGCTACGTCGTGATGGACGAGGTGCACTACCTCGCCGACCGCTTCCGTGGACCGGTCTGGGAGGAGGTCATCCTGCACCTGCGGGACGACGTCCAGGTGGTCTCGCTGTCCGCAACGGTCTCCAACGCCGAGGAGTTCGGAGACTGGCTGACGATGGTGCGCGGAGAGACGGCCGTCGTCGTCAGCGAGGTGCGGCCGGTCCCGCTGTGGCAGCACGTGCTCGCGGACGAGGGTCTGCTCGACCTGTACGCGGGCGAGGTGGACCCGACGGATCCCGGGCCCGAGCCGCCGATCAACCCCGATCTGGTCCTCGCGCTGCGGCGCGGCGTCCGGAGCGGACCGCAGCCGTGGCGGGACCGCGGACGAGGCCGCGACGGGCGCGGGCCCGGAGCTCGTCCCGGCGCAGGTCAGCGACCCGGTGGCGGTCGCAAGGGTGCGCCGCGCTCGGCCGTCGTCGACGTGCTCGCGAAGGCCTCGCTGCTCCCGGCGATCTTCTTCGTGTTCTCCCGTGCCGGCTGCGACGCGGCGGTCCAGCAGTGCCTGCGCGCCGGGCTGCGCCTGACCAGCCCCCGCGAGGCCGCGCAGATCCGTGCGGTCCTCGAGGAGCGCAGCACGACCATCCCCCCGCAGGACCTGGGCGTGCTCGGCTTCTGGGAGTGGAGCCAGGCCCTCGAGCGCGGCGTGGCGGCGCATCATGCCGGTCTGCTCCCGGTCTTCAAGGAGACCGTCGAGCAGCTCTTCTCCCAGGGGTTGGTCAAGGTCGTGTTCGCGACGGAGACCCTTGCCCTCGGGATCAACATGCCGGCCAGGAGCGTCGTCCTGGACACCCTGAGCAAGTGGGACGGCTCGGCGCACGCGGACCTCACACCGGGGGAGTACACCCAGCTCACGGGTCGGGCGGGCCGCCGGGGGATCGACGTCGAGGGGCATGCGGTCGTCGTCGAGCACGGCGCGCTCGACCCGGTGGCTCTGGCCGGGCTCGCCTCCCGGCGGACGTACCCGCTTCGCTCGAGCTTCCGCCCGACCTACAACATGGCCGTCAACCTCGTCGCGCAGGTGGGGCGCACCCGGGCGCGGGAGGTGCTGGAGCAGAGCTTCGCGCAGTTCCAGGCGGACCGGGCCGTCGTGGGTCTTGCGCGCCAGGCCCAGGCGCACGCGGAGGCCCTCGAGGGCTACGCCGCGGCGATGCGCTGCCATCTCGGCGACTTCGCGGAGTACGCGGAGCTGCGCCGGCGCATCTCCGGCCGGGAGCAGGAGGTCTCCCGCGAGAACCAGCGGGCCAGGCGTGCCGAGGCGGCGACGAGCATCGCGGAGCTGTCCGTCGGCGACATCGTCGAGATCGCCGGTGGCCGGCGCTCCGGGCACGCCGTCGTGCTCGATCTCGGCCCCTCGCACCTCGACGGACGCCGACCTACCGTGCTCACCTCCGAGCGCCAGGTCAGGATGCTCTCCGCGGCAGACGTCGAGCGGGGCGTGCGGACCGTCGCCCGCGTGCGGGTGCCGAAGGCGTTCTCGGCTCGGGATGCGAAGGCGCGCGCTGCCCTGGCCTCCTCGATGCGCAGCGCCCTCGCGGACCCGGAACGGGGCGGGCGGCCTGCGGGCCGGTCGCGACGTGAGGTCGCCTCGGACGACGCGGCCGTCGCCGACCTGCGCCGTCGGATGCGCCAGCACCCCTGTCACGGCTGCTCGGAGCGCGAGGACCACGCCCGCTGGGCTGAGCGCCACCACCGGCTGCAGGCCGAGCACGCCGGGCTCGTCCGGCGCATCCAGGGGCGCACGAGCTCGATCGCGCGAGTCTTCGACCACGTCTGCGAGATCCTGCTGGAGACCGGTCACCTGTCTGCCGACGAGGGTGCCGAGCTCACGGTCACCGCCGCGGGTCAGTCGCTGCGTCGGCTCTACGCCGAGAACGACCTGCTCGTCGCCGAGTGCCTGCGTGAGGGCGCCTGGGACGGTCTCGACCCTGCGGGGATGGCTGCGATGGTGGCCGCCGTCGTCTTCGAGGCACGCCGCGAGGAGCCCGACCGGGCGCCAGCGGTCCCAGGCGGGCCCAACGGGCGTCTGGGGCGTGCCCTGGACGCCACGGTGCGGATCTGGTCACGACTGGACGACCTCGAGCAGGTCCACGGGATCAGTGCCACCCGTCGCCTGGACGTCGGCCTCGTCGAGCCGATCTACCGCTGGGCCTCGGGGCGCGGACTCGCGTCCGTCCTCGCGGAGACCGACCTCGCCGCCGGCGACTTCGTCCGGTGGTGCAAGCAGGTGATCGACCTCCTCGACCAGGTCGCCTCGGCATCAGCGGTACCCCGGACCCGGTCGACCGCGCGCGCGGCCAACGACCAGGTCCGGCGTGGCGTGGTCGCCTACAGCTCGGTCTGACCGGTCGGGCCCGCGGACGAAGGCGGCTCGGGGGGCCGTGCTGCGCTACCTTTCCCCGATGGGCTCCACCCTGTACCTCAACGGCGTCGTGCACTCCCGGACCGACCCCTTCGCCGAGGCCGTCCTCGTCGCCGACGGTCAGATCGCCTGGCTCGGCGACGCGTCGAGCGTCCACACCGTCCAGGACGGCGCGGACGAGGTGGTCGACCTCGACGGCGCGCTGGTCGCACCCGCCTTCGTCGACGCGCACACCCACCTGGTGCGGGTCGGCCGCGGGGAACGTGCGGCGGGCCGTGCGGCGCCGTCCTCGCCTCGTCCGGGCGCGCCCAAGCCGTGGGACCTGGCCGACACCGACGAGCAGCACGACGTGTACGCCGCAGCGCTGCATGCCGCGGCGGCTGCGGGCGTCGTGGCGGTCCACGAGCACAGCACCACCGATCTGGAGTCGCGAGCGGGCCTCGCGTCGCTCCTCGCCGGCACGCGTGGCGCGGACTCGGGCTGGCCGGCCGTCCTGGGCTATCGCGCCGAGCTGTGCGAGACCGTCGACGACGCGCGTGCGATCCTGCGCGACGTCCCGGGGCTGACGGGGCTGGGCGCGCTCCACCTCGACGGCGGCCTTGCGGACCGGACGGCTGCGCTCCGCGCGCCTTATGCGGACGACCCGAGCAGCCGCGGCGAGCTCCTGCTCGCGGCCGAGCAAGTAGCGAACCACGTGGCTGCGGCGACGAGGGCCGGTCTGCAGGCGGCCTTCCACGTCGTCGGGGACCGCGCGCTGCACGAGGCCCTGCTGGGCCTCCAGGCAGCGGCCGACGTCGAGGGGATGGGCGCCGTGCGGGGGGCCGGGCACCGGCTCGAGCACGTGCCGATGGCTGACGCGTCGGCACTGGCCTCGCTCCTCCTGCTCGGGGTCACCGTCGCCACGCTCCCGTCCCTCGCGCTCGACGGGTCCGGTGCCGGTGGCGTGCACGCGACGCGGCTCGGCCCCGGCCGTGCCGACGCGCTCATGCCGCTCGCCGACCTCGCGGGAGGGGGCGTCCCGCTCGCCATCGGGTCCCTCAGCGACCGGGCTGCCTTCGACCCCTGGGGCGCCGTGCGTGCGGCGGTGCTGCACCCGGACCAGAGCCAGCGGATCTCGGCGCGCGCCGCATTCCGGGCACACACCCGTGGGGGTTGGCGCGCAGCAGGTCTCGACGGGACCGGGGCCGGGGAGATCCGGCTCGGGGCTCCCGCGCACCTGGCGATGTGGCGTGCCGAGAGCCTCGTCGTCCAGGCTCCGGACGGTCGTCTCGCGGCTTGGAGCACGGATCCGCGTGCGGGGACACCTCTCCTGCCCGAGCTGGGCCCAGGGCTGCCCGACCCGGTCTGCGTCCGGACCGTGCGGGCCGGCCATGTGATCTACGACACGCTCGGCTGAGACCTGCGCGACACACCGAGCGACACGCCGGACCGATGGAGTCGAACGGGGTATCGGGCGCGCTGCGCTGACCTGCGGGAACAGCTGTGACCTGCAGAGATGCTCGCTTGACGCTGGGCGAGGACCCGCTAAGTTCGGTGCTGTCCCTTCCCGCCGCGGGCTGTGCGCAGCCTCGCCGGCCGCGGCCGCGCGAAGGGTTCCGGCTTGACCCGTGCGTTCAGTAGACAACGGACTTCGGTCCGGACCGAAGGACGCACGGGTCAGTCGGCCGGACCTCCCCGATGAAGCACGTAGTCTGGCCCGGTGGTTTTCGCTGCGCCCCGCCGGGGGACCTCGATCCTCCTGGCGGCAGCCGGGGGAGTGCTCTGCGACACCGCGTTCCCGGGTCTCGGCTGGTGGCCGATGGCCTACCTCGCGATCGCTCTGCTGATGCTCGCGCTCGGCCGCGACAGCGCCCGATGGAACGCACTGGTCGGCCTCGTCTTCGGCCTTGCGTTCTTCCTCCTGCAGATCACCTGGGCGGACTTCGCCGTGGGCCCCGTCCCGTGGATCGCGCTCTCGGTCGCTGAGGCAGGGTTCATCGCGGCATTCGGCGCGGCATGGTCGTGGGCCCGGCGCGGCCTCGTCATCTGGCGCCGGGCACGCTGGCAGGTGCCCGCGGCAGCCGTGCTCTGGGTGGGCCTGGAGGAGGCGCGGTCGGCGGTGCCCTTCGGTGGCTTCCCGTGGGGACGGCTGGCGTTCTCCCAGGCAGACAGCCCGATGGCTGCGCTCGCCTGGCTCGGCGGTGTGCCGCTCGTCTCGTTGTCCGTCGTCGTGGTCGGCACGCTCCTGGCGCTGGTCCTGCGCCGTCTGCGAACACTCGACATCGGTGGCGCGAGCGGTGCCTTCGTCGCCGCCATGCTCGTGATCGGCTCGGGATGGCTCGTGCCGCTCGACTCCTCCGCGCAGGCCGGGCACCTGGAGGTGGGCGCGGTCCAGGGAGACGTGCCGGACCTCGGCCTCGCCTCCTTCGACCAGGCGCGGCAGGTGCTGAACAACCACGTCGCCGGGACCCGTGCCCTGCTCGACACGGTGGCACCGGGCGCCCTCGACCTGGTGCTCTGGCCGGAGAACGGGGCGGACTACGACCCGAGGACCGACGCCAAGACGGAACAAGCCGTGAGCGCTGTCGCGACGGCGGTCGACGCGCCCCTGCTGATCGGCACGCAGGAGTACCCGCCGAGCGGCGGTCGCCTGAACATCGCTCTGCTCTGGGACCCCCTGCGCGGCCCGGTCGCCGTCTACGCCAAGCAGCACCCGGCGCCGTTCGCCGAGTACATCCCGATGCGGAGCGTCGCCCGGCTGTTCTCCGCCGCCGTCGACCGCGTGCAGACGGACATGATCCCCGGGAAGAAGGTCGGTCTGATCCCGCTGGACGTGCCCCGGCTCGGGCGTACCGTCGGCCTCGCCGACGTGATCTGCTTCGAGGTCGCCTACGACGACATCGTGCGCCGGGCCGTCGCCGCCGGCGGCGAGCTCCTGGTCGTGCAGACGAACAACGCGACCTTCGGGCGCACCGACGAGTCGACCCAGCAGCTCGCGATGTCACGGCTGCGTGCCATCGAGCACGGGCGCGCCACGATCCAGATCTCCACCGTCGGCGTCAGCGCGGTGATCAGCCCGAACGGCGTCGTCACCCAGCAGACGCAGCTGTTCACGGCCGAGCAGATGATCGCCTCGGTCCCGTTGCGGACGTCGCTGACGCCTGCCACGCGCGACGGGGCGGTCGTCTCCGGCGGGCTCGGCGTCCTCGCCGTGCTCATCTTCCTGTCCGGCGTCGCAGGAGCGACGCGGGTCCGTCGTCAGCAGAGAGAGGTTCCCGGTGCCCACTGAGGTTCCCAGGACGGTGGTCGTCATCCCGACCTACAACGAGGCGCTCACGCTCGAGGGCACCCTCGGTCGACTCCGCCGGGCCGTGCCGGCCGCCGACGTGCTGGTGGTCGACGACGGCAGCCCCGACGGCACGGGCGACCTCGCCGAGCGGCTCGGCGCCGAGGATCCCGCAGTCCACGTGCTGCACCGCAGCGGGAAGCAGGGGCTCGGCTCGGCCTACATCGCAGGTTTCCGCTGGGCGCTCGAACGCGACTACGAGGTCGTCGTCGAGATGGACGCGGACGGCTCCCACCAGCCCGAGCAGCTCCCGTCGATCCTCGCTGCGCTCGGCAGCTCCGAGGAACCGGCTGCCGACCTGGTCCTGGGCTCGCGATGGGTCAAGGGCGGGCGGGTGCAGAACTGGCCGCTGCACCGCGAGGTCCTCTCGCGCGGTGCGAACCTGTACACGCGGCTGGCCACGGGTGTCCCGCTGAACGACGCGACGGGCGGCTTCCGCGCCTACCGGGCGTCCGTCCTGCGCGCTCTCGCCCTCGGCGACGTGGCGTCGCAGGGGTACTGCTTCCAGGTCGACATGGCCCTGCGGGTGCACGACGCCGGGGGAGTGGTGCGTGAGGTCCCCGTGCTCTTCGTGGACCGAGTGCAGGGCGAGTCGAAGATGAGCAGCCACATCGTCGTCGAGGCGCTCCAGCGCGTGACGGTGTGGGGCGTGCAGCGCCGCGGCGGGCAGCTCGTCGGCCTGGTGCGCACGACGACGGCCGCCGCCCGGAGGCGACGGCCGTCGTAGGTCGTGCGGTGCTGCGGTACCTCAGGCCGAGAGGCGGAGCTTGCCGGAACGCAGCAGCTCGAGCCGTTCGCTGAGGAGCTCCTCGAGCTCCACGACGGTACGGCGCTCGAGGAGCATGTCCCAGTGGGTCCGCGGCGGCTTCCCCGCCTTCGCCTCCGGCCGGCTGGCGTCACGCAGCAGCGCCTCGGCGCCGCAACGGCACTCCCAGACGACCGGAACGTCGGCCTCAGCGGCGAAGGGCAGCACGATCGTGTGCCCGTTCGGGCAGTCGTAGCGTGCCTCCAGCCGCGGCGCCAGCTCGACGCCGACGTCACTCTCCAGGCTGTTGGCACCGATGCGCATTCCGCGCAGTGAGCGGTCCGCCATGGCGACACCTCCGTTCAGTACATGGGGTGGTCGCGCACCCCGTCGAGCATTGCTCGTTGGAAGAACGCCCTATCGTCGGACGATGTTCCGTCCCGGGAGTGAAGGTCCGGTGAATGTCTGGGGGACCGTTGGGGCAACCCGGCCCGGCAGGCGCCCTCAGGACTGCGACTCGAACACCTGTTCGAGTGCTTCGACGACGAGGGCGTGGTCGAGCTCCTGCGGGAGTCCCGAGACCGTCACGGTGCCCACCGGCCCGACGCCGAGCACCGTGAGCGGGAAGCAGCCGCCGTGCGCCGCATACTCCTGCTCCGAGAGTCCCGACTGCTCGGCGAACGTCGTGCCGGCGGCCCGGGCGCGCAGGCCCACGAGGAACGACGGCGCGCCGAAACGGTCGACGACCCGGATCTTGCGCTCGACCCAGGTGTCGTTGTCCGGCGTCGTGCCGGCCAGGGCGGCGTGGAAGAGCTGGTGACCGTGCCGACGGATGTCGACGACGATCGACAGCTCACGCTCACGCGCCATCTCGACGAGCAGACAACCGAGCGCCCAGGCGTCGTCGTGGTCGAAGTGGCGAAGGACGAGGCGTCGGTGCTGCTCGGTGACCTCGGCGATCAGGTGGTCGAGCTCGTGCGGGTTCGCAGGCACGGGAACCTCCTCGGCAGAAGGCGAGCATCCCACAGGGCTGCGACGGCCGCGCGCGGGCCGACGTCTTCGATCGCTGCCGGGGTCTAACGCCGATAATGGACATTATGTCAGTCCGACCGCGACCCCCGGGTTCCGGCCCGTGGCCGCTCCTCCCCTCGGGCGGAGCACCCGCGCTCCGGCCGTAGGCTGCTCCCCATGTCGAGCACCCCAGAACCCGAGGACGACGCGACCGAGGTGGCACCGGCGACCCGGAGCCCGCTGACCGATCGCTGGTGGTGGTCCGCAGCGCTCTGGATGATCGTCGGCGGCGGCGTGATCGTCTACCAGTCCGGTCCGATCCGTAGCGGGAGCGCGATCGCGCTGACGTGGGTGATGGTGGCCGTCGGCGCGCTGGTGGCCGTCCGCGGGCTGATGATGCTCCGGGCGGACTGGGCGACCGAGCGGGAACGACGGTCCTCGGCGCCGACCGAGCAGGCCTGACCTCAGCTGACCTCCGGCGCCGTCCGGCCGGCGTCGGCCACGTCCTCCTCCGGCCGGGGCGGGACGCTCTCGTCGATCTCGAGGTGTGGGACCTCGACCTCCGCACCGAGATGCCCGTGCGGGTCCGGATGGATCGGCGCACGGGGCGACTTGTCGCTCGACATGGGACCACCTCCCCCGGCGACGCTACTCCGCGGCGCTGTCGTACGCGTGCGGTCAGGACGTCGCTGCGAGCTCGCGTGACTCACCGACGGCCATCCTGGTGACGGGACCACCGGTCAGTCCCGCGAGCATCCGGTCGACCAGGCCGAGGCCGGCCTCCGAGAGGACGGCGTCGTGGATCGGGACCACGACCTGCGGGTGCACCTCGCGCACCAGGTCGACGGCATCGGCGAGGCGCAGCCACGGACCGGCGACAGGCGCCAGGAGCACCTCGACCGGCTCCCCCGGACGGTCGACGGAGTCACCGGGGTGGTACACACCGGCGAGGACGTAGCCGAGGTTCATCGCCACCGGGAGATCGGGGTGGACCACCGCGTGGCTGCCGCCGACGGCACGGACCACGAGACCGCCGACCTCGATGCTCTCCCCCGCGACGACCTCGTGCAGGCGGTCCGACGGGGCCCCCGCGTCGCGCAGGGTCGCCACGACGCTCGACGGACCCCAGACGGCGAGTCCGGGCGTGCGTTCCAGTGCACCGAGCACGGCCGCCGGGTCGAGGTGGTCGACGTGATCGTGGGTCACCAGGACGGCGGTGGCGCTCCCGAGCGGCTCGCTCGTCGCGCTCCACACGCCGGGGTCGACGACCACGCTCCCGGCGTGGTGCTCGATGCTGACGCAGGCGTGGCCCCAGGTGCGCAGGATCATGCGCGACAGTCTCCCGCACGTGCCTGTGAGCGCACGACGACCCGCGTACCGGTGGGTGGCGCGGGCCGAGGTGCGAGAGGTCTCAGGCGATGACCAGGACGAGGTCCCCGCCCTCGAGCTGCTGGACGGCACCGATGGCGAGGCGCTGCACGGTCCCGGCCACCGGCGTCGTGATGGACGCCTCCATCTTCATCGCCTCGATGGTCGCCACGGACTGGCCGGCCTCGACCCGCTGGCCCTCCTGCACGATCGGCGTCACGGCGCCGGCGAACGGCGCAGCGATCTGACCGGGCGCGCCCGGGTCGGCCTTCTCTGCGCTCGCTGCATCGACCTCGATCGAGCGGTCGCGCACCTGGAGCGGCCGCAGCTGACCGTTGAGGGTGAACATGACCGTGCGCATACCGCGCTGGTCCGGCTCCCCGACTCCGTCGACTCCGAGCAGGAGCCCGACTCCCCGATCGAGCTGCACGCCGACCTCTGTCGCGTTCGGCATCCCGTAGAGATAGGTGATCGTGTCGAGGACCGACACGTCGCCGAACTGGGTCCTGACCTGCTCGAGCTCCTTGGTGGGTCCAGGGAAGAGCAGGTGGTTGAGCCGGTCCCGGCGGGTGGCCGAGTCCCCCGCCAGGTCGCGTCGGTCCTGGGAGGACAGCGGCGCCGCGCGCCGGGTGGCGGTCCGGCCCTGCAGCGCACGGGTCCGGAACGGCTCGGGCCAGCCTCCGGGAGGAGTACCGAGCTCGCCACCGAGGAAACCGATGACGGAGTCCGGGATGTCGAAGTCCTGAGGTGACTGCGCGAAGTGCTCGGGGTCGGCTCCGCGGGCGACCAGGTGCAGGGCCAGGTCACCGACGACCTTGCTCGACGGGGTGACCTTCACCAGTCGTCCAAGCAACCGGTCGGCGGCCGCGTACATCGCCTCGATCTGCTCGAACCGGTCCCCCAGGCCGAGAGCGATCGCCTGCTGGCGCAGGTTCGACAGCTGACCACCGGGGATCTCGTGGTCGTAGACGCGACCCGTCGGGCCGGGCAACCCGGACTCGAAGGGCCGGTAGACGGAACGTACGGCCTCCCAGTACGGCTCGAGGTCGCAGACCTGACGCAGGCTCAGGCCCGTGTCGCGCTCGGTGAACTCGAGTGCGGCGACCAGGGCGGACATCGACGGCTGGCTCGTGGTGCCCGCCATGGTCGCGCTCGCCGTGTCGACGGCGTCGACCCCGGCCTCGGAAGCCGCCAGCAGGGTGGCCATCTGCCCGCCTGCGGTGTCGTGCGTGTGCAGGTGGACCGGCAGGTCGAACCGGGACCGCAGGGCCGTCACGAGGGTCCTGGCGGCGGCCGGGCGCAGCAGCCCGGCCATGTCCTTGATCGCCAGCACGTGGGCGCCCGCCTCGACGATGGTCTCGGCCAGGTGCAGGTAGTAGTCGAGGGTGTAGAGGTCCTCGCGGGGGTCGGACAGGTTGCCCGTGTAGCAGAGCGCGACCTCCGCGACGGAGGTCCCCGTCGCGCGCACGGCGTCTATCGCCGGGCGCATCTGCTCCACGTCGTTGAGGGCGTCGAAGATCCGGAAGATGTCGATGCCCGTCGCGCTCGCCTCGCGGACGAACGCCTCGGTGACCTCGGTGGGGTACGGGGTGTAGCCGACGGTGTTGCGGCCACGCAGCAGCATCTGGATCGCGACGTTCGGCAACGCCTCGCGGATCGACTGCAGGCGGACCCACGGGTCCTCTCCCAGGAAGCGCAGCGCGACGTCGTAGGTCGCGCCGCCCCACGCCTCGACGCTGAGCAGCTCGGGCGTCATCCTGGCCACGTAGGGCGCAGCGGCCACGAGGTCGAAGGTGCGCACCCGGGTGGCCAGCAGGGACTGGTGGGCGTCGCGGAACGTCGTGTCGGTGACCGCGAGGGCGGTCTGCGCCCGCAGCGCTCCGGCAAAGCCCTCAGGGCCCAGCTCGAGCAGCCGCTGCCGGCTGCCGGCAGGCGCCGGTGCGGACAGGTCGATCGCCGGGACCTTGAGCCGCGGGTCGATGATCCCCGCGCCGGTCCCATGGGGCCGGTTGACGGTCACGTCGCCGACGTAGGCCAGGAGCTTGGTGCCGCGGTCGGCGCTCTCCTTGGCGGCGAGCAGCTCTGGCCGCTCCTCGATGAAGGCTGTCGAGATGTGGCCCGCGACGAACTCCGGGTCGTCGAGGACGCCCTGGAGGAACGGGATGTTGGTCCGGATGCCACGGATCCGGAACTCGGCGAGCGCACGGCGCGCGCGGCGCACGGCCGTCGGGTAGTCGCGCCCCCGGCAGGTCAGCTTGACGAGCATCGAGTCGAAGTGGCCGCTGATCTCGGCGCCGGCGGTCGCGGTCGCCCCGTCGAGGCGCACCCCCGCGCCCCCCGGCGACCGGTAGGCAATGACGCGGCCGGTGTCCGGCCGGAACCCGTTGGCCGGGTCCTCCGTGGTGATCCGGCACTGCAGGGCCGCACCGTTGACCCGGATCGTCTCCTGACGGATCCCGAGCTCGGCGAGCGTCGCCCCTGCGGCGATCCGCATCTGTGAGCTGACCAGGTCGATGTCGGTGACCTCCTCGGTCACCGTGTGCTCGACCTGGATCCGCGGGTTCATCTCGATGAAGACGTGCTTGCCCGCACGCTCCCCCACCGTGTCGACGAGGAACTCCACGGTGCCGGCGTTGACATAACCGATGCTGCGCGCGAACGCGACGGCATCGGCGCACAGCCGGTCCCGCAGCGCCGGGTCGAGGTTGGGCGCGGGCGCGATCTCGATGACCTTCTGGTGCCGGCGCTGGACCGAGCAGTCGCGCTCGAAGAGGTGCACGACGTCACCCGTGGCGTCGGCGAGGATCTGGACCTCGATGTGTCGCGGTCGCAGCACGGCCTGCTCGAGGTAGACCGTCGAGTTGCCGAACGCCCCACCGGCCTCCCGCATCGCGGCGGCGAGCGCCCCGGGCAGGTCGGCGGCGGACTCGACGCGGCGCATCCCGCGACCGCCACCGCCGGCGACGGCCTTGACGAACAGCGGGTAGCCGATCGCGGGAGCCTCCGCGAGGAGCGCGTCGACGTCGTCGGAGGGGTCGGAGGACGCGAGGGTCGGGATGCCCGCAGCCTTCGCCGCGCGGATCGCCAGGACCTTGTCACCGGCGAGCTCGAGGACCTCCGGCGGCGGGCCGATGAAGGTCAGACCGGCGTCGGCACAGGCGCGCGCGAGCCCGGGGTTCTCCGAGAGGAAGCCGTAGCCGGGGTAGACCGCGTCTGCTCCGGCTTCGCGAGCGACCCGCAGGATCTCCTCGATGTCGAGGTAGGCACGGACCGGGTGGCCTGCCTCACCGATCGGGTAGGCCTCGTCCGCCTTCAGGCGGTGCTCGGAGTTGCGGTCCTCGTACGGGTAGACGGCGACGGTGCGGGCACCGAGCTCGAACGCCGCGCGGAACGCACGGACGGCGATCTCAGCACGGTTGGCGACGAGAACCTTGGAGAACACGACTCACCTCATCCACGACCGGGGAAACCACACCGTAGCCGCAACCTGGGCCTTTCGGCCTGCCGTCCGGAGGCCGGGACGGCGCAGGAGGATCAGCCGGCGGACCGGGCCTGACGTCGCGCCGAGAGCTCGTCGACATGTCCGTGGTCCACCACGGAGTCGTCCTCTGCCCGGACGGTCGGCTGCGACGCGAGGGTGCCCTCCACCTCGCGCCAGACCCGACCGACGGCGATCCCGAAGACGCCCTGCCCGCCCTGGACCAGGTCGATGACCTCATCGGGCGAGGTGCACTCGTAGACGCTGGCACCGTCACTCATCAGGGTGATCTGCGCCAGGTCCTCGACGCCGCGCTCGCGCAGGTGGGAGACGGCCGTGCGGATCTGCTGGAGGGAGACGCCGGTGTCGAGCAGCCGCTTGACGATCTTCAGGACGAGGATGTCGCGGAAGCTGTACAGCCGCTGCGTTCCCGAGCCCGTCGCCGGACGGATGCTGGGCTCGACCAGTCCCGTGCGGGCCCAGTAGTCCAGCTGGCGATAGGTGATGCCGGCCGCTCGGCAGGCCGTGGGACCCCGGTAGCCGGAGCTGCTGTCGAGGTCGGGGAGCTCGTCGCCGAACAGGAGCCCCTGCGCGCGCTGGGGCACTCCTGCCGGTCGTTCCGCCGTGTCACCGGTGCCGGTCACGCCTGCTCCCATCGGTCACCACTCGTTGATCGCCTGTCCGCAGCAACCGGAGGGCACCCCCTCACGGTATGGGTGCACCCAGGGCAGGTCAACGACGCCACGTGCGACGCGCCGACGGCGTGTCGCTCCGAGATGTCTCAGGTTCAGGTTGAAGGTGCATCCGGGCCCGGATCCTCGTCCTGTGCGCCCGGCTCCTCGGAGAAGTCGTCGGGCGTGACCGTGTCGAGGAAGGTCCGGAAGCGCGCGAGCTCGTCGGCCGGCGTGCCGCCCTCGACGGGCAGCGAGGCGGTCTCGAGCACCTGCGCGGTGCACAGGACCGGACAGCCGAGGCGGACGGCCACGGCGATCGCGTCGGAGGCCCGGGAGTCGACGCGCGTGCCCGAGTCCAGGACGACCGCAGCGTGGAAGACGCCGTCGATCAGCCCGACGACCTCGACGTGAGTGATCACGCAGCCGCATGCCGAGACGAGGGAGACCAGCAGGTCGTGCGTCATCGGGCGGGGTGCCTGGATCCCGGCGTGGCCGACGGCGATGGCCGATCCCTCCCCCGGCCCGACGACGATCGGGAGGAGCCGACGGCCGACGAGGTCCAGCAGGAGGACGACGACCTCGTTCTCCTCGCCCTGTCGGCGCACACCGAGGACGTCGAGCTCGATCAGCGACGTGTCCATGCCTCCACGCTACGGCTCCGCGGCGGGCCGTGCCTGCCACTCGGTGCCTCAGGGTGCGAGGTCGGCCACTCCGGCGCGCAGCAGTGCCGTGTGCAGGCGGACGCACAGCTCGCCGACCTCGGCCGCGAGCGTCGCCGCGTGCGCCTGTGCTGCCACCGCGCGTTGCGCACGCACGGGCGCCACGATCTGCTCGACGACGTCGAGCTGTCGGTCCGCCGCCGCGCGGAAGGCGCGAAGGTGGCGTGGTTCGACCCCGTGCTCGGCGAGCGAGCCGGCCGCACGGACGACCTCGACGGCCCAGGGGTCCAGACGTCCGGAGGCCGGTGCGGTGATCACCCCGGCCTCGATGAGGCCCGCGACGAGAGCGACGTCGGCGCCGGCAGCGGCAGCAAGGCTCGCCGCGCTGTGCCGGGCCGGTCGCAGCGGGCCGGAGGGCTCACCGTCGTTCGTCGCGAGCCGCGGCTGCAGCGGTTCGAGGACCTCGCCGCGGTCGAGCGCGACGAGCTGCTCCCCGATCACCCGCAGCGGCAGGTACTTGTCGCGCTGCTCGCGCAGGACGTAGCGCACCCGCTCGACGTCTGCGGGGCTGTACTGGCGGTAGCCGCCGGGCGAGCGCCGGGGCACGACGAGCCCCTGCTCCTCGAGGAACCGCAGCTTGGACGGCGTGAGCGCGGGGTAGTCGGTGCTCAGCGTTGCCAGCACGTCCGAGATGCGCATCGACGGCTCGCGCGAGACGCCCTGGGGCCACGCCTCGACCGCGTGCGGCCGGGGCGGGGTGGGATCGGCCGGAACCGGTCCGGACGCGGAGATCACCCGATCGGCCGAGTGGCTCCGGCTCACCGGTCGGTGTCGGCGGTGCCGGCGGCGCGCGCGGGGCTCGGGTGGAAGGTCATCCGGAACTTGCCGATCTGAACCTCGTCACCCGGGCGCAGCGTGGCCTGCTCGATCCGGGCCCGGTTGACGTAGGTGCCGTTCAACGAGCCGACGTCGCGTACGACGAACCCGCCGCCCTCACGGACGAACTCGACGTGCTTGCGCGAGACCGTGACGTCGTCGAGGAAGATGTCGGCGTCGGGGCTCCGACCGGCGGACGTGCGGTCGGCGTCGAGCAGGAACCGCGCACCTGACGAGGGGCCGCGCTGGATGAGGAGCAGTGCGGACGTCGCCGGGAGCGCGGCGACAGCCGCGTGCTGCTCAGGGGACAGCGCAACGCTCTCGCTCTCGGGGACGGCGTCGCCGAAGCTGATCGTCGTCTCACCGCCAGCCCATCGCTGCGGATCCGGGGCCTCGTGCTCGCCCATCGTCCCTCCTCCTGCTCGTCCACCGTCGAGAGCACAGCCTATGCGCCCCGGCGTGTCCCGTCAGGACCGTACGGCCGGGGGTTCTGGCCCAGGTGCCCGCAGCGGCCCGGCCGGTGCTCAGCCCGCGGTCGGCGACGGCACGGGGGTCGCGAACCGTGGGACGGGCAGGTTCCGCACCGCGGTGATCGTCACCGAGTCCAGACTGCGGACATCGGTGGTCGCGCCGTTGTTGCGGATGGCCGCCAGGGCGCCGCCCGGCATCTCGAGCGCGGGCTTGAGGGTGTCCGGGTCGCCGATCGCCATCCAGCGGTACGGCGCGTTGAGCTGCGTGCCGTCGACGATGACGCCGGCGGAAGTGTCGATGATGTAGGACGAGGCGGTCAGGCGCAGGTCGTTCAGCTGGATCGCCTCGGCGCCCGCGTTGCGCAGGCTCTCGAGCACGTCGACGAGGTCGGACGCCGAGAGCCGTGTCCCGCCCTCGCGGAGCGTGATGGAGACTCCTGGCCCCTGGGCGGGCAGCCGACCGGCCAGGATGCCCTGCACCTCGGCCCTCGCAGCGGCGGCCTCCTGCGCTGCTCGCTCGGTGTCGGTACCCGTGACGAGCTCCGCGCGCTGAGTCCGGAGCTCGACGGCCTGCTTCTCGAGGTCGTCGGTGCGCTGGGTCACCTCGTCGAGGATCCGGACGAGCTCCTGCTGGCTCAGGCCGGACAGATCGGTCGAGCGGTTCTGCTGCACCTGCACCACGAGGGCGAAGCCGAGCATGGCGGTGAGGACCGCGGCGAGCGCCTGGGCCTTCGTCGCGCGCGGACTCAGTGCCCTGCGCAACGTCGACCAGCCAGAACGGCTCGACGTCGTCTCGGGCTGCGCAGGAACCTGCGGGAGCGTGGGTGCCGTCTCGTCCTCGTCGCTCATCGGTCAGGCCTTGAGCAGGTGCCGCCGGATGGCGGCGGCGTTCGAGAAGATCCGGATCCCGAGCACGACGACCACAGCGGTCGACAGCTGGCTGCCCACGCCGAGCTGGTCTCCGAGGAACACGATGAGGGCGGCGACCACCACGTTCGAGAGGAACGAGACGAGGAAGACGCGGTCGTCGAAGGTTCGGTCGAGCATGGCGCGCAGACCGCCGAACAGTGCGTCGAGCGCCGCGACGACGGCGATCGGCAGGTACGGCTGAAGGAACAACGGCACCGTCGGCTCGAGGAAGAGCCCGGCGAGGGCGCCGAGCAGCAGCCCGATCACAGCGATCATGGAGCGTCCTCCGTTCCGGTCGTGGGCGACGATGCCACATCCTGCGGGGTGTGGGCGTACAGGAGCGTCGGGCGTCCGGCCCCCGGCAGGGAGAGGCGGTTGGCGGCGCGTGTCGAGACGCCGATGTCGTACGCCGAGGCGAGTGTCGTGAGGTGGCTCGCCGCCCCGCTGCGGGCGAAGGCCGTCTGCATCGCCCGGACGTCTCCGACGGCCTCGATCGTGTAGGGCGAGGACAGCGGCACGAGGTCGACGAGGATCGCGATCCCTGCGGTCCGGATGGCGGTGAGCGAGGTCAGACGCTGCCCGTTGATCGAGATGGCTTCGGCGCCGGCGGACCACAGGCCGTTGACGACGGTCTGGACGTCGATGTCCTGCACGCGGTCCTCGGGCGGGACCTTGCCGGTGGCGTCCGGCGGCGCGTCGGCGAGCTCGATCACCAACCCCGGCCCGGTGACGCCGACGGCCCCGGAGAGCAGGTCGGACTCGTTGAGCTCGGCCAGCAGCGCCGGGTCCTTCTCAGCGATCGCGTCGGCCTGCAGCTGGGCGACGTCGGCGCTGAGGCCCGCGTTCGTCTTGGCGAGCGTGTCGGCCCTCCCGGTGCGCTCGGTGATCTGGGAGGTGAGGGCGGTCACTGCGCTCTGCACCGCTGACTGCGGGCCGCGCAGGTTGACGATCGCCCCGGTGATCACGAGACCCAGCACGAAGGCGACGACCAGCTCGAGCCCGGAGCGTGTGAGGCGTTGCGGAGTGGTCTGCGGGGGGTGCGGGCGCTGGGCCGCGTCCGCGTAGGCCGGGTCCGTCGGCCGGTCCATCAGGTCGTTGAGCAGGGCCATCGAGGCGTCGGGGCGTCGCCGCGTGACCGGACGGGGTGCACGAGGGTGGTCGTCTCGTCGGTCCCGGGCCGGACCAGGAGCGCTGGCCGACGAGGTCACGGCATGGATCCCGCAGGAGCGGGGCCGTCCGGCGCGGAGGGCGGCTGACCGCCGACGTCGTCAGGCCGTTGCGGTCCAGCCCGCAGGGCGGGGTCCCGCATGGCACGTGCCGCCTGGCGCAGGTAGATGAGCGCAGCGAGCCAGTAGAGCCCGATCCCCCACCAGGCGAAGGCCCAGCCCAGCACCCCGGCGATCGAGCCGACTGCCCCGGACCACTGGGCAAGGAGCAGCAGCGGGAAGGCGTAGAGCAGGGCGAAGGTCGCGGCCTTGCCCACGAAGTGCACGGGAAGCGGGCCGACGCCGGTGCGCAGCAGCAGCCAGAGCAGGAGGGCGAGGATCACGTCGCGGCCGACGATCGCCGCGACGAGCCACCACGGGATGTTGCCCCTGGCCGCGAGCACGACGAGCGTGACGAGGATGAAGAGGCGGTCGGCAGCGGGGTCGAGCAGCTCGCCGAGCCGGCTCTGCTGGTGCAGGCCGCGGGCCAGGACCCCGTCGAGCCAGTCGGTGGCTCCGGAGACGGCGAGGATGTAGAGCGCCGCGAGGTCCTGACGCTGCCAGGCGAGCACCGCGAAGACAGGGACCAGCAGCAGACGGACGAGGCTGATCACGTTCGGCAGGGTGAGCACCCGGTTGGGGTCGTCGCGAACATCCGCCACGCTTGAACGCACCTCCCCCGAGTCCACCTGGATGACGATCCTACGGGCCGACGGGCCGGTTCGAGGCGCCTCGGGCACCCACGGGCGCGAACCGCACACGCCCGTCGACGACGTCGGCCTCGACCAGCCGGACCCGGACGCGCTGGCCCGCGAGCCCGGCCCCGTCGCTCATCCGACCCACCACCGCGGGATCGGCGATCTGGACGGTCCGCTCGTCGAGCGCCACGGCGTCGAACTCCTCCCCGACGTGCGTCGACAGCACGGTCGCCTCGACGAGGTCGGTGCAGGCGCGATCGACGGACGACGCCCTGGCCGCACCGCGGGCCATCTCCTCGCCGAGCGTGGGCAGCGCGGCCAGCACCCAGGAGGGAACGGCGCGGCCGGCGTGCGCGGCGAGGGCGATCTCGAGCCCGTAGCGATCGACCAGCCGCCGAAGCGGCGCGGTCACGTGGGCGTACGGCGCGCCGACTGCGCCGTGCACCGGGTCGGGCGGGGGCGTGCCCTCGAACGGCGTCCACGCGGCACCGCGGAAGAGTGCGGTCGCCGCCGTGAGGAAGGCGGCTCTCGACGGCAGCGATCGGTCGAGCCGGCGCAGGACCGATCCGTAGGGCTCCTCGCTCGGCCACTGGACACCGAGGGCACGGGCCCGGTGCCGCAGACGTTGCAGGTCGGCCTCGTCCGCAGCGGGCATCGTGCGCAGGACGCCGACGCCCGCGCGGAGCATCAACGCGGCCGCGGCGACACCGGTGAGCAGGGAGATCTGGGCGTTGTGCTCCTCGATCGGCGAGGGAGCCCGCAGGCTGAGCTCCCACCGGTCGCCCACCGCGACGACCTCCTGCTCCGCCCGGGCGAGCGAGACGCCACCACGGGCCTCCTCGACGGCCGAGCGCAACGGTCCGATCTCGGCGAGCAGGGTGAGCGTCCGGTTCGCGTCGCCGGCGTCCAGAGCCCGTTGCGCCGAGGGGTAGTCGAGCTGTGCGCGGCTGCGCACGGTCGCCCGCTCGACCTCGACGTCCTCCACCTCGCCGTGCGCGTCGAGGGCGATCGTCCAGACGACCGCCGGGCGGACCTGACCCGCGAGCAGGGACGCGGCGCCCTCCGACAGGATCGTCGGGTGGAGCGGGACCCGGAGGTCGGGGCAGTACACCGTGGTGGCCCTCGTGTGCGTCTCGTGGTCGAGCGCCCCGCCCGGCGTCACGAAGGACGGGACGTCGGCGATGGCGTAGCGCACGAGGTATCCGGGTCCGCGCCGACTCAGGTGCATGGCCTGGTCGAGATCCGTCGACCCGGGCGGGTCGAGCGTGACGAAGGGCACCTCGGTGAGATCGCGGCGTCCGACCGGATCCGTCCGGTCCGCCGCTCGTGCGGCCTCGGTCGCCGCCTCGTGCCCGAACCCCTCCGGCAGATCGTGCTCGGCGCGGATCCGAGCAAAACCGGCACGCAGCTGCGCGCCGTGCGTGGGGTCGACACGCAGGCGTCTGCGGGGGCTCGGCACGAGCCAAGGCTACGGGCAGATGCCATGCTGGCCACATGCTGGAGCTGCTGACCGGGACCGGGCTGGCGACCGCCGCAGGCCTCAACGCGGCGCTCCCCCTCCTCGTTCTCGGCCTGCTCGACCGGTACACCACCCTCGTCGGCCTGCCGGCGCACTGGGCCTGGCTGTCCAGCCCCTGGGTGCTCGCTCTCCTCACGCTCCTGCTCGCCCTGGACGTCGTCGCCGACAAGGTGCCCGGCTTCGACCATGCGAACGACGTGGTGCAGTCGGTGGTGCGCCCGACGGCCGGCGGCATCGTCTTCGGCGCTGGCTCCTCGTTGGCCACCGCTGCCGTGAGCGACCCCTCGACGTTCTTCTCCTCGAACGCCTGGGTGCCGATCGCGATCGGGGTGCTGCTGGCCCTCGCGGTGCACACCCTCAAGGCCCTCGCCCGACCGGTGGTCAACCTCGCGACCGGGGGGCTCGGCGCGCCGGTGGTGAGCACGGCCGAGGACGTCACGAGCCTGCTGCTGAGCCTCAGCGCCGTCCTGCTGCCCGTGCTCGTGCTCGCCGTGCTCGGCGCGGTCGGGCTGGTGGTCGCACGGTGGTGGCGTCGGCGCCGGGTCGTGGAGGCGGTCGGATGAAGCTCGGCGTCCACCTCGGCTACTGGGGAGCGCAACGCCCCGCCGGTGCGCTCGAGACGATCCTGGCGGCCGAAGAGCTCGGCTACGACTCGGCCTGGACGGCGGAGGCCTACGGCTCCGACGCACTGACTCCCCTGGCCTGGTGGGGAAGCCGCACGGAACGGATCCGGCTGGGGACGGCGATCGCCCAGATCTCGGCCCGGGCGCCGACCGCGACGGCGATGGCCGCCCTGACCATGGACCACCTGTCCGACGGGCGCTTCACCCTGGGGTTGGGCGTCTCCGGGCCGCAGGTCGTCGAGGGCTGGTACGGCCAGCCCTATCCGCGCCCGCTGGCCCGCACGCGTGAGTACGTCGACCTCGTGCGGCAGGTGCTCACCCGGAGCGAACCGGTCTCCGCCACGGGGCCGGCCTACCCCCTCCCCTTCCCGGGTGGGACGGGACTGGGCCGCCCGCTGCGGTCGACGGTCCATCCCCTGCGTGCTGACCTGCCGATCCACCTCGCGGCCGAGGGCCCGAAGAACGTCGCTCTCGCCGCCGAGATCGCCGACGGGTGGCTGCCGCTCTTCTTCTCCCCCCGTCACGACGCGGAGCATCGCGCGCTGCTCGCCGAGGGCTTCGCGCTGCGCGACCCCGCGCTCTGCTCCGCCGACGCCTTCGAGGTGAGTGCCACGGTGCCCGTCGTGGTCGATGACCAGGTCGAGCGGGCCGCTGACCAGGTGCGCCCGTTCGTCGCGCTCTATCTCGGAGGAATGGGCGCACCCGGAGCGAACTTCCATCGGGCCGCGATCGAGCGGCTGGGCTGGGTCGACGAGTGCGTCGAGATCGCCGGGCTCTGGGCCGCGGGCCGTCGCGCCGAGGCAGCGGCGGCGGTGCCGACGGCGCTCGTGCAGGACATCGCGCTCATCGGCCCGGCCGAGGCGATCCGTGACCGCCTCGAGGCGTGGGGCGAGACCGTCGTGACGTCGATCCTCGTCCAGGGGGACCGGATCGCGTTGCGCACGATGGCCGAGCTGGTCCTGTGACGGCGCAGGAGGAGTCCGCGCACTGGGCGGCGCGGCTCGAGGACAGGATCACCCGTCGCATCGCCCGCAGACTGCGCCGGCAGGGCTGGACCGAGAGCATCGAGCCGTTCACCGGATACGGGACGGACGGCTGGGTGCGCGTCCTGGGACGTGCCGTCCTGGTCGCACCCGACAGCCCAGGACTCTCTCCCGAGTCGCCGTCCACGCCGCGGGCCGTGCGCGGCTGGCGCTCCTTCCTCGTGGTCCCGCTACCGCGGGCCTCGATCGAGGTCGACGTGGCCGGCGTACGTCATCGGGTCGAGGCCGACGATCGTGGCTACCTCGACGTCCGGCTCCCGGCACTGCTCCAGCCCGGCTGGCGCCCCGTGGGGATCGGCATCGGGAGCGCGTGGGTCCAGGCGCGGGCGCTCGTGATCGGCCCGGAGCCGGCGATGGCCCTGCTCAGCGATGTCGACGACACCGTCATGGTGACGACCATCCCGCGCCCGCTGCTCGCCGCCTGGAACGCGCTCGTCCTGCACGAGAACGCCCGCCGCGCGGTCCCGGGGATGGCCGAGCTGTACCAGCGGTGGTCCGGTGCCTACCCGGACGGTCCCACCTTCTACCTCTCGACAGGTGCCTGGGACGTGGCACCCGCGCTGCGGCGCTTCCTGCGGCACCACGGCTTCCCCCCGGGCCCCCTCCTGCTCGCCGACTGGCGCCCCCGGAGCCAGGGCTGGTTCAGCACCGGGCAGACGCACAAGCGAGAGAGCCTTCGACGGCTGATGGCCGAGCTTCCGCAGCTCACCTGGGCCCTCGTCGGGGACGACGGTCAGCACGACCCTCAGCGTTACGCCGAGGCTGTCGCCGAGCACCCGGGCAGGGTCGCCGTCATGGCGATCCGCCGGCTCTCCCCGGCCGAGCAGGTCCTCTCGCACGGTCTCCCGCTGCCCCTGTCGCAGGGTGCTGACGGCTCAGGGCTGCTCGTCGTGGAAGGTGCCGACGGGCACGAGCTGACCCTTCGCCTCGTCGACGCGGGCCTCCTTCCGCCTGCGCACCGATGAGGGTGCGGTGCGCGGCTAGGTGTGATGTCCAGGGAGGTTGTCCCGCCCGATGGCGGTGAGTCGGGCTGACAGGTGAAGGCCCCCAGATGTGAAGTGGAGCTGTCGAGGAACCGCTTCACAACCTGGAGGCCTTCGTGTCCCACGCTAACGCGACCCTGACCCCACGGACCCGGCTGCGGCTGGCCCGGCTGATCGTCGAGCAGGGCT
>JBBSAL010000008.1:0-95428 GCA_038252305.1 Actinomycetales bacterium | reverse complement strand
CGGCGAGCAGGTCGTCACGGCGCTGCGTTCCGGAGCGGTCCCCAAGGGCGATGTGCTCGCCGTGGCGCGCGTCGCGGGGATCGCCGCGGCCAAGCGCACCCCCGAGCTGCTCCCGCTCGCCCATGTGATCGGCGTGCACGGGGTCGTGGTCGACCTCGAGGTCGTCGACGCGGGGGTCGCCGTGAGGGCGACGGTGCGCACGGCCGACCGCACCGGGGTCGAGATGGAGGCGATGGTCGCGGTGAGCGTCGCCTGCCTCGCCGTCGTCGACATGGTCAAGGGGCTCGACCGGTCGGTCGAGATCGACCAGGTCCGGCTGCAGGCGAAGTCCGGCGGCAGGTCCGGCGTGTGGACGCGCCCACCGGAGGGCGACGCCCGATGAGCACGGGCGCGCGGATGGAGTTCGACGCGATCGTCCTGGCGGGCGGTGAGGGGATCCGGCTCGGGGGAGCCGACAAGGCCGCCGTCCCCGCCGGCGGCCGGCCGATGCTCGCGCACGTGCTCGATGCGGTCGCCGGTGCCCGGCGGACCGTGGTCGTGGCTCCGCCGACGGTCGAGACGTTCGGTGTCGACCGGGTCCAGGAGGACCCGCCGCTCGGCGGTCCCGCCGCGGGTCTCGCCGCCGGGCTCACCCACCTGGGCGAGGGCGACGGCGTCGCCGTCGTGGTGCTGGCCTGTGACCTCCCGCTGGCCGGCTCGCTGGTCCCCGATCTCCTGGCGGCGCTGGCGCAGGACGACGCGGGTGACGGGGCGGTGGTCGTGGACGCCGAGGGTCGTCGGCAGTCGTTGCTCGCCGCCTACCGACGCCCCGCACTGCGGGCGGCCGTCGATCGACTTGCGGGCGACGGCGGCGTGAACGGAGCATCGATGCGACGGCTCCTCGAACCGATGTCCCTGATCGAGGTGTCCGACCCGACCGGCGCCGCCCGGGACGGGGACACGTGGCAGGCTGTCGAGGATCTGGACTCGATCATCGCCAGGAGGACCTGTGAGCACTGACCGCGCTGCCGAAGAGCCCCGCACGCCCGGCGCACGTCACGAGCCCGCTGGGCACGACCTGGACGCATGGGTCGCGCTCCTGGCGAGCGAGCTCGGGGTCGATCCGGCTGCAGTCGATGTCCAGTCGGTCCTCGACCTGGCCAGGGAGACGGCGCACGGCGTCGCACGCCCGGCCGCACCGCTGACCGGCTTCTTCGTCGGCTACGCCGTCGCGGCCGGGACGCGCGATCGCGCGGAGTTCGATCGCGTCGCCGAGCGGGTGATGGCCCTCGCGCAGGAGTGGGCCGCCCGCCGTGACGGCGGCGGCAGCGAGTGATCACGGTTCGCCACTTCGCTGCGGCAGCGGAGGCTGCCGGCGCCCACTCCGAGACGATCACGGCCCGGACCGTCGGGGAGCTGCGCGCGATGCTCCTCGCGGCGCACGGTCCTGCGATGGAGCGGGTCCTGCGTCAGGCGTCCCTGCTCGCGGCCGGACGCCGGGTCGAGGGTGATGCCACGGTGCTGATCGACGGGACGACGGTCGATGTCCTGCCGCCCTTCGCGGGCGGCTGACGGCGCCGCACAGTCCCTCTCGCGGCGGGCTGTTCCGATGTCAGCCGCCGATCGCGCTCATCGGCCGGTCCGGCTGGTGGAAGCCCGGGGCGCCGATGTCGTGGCCGGCGCGTTTGCCGGCGACGCAGGCCCGCCACGCGTCGGCGATCGCCTGGTCGTCGCCGCCGGTGCGCAGCACGGTGCGCACGTCGGTCTCGGTCTGCGCGAAGAGGCAGGCGCGCAGCTGCCCGTCGGCGGTCAGCCGCAGCCGGTCGCAGGACCCGCAGAACGGCGAGGTCACCGAGGCGATGACCCCGACGGTCCCGGGCCCACCGTCGACCTGCCACCTCTCGGCGGGCGCTGCGCCACGGCCCGGGACAGGGGTCAGGGTGAACGCGGCGCTCAGGGCGTCGAGGATCTCGGTCTGGCTGACCATCTGCGTGCGGTCCCAGGTGTGGCCGGGATCGAGCGGCATCTGCTCGATGAAGCGCATCTCGTAGCCGTGCTCGAGGGCGAACCGCACCAGGTCGACGACCTCGGTGTCGTTCACGGCGCGCATCGCGACGGCGTTGAGCTTGATCGGCGCGAAGCCGACGGCCCGGGCGGCCGCGAGACCGGCGATCACCTGCGGGAGCCGGTCGCGGCGGGTCAGCTGCTGGTACCGGTCACGGTCGAGGGTGTCCAGGCTGACGTTGACCCTGCGCAGCCCGGCGTCCTTCAGCGGGCCGGCCAGGGCGGGCAGGCGCAGACCGTTGGTGGTCAACGAGATCTCGGGACGGTCGCCCGGTTCGCCCAGCCCGGCCAGTGCGGCCACCACGTCCACCACGTCCGGGCGCAGCAGCGGCTCGCCGCCGGTCAGCCGGATCCCGCGGATGCCCAGGTCGACGGCCACCCTCGTCACCCGCACGAGCTCGTCGGTGCTGAGCATCGCCTCCCCGGGCAGCCACGGCACGCCCTCGGCGGGCATGCAGTACGTGCACCGCAGCGAGCACCGGTCGGTTAGGGAGATACGCAGGTCGCGGTGCACGCGACCGAACCCGTCGACCAGCCCCGGAGCCGAGGGCGGTGTGCTCATGCCAGTCCCACCCAGACGTGGCTGCCGTCGGTGAGGATCTCGCGCTTCCACATCGGCAGCTCGCTCTTGATCGCCTCCACGAGGTCCTCGCACAGGCGGAAGGCAAGCGTCCGGTGCGCGGTCGCGACCGCGACGACGACGGCGATCTGACCGACCGGGAGCACGCCGCGGCGATGGGTGGCCGCGACGCCCAGGACCCCAGCCATCGATGCGGTGTGCGCGACCAGACGGGCCAGGACCTCCTCGGCGTCGGGGTGCGCGGTGTACTCGAGTGCTGCGACCTCGCCGACGGCTGACGGGTCATGGTCGCGGACCTGACCGACGAACAGGGAGACGGCCCCGGCCCCCGGGTGGGCGACCGCCGTCAGGTGTGCGTCCACCGAGATCGGCCCGTCGCTCACCGCTGCGAGGCTCATGCGTGGTCACCGCCGGCGATCTGATCCAGCATGTGACCGAGCAGCGGCAGCACGACGTCGAGCCCCTGCGCGACGGCGGCCGGGCTTCCCGGCAGGTTCACCACGATCTGCCCGCGGGCGGTCAGCCCCGCGAGCCCCCGCGAGAGCACCGCCGTCGCGACGTGAGCCTGGCCCGCACGCCTGATCGCCACCGCGAGGCCGACCAGCCCGGTGACCAGCAGCGGGCGGGTGCCCTCCGGGGTCCGGTCGCGCGGGGTGAGCCCGGTCCCGCCACACGTGACGACGAGACGCGCGGGTCCTGAGAGCACCGCAGTGAGCGCAGCCCGCACCTGCTCGGCACCGTCCGGGACGATCGTGGGACTGCCGACGGTCAGGCCGACGGCCCGGAGCCGCTCGACGGCGACCGGCCGCGACCGGTCCGCTGCCTCGCCGCGAGAGCATCGGTCGGACACCACGACCACCGCCGCCGGGACACCGTCGGACGCAGGGGCGGTCGCATCGGATGCGCCGGGAGAGAGGTGCACCCCGCCACGCTACCCGTGGCGCTTCCCGGTTTCGCCGGGGAACCTCCGCGAACGATGGGTCGTGCGATCGACCGATTCGTCGGTGCCCACGGCGGCGAGCACCCTCCTTCACGGACTCGCCGTGTCGGATGAGCAGCGACGCGTAGTAGTGCCTCAGGCCGTGGAAGACGAATCCCCGCGGGCCCACCGAGGCCACGACCGGGCGCCACACGTCGCCCCAGTCGGGGCGTCGGACCGGCCTCCCGGAGGGGGTCGTGAACACGAGGCCGTCCGTGTCCGGGCGGGAAGGTCGCAAGGTGGGCCGCCAATGCGTCGACGACGACCTGGGGGAGCGGGATGGTGCGGTCGCTGGAGTCGGTCTTCGGCGCGCCGAGGTACGGCTCGTTCCCGGTCAGGACGACGAGCTGCCGGTCGACGACGACCCGGCGGCGCAGGAAGTCGATGCGGTCCACCGTGAGACCGAACACCTCGCCCTGCCGCATGCCCGTGCCCGCCGCCAAGGTCACTGCGGCGCGCCAACGCTCGGGCATGGCCGCCGTGAGCGTATGGACCGCGGGCGTGTCGACGGGCACCACCCGGACCTTGCGCGGCCTCGGGACGGAGACTCCGACGCACGGTGACGACGCGATCCGGCGGTCGTCGACCGCGGCCTTGAACACCGCCGACAGGCGCCGGTGGATCACGCTCACTGTCGCGGGCGCCAGCGTGAGCGTGAGTGTGGCCACCGGGCCCTTGAGGTCCGAGGGCCGGATGCTCGCCAGAGGTCGGTCGCCAAGGGTCGGGTAGACGTGGAGCTTGAGGTGGCGCGCTACCCGCTCGATGGTCGACGGCCGGCGTCAACCGGAACGACAGCAGACCCCGGGGCGGCTTCCGAGACCCCGCCCGGCCCGGCCACGCCTGACCCCCGCTGAGGGCTCTCCGGGCGTCTGCATCCCACATGCACCCCAGAAGGCCCCAAAGCCTCTCTGCAGCCGTGGCACCCCATGCACTCGTAACCCACCTGACCTGCACAAACACTCTGTGCGCCTGGGCAGATTCGAACTGCCGACACCCGCTTTAGGAGAGCGGTGCTCTATCCCCTGAGCTACAGGCGCGTGGATCCCCATGGCCCTGGCCCGTCGGCGACCGAGACGCAAGAGATCCGCGCTGTCCATGAGCGGGCAGTGACCGCGCCCACGAACGCCCAGAGCCTACCCGCCAGGAGTCGCCGGGTCCTGCCGTGCCCGACACGCCGTGCGACCATCGACGCATGCCATCGCTGCGTCCCCGCCGACCGCGCGGCCAGAGCCGCGTCCGCCACGGTGAGCTCGTCGCCGTGGGCCCCGCTGTCGAGCGAGACGACGACGCCCCGCGCCGAAGCCCGGACGCCATCACCGGGATCGCGATCCTCGACGCCCTCCTGGACAAGGCCGTCGCGATCCCGTCGAGCGTCGTGCACGCCCACGTGGACCGACTGCGCCGACGCAACCCGGGAGCCAGCCCGACACAGGTCGTGCGGATGCTCGAGCGGCAGTACCTGCTCGCCGTCGCCACCTCGGGCGGTGCCGCCGGGGCGGTCGCCGCAGCGCCCGGGATCGGCACGGGGACGGGCGTCGCGCTGACGACGAGCGAGATCGCCACCTTCTTCGCCGCCTCCTCCGCCTTCGCGCTCGCCGTCGCCGAGGTGCACGGCATCGCCGTCGAGGACACGACCCGGCGACGCACCCTGCTGCTCGCGACGGTGCTCGGCGAGCAGGGCGCCGCCACGGTCGGCTCGGAGACGGGGATGTCCGGCGCCGCCTGGGCGCGCACGCTGCTCACGACGATGCCGACCTCCACGATCAAGCGCGTGAACTCGGCGCTCGCCAAGCGCCTGGTACGTCGTCAGGCCACCCGCCAGGGGGCGCTCGCCGTCGGACGGCTCGCGCCCTTCGGGCTCGGGATGGTCATCGGCGCCACCGGGGCGCGCGCGATGGGACGCACCGTCGTGCTCGGCGCCGAGCGGGCCTTCGGGCCGCCGCCAGCCGCGTTCCCGATGCTCCTGGACGGAGCAGCACCGGCCGCGTTGCACGTCGTCGAGCCGCCCGCCGACTCCTGGCAGCCGCCGCGGGCCTGAGCCTCGCGCGCGCAGCCGGCCTCAGGTCGGGGTCAGCCGACCGTCACCACTCCGCGTGCACGTGCTCGCGGATCCGCTCGTCGTAGATCTCCTCGAGGCGGGCGAGCGTCGCCGCATCCAGCGGCGCAAGAGCGGCAGCACCGGCGTTGGCGCGCGCCTGCTCCGGCCTGCTCGCCCCGGGGATCACCGTCGTCACGCCCGGCTGGTCGATGATCCACCGCAGGGCGAGCTGAGCCGTGCTCGCCCCGGCAGGCGTCAGCGCGGCGACCTCGGCCGCTGCCGCGACACCGACGTCGTACGGCACGCCCGCGAAGGTCTCGCCGCGGTCGAAGGCCTCACCGTGGCGGTTGTAGGTCCGGTGGTCGTCGGCCGCGAAGGTCGTCGACGCGTCGAAGCGGCCGCTGAGCAGCCCACTGGCCAACGGGACCCGGGCGATGATGCCGACCCCGGCTTCCTGCGCGGCCGGCAGCACCCGCTCGAGCGGCTTGCGCCGGAAGATGTTGAGGATGATCTGCACCGAGGCCACGCCCGGGCGAGCGATCGCCGTCAGGGCCTCGGCGACCGTCTCCACCGAGACGCCGTACGCGGCGATGCGACCCTCGGTCACCAGGGTGTCGAGCCCCTCGTAGACCTCGTCGCGGGCGAAGACCTCCGTCGGGGGGCAGTGCAGCTGGACGAGGTCGAGCCGCTCGACGCCCAGGTTCTCCCGCGAGCGGTCCGTCCACGCCCGGAAGGCGTCGAGGGTGTAGGCCTCGGCCACGTGCGGGTTCGCCCGGCGACCGAACTTGGTCGCGACGGTCAGTCCCTCGACCCCGCGCTCGGCCAGCAGCCGCCCGACGAGACGCTCGCTGCGTCCGTCGCCGTAGACGTCAGCCGTGTCCAGGAAGGTCACCCCGGCGTCGACGGCCGCGTGCAGGATCGCCATCGCACCGTCCTCGGAGACGGCGCCCCAGTCCGCACCGAGCTGCCAGCAGCCCTGACCCACCACGGAGACCGACCGACCTGTCCTGCCCAGCACGCGCTCATCCATAGGTCCGACGCTACCGTGGTTGCACCATGCCGACGCTCACCAGCCTGGCCCGCGAGGCCGCCGCCACCGCCCGCAGGGTCGTCGCCGACGACGTGCTCCCGGCGGCGCGACGGGCCATGGCGAGGCCCGCCTCCCCTGTCGTGGCCCGCGCCGTCCTCCCCCTGCCGGCCGACGAGGCGTGGGCGCTGCTGACCGACGTGCGCCGCCACGAGGGCTGGGTGCCGATGACCCGGATCGAGGTGGACGGCCCACTCCATGTCGGGGAGAGCTTCACCGCCGTCTCCGGGCCGACCGCACGCACCGGCGGTCCGGGCCTCGTCGACCGGATGACCGTGCTGCGCTCCGAACCGCCGTCCGGCCAGGAGGTCGGCGTGGCCGACTACCGCAAGGACGGTCCCGTGCTGCGCGGCAGCGCCGGGATCGAGGTCCGCGCGCTCGGGCCGGTGTGGTGCGAGGTGACCTGGATCGAGCAGATCGGCGTCCGTGGGCTGCCGAGCGCGGTGACCGACCTCGTCTCCCGCCCCGCGTCCTTGCTGATGCTCGACCTGGTGCTGCGGCGCGTGCGCGAGGACGTCCGAGCGGGCCTGCGGGGCCCGCGCAACGAATCGCCGCGCTGAGGGCCGATCCCGCAACGATTCGCGCCTCGACACGCAGCGTCCTGACCCACCGCCCGCGCCGGGCGAGCCCTAGCCTCGAAGAGCAGCCGATCCGGCTCGACAGCGACGGCTGCCCGCGCCGCCCGACAGACGACCTTCTGAGGACCCATGGACCGCATCGCGACGCCCCGGCACTACCTCATGTGCAAGCCGACCTTCTTCGAGGTCAGCTACGAGATCAACCCGTGGATGGACGTCACCGTCGCCACCGACGCGGACCTCGCGGTCGCCCAGTGGGAGGTCCTGCGGGACACCTACCTCTCCTGGGGGCACACCCTGGAGTTCATCGAGCCGGTCGCCGGTCTGCCGGACATGGTCTACGCGGCCAACGGCGCCACGGTGATCGACGGACTCGTCTACTCGGCCAGGTTCCGCTACGCCGAACGCGCCCCCGAGGGCCCGCTGTACCAGAAGTGGTTCGCCGACGCCGGGTTCGTCACGCACACCGCCGCCGAGATCAACGAGGGCGAGGGCGACATCCTCATGGTCGGCGACGCGATCCTCGCCGGTTGGGGCTTCCGCACCGACATCGCCTCGCACGCCGAGCTCGCGCGGCTCACCGGGCGTGAGGTCGTCAGCCTCGAGCTCGTCAACCCGCACTACTACCACCTGGACACGGCACTCACGGTGCTCGACTCCGACCCGGCGCACCCCCTCGTGGCCTACCACCCGCCGGCCTTCTCGCCCGCCTCGCAGCAGGTGCTCGCCGAGCGCTACCCCGACGCCCTGCACATCGACGACGCCGATGCCGGTCACCTCGGCCTCAACGCGGTCTCCGACGGACTGAACGTCGTCGTCGCGCCGGGCGCCGTCGGTCTGGCGGCCGCCCTGCGCGAGCACGGGTTCCACCCGGTCGCCGTCGACACCTCCGAGCTCCTCAAGGGCGGCGGCGGCGCCAAGTGCTGCACGCTCGAGATCCGCACGGCCCCCGGCGCATGACCACCCTCGCGCCCACCACCAGCCACCTCGCCAGGAACTACCACCCGCTGCCGATCCAGCTCGTCTCCGGCACGGGAGCCTGGCTGCAGGACGCCGCGGGCACCGGCTACCTCGACCTGCTCGCCGGGTACTCGGCACTGAACTTCGGTCACGGGCACCCGACCCTGCTCGCCGCGGCCCACGCCCAGCTCGACCGGCTCACGCTCACCTCGCGCGCCTTCGACCACAACCTGCTCGAGCCGTTCGCCGAGGCGCTGAGCGGCCTGCTCGCCCCGCTGATGCCCGCCGACCTCGTGCTGCCGATGAACACCGGCGCCGAGGCCGTCGAGACCGCCGTGAAGACCGCCCGCAAGTGGGGGCAGGACGTCAAGGGCGTCCCGGCCGAGAGGGCGACGATCGTGGTCGCCTCGGGCAACTTCCACGGGCGGACGACGACGATCATCTCGTTCTCCACCGACGAGGAGGCGCGCGCCGGTTTCGGTCCGTACACGCCCGGCTTCCGGATCGTGCCCTACGGTGACGCCGCCGCGCTCGCGGAGGCCGTCGACGAGAACACGGTCGGGGTCCTGCTGGAGCCCATCCAGGGCGAGGCCGGCGTCGTGATCCCTCCGGCGGGCTACCTGGCCACCGCACGCGCCCTGTGCGACGAGCACGGCGCGCTGCTGATCCTCGACGAGGTGCAGTCCGGTCTCGGACGCACCGGGACGACGCTGGCCTGCGAGCTCGTCGGGGTGCGTCCGGACCTCGTCACGCTCGGCAAGGCACTGGGCGGGGGCATCCTGCCCGTCTCGGCCGTCGTCGGACGTCGTGAGGCGCTCGGCGTCCTGACGCCCGGCACGCACGGCTCCACCTTCGGCGGGAACCCCCTGGCCTGCGCCGTCGGGATCGCCGTCGTCGGGCTGCTCGCCACCGGCGAGTACCAGAGCCGCGTCGCCACGATGGGAACCCACCTGAGCGAGCGCCTCGACGCCCTCGTCGCCGAGGGACTGCTCGCCGGCCAGCGCAGCGTCGGGCTCTGGGCCGGGATCGACGTGCCGGAAGGCAGGGGCACCGGCCGTGCGCTGAGCGAGCGGCTGCTGGCGCGCCGGGTGCTCGTCAAGGACACCCACGGACACACGGTGCGCCTGGCTCCGCCGCTGAGCATCAGCACCGACGACCTCGACTGGGGGATCGACCAGATCGCCGACGCGCTGCGCTGACGGCCCCGCCGACTGCCGCAGGTGGGCGGCCCGTACCCGTCGCTGCCGGCGTCCCTCGCGGCCGGGAGCGAGGACCCCGCCGGTTCGGGCATGCTGAGCCCATGCCCGACGCCGCCCGGATCGACGCGATCGACTCGGCGATCCTCGACGCCCTCGCCGTGGACGGCCGCGCGAGCTACGCGCAGATCGGCGCCCGGGTGAACCTCTCGGCGCCGGCCGTCAAGCGACGCGTGGACCGGCTGCGGCACGACGGCGTGATCGAGCGCTTCACCGTGAGCCTGGACCCCGGGGCACTCGGCTGGGGCACCGAGGCACAGGTCGAGGTCTTCTGCATCGGCTCGACGAGCCCGGCACGGATGCGCGATGCCTTCGAGCGCTACGCCGAGGTCGTCACCGCCAGCACCGTGACCGGGGAGGCCGATGCGATCGTCCACCTGCGCGCGCACGACGTGCGTCACCTCGACGCCGTCGTCGAACGGATCAACTCCGAGCCGTTCGTCCTGCGCACGCGCTCGACCGTGCTGCTCACGCCGTTGGTGAGCCGACCGGGGGCCTTACCCGGCTGAGCCCTCCGGCACCGGGACCCCGGACTTCGTCGTGACGACCATCACCGGGCACGAGGAGTGATGCAGGACGGCCTGGCTGGTCGAGCCGAGCAGCAGCCCGGCGAAGCCCCCACGCCCTCGCGAGCCCACCACCACCAGGTCGACCGCCGTGGAGAACTCCGTCAGCAGCGCCGCGCCCGTGCCGTCGAGGACGACGCGCTTGACCTCGAGGTCAGGGTGATCGCGCAACGCCGTGTCGAGCACGACGTCCAGCCCCTCGGCGACGTCGCGCAGCACCGACTCGTGGTCGGAGGCAGCCGGCAACCAGGCCAGCAGACCGGTGCCCGTCCCCATCGGGACGGCAGCCACCGCGGTCAGCTCGGCACCCCACGCCTCGGCCTCGGTGATCGCCTGCGAGAGTGCCAGCTCAGCCGACGGCGACCCGTCCACCCCCACCACGATCCGACGCACCGGGAGCGTGCCGTGCCGCGCGGGCCACGGCTGGCCGCTCCGCTCCGCGTTGCGACCGACCCCCGTGGAGTGGCCGATGGGCGGTGGCGCGTCGTCCTCCGCCGCGCGGTAGGGCACGACCACCGTCGGACAGTGGGCGTGCGCCGGGAGCGCGGAGGACACGGTCCCCAGAAGACGCTCGGCGAACCCACCTCGCCCTCGGCTCCCGACGACGACCACCGCCGCGCTGCGCGAGAGTTCGACGAGCACCGCCGCCGCGTCGCCGCTCGCCACGTCGGAGGTGACCGCGAGGCCCCGGCCGGCGAGCGCAGCCTCGGACTCCTCCAGGACACCCCGGGCGCTCGCCGCGACGGCCGTGTCGTCGATGACCGAGTACCCGCCATCGAGACCGGTGGCCGCGAACGACGGGACGGCATAGGTGCACACCAGGTGCACCCCGAGACCGTGCCGCTGGGCGTAGGCCGCTGCCCACGCCGCCGCGTCGAGGCTCGCCATCGAGCCGTCGACCCCGACGAGGACCTTCCCGTCCGTGGTCATCCGCGCCTCCCTCGTCCTGTGCCCAGTGTGCTCCTGCCGCGAGCGCCGTGCGATCGACCCCCCGGTCAGGCGGCCTGCTGACTCAGGTAGGTGTGCCACGAAGGGTGCGGACGACAGGCGGCGACCAGGATCGTCGAGCCGCGAGGCACCGTCGGGGTGATGAGCAGCTCCCAACCGAGCTCGGAGAGGAGCCGATCGGCCTTGCGGTGGTTGCACCGGGCGCAGGCGGCCGCGACGTTCGTCCACTCGTGCCGCCCGCCGCGCGACCGAGGATGGATGTGGTCCACCGTGTCGGCCGGCCCCGCGCAGTAGACGCAGCGGTGGGAGTCGCGTTGCAGGACGGTGCGCCGGGTCGGCGGCACGACACCCCGGTAGGGCACGTGCACGTACCTGGTCAGGACGAGGACCTCCGGCGCCGGGAGAGTGGCCCGCGCCGACCGCAAAGGGGTCGGCGCGGCCTCGAGGATCACGGCCTTGCCGGACAGGACGAGCGCCACCGCCCGGTGCAACGACACGACGCACAGCGGCTCACGACTCGCGTTGAGCACCAGCGCACGGCTGGCTACGGGCGCCCGGGGCGGCGCGGTGGCTGGCGACGGGTCCCCGTCGACAGCTCGGTCCATCATGCTCAGCACGGCGGCCTCCTGGTCCTGTCGGACCCGGCTGGCTGCGCGGGTCGCGGGTGGAGCGGCGTGGCCAGAGTACGCGACCGGCACGCCGGAGTCCTGGAGGTTTCCGGGGTGAGGTGCGCCCGTGGCGCAGACCGCCCCAAGAACGACTCAGGCCCGGACCAAGAGGTCCGGGCCCGGGTCACGAGGTCGAGTGCGCTCAGCCGGTGACGCGGATGAACACGGGGGACGACTGCCAGATCGCACGGAACTGGATCGTCTTCCCGGGCCGCGGCGAGTCGATCTGCAGGTTCCCGCCGGCGTAGATCGCCACGTGGCCGGGGCTCCAGATGAGGTCACCGGGAAGGGCGTCGGCCCGCGAGACGACCTGGCCGGCGTAGCGCTGCTCGGAGGTCACCCGCGGCAGGCTGACCCCGAGCTGGGCATAGACGTACTGGGTGAAGCCCGAGCAGTCGAAGCCGGCCGGCGTCGTGCCGCCGTACAGGTACGCGATGCCGACGTATCGAGCGGCGATCTCCAGGACGGCGTTCCCGGCGACGGACTGGGGGACCGGGTTCGAGACCGGTGTGGCTGCCGCGCGGACGACCGAGCGCGAGACGGCCGTGGTCCGGACCACGACGGGCTTCGGCTTCGGCTTCGCCGCGACGGTGAGCTGGGGAGACTCGAAGTCCCAGGAGGCGTCCGTCGGGACGGAGACCACCGGTGAGATCGCGAGGGCGGCACGCGCAGGGGCGGTCAGTGCCGTGGTGTCGACAGCAGGCAGGACGTTCGCGGGGGCGTCAGCGGCTGCAGCACCGGACATCGAGACGACGAGCCCGCCGGCAGCGACGACCACGGCGGAACGACGGCCGACGACCGCAAGGCTGCCGGTGGATGCCGAAGCGAAGTCGTCCAGCGCGGTCGAGGCTCGTCTGGCGGATCTGTGCCGAGCACGATCGATTGAAACGGACACGCGGTACCTCTCCGTACGCCTACGAGGTGAGCTGTCGGGTTCGGATGGGAGTTCACCCGGCGCCGTGCACGCCTGCGCGCACACGACACTTGACCCCAAGGACGTCCGAGGACGGCCGCTGTTGGTTCCCCCGCTCCTGCCAGCGAGTGGTGCGAACCGCGGGTGGCGGCAGGACTTGACGTGTCCACCCATGGGCTGCCGCGGAGGAGGGTTCCGTGGAGCGTCTCCGACAGTACCTGAGCCTCACCGCGAATGTCACGCTTAGGTCACGACCGGCGTTGTGGCGTTCACCACGTGCCGCGTGACTCGCTCAGGAGGCCGGGACCGCGACGAAGACGTGCCGGGCGAGCTCCTCGGGGAGCTCGACGAGAGTCGTCGCCCCTGGTACGTGGACGCTCAGCATGCCGTCGGCGATCGCGAGCTCGATCGCTGCGCCGGGCACGATGCCGGCAGCGGCCAGGCGCGAGAGGAGCTCGATGTCCGTCTGCAGGGGCTCGCCGAGCCGCTTGACCACGACGGCCACGGCGCCGGACTCCTCGCCACGGGCCGCGACGAGGTCGGGCAACGCGACCACGCCGTCCAGGAACCCCTCGACGACATGGTCGGCCACCGAGACACCGAGATCGCTCAGGCCGGGGATCGGGTTCCCGTAGGGCGAGAAGTGCGGGTGGTCGAGGATCTCGACGAGACGCTGCTCGACACGTTCGCTCATCACGTGCTCCCAGCGGCAGGCCTCCTCGTGGACCAGGGCCCACTCCAGGCCGATCACGTCGGTGAGCAGCCGCTCGGCCAGGCGGTGCTTGCGCATGACGCGCATCGCCTTGAGGTGCCCGGCCGCCGTGAGCTCGAGGTGGCGGTCCCCCGTGACGATCACCAGACCGTCCCGCTCCATGCGGGCAACGGTCTGCGACACCGTCGGCCCCGAGTGCCCGAGCCGCTCGGCGATACGGGCGCGCAGCGGGACGATGCCCTCCTCGGCGAGCTCGTAGATCGTGCGCAGGTACATCTCGGTGGTGTCGATCAGATCGCTCACGCCGTGTGCCTTTCTCGGTACCGGTTCCACCAAGGCTACGACGGGCGCGGCTCGGGCGCCGGACGCGCCCACCCAGCGATCGGGTGCCGCCCTAGAGTGTCCGGGTGGACCCCGACACGATCATCCTTCCCGCCGATCTCCGCCCCGCGGACGGGCGATTCGGCTCCGGGCCCTCGAAGGTCCGCGCGGCACAGGTGGACACCCTCGCGGCGCTCGGCACGAGCCTGCTGGGCACCTCGCACCGCCAGGCGCCCGTCCGCTCCGTCGTCGGTCGGGTGCGGGCCGGGCTGCGGGAGCTCTTCGACCTGCCGGAAGGCTACGAGGTCGTCCTCGGCAACGGTGGCTCGACGGCCTTCTGGGACCTGGCCACCTTCAGCCTCGTGGCCGACCGCGCCCAGCTCTGCGCTTTCGGCGAGTTCGGCACCTCCTTCGCGACCGCCGTCGGACGTGCGCCGTTCCTCGCCGCCCCGTCGCTGCGGACCAGCGCACCGGGACAGGTCGTGCTGCCCGTGGCGGAGGACGGCATCGACACCTACGCCTGGCCGCACAACGAGACCTCCACGGGGGCGATGGCGCCCGTGCGTCGCCCGGCCGGGACCGACGGGGCGCTCGTGCTGGTCGACGCCACGTCCGGAGCAGGCGGGCTGAGCGTCGACGTCGGGCAGACCGACGTCTACTACTTCGCCCCGCAGAAGTCCTTCGCCTCCGACGGCGGGCTCTGGCTGGCGCTGTGCTCGCCGGCCGCGATCGCCCGGGCGCACGAGCTCGAGGCGAGCCGGTGGATCCCGCGCTTCCTCTCCCTGTCGACGGCCGTGGAGAACTCCCGCCTCGACCAGACGCTCAACACCCCGGCCATCGCCACGCTGGTCCTGCTCGCCGAGCAGATCGACTGGTTGCTCGCGCACGGTGGGCTGCCCTGGGCGGTGGCCCGCACGGCGGAGTCTTCCGGTCACCTCTACGACTGGGCCGAGGCGCGCGACTGGGCCACGCCGTTCGTCTCGGACCCGGCAGCTCGCAGCACGGTCGTCGGCACGATCGACCTGGACGAGGCGATCGACGCGACGGCGGTGACCCGGGTGCTGCGGCGCAACGGTGTCGTCGACGTCGAGCCCTATCGGAAGCTGGGCCGCAACCAGATCCGGGTCGCGATGTTCCCCGCGGTGGACCCGTCGGACGTCCAGGCACTGACCGCGTGCGTCGACCACATCGTCGATCGGCTCACGTGAGCGACTCGAGCACTCCGTCCCCGCCGCGGCTCGACCGCTTCGTCCGCGACCGCTTCACGCTGAGCCTGTACACCCCGTTCATCGCCTGGGGCTGGTTCCTCTACGCGTTCTCCCCCGCGGTGCCGCTGATCGCCGCCGAGCAGGGGATCTCCCGTGGGGTCGCCGGGCTGCACGGGACCGGGATGGCCCTGGGCTCGGTGGTGACCGGACTGACCAGCCACGCGATGACACGGCGCATCGGGCGACGCGGCCAGGCGCTCGTCGGCGCCGGGCTCACGGCCCTCGGGGTGCTGCTGCTGCTCGCCGTCCCAGTGACGGCAATCACCGTGCTCGCCTGTGCGATCACCGGGGCGGGCGGCACGTACATGGTCACGGCGGCCCAGCCGTCCCTCCTGCAGCACCACGGCCGCAACGGCACGGCGGCGGTGACCGAGGGCAACGCGCTCGGCGCGGCCGTCGGCCTGCTCGCACCGCTCGCGCTCGGAGCGTTCGTCGCCGCCGGCCTGGGCTGGCGTCCGGCGGTCTCGATCGAGATCGTGGCCGTGGTCGTCGTGGCCCTGCTCGTCCTTCGACTCCCCCGCGACGGGGCCATGGGCCACGGTGAGGTCGCCCCCGCCCCGGTCGGCGAGCCCGGGTCCACCCGGGAGCGCTTCCCCCGCGCCTTCTGGTTGTACTGGACGGCCATGGTCTGCGGGGTGGCGGTGGAGTTCGCGACCACGTTCTGGGCCTCGGACCTCGTGATCCAGCAGACCGACGCCCCGGCCTCGGTCGCGGCCGCCTCCGTCTCGGCGCTCGTGCTCGGCATGGCGACCTCGAGGTTCGTCGTGGGCCCGCTCTCCACGCACCGCTCCCCCGGCGGGCTGCTGCTCGTCGGCTTCGGGGTCGCCGGGCTCGGCTGGATCCTGCTCTGGACGGCGACCAGCCCCCTCGTGGCCGTCCTCGGCCTGGTCCTGGCCGGGCTCGGCTACGGGACGCACTACCCGCTCGCGGTCGCCCTGGCCCTGGGCGGCTCGGGCGGGCGACCGGACGCGGGACAGGGCCTGCTCACCCTGGGTGGCGGGCTCGCCGTCGGCCTGGCGCCCTTCCTGCTCGGCGCCGCCGCCGACCTGATCGGCCCGCACCAGGCCTTCCTGCTCGTCCCGGTCCTGCTGGCGATCGGCGGCACCGCCGTGGCCGTCGCGGTCAAGGACCACGTCCGCCCCACCGCGCTGCGCCGGGCGCTCAGGCTGCCGTGACGTCCGCCTGAGCCTTCTGGGCAGCCATCTCCCGTGCGGCCTCCTCGCGCGCCGCGACGCGGGCCAGCCCAGGGTCGTAGTAGGTCACCTGCAGGTGCGGTCGCAGCCGCAGCCTGTAGCGCACCTCGAACTTCCAGTGGCGCTCGGCCCAGAGGGCTGCGCCGCTCGCCACGACGATCGCCGAGATCGAGCCGACACCGATCGACCAGCGGGCGCCGAAGGTCTCGGCGATCCACCCGACGAACGGCGAACCGATCGGCGTCGCCCCGAGGAAGACCACCATGTACAGGGCCATCACCCGGCCGCGCATCTGCGGCTCCGTGCTGATCTGCAGCGCCGAGTTCGCCGCGGTGAGCATCGTCAGCGAGAAGAACCCCACCGGGATGCAGGCGATCATGAACATCGCGTAGGTCGGCATGAGGGAGAGCACCCCCGTGCTGATCCCGAAGCCGAAGGCCGCGCCGATCACCAGCCGCACCCGTGGCCGCTCTCGCCGTGCCGCCATGAGGGCCCCGGTGAGCGACCCGATGGCCAGCACCGAGCCGAGGATCCCGTACTCCCCTGCCCCCTTGTGGAAGACGGTGCGGGCCATCAGCGCCGAGGTGAGCTGGAAGTTCAGCCCGAAGGTGCTGATCACGCTCACCACGACCATGATCACGACGATGTCGCTGCGTCGGCGCACGTAGGCCACACCGGCGCGGAGCTGGCCACGGCGCGATCCGGTGGTGCGCGGGGCCGCGTTGAGCTCGCTCGCGCGCATCTGGGTCAGCGCGAGGATCGTGGCCAGGAACGAGACCCCGTTGAGCGCGAAGACCCATCCGGTGCCGATCCACGCGATGAGCAGGCCGGCCAGCCCCGGGCCGATCAGGCGCGCGGCGTTGAACGAAGCGCTGTTGAGCCCGACGGCGTTGGAGAGCCGCTCGGGCGGGACCATGTCGGCGACGAAGGTCATGCGCACCGGGCCGTCGATCGCCGAGACGCAGCCGAGCATGAGCGCGAAGGCGTAGACGTGCCAGAGCTGGGCGTGACCGCCGAGGACCAGCGCCCCCAGCCCGAGGGCGAGGACACCCTGGGCCGCCTGGGTCCCGATGAGCAGGGCCCGGCGCGGCAGCCTGTCGGCGAGGACGCCCGCGTACGCGGACAGGGCGAGCACGGGGGCGAACTGCAGTGCCGTCGTCACGCCGACGGCGACCCCCGAGTTGTTGCTCAGGACCGTGAGGACGAGCCAGTCCTGGGCGACGCGCTGCATCCAGGTGCCGATGTTCGCGACGAGTGCGCCGACGAACCACAGCCGGTAGTTGAAGTACTTGAGCGACGAGAAGGTGGGGCTCACTCGGTGGCGATCCGTTCCAGGAGTTGGGCCGCGCGCGCGAGGGTCTCGCGGTCGGCAGGGGTGAGCTCAGCCAGTCGGGACTTGAGCCAGACGTTGCGACGGCGACGCGTCTCGTCGACCTCGGACAGACCGGCCGGCGTGACGGAGACGACGACCTGACGGCCGTCCGTGGGGTGCTCGTCACGCCGCGCGAGACCGGCCTCGACGAGCGCGCCGATCGTGCGGGACATGGGCGGACCCTGGACGTGCTGGTCCTCCGCGAGCGCGGTGGGCGACATCGGGCCACGGTTGGCCAGCGCCGCGAGCACGGCGTACTGACCATCGGTGATCTGGTCGCTGCTGCGCTCGAGCCGCAGGCGCCGCATCGCGTGGGTCACGGCCACCCGGAGGTCGGCAGCCAGGGCGGGGGGCCGGCAGGCCGCGGCCGGCACGGGCGTGCCGGCGGGGGCGAGGGACGAGGACGTCGAGGTCATGCCCTTATCCTAGGTCACGATCGCCGGTAGTTACCTCCGGTACATATCGGGCCGGTCGTCCGGCCCGAGGCAGGCGTCAGGACCGGCTACTGGCGGCCGAGGGCCCGGTACGTCCACCCCGCGGCACGCCAGGCGGCAGGGTCGAGCGCGTTGCGGCCGTCGAGGATGCGCCGCTCGGCCACCACCTGACCGAATGCCTCCGGGTCGAGCGACCGGAACTGCGACCACTCGGTGGCGAGCACGACGAGCTCGGCGCCGGCCGCAGCCTCCTCGGCCGAGTCGGCGAAGCGGAGGTCCGGCCACTTGCGCTCCGCGTTCGCGCGGGCCTCGGGGTCGGTCACGACGACCTGTGCCCCCTGCAGGCCCATCTGGGCGGCGACGCTGAGCGCAGGCGAGTCACGCACGTCGTCCGAGTCCGGCTTGAACGCCGCACCGAGCACCGCGATCCGCCGACCGACGATCGACCCGCCGAGGACCTCCCGGGCGAGGTCGACCATCCGCACGCGCCGCCGCAGGTTGATCGAGTCGACCTCACGGAGGAACGACAGCGCCTGGTCGACCCCGAGCTCGCCCGCCCTGGCCATGAAGGCGCGGATGTCCTTCGGCAGGCAGCCGCCGCCGAAGCCGAGGCCCGCGTTGAGGAAGCGACGACCGATCCGGGAGTCGTAGCCGATCGCATCGGCGAGCTCGGTGACGTCCGCACCGGTGGCCTCGCAGAGCTCGGCCATCGCGTTGATGAACGAGATCTTCGTGGCGAGGAACGAGTTGGCGGCGACCTTGACGAGCTGGGCCGTCGCCAGGTCCGTCACGACCTTCGGCGTGCCCTCGGCCAACGGGATCGCGTACACCTCGTCGAGCTGCGCGCGCGCCCGCTCACCGGCCGGACCCTCCGGCAGCCCGTAGACGAAACGGTCGGGGTGCAGCGTGTCCTGCACGGCGTAGCCCTCGCGCAGGAACTCCGGGTTCCAGACGAGAGTCGCCGCGGGCTGGACCTCGGCGACGCGCTCGGCCAGGCGCTCGGCCGTGCCGACGGGGACGGTCGACTTGCCGACGACGACGTCGCCGGGCGCCAGGTGCGGAAGCAGCGCCTCGAGTGCAGCGTCGACGTAGCGCAGGTCCGCAGCGTTCTCTCCGCGCTTCTGCGGCGTCCCGACGCAGATGAAGTGCACCGTCGCACCCCGTACCGCCGAGACGTCCGTCGAGAAGACCAGACGCCCGGTCGCGGCCGTCGCCGTCAGCAGCTCGGGCAGCCCGGGCTCGAAGAAGGGCGCCTGCGCGGACGTGAGCAGCGCGACCTTGTCCGCGTCGACGTCGACCCCGATGACGTCATGTCCCAGCTGGGCCATGGACGCCGCGTGGACGGCTCCGAGGTAGCCACAACCGATCACCGAGATGCGCATCTGACTCCCACCGTCCCTGCCGCCCCGCGGGTCGCGGGCGTCCACATCCTGCCATCCCGGAAGAGGACGACCCCCGACCCGACGCCGGAGCGTGGGGACGGGGGCCGTCGGAGCTGGTCAGACGCCCAGTGCCGTCTTGATCGGGCCGAGCACGAAGTAGGCGACGAACAGGATCGCCGTGCCCCACATGAGCGGGTGGACCTGCTTGGCCTTGCCCGCCGCGACCTTGAGCACGACGAAGGCGATGAACCCGGCGCCCATCCCGGTCGTGATGGAGTAGGTGAAGGGCATGAGGATGATCGTGAGGAACGCCGGGATGGCGATCTCGTAGTCCCGCCAGTCGATGCCCGAGACCTGCATCACCATGAGGAAGCCGACCACGACCAGCGCGGGCGTTGCCGCCTCGAAGGGCACCATCGCGACCAGCGGCGACAAGAACGTGGCCAGGAGGAAAGCGATACCGGTGACCACCGACGCCAGACCGGTCCGTGCGCCGTCTCCGACGCCGGCCGCCGACTCGATGTAGCTCGTGTTCGACGAGACGCCGCCCATGCCACCAGCGGCGGCGGCGACCGAGTCGACGATGAGGATCTGCTTGGTCTTCGGCGGGTTGCCGCCCTCGTCGAGCAGGCCGGCCTCGCCACCGATGGCGACCATCGTGCCCATCGTGTCGAAGAAGTCGGCCAGCATGAGCGAGAAGACGAGCAGGACGACGGCGACCATGCCGATCTTGCCGATCGAGCCGAACAGCGAGAAGTGACCGAGCAGGCCGAAGTCGGGGGTCTTCACCAGCCCGCCTGCGGGGATGGCTGGGTCGTTGAGCTTCCACGCGGTCGGCTTGCTGCCGTCGAGCGGCTGGGAGCCGAGCTTGGCGACGGCCTCGATGATCACCGCGAGCACGGTGGACACGACGATCGAGATGAGCAGCGCGCCACGCACCTTGCGCATCATCAGGACGATCGCGAGCAGCAGCCCCACGACGAAGACCAGCAGCGGCCAGCCGGCGAGCGAGCCGTTGATCCCGAGCTCGACAGGTGTCGCCAGGCTCGCCGGGATCCGCACGAAGCCGGCATCCACGAAGCCGATGAAGGCGATGAAGAGGCCGATGCCCACGCTGATCGCGGTCTTGAGCTCCATCGGGACCGCCTTGAAGACCGCTGCCCGGAAGCCCGTGAGCACCAGGCCCAGGATGATCACACCCTCGAGCACCACGATGCCCATCGCATCGGCCCAGGTCATCCCGGGAAGCGCCGCGATCGAGTAGGCCACGACGGCGTTCAGGCCGAGGCCGGCCGCCAGGGCGATCGGGAAGTTGGCCACGACGCCCATGAGGATGCTCATCACGCCGGCGACGAGCGCCGTCGCGGCGGCGATCTTGGCCAGGTTGGACCCGTCGCCACCACCGCCGCCGAGGAAGGCCCCGCTCCCATCCTTGACGAAGCCGAGGATGAGCGGGTTGAGCACGATGATGTAACCCATCGTGAAGAAGGTCACCAGGCCACCGCGGATCTCGGTAGCCACGGTCGAGCCGCGTTCGGTGATCTTGAAGAAGGAGTCGAGGAAGCCCCCAGCGCCGCGGGCGGTGGGGGCGGTGGAGGTGGAGGTCTGCGCCATGGCGCACAGCGTGGCAGAACTGTGTGTCTGATGTGTGAAACCGGACGCATCGTGGGCACGGTCCCCGGCGCCGCAGCCAGGACGAGCCCCTAGGCTGGGAAGATGGTCACCCGACGTCTGCTGGAGCCGAGCCGGCTCGCGCCCGTCCCCGTCGACCTGACGCGCGTCTTCCTCGCGGGCACCGGCATGTGGCTCGTGGCGCTCGTCGTCGCCGGGGTGCTCGCCGCGGCGGGCAACGTGACCACGCGCACCGTCATCACCTGCGCGACCGGGACGGTCCTCGGCCTCGTCGCGCTGCTGTGGGCGCGGCGACGCGGGCCGCAGGCCTGAGCAGCGGCCCACCACGGCCCGCGCCGGGCCTCAGACGTCCCGCGGGTCCGCGGCGCGCTCGAG
Source organism: Actinomycetales bacterium (assembly GCA_038252305.1). GTDB lineage: Bacteria > Actinomycetota > Actinomycetes > Actinomycetales > Cellulomonadaceae > Actinotalea. Next base: position 74,123 of record JBBSAL010000008.1, on the reverse strand, counting down.
AAGCACCGCGGCCCGGCTGAGCGGGTCGGTCAGCAGCCGCACGACCCGGTCCCGCTGCCGACTGCCCGTGAGCTCGTCCACCCCCGCGGCCAGCCCGTCCGTCGTCGAGGCGTGCACCTCACCGTCGACGATCCACCAGTCGACCGGCTCACCGTCGACGGTGAGGTCCTCGTGCTCGACCCAGGTCGCCGGCAGGTCCGGCAGGAGGTCGAGCAGGACGGACGGCATCGACGCACGGTGCCCGGTGGAGGTGACGTGCCCGTCCGCGCGGTCGGCGGCGGTGTCCAGGTCCAGGGCGTGGGCGACCGGCTCGACCTGCGCGCTCGGCACGAGAACGGCCGGCAGGCAGGACGCCAGCTGGGCCCACCTCGGGTCGACCACGGCGACGTCCTCCGCCGCGACGACGCGGACGAGGGGTGACGGGGCGATCTCCACCAGGGCAGGGATCCGGGTCAGCTCGTCGAGCGGATCCGGCCCCGCCGCGAGCGCGGTGAGCGCCCGCCACAGGTCGACGGCGACGGCGAGGTCGATCGCCACGTCGAGGTCGAGCGCGTCGAGGGCCGCGACCCAGCCGGACGCGTCGACCTCCCCCGCGTCGCCCACGCCGCCGAGTGCGCGCAGCAGCGCAGCGACCGCCGGCAGCTCGCTGCGATCGAGGAGACCGGCGACCGCGGCCGGCGGCCGGCCGAGGAGGTCGAGCGCGCCGCGTCGTCGAGCGCCCGGGAGCGTGAACGGCAGCTCCGCCCCGATCGCGGCGCGCCGCCGCAGCCACCACGCCGTGTAGGCGGGCGCACCGCTGCCGTCCGGCCGCCGGACCGAGGCGAGCGGCGCGGCCCACCCGCCGTCGCTCAGCGCCTCGAGCACCTGCGGCCACGCCTCATGGCGGACCGCGTCCAGATCGGCGACGGCCCAGCGTTCGGCGTCCTCGGCCTCGGGCTCCTCTGGCAGGTCCGCCTCGTCGAGGTAGTCCGCCCAGCCGTCGATCCCCTCGGCCACGACCGGGTCGTGGACCCGGACTGCCGTGAGCCCGCGTCGGACCCCGACGACGGCCAGCGTCTCGCCCCAGCGCTCCACGAGCGAACCCGCGACGCGCGGCAGGATCTCGGCGTCGAACCAGGCGGCAACGTCCGATCCGGGCAGCACCAGCCCACGCGCAGGCACGATGCCGCCGTCCTCGGCCTCCAGGAGCACCTCGCCCCACCAGGGCTCAGGTGCGTCGAGGCCACGGCCGCCGTCCGTCGCGCGCTCGAGCAGGGCGAGCAGCACCGGGGCGGCGCCCTCGTCGTCGGCGTCGTCGTGCTCGTCCGGCGAGAGGTCGCCGAGCACCCACGAGCGGAGCACGGGGTGCCGGGCGAGTGCGGCGGCGTCGAGCCGGTCGGCCCCGAGCCGCTCGAGCACGGGGTGGGCGGCCGCCGCGTCCACGATGCGCAGACCCGCGTCGGTCAGGGCGTCGAGCACCTCGTCGTCGAGCGTGTCGTCGACGACGACGAGCCCTCGGGCCCCGTGCACGACGCGTCCGTCGCGCAACGGCACCGGCACCGCGGCGAGGTCCGCGAGCGCGTCGCCGGAGGCCGCGGAGAAGAGCGCGTACACCCGCCGCAACCAGGACGGGTCACCGGCGGGCAGCTGCTCGACGAGGTCGGACATCGCCACCGAGCGCAGCCCGAGGACCCGGACGAGGTCACGGTGCGGATCGGTGAGCCGGACGAGCGAGGCGTCCCAGGCGCCCAGGACGTCGAGCGCGTCCCGGTCGACGGTCCATGGCGCGGCGAGGACCTCCGCGTCCCGGGGCGCGACGCCACGGCCGTCGCCAGCCGCCGTGAGCACAGGGGCCGCTCTGGTCGCCGCCAGGAGAGCCTCTCGCAGCGCACCGTCGACGCCACCGGCCGGCCAGCCCCGCGGGATCAGGTCGAGCGGGTCGGGGGCGGGCCGTCCGGCCGCCCGCTCCTGACGGCAGTCGAGCAGGAGCCGGCTCCAGACCTCCCCGGCCCGGCCCACGAGCAGATCGGTCGCCGTCGACGACGCCAGACGGCGGCGCGAGGGGTCCAGCGGGAAGGTCCCGATCAGCAGGGCGGGCACCGTGCAGGGCTCATCGGTCGGCGTGGGCGCGTGGATCGTCGACGCCTCGGTCGGCCCGTCACGGCGTACGGCCCAGCGCAGCTGCCAGCCTCGACGCTCCCGCTCCTCGGCCGGGCGGTCGGCGAGATCCGCGGCCGCGAGCCCCCCCGAGGCGGAGGCGACGATCCAGCGTCGGTGCACCTCGCTGAGCTCGCGCCGGTCCTCGTCGTGCTCGACGACGACGGAGTCCAACCCCGGCAGGGCGAGCAGGAGGGCGTCGTCGACGGCCGCGAGCTGAGCGGCGACCTGCGCGACGGCCCCGGCGTCCCGCAGGGCGAGCACGACGACGGTCGCCCAGGGCTCCCCCGGTGCCACGGTCACCGCCTGCCCGACCCGGCCGGGGCCGGCGAAGGGAAGTCGGAGGGCCGGCAGCGCGCCACGGCGGCGGTCGAGGACGTCGGCCAGGCTCGGCTCCGCCGCCAGAGCCGCGGCAGTGCGCTCCAGCGAGAAGTGCGCGGCACCATCGACCGTGAGGACCGCGATCTCGTCGGCGACCGCGCGGACCGCGGCGAAACCGACACCGAAACGCCCGACCGGGTCGGGACGGGACGACCCGTCGGCGCCCTGCCTCGGATCGGACTTGGCCGAGGCGCGGAGCGTGGCGAGCGAGGCCAGGCCGGCCGCATCGAGCGGACGCCCGGTGTTCGCAGCGACGAGCAAGGGCTCCGGACCGGTCGTCAGGCGCAGCAGGAGCCGACCGCCGGCCCCGGCGGCATCAGCGGCGTTCTGCGCGAGCTCGACGACGACCCGGTCACGGTAACCACCGCGGGAGTGGTCCTCCTCGGAGTTCGCGTCCTCCCGCAACCGCGCCGGACTGGCTCGCCAGGCGATCAACGCCGCCTCGCGCAGCGCGGCGGCCCCCAGCGGGTCGTTCACTCCGCGGCGGGATCCGCGGCCTGCGGGACGTCCGAGTGCTCGACCTCGGGCTCGTCGACGGCAGCGGCCTCGTCGGTGGCGGGCACGTCGTCCGCGCTCTCGACGGCGTCGTCGACCGGGACGTCGTCCACCGGGGCGACGACCTCGTCGGCGGGCACGTCGCCCGTGGCCGCAACGCTGATGTCCAGGTCCATCGCCATCTCGTCGATGACCGGGGCGGAGTCGGGCCAGTCCGTCGGGAGGGGGCCGGGATCCGTCTGCGAGTGCGCGCCGCAGCCGTGGTCCATGCTCACCACATGGCCGTCCTCGGGCGACCACTCGTTGGCGCAGACACCGAACTCGGTGCGCAGCGAGCCACCGAGCAGGAGCAGGAAGCCACAGGTCGAGCAGGGCGCGCTCGCGGCGACGGCGGTCGGTGCCGTGGGCCCGCTCGTACCGCGGTACCAGCGCTCAGCGGCCTCGGAGCGGCCGAGCGGGGAGAGGACGCGCTCACGGCCGAGGCCGAGCTCGAAGAACGCCATGACGTCGACGTCGAGGTCACCGGTCGCCTCGAAGCCCTGCTCGAGGCGCTCGTCGTCGTCGACGAAGGGAAGCACGTCGCCGGGACCGAGGTCACCCGGCTGGAGCCGCTCGGACCACGGGACCCACGCGGGGGCCAGCACCGCTCCGTCACCGGGGAGCAGCTCGACCTCGCTGACCGTCGCCGTGCGCCCACGCGGGACGCGGGCCACGGTCACGGCCCAGTGCCACCCCAGGTAGCCCGGTGCGGTGGTCGCGAAGAGGTGGGTCACCACGCGGTCGTCCTCACGGACGGCGCGCAGGTGCTCCCCGACGAGCTCCGGACGCCCGGCGACCTCCTCAGCGGCCGCGCGCGCGAGGTCGACGGCGGTCGTGAGGACGGGGTCGAGCGTCGCGGTCGCCATCAGGACTCGAGGTCGTCGGCGACGGCCCGCAGCAGGCCGGCGATCTGCGTGCCGCGCGGCTTCTCGGGGTAGCGGCCACGTCGCATGTCGTTGCCGATCTTGTCGAGCACCTTGATCAGGTCCTCGATGATCACGGCCATGTCGTCGGCGGGCTTGCGCTGCGCCTTGACGATCGACGGCACGGGGTCGAGCAGCGTCACCGCCAGCGCCTGGGGACCGCGACGTCCGTCGGCGACGCCGAACTCGACGCGCGAGCCGGGCTTGGGGGCAGGAGCGCCCGCGGGCAGCGCCGAGGCGTGCAGGAAGACCTCACCGCCGTCCTCGCCTGCGATGAAGCCGAAACCACGCTCAGTGTCGAACCACTTGACCTTGCCGGTGGGCACCGCTGCTCCTGTCGTCGTACTCCGACCGCCCAGGCTACCGGGCTGCGGGACCCACGTCGTCGTCATTGCCGCCGGCGGCGCCCCGGGATCTACCCGACGCGCCGCGCGCCGGGGTCACCAGAAGACGGCGAGCGTGACGTTCAGCAGCGTGAGCCCGCCGATCGTGGCCCAGATCCCCACCGGGACGCTCGGCTTCTTGCGGTTCTGCACGACGATCGCCGTGATCACGAGCAGGACGACGAGCTTGACCGCGAACTTCGTGTTGTTGAGTCCCGGGTCGTTCAGCGCCTGGTCGAGGCCGACGAGCGCGATGCCCGTGACAAGCATCGTCAGCGCGCCGTGGAACATCGCCGGGTCGATCCGCTTGGGCGTCGAGCTCATCTGGAGCAGGAAGCCGCCGAGCAGGCTGGCCAGCCCGACGAAGTGCAGGACGAGGGCGAGGTTCTTGACGATCTCCATGCGGGCTCCAGTCGGTCGTTCGTTCGTTGCGGGCCCCGAGCCCGTCACGGGCGGGGCCGGTACAGGGCGATGGTAGGCGGCCCGACCAGGAGCGACGCGCCAGCCCGCCGTAAGGTGGTGCGGATGCCCACCTTCATCGATCACCTGCGCGCGCTGGGCCCCGAGGCCCTGGCGCAGCTGCTCGACGCCCGGCCGGACCTCAGCGTCCCCCCGCCCGGGACCCTGCGCGCCCTCGCCGCCCGTGCCACGACCCGGGCGAGCGTCGAGCGCGCCCTGGCCGACGTGGATGCGACGGTGCTCGCCGCACTGGAGGCCGTCGTCGCCCTGGCTGCGCACGCGCGGCACCGTCAGTCCGCGGGACCGGGCCTCGACGACGTGTCCGTCGCCCTCGGGCTCGATGCCGGCCCGGTCGTCGCCCTGGGCCGCCGCCTCGGCCTGCTCTGGGGCGACGACCAGCTCCGCCCCGCACCGGGTCTGGCCGATGCGCTCGGCCCGCACCCGGCGGGTCTCGGGCCGGCGCTGACCCTCGGCGACGACCCCGACGCCCCGGACACCGGCGACCCGGAGGTCGTCGCCCGACTCCTCACCGAGGCCCCGCCCGGTGCAGCGGCGGTGCTGCAGGCCCTGACGTGGGGCCCGCCCGTCGGACGCGCCCCCACCGACGCCGGTCCGGCGCGGTCGGCGGTCGTCTGGCTGCTGCGCCAGCGCCTGCTGGTGCGCGGGGACGCGCAGCACGTCCTGCTGCCCCGCGAGGTCGCACTGGCCCTGCGCGGGGGTCGCACGGTGGCCACCCCGCCGGTCGCTCCGGCACTCGAGCCGGTCCCGGTGGATCCCGCGGCGCTCGACGCGGGCGCCGTCCACGAGGCGCTCGAGACGGTGCGACTCGTCACGGCGGTCCTCACCGAGTGGGGTGCCCACCCGCCGTCCGTCCTGCGGTCGGGTGGCCTGGGCTCGCGCGACCTGCGCCGACTCGCCACGGATCTGGAGGCGACTCCTGAGCGCACCGCGCTCGTCCTCGAGGTCGCCGGTGCGGCCGGGCTGCTCGTCGACGACGGCGAGGACCCGCCGTCCTTCGCACCGACCTCCTGGGCCGAGGAGTGGTCGCTCCTCCCGGTCGCCGAGCAGTGGGTGCGCCTGACCCGGGCCTGGCTCGAGTCCGAGCGCGCTGCCTGGCTGGTGGGGACCAGGGACGACCGCGGCGCCCTGCGCGGCGCCCTGGAGCCCGAGTCGCGGCGACCGTGGGCCCGACGGGTCCGTCACGCGGTCCTGGAGGTCCTCGCCGACCTCGAGCGCCCCGGACGACTGACCCCGGACCAGGTGCACGCCGCGCTCGCCTGGCGCGCCCCCCGCTCCACACCGCCGCTGCACGCGATCGAGGCGAGCCTCGCCGAGGCGGAGTCGCTCGGCGTCCTGTCCTCGGGAGCCCTCACCGCGTCCGGCCGGGCCCTGCTGACCGGAGATCCGGCCAGGGCGGCCGAGGCCCTCGCCGCCCGGGTCCCCGCTCCGGTCGACGAGATCCTCCTGCAGGGGGACCTGACCGGCATCGTGCCCGGACGTCCGAGCCCGGAGCTGGACGAGCTGATCGACCTCACCGCCGAGGTCGAGTCACGCGGTGCCGGCCTCACCGTGCGGTTCGGCGCGGCGAGCGTCCGCCGCGCACTGGACCACGGGTGGTCGGCCGAGGAGACCCTCGCTGCTCTCTCCCGGCATGCCCGGGGTGGCGTCCCGCAGCCCCTGGAGTACCTCGTGCTCGACACGGCACGCCTGCACGGCCAGGTGAGGGCCGGTGCGGCGATGTCCTACCTGAGAGCTGAGCCGGCGGCCCTCGCCGGCGTGGCCGACGACCCGACCCTGCGCGACCTGGGTCTGCGGCAGCTCGCGCCCGGCGTGCTGGTCGCGCTGGCGCCGGCCGCCGAGCTCGTCGAGCGCCTGCGTGCCCGCGGCATCCCGGCCGTCGTCGAGGACAGCCACGGCGTCGTCCTTCGCGAACGGATCGTGCCGCGCCGGGTGCGCGTCCCGCGGCAGCACCCGGTCGCTGTGCCGGAGCCGGAAGCACGCCGCCGGCACCTGGACCGAGTCGTCGCCGACCTGCTCGGCGCCGAGGCCGTGGACGCGGCGCCCAGCAGCGCGCCCGCACCGGCCCGAGCAGGCGTCGACGCCCGGGGACCCGGTGAGCCGCACAGCCAGCACCCCGAGCAAGGAACAGAGGACCCGCTCGAGGCGTTGGCCCTGCTGCGGGAGGCGGTCGCCGACCGCCGCCAGGTCGTGCTGGAGATCGCCGGGCCGGACGGCCCGACCCGTCGCGTCGTGCGCCCGGTCCGGGTGGACGGTGGCCGGGTCAGGGCCGTCGACACCGAGCGCGAGGCCGAGCTGACCATCGCCGTGCACCGCATCATCCGAGTGACCTTCCAGGGAGACGCATGACGACACCGCCAGGTGGCCCGCTGATCGTGCAGGGCGACAAGACGGTGCTGCTCGAGGTCGACCACCCCGACGCGGCCGCCGCCCGTCGGGCGATCGCCCCGTTCGCCGAGCTCGAGCGCGCACCGGAGCACGTGCACACCTACCGCCTGACCCCCTTGGGCCTGTGGAACGCGCGCGCCGCCGGGCACGACGCCGAGCAGGTCGTCTCGGTGCTGCTCGCCTACTCGCGCTACGCGGTCCCCCACGCCCTGCTGGTCGACGTCGCCGAGACCATGTCGCGCTACGGCCGCCTCCAGCTGGTCGACCACCCCACGCACGGGCTGGTCCTGCACGCGCTCGACCGTGCGGTCCTCGAGGAGGTGCTGCGCTCGCGGCGTACGGCCGGGCTGCTCGGCGCCCGCCTCGACCAGGACGACGTCGTCGTGCACCCCTCGGAGCGCGGGCGCCTCAAGCAGGTCCTGCTCAAGCTGGGCTGGCCGGCCGAGGACCTCGCCGGCTACGTCGACGGCGAGGCGCACGCGATCTCCCTCGTCGAGGAGGGGTGGGCGCTGCGGCCCTACCAGGAGCAGGCGGTCGACGGCTTCTGGCACGGTGGCTCCGGCGTGGTCGTGCTCCCTTGCGGCGCCGGCAAGACGATCGTCGGCGCCGCGGCCATGGCCCGCTCCGGGACGACGACGCTCATCCTGGTCACGAACACCGTCTCGGCGCGCCAGTGGCGCGACGAGCTGCTCAAGCGCACCTCGCTGACCGAGGACGAGATCGGCGAGTACTCCGGTGCCCGCAAGGAGGTGCGCCCGGTGACGATCGCGACCTACCAGGTGCTCACCACCAAGCGGAAGGGCGTCTACACGCACCTCGAGCTGCTCGATGCCCGCGACTGGGGACTGGTCCTGTACGACGAGGTCCACCTGCTGCCCGCACCGATCTTCCGGATGACCGCCGACCTGCAGGCCAGACGCCGGCTCGGCCTGACCGCGACGCTGGTGCGCGAGGACGGCCGGGAGGACGAGGTCTTCTCGCTCATCGGCCCCAAGCGGTTCGACGCGCCGTGGAAGGAGATCGAGGCGCAGGGCTACATCGCGCCTGCCGACTGCGTCGAGGTGCGGCTGACGCTGCCCGACCGCGACCGGATGGCGTACGCGATGGCCGAGCCCGAGGAGCGCTACCGGTTGGCCGCCGCCGCGATCGGCAAGAACGCCGTGGTCGAACGTCTCGTCGCGCGGCACCCCGACGACCAGGTGCTCGTCATCGGGCAGTACCTCGACCAGCTCGAACTGCTCGCCGATCACCTGGACGCACCGCTCATCACCGGGCAGACGACCGTCCGCGAGCGCCAGCGCCTCTTCGCCGCGTTCCGCACCGGCGAGGTGACCCGCCTCGTGGTGAGCAAGGTCGCGAACTTCTCGGTCGACCTGCCGGAGGCGGCCGTGGCGATCCAGGTGAGCGGCTCGTTCGGCTCTCGTCAGGAGGAGGCCCAGCGCCTGGGCCGGATCATGCGACCCAAGGCCGACGGGCGCACCGCGCACTTCTACGCAGTGGTCGCGCGCGACACGGTCGACCAGGAGTTCGCGGCGCACCGCCAGCGCTTCCTCGCCGAGCAGGGCTACGCCTACCGGATCATCGACGCGGAGGACCTGCAGAAGGACCCGGCGGCGGGCCCCTCCGTCTGACCCTGGCTCGGGCCCCGAGGACCGCCCGTCCGTGCTCGGGAACGGTGAGAGCCGCAGGGAGGGTGCGCGGACGCACCGGTGGCCGAGGTGCGGCGTTTGCCGCGGGCCGCGCTGTGGTCAAGGATCGGTGTGTGAGCCCCACCGCTGCAGCTCGCCCGCGCGCCCACCGTGGCCTGGCCACCGTCGTCGCCGTCCTCCTCGCGCTGATCGGAGGCCTGGTGCTCGCCGGTCCCGCCGCCGCCGAGTCACCCGTGAACGTGAAGGCGGAGATCACCGATCCGGTCGGGGCGCTCGGCGGGCGGACCGCCGAGGTCCAGGCCGCGCTCGACTCCCTCAGCTCCACGACCAGGTACCAGCTCTGGGTCGTGTTCGTCTCCTCGTTCGACGGGCAGTCGGGTCTCGACTGGGCGAACGCGAGCGCGAAGGCCTCCGGCATGGGTGTCGACGACATCCTGCTCGCCGTCGCGGTGGACGACCGCAGCTACGGCATCAGCGTCGACAACGCCATCGCGCTCAGCGACGCGCAGCTCTCGACGGTCGCTGCCGACGACGTCGAGCCCCGGCTCTCGGCCGGCGACTGGGCCGGTGCGGCCATCGCGGCAGCCCAGGGCTACCAGGACGCGGCGGGCGGCGGGTCGGGATCGAGCGGCGCGAGCTCCTCGTCCTCCGGCTTCCCGGTCGGCGGGCTGCTCGTCGTCCTGCTCGTCATCGGGCTCGTGGTCGTGGTGGTCGTCGCCTCGAGGAGCTCACGTCGGGCCGGTGGCCGCACGGGGCGCCCCGGCGGCGACCCGGCCACGCTGCCGACCGCCGAGCTCGGCCGACGGGCGAGCGCTGCTCTCGTCGAGCTCGACGACGCCGTCAAGACCTCCGACCAGGAGCTCGGGTTCGCCCAGGCCCAGTTCGGCCTCGAGGCGACCCGCGCGTTCACCCAGGTCATCGCCGACGCGAAGGCGGGCCTCGGACAGGCGTTCGCGATCCGGCAGCAGCTGGACGACGCGCAGCCGGAGACCGAGCCGCAGGCCCGAGCGATGATGCAGCAGATCCTCACGCTGTGCGCCCAGGCCGACGCCGCGCTCGACGCGCAGGCCGAGGAGTTCGACCGGCTGCGCGACCTGCAGACCCGCGCCCCGGAGGTCCTCGCCGAGACCCGGCAGCGGGCCGACGAGGTCACCTCACGGCTCGCCGGTGGGCGCGCGACGCTCGCCTCCCTCGCCACGACCTACGCCCCGGCCGCCCTGGCGTCCGTCTCGGGAAACGTCGACCAGGCGACGAGCCTGCTCGACGCGGCACGCGCCTCTGTCGACCAGGGGCTCGGCGTCGTGGGCACCGATCGCGCGGCGGCCGTCGCACTGGTCCGGGCCGCAGAGGACGCCGTGGAGCAGGCCGTGCGGCTCCTCGACGCGGTCGACCACGCACGGGCCGACCTGGCGGCGGCAGGGTCCCGCATGGACGCGGGCATCGCCTCGTTGACCGGCGACGTCGCGGACGCCGCTCGCCTCGCCCCGGCGGACCCCGTCGTCACCGCGGCAGCCGAGGCCGCGCGGGCGACGCTCGCCGCCGCGACCAGCGAGCGCAGCACCGGGGACCCGCTCGCGCTGATCGCCCACCTCACGAGCACCGAGGCCGCCCTCGACGCGGCGCTCGGCCCGGCCAGGGCGCAGGCCGAGCGCGACGAACGGGGCCGCACGCAGCTCGCGGCGACGCTCGGCCAGCTCACCTCGCAGATCCGCGCCGTCTCGGACTTCATCGAGACCCGGCGCGGTGCGGTCGGCGCCGAGGCGCGCACCCGGCTCGCGGAGGCCGCGAGGCTCGCCCAGGAGGCGGAGCGCACGAGCGCCACCGATGTGCCGACCGCGCTCGCGACCGCCCAGCGCGCGCTCCAGATGGCCACCTCCGCCCAGCAGCTGGCCGAGGCGGACGTCTCGCGGTTCCAGTCCGGCGGCGGGCCGTTCGGCCAAGGGGGCCGGGGCGGCGGCGGGGTCAACACGAACACCCTCGTCCTGGGCGGCATCCTGCTCGACTCGCTGCTGCGCGGGGGTTCCCGCGGTGGCGGCGGCTTCGGCGGGGGCTTCGGCGGCGGGGGCGGCTTCGGCGGCGGAGGGGGCGGCGGCGGACGGTCGAGCGGATCGTTCGGAGGCGGCGGGACCCGCGGTCGCCGCGGCGGAGGTGGCCGCTTCTGACCACCGCGGATCGGGCCCCGCATCGTCGGGTGTCGCAGGACCAGCACGGGCTATCGCACGCAACCAGCACACGGAAGGCAGACAGATGGCGGAGAAGCAGACGATCCTGGGCCGCATCGCCCAGATGACCAAGGCGAACATCAACTCCATCCTCGACCGCGCCGAGGACCCGGAGAAGATGCTCGACCAGATGATCCGCGACTACACGAACTCGATCGCTGAGGCGCAGGACGCCGTCGCGGTGACGATCGGCAACCTGCGCCTTGCCGAGTCCGACCACGCCGAGGACGTGCGGGCGGTCGGCGAGTGGGGTGCCAAGGCAGCGGCCGCCTCGGCCAAGGCCGACCAGCTGCGCGTCGCCGGCAGCACGGGCGACGCCGACCGCTTCGACAACCTCGCCAAGGTCGCCCTCGGCAAGCAGATCCAGTTCGAGAGCGAGGCCAAGGCGGCCGAGCCGATGATCGCCTCCCAGACGGAGGTCGTCGCCAAGCTCAAGTCGGGCCTGCTGCAGATGCAGGACAAGCTGGGTCAGCTGCGCTCCAAGCGGGACGAGCTCGTCGCGCGCGCGAAGTCCGCCTCCGCCCAGGCGCAGGTGCACGAGGCGATCGGCTCGATCAACATGCTCGACCCGACCACGGAGGTCGCCCGCTTCGAGGAGAAGGTGCGCCGCGAGGAGGCCCGGGTGGCCGGCCAGGCGGAGATCGCCTCCTCCTCCCTCGACGCCCAGTTCGAGGAGCTCGAGGACGCCGGCGAGACGCTCGAGATCGAGGCACGCCTCGCCGCGCTCAAGGGCGGGGCACCGAAGGTCATCGAGGGCACCTCGACTCCGCAGCTCGGTCAGGGCATCTGAGCGGACCGACCCCGACCCGCACGACCCGGACGGCCGGAGCCTGAGGTTCCGGCCGTCCGGCGTTCTCCCAGGAATCTCCCAGGCTCATGGCGCAGACTGGGACCATGGTCGAGCGTTCAGGCGCCCCCGAGGCGCGTCTCGTCGTGGTCGACGACGAACCCAACATCCGCGAGCTGCTGACGACGTCCCTGCGTTTCGCAGGTTTCGAGGTGCACGGGGCTGCCGACGGCAGGTCAGCCCTGACGCTCGTCGCCGAGGTGCTGCCCGACCTCGTCGTGCTCGACGTGATGCTCCCCGACATCGACGGCTTCGCCGTGACCCGCACCATGCGCGAACGGGGCCAGCGGGCGCCCGTCCTCTTCCTCACGGCGCGCGACGACACCAGCGACAAGGTCACCGGCTTGACCGTCGGCGGCGACGACTACGTGACCAAGCCGTTCAGCCTCGAAGAGGTCGTGGCCCGGATCCGCGCGATCCTGCGACGCACGGGTGGCGGCGAGGAGTCCGACTCGGTGCTGCGCTACGCCGACCTCGAGCTCGACGAGGACTCCCACGAGGTCCACCGCGACGGTCGGCTGATCGAGCTGTCGCCCACCGAGTTCGCCCTGCTGCGCTACCTCATGCTCAACGCCGGCCGGGTGCTGTCCAAGGCGCAGATCCTCGACCACGTCTGGGAGTACGACTGGGGCGGCGACGGCAGCATCGTCGAGTCCTACATCTCCTACCTGCGCCGCAAGATCGACCGGCCGGACGGGGTCGAGGACGTCGTCCCGCTGCTGCACACCAAGCGCGGTGTGGGGTACGTGCTGCGCATCCCACCGCGATGAGGTTCTGGAACCGCCTCCCGCTGCGCACCCAGCTCACGGCAGTGTTCAGTGCCCTCCTCGTGGTCGGCCTCAGTCTCACCGGGATCACCGCGCACGCCCTGCTCGAACGCTCGCTCGTCGACCAGCTCGACACGCAGCTCAGCAGCGCCGGCGCCGCCCTGGTGAACGAGGCGCTGCTCCGCGCCGGCCTGCCGACCGACGGCGACGGCGACTCCGTGCTGCCCAGCGACTACCAGGCGATCATCCTGGACATGTCCGGCGCAGTGGTCCGTCGGTACCCCACCACGACGGCCTCGACGACGGGCCCGTCCATCCCTGTGCTCACCCCGGCTGACGTCGCAGGCCTCCGCGAAGCACCGTTCACGGTCGGCGACGTCTCCGCAGACAGCCGCTGGCGCGTCATCGCCCTGCCGCTGCTCCGCCGTGGGACGACGGACATCGTGGGCTCTGCCGTCGTGGGGCTCCCGATGACCGGCGTCGAGACGACTCTGCGCCGGATGCAGATCGCGCTGGTCGCCATCGGGCTCAGCGTGGCTGCCCTCGGCGCGGTGGCCGGGACCTGGGGCGTCCGTCGGTCCCTGCGCCCCCTGCGAGCCATCGAGGAGACCGCCGAGGCGATCGCGGCCGGCGACCTCGGCCGACGCGTCCCCGACGCGGCACCGGGCACCGAGGTCGGACGGCTCTCCACCTCGCTCAACGGGATGCTCACCCAGATCGAGCATGCCTTCGAGGTGAGGACGGCGTCGGAGGAGCGCATGCGGCGCTTCGTCGCCGACGCCAGCCACGAGCTGCGCACCCCGCTCGCCACCATCCGGGGCTACGGCGAGCTCTACCGGATGGGTGCGCTGACCGCACCGGAGGACGTCGCCGCGACGCTGCGACGCATCGAGGGCTCTGCCACCCGGATGGGCTCGCTGGTCGAGGACCTGCTCCACCTGGCGCGACTGGACGAGCGACGGCCGCAACGGAGCGAACCGGTCGACCTCCTCGTCCTCGCCGCCGACGCCGTCTCCGACCTGCGAGCGCTCGACGCCGACCGGACGGTCCGGGTCGTGCCGGTCGAGCCCGCCACGTCGACGGCAGGAGCCCTCACCATGGGAGACGAGGCCAGGCTGCGCCAGGTGGTCGGGAACCTGGTGGGCAACGTCGTCCAGCACACCCCGCAAGGGACGCCGGTCGAGCTCGCCGTGGGCCGGGTGGGCGATCTCGCCGTGCTCGAGGTCCGCGACCACGGCCCCGGTATCGCCGCCGAGCACGCGCCGCGCATCTTCGAGCGGTTCTACCGGGTCGATGCCGCACGAGGTCGCGCGTCGGGTGGCGCCGGGCTGGGTATGGCGATCGTCGACGCCATCGTCGACGCCCACAGCGGCACGGTCGTCCTGGAGGACACGCCGGGTGGCGGCGCGACGATCCGGGTCAGCTTCCCGATCGCCGCGCCAGAACCCGCTGCCGCGGAGGACGACTCGGATCAAGAGGACCTCCCCGACGAGGCGCCGTGCGCGGAGGCCCCCACCATCGACTGACGGCGATCACCCGATCGGGTGCCCACCGGCGATGAGCCGATCCCTCCGGGCTCGGGCTACAGTGTTCAACCGTTGTCACCGACGGGATGAGGCTGGACCATGGGCGCTCACGATGCGCCGCAATGGCTGATCGCTGCTTGGCAGCGGTCGGTCGCGGGAGCAGGAGCCACGGCTGACCCGGAGAGCATCCGGTCCACCGGCGAGGTGTTGCTCGAGCGGTGGTCCCACCCGGACCGCCACTTCCACAACCTCCGGCATCTCGCCGACGTGCTGGCGCGGGTCGACGAGCTCGCCGCCGAGACGCACGAGCCCGAGCTCGTCCGTCTGGCCGCCTGGTACCACGGCGCGATCTTCAGCTCGGCAGAGAAGGCCTCGTACGCGAATCGCGGCGGGGAGGACGAGCAGGCCAGCGCGGCCCTCGCCCGCGAGGAGCTCACCGCCCTCGGCGTGCCGCAGGTCTCCGCCGACCGCGTGGCGGCGCTGGTCACGGCACTGACCCGGCATCAGCCTCGGCCCGACGACTTCGACTGCGCCGTGCTCTGCGACGCCGATCTGGCGATGCTCGCCGGTGACCCCCAGCGCTACAAGACGTATCTGGCCGAGATCCGTGCCGAGTACGCGCACCTGCCCGTCGAGGCGTTCGTCCGCGCGAGGATCGCGATCCTGCACAAGCTGGAGCGGCGTCCGACGCTCTTCGCCAGCCCGCTCGGCGCCGCCTGGGAGGAGCCGGCCCGCCAGAACCTCGGCGCCGAGCTCCACCGACTGGAGAAGGAGCTCGCCGCGATCGAGGCGGCCGCAGAGGAGAGCGGGGACTCCGCCGACGCCCGTGGCGAGGGCGCGTCCGAGGACGCGACTGCCCCGCGGGGGTCGAGCCCGGACCACGAGGCCGCCACCGACACGGCGGAGACGCCCGTGGAGATCGTCCCGTTCGCCGAGCCCGCCATCGCGCCGACGGATCCGTCGGCGTCGCCGGCCGCGGCCTCCGCACCCGGGTCCTCTGGCGCATCGATGTTCGCCCGGTTCGCCCGACGCGCCTGAGGCCATCTCTCCACAGCACGGCCACCCCGTTCCACCTCCACCGCCGCCTCGGGCGCGACGGTGAGCACCGCGCGTGCCCTCCTACGGTCGGGACGAGCCGAGGAGGAGACATGAGATACGAGGTGGACAGCGCCCAGGTGGCGCAGGCGAGCGCCGCCGCGGGGACGTCCGTCACCGCGATCCGCACCGAGGTGGCGGCGCTGATGCGGCACCTGAGCCAGCTGCAGGAGTCCTGGCGCGGTGGCGCGGCGCAAGCCTTCGGTGGGGTGCTGACCGACTGGTCGGTCACCCAACGACAGGTCGAGGCCAGCCTCGACCTGATCACGCAGGCCCTGTCGACAGCGGCCCAGCAGTACGAGGCCGCCGAGCAGCAGGCCGCGCGGCTCTTCCACCACTGAGCAGCCGCCACGCCCGTGGTCGCCGGTCCCGACGCGCGCCACCCGGTGCGAGGATCAGCAGATGGCCGTGCTCGTGGATCCCCCGCTGTGGCCCCGCCACGGCCGGGTCTGGGGGCATCTGGTCAGCGACACCTCGCTCGACGAGCTGCACGCCTTCGCGGCAGCGGCCGGCATCCCCGAGCGCGGATTCGACCGGGACCACTACGACGTCCCGGCCGAGCGCTACGACGCACTGGTCGCTCTCGGTGCCGAGCTGGTCGGCACGCGTGAGCTGGTCCGTCGGCTCCGCGCCTCAGGCCTGCGGGTCCGCGCACGCGACCGGCACTGAGGGCCGCACGCTGCGAGAGGGCCGTGGAGCCACGCTGCGGACAGCAGAACGGCGGGCGCCCCCGAGGGGACGCCCGCCGTTCTGCGTGGTGCAGAGGGGCTCAGAAGTCCATGCCGCCCATGCCGCCGTCGCCACCGGACGGAGCCGGGTGCTTCTCCGGCTTGTCGGCGACCACGGCCTCCGTGGTGAGGAACAGCGCCGCGATCGAGGCGGCGTTCTGCAGCGCAGAACGGGTCACCTTGACCGGGTCGTTGACCCCGGCGGCCAGCAGGTCCTCGTAGACCCCGGTCGCGGCGTTGAGCCCGTGACCCGAGGGGAGGTTGCGGACACGCTCGGCCACGACGCCACCCTCGAGACCCGCGTTGATCGCGATCTGCTTGAGCGGGGCGTCGATCGCGAGGTGCACGATCCGCGCACCGGTCGCCTCGTCACCCTCGAGGGAGGTGATCTCCACCATCTCGAAGGCGAGCTTGCCGGCCTGGATGAGCGCGACGCCACCACCGGCGACGATGCCCTCCTCGACTGCGGCCTTGGCGTTGCGCACCGCGTCCTCGATGCGGTGCTTGCGCTCCTTGAGCTCGACCTCGGTGGCCGCACCCGCCTTGATGACGGCGACGCCGCCGGCGAGCTTGGCGAGGCGCTCCTGGAGCTTCTCGCGGTCGTAGTCCGAGTCCGAGTTCTCGATCTCGGCGCGGATCTGCGAGACGCGACCGGCGATGAGCTCGGCGTCGCCGAGGCCCTCGACGATGGTCGTCTCGTCCTTGGTGACGACGACCTTGCGCGCCTGGCCGAGGAGCTCGAGACCGGCGGTCTCCAGCTTGAGGCCGACGGTCTCGGAGATGACCTGGCCACCGGTGAGGATGGCCATGTCCTGCAGCATCGCCTTGCGACGGTCGCCGAAGCCCGGTGCCTTGACGGCGATGGACTTGAACGTGCCACGGATCTTGTTCACGACGAGCGTGGCCAGGGCCTCGCCCTCGATGTCCTCGGCGATGATGACCAGCGGCTTGCCGGCCTGGATGACCTTCTCCAGCAGGGGCAGCAGGTCCTTGACGTTGGTGATCTTCGACTCGACGAGCAGCACGTAGGCGTCCTCGAGGACGGCCTCCTGGCGCTCCGGGTCGGTGACCATGTACGCCGACAGGTAGCCCTTGTCGAAGCGCATGCCCTCGGTGAGCTCCAGCTCGAGGCCCAGCGCGCTGGACTCCTCGACGGTGATGACGCCTTCCTTGCCGACCTTGTCCATCGCCTCGGCGATGAGCTCGCCGATGGCGGGGTCACCGGCGGAGATACCGGCGGTGGCAGCGATCTGCTCCTTGGTCTCCACCTCCTTGGCGGCGGCGAGGAGCTGCGTCGTGACGGCCGCGACGGCCGCCTCGATGCCGCGCTTGAGCGCGATCGGGTTGGCGCCGGCGGCGACGTTGCGCAGGCCCTCGCGCACGAGCGCCTGGGCCAGGACGGTGGCGGTGGTGGTGCCGTCGCCCGCGACGTCGTCGGTCTTCTTGGCGACCTCCTTGACGAGCTCGGCGCCGATCTTCTCGAGGGGCTCCTCGAGCTCGATCTCCTTGGCGATGGAGACGCCGTCGTTGGTGATCGTGGGGGCTCCCCACTTCTTCTCCAGGACGACGTTGCGGCCCTTGGGACCGAGGGTGACCTTGACGGCGTCTGCGAGGGCATTCATGCCCCGCTCCATACCGCGGCGGGCCTCCTCGTCGAAGGCAATGATCTTGGCCATTCGGGAGATTCCTCCGTTGGTGACGGTGGGCTGGTCGCAGCGCCCGCGACGGACGGACCGAGGCGGCTCGCGGTCATGTCCCGCGACGCCCCGACCCTCACCGGACCAGGTTGTTCTGTCACTCTCGGGTCGAGAGTGCTAAGGCATTATTGGCACTCGACCCACGAGAGTGCAAGCGGCAACGAGATCGGTGGGCGACCGCGGCGACGGACCGTCGCCTGCCGCCGGGACCGCTCAGGGCTGGTAGTCGGCAGCGAGCACCGCAAGGACCCCGTCGGGGGCAGCCGTCGCCGACTCGGTCACCGTGGCGATCTTCAGGGCCGCAGCGACGGCGGCCGCCGTGCCTGCGTCGGCGGGTGCCGGGTAGTACACGACGGAGGCGCTCGGCGCGGTCCCGGGGAAGTTGCCCGAGGTCACCTTCGTGAAGCCCGCGGCCACCAGGACGGTCCTCGCACCGGTGGCCAGTCCGCTCCGCTGCGTCGCGTTCTGCACCACGACGGCGCGGCCGAGGTCGGCCGGGGGCGTCGTCGGGGTGGGTGTGGCGGACGCGCTCGGGGTCTGGCTCGGGCTCGGCTCGGCCGAGGCGGACGGTGAGGTGGCCGGCGCGGTGGCGCTCGAGGACACGCCGGCCGTGAACGGGTTGCCGCCCGAGGCAAGGGTCACGGCGCCGTACGCCAGCGCGGGGAGGACGATCAGCACGA
This sequence comes from Actinomycetales bacterium, assembly GCA_038252305.1. Classification (GTDB taxonomy): domain Bacteria; phylum Actinomycetota; class Actinomycetes; order Actinomycetales; family Cellulomonadaceae; genus Actinotalea. The sequence goes on along the minus strand of JBBSAL010000008.1, from coordinate 55,690 downwards.
CGAGGAACGGCCAGGTCCGGCTCCAGGTGGAACGGGGCCGCCGGTGCACTCCTTGCGGCCCCCCTGCCGCGGCAGCGTCGAACTCGTCCGGGGGATAGGGATAGTCGGCCGCTCTCACGGCGGTCAGGGTACCGGGTCGAGCCGTGAACAGGTGACCACGGCCGCCACGGGAAGCCTCAGGCGTCGACGCCCAGGCGACGAGCGGTACGTGCGCGCTGGCGCGAGCTGCGCATCCGACGCAGCCGCTTGACGAGCATCGGGTCGTGCGCGAGGGCCGCAGGCGAGTCGATCAGTGCGTTCAGCACCTGGTAGTACCGGGTGGCCGACATGTCGAAGAGCTCGCGAACTGCCTGCTCCTTGGCGCCGGCGTACTTCCACCACTGACGCTCGAAGTCGAGGACGGCGCGGTCGCGGTCGGTCAGCTCACCGACGCTCGCCTGCTCCGCGGGGACCGCGTGCGCGATGGCTTCCATGCTGACCTCCAGGCCGGACGACTGGAAGCACTGTACTGCCCGAATGACAGGGGTGTCATTCCCCGCGCGTCGCCCCTCGAACCCCTGCCGCTAGCCTGGCAGGGTGCCGCGACTCCCCCTCGACGAGCTCGTCGCCGCCGACTGGGCCGAGGCTCTCGCGCCGGTCGAGCCGACGCTCCGGCGGATCGGCGACACCCTGCGCGCAGAGGTCGCCTCCGGCCGGCCCTACCTCCCGGCCGCACCGGACGTCCTGCGCGCCTTCGCCCTCCCGATGTCCCAGGTGAGGGTGCTCGTCGTCGGCCAGGACCCCTACCCCACGCCCGGGCACGCGGTCGGCCTCGCGTTCTCCGTCGCACCGGGCGTGCACCCGGTGCCACGGTCCCTGGCGAACATCCGTCGCGAGCTCGTCGAGGACCTGGGCTGCGAGCCGAGCCCCGGCGGCGACCTGACGCCGTGGACGGACCAGGGCGTGCTGCTCCTCAACCGGGTGCTCACCGTGGGCGTCGGCGCGCCCGGCTCGCACACGAGGCTCGGCTGGCAGGAGTTGACGAGCTGCGCGGTGCGGACGCTCGCCGCGCGTGGCGGCCCGCTCGTGGCGGTGCTCTGGGGACGGCAGGCGCAGGAGCTCGCCCCGCTGCTCGCGGGGGTGCCGACCGTGAGCGGCGTGCACCCCAGCCCGCTGTCCGCCGCGCGCGGCTTCTTCGGCTCGCGGCCGTTCTCGCGCGTCGATGCCCTGCTCGAGGAGCAGGGGTCGCCGGCGCTGCGATGGTGCTGGTGACCGGGGCCGCCCCGCCCCCCGGCGGAGCGGCACCCGGTCATCCGTCCCAGGGCTAGGCCCCAGCTTGCCTGCTGAGAACGACGCTCACCCCCGTGAGCTGCTCAGCAGGCACCGGCGTGCTCGCCGGTACTGCGACGCGGATCTGCGTCGCCTCGACCTGCCCGGACAACCTGGCCAACGGGACCCCCCCGGGTCCGTTGAGGGTGACGACGACGTCGTACCCGTGGCAGCGCTCGTCCAGCCCCGACAGCCGGGCGGCGCTGACCCCATATCCGTGCAGATCGATGTCATAGGTGGTGTCGTAGTCGACGGCGACCTGCGAGGCCCCGCACCCGCCGTCGGACGTGCCGCCGACGAGGATCGACGCGTCAAGAGCGCCGGCGCCCGAGGCGCCGGCGGCGCGCACGCCGAGGAGCGCGAGGGCAAGGAGAGCGACGGACGCCGCTCGACGTGCTGCTGCGTGATTCACCTTTACCCCTCCTGGGTCGCTCCGCGTGGTGCATCGACGGGCATCCTGCCCATCGGTCTCGTGGTGTCAGATCACGTCAGGCGATCGGACACTCTCGACTGTCCATGAGGGGACAGCGCTGGAAGAAGCGCCCCGCCGGGGAGCTCAGGGCTCTGGCAGGACCTCTGTGCTGCGGTGTGGCGAGGAGGTTGGATCCCCATGATGACCGCCTGTCGTTCGGTGGCCCGGCCGACCTCGAGGGTCCCGTGACTTTGCGTCCCCACCTCGCGATGGGTTTGCCCTTGTTCGCTGACCTGACCAGGATGACTCGGGAGACCCCGGTCGTCCAGGACATGTCGAGGCACGCAGTGCCCGGATTGACCGGATCGTGGCCATCTGAGGGGAGTTCACCGGTGAGAATCACCCGTCCGCGCCACCCGAATGCCACACCGCCGCCGGCTCCGTGGCGCAGGTACGTCGCGGTCGGTGACTCGTTCACCGAGGGCCTGTGGGACGTCCCGGACCAGGAACCGCCTCCGAAGACGGGATTCGTGGACCCGACGCTCGTGTGCAGGGGCTGGGCCGATCTCCTCGCCGAGGGTCTGGCGCGACGGTCGGGCGGGGCCGAGGTGGAGTACGCGAACCTGGCGGTCCGCGGCCGGCTCCTCGGCCCGATCCTCCAGGAGCAGGTCCCCGCTGCGCTCGCGCTCGAGCCGGACCTCGTGAGCGTCGTCGGGGGCGGAAACGACCTCCTGCGGCCGGCCGCTGACCCGGACGCGCTGGCTGCGGCCGTCGAGGAGACGGTCGCCCGGTTGCGCGCGGCCGGTGTCGACGTCCTGCTCAGCACCGGGATCGACACCAAGGACAGCCCGGTCATCCGCCGCACCCGCGGCCGGACCGCCGTCCTCAACGCGCACCTGTGGACGATCGCTCGGCGCCACGGCGCCTACGTCCTCGACACCTGGGGCATGAGGTCGTTGCAGGACTGGCGCATGTGGGCGCCGGACCGCATCCATCTGACGACCGAGGGCCACCGCCGCGTGGCCGAGGCCGCACTCGTCGCCCTCGGTCTCGAGCCCGACGACCCCGCCTGGGACGACCCGATGGTGCCGCTGCCGACTCCCCCGCTCGCGGAACGCGTGCGCGGCGACGTGGACTGGCTGCGTGACCATGCCTACCCCTGGGCGACCCGGCGGCTGCACCGGCGCTCCTCAGGGGACGAGCGCGAACCCAAGTACGCCGAGCTCATCACGGTGCAGCTCGACTAGGCGGCTGTGCACCGGACCCGCCCGGCGCGGTCGGGACGTGCCTGCGTCGTCAGCAACCGGGGGCCAGGACGTCGAAGTAGCCGGCCTCGGTCCGGTTCACCACGAGCGAGAAGTACCGCGCGTGGTCGTCGCGGACGAGGCTGAAGTTCCGGATGTTGGTGGTGTCCTTCGTGCTGACGCTGCCGTTGCCGTCACCCGTGACGACCAGCGCAGGCAGGGTCGAGCACGAGCTCACCCGGTGCACGTCGTTGACGTAGCGGGTGCTGGAGAACGTCGTCCTGCCGTCCACGTAGCCGTCCAGGTCCGAGTTGCCGAGCCGGGTGACGGTCGTGCCGTAGTACGGGCTCGAGAGGTCGAAGGTCACGGTGTACGTCACCCAGCTCGTCGAGGTGGTCGTCACCCACACGTCGAAGTAGAGCGCGGAGCTGCTGCCCCCGTTGCGCTGCCCCGTCCAGAGCGTGACGCCGGCGATGCACGTCCCGCTCCCCGAGGTCACCTGGCACGTCGCCGGCGGGGCGAACGACCAGGTCACGGGAAGGTTCCAGCCGTCGACCGTCGCCACCGCCCCGGTGACCGTCTGCGCGTAGTAGTTCGCCGTCGAGAGCGTCCCGCTCGTGGTCACCGAACCCGCAGAGCTCGTGACCACCTGGCTGCCGGCGTGCAGCGTCACCTGGACGTCGCGCGCGCCGGTGCAGCCCGCGGGCAGTGTCACCGCGATGCCCCCGTAGGCCGGCTGTCCGGCCGGGACGTCCGTCGCACCGACTGCCGTGACGACCGCTGACCCCGGGCACGGGGCGGTCAGGTCGGTGGCGCCCAGACGCGACGAACCGACCGCCAGGTTCGAGGCGCTGGCCAGCCCCAGCCCCGCCGCGACGAGCAGCACGAGACTCCCAGCGAGCAGCCGACGCCGCACTGTGCTCCTTCAGGTGTCCGGGACCGCTGACGTCTCAGCCGGTGATGACCAGGGCGACCCGAGCGATCGTCGCCGTGGGGGTGGAGGGGATCGTCACGGAGAAGGCACTGCTGACGAGGTTCACGCTACCGGTCAGGTCCGTCCCCGCCGTGGACGTCCCGTTCAGGTCGATCGACGCGCCCGCGCCGTCGACCAGCTGGACACGGTACGTGAGGCCCTGGCACGCAGCGTTCACGCCGGACATCCTCACCGCCGTCGTCACGTAGCCCGATCCGGAGTAGGCACTGGTGAGGGAGACCTTGATCGGGGATCCAGCAGGCTGGCAGTCCACCACGGCGCCGACACCGGCCTGAAGCGTCCCGCCGTTGAGGCTCAGCTGCGACGCCGACGCCAGGGAGAGCCCCGCCAGCGCGACGACGGCCACCGCGAGCGCGGCGATGCGTCGGGTCGGCCTGAGGCGGCTCATCGGATTCTCCTGGTGACGGTCCGTCGGATCGAGGATAGCGAGGGCTCAGAAGGATATGGGGACGGACCAGCCGTCGAACGTCGCCACGAGCGCCGGCGCGGGCTGGAACCAGCCGCCGAAGGCGGTCGACGTGCTCACTCGCTGCGTGCCCACCGCCACGGCGGAGGCCGAAGCGGATGCGAGGACCCCACCGCCGGCGGCCGCGTAGACCGTGAGCGAGAGCTTCGACCCGGCACAGGCGGCAGGCACCGTGAGCTCGATGCTCGCGTAGCCGAGGATGCCCAGGAGGACGGGATCGGTCGCCGTCGCAGCGATCGTGGAGGGCGTGCACGCCTGCGCGCTCACCGTGCCGAGCCGCGCGCTTGCCACGGGAAGGGCCGAGGCGCTGGCTGTCCCCAGACCGAGCACCACCAGCACAGCGATGCCCGCGACGGCACGTGGCCGGACGCGGGCGCTCACTGCAGGTCCTCGTCCGGTGCTCGGGCCGCGCCTGCGGCGGCGTCGACGAGCACGGGGGCCTCTGGTTCGAGACCGGCGGGTCCCTCCCCGGCCCCCGCGTCGGGCTCGACGTCCTCGCTCGGGGGGCGTTCGGGAGGCGAGGGCCAGACGAGGATCGCTCCGGCAATGAGGAAGAGCGAGATCCAGGTCATCGGGCTGACCAGCACCGAACCCAGCAGGCCGACCTTCGGCAGGTGGAGGACCGCCTTGCCGAAGACCCGGGAGTCGGTCGGCTGCCACGGGTCGGTGTAGTCGTTGTTGTCACCCTTGACGACCCACCCGGCAGTGGCGTCACCACCGACGATCCGGTGGATCACCCGGGCCGAGCCGACGTTCGGGGGGTTGTAGACCACGACGTCACCGACGGCGTAGCCACCGCACCGCGAGACCACGAGGTCGCCGGTGTAGTACGTCGGCTCCATCGAGTGGCCGGAGACGATGGTCAGGGTCGTGCAGCCGCCGAGCGAGGTGGGCCACAGGAAGTAGCCCAGGACGAGGGCGGCGAGGATGAAGACGACGTCGCCGGCGTTGCGGCGCAGCCGGCGCGGGAGTCCCGCGCCGGCCGTCCGCACCTCAGAGGCGTTCATCGCCGTGCTTCAGAGAGCCTGGGTCAGCCGTTGATGATCGCGGCGAGCGAGGCGACGTCCGAGACCTTCTGCACGGGGCTGAAGGGGACGGAGGTCGCGGTGCCGGTCTTGGCCGTGCCCGTGTAGGTCGCGAGGACGGAGCCGTCGGCCTTGAGGAGCTTGACCTCGAGGTTCTTGCCGTTGCAGGCGGCGTCGACGTTCGAGAACGACACGGCGGAGACCGCGTAGTACTTGTTGGTCGCGTCCCAGGCGCTCGTGTACGAGACGCCGATCGCCCCGGAGGTCTGGCAGTCGGCGGTGATCTGGCCGGCCTGGAGGGTGCCACCCGTGAGGTTCAGCTGCGACGCGCTGGCCAGGGAGAGGCCGGCGATGCCGACGAACGCGAGGGCGATGGCGGCGGACTTGCGGCGCTTGGAAGCCATGAGAGTTGTCCTTCTTGTGTCGGGAAGAAGGCGCCGCTGGGTAGGCGACGCCCCTGAGGGGTATGACCGGCTGGGTGACCGGTCGAAACTTTCTCGTCGGAAGAGACGCGTGACTTGAGGCGTCATGACGCGATTTCGCAGGCGTCAGCCGCAAGGCCCTGGTCAGATCCGGCCAAAACCGGACAGACGGGCACAGAACGTTGTTCCGATCACACCCATTTGTCTCACATCGTGAGAAGACAGGAGGGGCGAGATCCGTACAGATCGGGCCGATCGGCCCCGGGGAGCCGCCTGTCGGATTTGAACCGACGACCGTCCGCTTACAAGGCGGGTGCTCTACCACTGAGCTAAGGCGGCATCGCGCACAGCGACGCTTGAGTCTGCCAGACGGCGATGGCCCCGGGGCGGCGCCCCCCGGCCACCCCCGCGACGGGCGGTCTCAGCCCTTCTTCGCGGCCTCGATGGCCGCCTTCAGGGTGGCCGGGTCGAAGTAGTTCGTCTTCTGCGGGTCGAGCTTGACCCCGTTGATCAGCACCGTCGGCGTGGAGACGCTGCCGAGGTCCTGCGAGGCGAGATCGGTCGCCTGGCCGACCCACCACGTGTACGTGCCGTCAGCGAGCGCCGAGGCCACGTCCTGCGGCACACCGACGCCGGTCGCGACCGCCTCGATCTGTGCGGCCGTCAGTCCGGTGCTGTTCTCGGCCGGCTGCGCGGCCATCATCGCCTCGACGAAGGCGGCGTAGTGCTCGGGCGACTTCTCGGCGATCTCCCACGCAGCGGCTGCCGCGCGCGTCGAGTAGGCCGTCCCGGAGGACGCGCGGTCGAGGATCGAGATCGGGTGCGAGTCGAGCAGGATGTCACCCGACTTCACCAGGGCGTCGAGCGTGGGGCCGACCTTGGTCTCGAACTGGCCGCAGTACGGGCACATGAAGTCGAAGTAGGTGCTCACCACGACCTTCGTTCCGGAGTTCACCGGCCAGGCGGTCGTGGTGCCGTCGGCGGCCTTCGTCGCCTGGTCGGCCGGGGGCGTGACGGTCCCGGCGGCGTCGAAGACGACGCCGCCGCGCGCGGAGGCGAGGGCCGGCGTCACCTGGGCTGCCGCCGACGTCTTGCCCTGGCCGAGGATCACCGCGACGAGCACGCCGACGACGACGAGGCCCGCCACCAGTGCGGCGATGGCGATCGTGCGCTGACGGGCCTGGTCACGCTTCTGCTTGTCGCGCAGGGCCTGTGCAGCGGCACGGGCCTCCTCGCGACGGCTGTTCTTGCTGGGACGGTCGTTCGTGGACATGGGGGTCCTTCCGGGTCAGGCCTGCGCGCTCGGCGCGACGAGGCCGAGGGAGGTGTCGAGGGAGTAGCGGGTACGGGGCCACCGGGCCAGGACGAGCGCACCGGCGAGGATCGCCAGGTCGCGCACGACCTCGAGCGGGTACTGCGTGTTGGACGGATCGGTCGGACCGCCGCCGCCGAAGCAGCCGCAGTCGATGGCGAGGCCTCGCGACCACGCGCCGACGATCCCGATGAGGAAGGTGACCATCAGCAGTGCGGAGAGCGCCGCGGCGTAGCGCGTGAGCAGGCCGCCGAGCAGCAGCAGGCCGACCGCGATCTCCAGGACGGGCAGACCGTAGCCGACCGGACGCGCGAGGAGCTCGGGCAAGAGCTCGAAGGCTCGCACGGCGCGCACGCTCGCGGGCAGGTCGCCGATCTTGGCTGCTCCGGCCCAGAGGAAGACTGCCGACAGAGCGAGCCGGAGCACGGTGGAGACCCACGGCTGAGCCGTGGGCCACCGTGGTGGCGAGGGATCGGCGGGTGGGACGGGTCCGCCGCGCGGTGCGTCGGACGACGAGGTGGGCACAAACGTCTCCAGGGTTCGGTGAGGAGCGCGCACCGTGGCGCGCAGGGGTCTCAGGCGAACTGGAGCGGCGGGCCTCGACGCAGCGGGACGGCGACGTCGACGGGCCCCGGGGGCCGCACGGCCTGCGAGGTCGCGAACCGACGTGCGAACCGGACGACGACCGAGGCGGCGACCGGTGCAGGGCGGAAGGGCCGCAGCAGCAGCCGGATCGCGATCCGGACGATCTGCCCGACGCGGCGAGCGAGGCCGAGACCGACCGTCACGGCCATGACGTGGGCGATCAGCAGGGGTGCGGCCACCATGATCACGACGGCCAGCGCCTGGCGGCTGTCGGGCCCCACGGCGAGGCTCCCGCTCGGGCAGGCGGCGTCGTGCCGCAGCAGCGCGAGCCGTAGGCCGAGCCAGCCCGCCGCACCGTCGCTGATGCACTGGTGGACGAGGAGCGCCCCGCGCTGGGCGAGGACGAGCACCCCGCCGCCGACCACGCCGAGCACGCCGAGCACAGCGACGGCAGGCAGCACCCAGGGTGCTGCGCTCCCAGGGCGCGCGCTCATGAGAGCCAGCGTACGGGTACCGGCCACGCGATTCACAGGGACGGGGGTCCGTTCATCGGCCACCACCCGATCGCGTGGCCGGTGAGCACTATCCAGACCAGCACGGCGACCCCGGCCAGCGCGAGCAGGACCAGCACCACTGCTCCTCCCGGTCCGGGGGCCACGCCTGCGAGGGTCCAGCGCGCGCCACGACGCGTCGCCGCGGCGGCAGGGCCGAACCAGATGAGGAGCAGCGCCCCGAGCACAGCGAGCGCCACGAGAGCGGACCTGACCAGCGGGGCGTTGGGTCCGAGCGCGTCGCTCTGCCCGACGGCCGCCTCGACGAGCACCAGACGGCCGGAGCCGAGGAGCCACCAGCCGACGCCGCCGACCAGCACCAGGACGCTCGCGGCGACCAGGGCTGCAGGAAGCACCCCGAGAACACCACGGAGCAGGTACCAGGGCCACGAGGCCAGCGCCCGCGAGGCATCCGCCCGCCGTCGCCCGCGGCGGATCTGCCGGGCATGGTGCGCATCGATGTCCAGGCCGATGCTCCTGACCACAGCGGCGAGGGCCACGACGACCAGGAGCGTCACCCCCGGCCAGGTCGCACCGGCCGCCAGCACGGCGACGCCCAGCGCGAGCACGGTGCCGCTGCGGCGGCGAGGGTCGGGCAGCAGGTCGTCGTCGTCCGGCGCGACCTCCTCGGCCTCCGGGACGGGCGCCCACTCCGCGGGCCCGGTCGGTGCGTCGGTCCCGTTCGCGGGCGGGGGCCGGCCGTCGGCCCATCGGGGCTGCCACGTGTCCGGGTCGGCGCTCGGCGCCGCGACCACCTCGGTCGCGGCCGGCTGCTCGGCGGGCAGCAGCCGGGTCCGCGCCGGCGGGTCCAGCAGCTCGGTGACCGGCGGCGGCGGGAACCAGCCCTGCCCGGTCGCGATCTGTCGCAGGGCGGAGACGACCTCGGCGGGCCCGGTCCGGCGGTCGGGGTCGAGACGGAGCGCCCCGCCGAGGACATCGGCGACCCGCTGGTCGATCCCGGCGAGGTCGGGCTCCCCGCTGCGGACCCGCGCGAGGACCGCGGCGAGCGGTCGCACCCCGAACGGCGGCCGGCCGGTCGCAGCGAACGCCAGGACCGCCGCCCAGCCCCACCAGTCGTCACGTGGGCCCGGCTCGGCGCCGGCCAGCAGCTCGGGACTCAGGTAGCCCGGTGTACCCGCGACCTGTCCCGCCGAGGTCATCCGCGCATCCTCGACGACCTGCGCGATCCCGAAGTCGATGAGCACCGGGCCGTCGGCCGTGATCATGACGTTCCCCGGCGTGAGGTCGCGGTGCAGCACCCCGGCGGCATGGACCGCGCCGAGCGCGACCGCGAGCTGGTCGGCGAGGTCGGCCAGCTCGTCCGTGCGGCCCGAACCCAGCGCTCCGTCGATCGTCACGCTCGACGCCAGGTCGGCACCCTCGACGAGCTCGGTGACGACGAAGGCATCGGCCGAGTCGAGCTCGGCGTCCAGGACACGGGCGACGCCGGGATGGCGCACCTTCTGCAGCGCGGCGACCTCACGCGCGAGCCGGTCGCGCGCCGAGCCGTCCGCCAGGTGCGCGTGCAGCAGCTTGAGCGCCACGCCGAACCCGTCGGCGTCGACCGCGCGGTAGACAGCACCCATCCCGCCCTGGCCCAACGGCGCCAGGATGCGATATCCACCGAGCTCCATGCCCGGGGCGAGGCCGATCCGCTCCATGGGGGCACGGTACCTGCGGCGGGTGCGCACGCCGGGATGCCGCGCGCGAGGTCCCCCGGCGGGCCGCCGACTCAGCCGATAGCCTCGGGAGGCCACCTCTGGAGGAGCACCGTGACCTATCCGCTCGTCGTCGTCGCCAACCGTCTGCCCGTCGACCTCAGCATCGCGGAGGACGGGACCACCTCGTGGCGCCGATCACCCGGCGGCCTGGTCAGCGCGCTCGAACCCGTCATGCAGGCGACCGCCGGCGCCTGGGTGGGCTGGTCGGGCTCGCCCGGCGAGGCGCCGGAACCGTTCGACGCCGAGGGCAAGCACCTGGTCCCGGTCCCGCTCTCCGCGCAGGAGGTCACCGACTACTACGAGGGCTTCTCGAACGACACCCTCTGGCCGCTGAGCCACGACGTCATCAGCACCCCGGAGTACCACCGGCACTGGTGGGACGCCTACCGGCGGGTCAACGACCGGTTCGCCCGGACCGCTGCCGAGCAGGCCGACGAGGGCGGGACGGTCTGGGTGCACGACTACCAGCTCCAGCTGGTCCCCGCCATGCTCCGCGAGCTGCGGCCCGACCTGCGGATCGGGTACTTCCACCACATCCCGTTCCCTCCGCTGGAGCTCTTCGCCCAGCTGCCGTGGCGCCGGCAGGTCGTCGAGGGGCTGCTGGGCGCCGACGTGATCGGCTTCCAGCGCGCTGGCGACGCCGCGAACTTCGTCCGCGTGGTGCGCCGCTGGACCGACGTGTCGACACGCGGCCAGCTGCTCACCATCCCCGCCGGGCCGGACGGCCTCGGCGAACGGACCGTCCGGGCCGCGGCCTTCCCGATCTCGATCGACTCGGCCCGGTTCGACGCGCTCGCCCGCACGCCCGCGATCCGCGACCGCGCCGCCCAGATCCGCCGGGACCTCGGCTCGCCCGACCTCCTGCTCCTCGGCGTCGACCGGCTCGACTACTCCAAGGGCATCCGGCACCGCATCAAGGCCGTCGGCGAGCTCCTCGCCGACGGACGGCTCCAGGTGCCCGGGTCCACGCTGGTGCAGGTGGCCAGCCCGAGCCGGGAGAACGTCAGTGCGTACCAGCAGCTGCGCGAGGACGTGGAGATCCTCGTGGCCCGGATCAACGGCGAGCACGGCCAGATCGGGGCACCCGCGATCCACTACCTGCACCACTCCTACCCGCCGGAGGAGATGGCCGCGCTCTACCTGGCCGCGGACATCATGCTCGTCACCTCGTTGCGGGACGGGATGAACCTGGTGGCCAAGGAGTTCATCGCGACGTGCGTCGAGAACCGCGGCGTCCTCGTGCTCAGCGAGTTCACGGGCGCGGCCGACGAGCTCAGCGGCGCCCTGCTGGTCAACCCGCACGACATCGACGGGCTCAAGGACGTCATCGTCGAGGCGGCGACGATGAGCGGGCGAGAGATGCGCAGCCGGATGCGGCGACTGCGCAGGCGCGTGCTGAGCGATGACGTCAACCGGTGGTCGTCGAGCTTCCTGGACGCCCTGGCGGACCCGCAGCGGCGGCCCCGTGGCGGCGCCCGTCTGGATGCCGAGCTGGACGCCGAGCTCCAGCGGATCGCCGACGGGGTCCAGGCCGGCGACACCGCGTTGATCGCCCTCGACTTCGACGGCGTCCTGGCGCCGCTCGTCGACGACCCCGCCGCGAGCCGGACCACCCCGGACGCGGTCCGTGCCCTCGACCGACTCGGACGGGTGCCCGGCGTGCGCCTCGCTATCGTCTCCGGTCGTGGCCTGGCCGACCTCGCCCTGCGTGCGGAGGTCCCGGACGGGACCCTCCTGGTCGGCAGCCACGGCGCCGAGCGAGGCGCGTGGTCCGGCGGGCTGGCACGCGACCCGCACGCGCTCGACGACGGCGCCAGGGTGCTCCACGCCGAGCTCGCCGACGCGTTGGACGACGCCGTCGCGGGGACCTCTGCCCGGGTGGAACGCAAGCCGACGACCGTCGTGCTGCACACCCGCGGGATCCCGGCCGACGATGCCGGCCGGCTCACCGCGCGGGCGCTGCAGATCGGCGAGCGCGACGGCGTCGACACCATGCAGGGCAAGGACGTCGTCGAGCTCTCGGTCTCGCAGGCCACCAAGGGGCATGCGCTCGCCGACCTGCGCGCCCAGGTGGGGGCCGGCTACGTGCTCTACGCCGGTGACGACGTGACCGACGAGCGAGCGTTCGAGACCCTCGGGCGCCACGACGTCACGATCCGAGTCGGCTCGGGTCGCACGTCCGCCCGCTTCCGGATCCGCGACACCACCCGTGTCGCGACCCTCCTGGCACGCCTCGCCGACCTCGTCGACGGCGGCTGAGCAGCAGCGGGACCCGCTCGCGCCGCGCCGTCCACCCCCCGAGATCCGAGGCGCGCATCCCGACGTGTCCCCGGTCGGATGTGGCAAGATGGCTGAGCGGTGCCGGACCTCGGTCCACGTACCGGGTGTCGAAGCAGACACGCATCCCATTCACAACGGATCGTCCGGCACGTACCTGCCGGTGGAGGGAAATACTCATCATGGCCACTGTCACCTTCGAGAAGGCAACCCGGATCTACCCCGGGACCGAACGCCCCGCCGTCGACTCGCTCGACCTGCACGTGGAGGACGGCGAGTTCCTCGTCCTCGTCGGCCCCTCGGGCTGCGGCAAGTCGACCTCGCTGCGCATGCTCGCCGGTCTGGAGGACGTGAACGGCGGCCGCATCCTCATCGGTGACCGCGACGTCACCGACGTGCAGCCCAAGGACCGCGACATCGCGATGGTCTTCCAGAACTACGCGCTGTACCCGCACATGTCCGTCGCGGACAACATGGGCTTCGCGCTGAAGATCGCCGGCACCCCGAAGGCGGAGATCCGCACGCGTGTCGAAGAGGCCGCGAAGATCCTCGACCTGACCGAGTACCTGGACCGCAAGCCGAAGGCCCTCTCCGGTGGCCAGCGTCAGCGCGTCGCGATGGGCCGCGCCATCGTGCGTCAGCCCCAGGTCTTCCTCATGGACGAGCCGCTGTCGAACCTCGACGCCAAGCTCCGCGTGCAGACGCGCACGCAGATCTCCTCGCTGCAGCGCCGCCTGGGCGTCACCACGGTCTACGTCACCCACGACCAGATCGAGGCCATGACCATGGGCGACCGCATCTGCGTGCTCAAGGACGGCATCCTGCAGCAGGTCGGTACCCCGCGTGACCTGTACGACACCCCGCAGAACGTCTTCGTCGCGGGCTTCATCGGCTCGCCCGCGATGAACATCGGGACCTTCGACATCCGTGACGGTGCCGCGCACCTGGGCGAGACGAAGATCCCGATCGAGCGCACGGTCATCGACGGGCTCAGCCCCGAGGACAAGAACCAGCTCACGATCGGTTTCCGTCCCGAGTCGCTCGATGTCGTCGACGAGGGCACCGTCGGCGCCATCCCGGTCTCCGTCGACCTCGTCGAGGAGCTCGGCTCCGACGCGTTCGTCTACGGCGGCATCGTCGGCGCGGGTGACGCTGCCCGCTCGATCCACTCCGGCGCGGGCGACGCGCAGGTCATCGTGCGCGTCGACCCCCGTCAGGTCCCCCACAAGGGTGAGACGCTCTGGGTGACGATCCGCCCGGGCGAGCGTCACACCTTCGCCGCAGCGAGCGGTCAGCGGATCAACGTCTGATCGTCTGACCACCGACTGATCGGTCTCGGCCGAGGAGGGCGGGACGGCTCCGGCCGTCCCGCCCTCCAGCACGAAGGAGCACGATGCCGGACTCCCTGCAGATCACTGCGGCAACGCTCGACCCTGCACTCCTGGACCTGCCGTGGGACGTCCCGCTCGAGGAGTGGCCGGCCGAGGTCCTCGCGGCACTCCCGCGCGGCATCTCCCGGCACGTGGTGCGCTTCGTCAGGCTCTCGGGCAAGGTCATCGCGGTCAAGGAGATCGGCGAGACCGTCGCCTACCGCGAGTACGAGCTGCTGCGCTCCCTGCGCCGGCTCGACGCGCCGAGCGTGGAGCCCCTAGGCGTCATCACCGGACGCCGGGCACCCGACGGCTCGCGCCTGGAGGCCGTGCTGATCACCCGGCACCTGCAGTTCTCGCTGCCCTACCGCGCGCTCTTCAGCCAGTCGCTCCAGCCGGGGACCACCGCGCGGCTGATCGACGCCCTCGCCGTCCTGCTCGTCCGGCTGCACCTCTCGGGCTTCTACTGGGGCGACGTGTCCTTGTCCAACACGCTCTTCCGACGAGATGCCGACGCCTTCGCCGCGTACCTCGTCGACGCCGAGACCGGCGACCTGCACGCGAAGCTCACCGACGGGCAGCGCGGCTACGACCTCGAGATCGCCCGGGTCAACATCATCGGCGAGCTGATGGATCTCGAGGCAGGTGAGCTGCTGGAGAGCGGTGTCGACACCGTGGCGATCGGCGCGCGTCTCGTGGAGCGCTACGAGGAGCTCTGGGACGCCCTGACCGGCGCCGAGTCGTTCGGCGCGGGCGACCGCTGGCGCGTCACCGCCCGCATCGAGCGGCTCAACCTGCTGGGCTTCGACGTCGGCGAGCTCGACATCACCACCGACGTCGACGGGACGACCGTCCGCATCCAGCCCCGGGTCGTGGACGCGGGTCACCACTCCCGACACCTGATGCGGCTGACCGGGCTCGACGTCGAGGAGAACCAGGCGCGGCGCCTGCTCAACGACCTCGACACCTACCGGGCGAGCACCGAACGCCAGGGCGAGGACGAGGAGTTCGTGGCGCACGACTGGCTCAACGAGGTCTTCGAGATGGCCGTGCGCTCCGTGCCCCGCGAGCTGCGAGGCAAGCTCGAGGCCGCCCAGATGTTCCACGAGATCCTCGACCACCGCTGGTTCATCTCGGCAGAGCAGGACCGCGACGTCCCGATGCGCGAGGCCGTGGCCAGCTACGTCGAGAAGGTGCTCGCCGGCCGGCCCGACGAGCGCGCCGTGCTGGAGGTCGACACCGGGATGCTGCCGCGCATCACCGAGTGAGGTGCAGCGCCTCCGTGCCGGCCCCGGGGCGCCGGACGCGGACCTCGCGGCCGGCCGACGCCCGCGGGCTCAGCGGGCGCTGCGGATCCGGGCGACCTCGTAGAGGCTGATCCCGGCGGCTACGCCCGCGTTGAGGGACTCGACCTCGCTGCGGATCGGGATCGCGGCGATCACGTCGCACGTCTGGCGGACGAGGCGACCGAGCCCCTTGCCCTCCGAGCCGATCACGAGCACGACGGGATCGGTCGCGACCGAGAGGTCGCCGATGGGCATCGTCCCCGCACCGTCCAGGCCGACGATCGTGCAGCCGGCGTCGCGCAGCTCGTTGAGCGCACGCACGAGGTTCGTGACCTGGGCCACGGGCACGCGCGCGGCGGCGCCGGCGGAGACCTTCCAGGCCGAGGCGGTGACGCCGGCGGCCCGACGCTCGGGCACGACGACGCCGTGCACCCCGAAGGCCCCGGCCGAGCGCAGCACGGCACCGAGGTTGCGGGGGTCCGTGATGCCGTCCAGGGCCACGATCAGGGCCGGCTTCCCGGTTCGCCTGGCCTGGTGGAGGATCCCCTCCAGGTCTGCGTACTCGTACGGCGGGACCTGGATCGCGACGCCCTGGTGGACCACCCCGTCGGTGAGCCGGTCGAGCTCGGGCTTCGTGACCTCCAGCAGCGGGAGGCCACGCTCACCGACGAACTTGAGGATCTCCTTCAGTCGCTCGTCGGAGTCGGTGCGGTGCGCGATCCAGACGCCGCCGCAGGGGATCCCGGCACGCAAGGCCTCGACGACGGCGTTGCGCCCGGCGACGATCTCGGCCAGCGTCTTGCCGGTCCTGGTCCGCCCGGCCGAGGCAGGACGCTGGTCACGGCTCGTCGGACGCGCAGCGCGCCCGCCGCGGTCCGGTCCACCACGGCCACCAGAACGGTCGGGGGTGCCACGGCCACCAGAACGGTCGGGGGTGCCACGGCCACCGCTGCGGTCGGGCGCGCCACGCCCACCGGAACGGTCGGGGGCGCCACGTCCCGTGACGCGGGCACCCGTCGTGCGGCTGGTCTGGTCGGCGGCGCTCCTGCTCCCGGCGGCGCGAGGTGCACCGCCCGTCGCGGCCGCGGCCGCGGCAGCCTCCGCGGCCGCCTTGCGCTTACCTGCCACGTGGTAGGTCCGGTCCTCGGCCTTCGGCGTGGGGCCCTTGCCCTCGAGCGCGCGGCGGTTGCGGCCTCCGGAGCCGGCCTGGGCGCCCTTCTTCGAGCCCGGCTTGCGGGTCGCCCCGCGCCGCTGGGAGTTGCCTGCCATCAGATCTCCTCGTTCGTGCGCAATGGTGCGGCCAGTGACCAGCGGGCGCCGGTCGGGGAGTCCTCGACGACGAGCCCGGCGGCCGCAAGGCGGTCGCGGACGGCGTCGGCGGTCGTCCAGTCACGCGCGGCACGGGCCCGCGCACGCTCGTCCAGGGCGGCGCGCACGAGCACGTCCAGCGCGGCCTCGATCCTGCGGTCGGTCCCCTGGTCGCGCCAGGCCACCGGGTCCAGCCCGAGCGCGTCGAGCATCGAGCGGACGGCGAGCAGGGCGGCGCGCAGGTCGTCCAGGTCGCCGTCGGCGAGCGCGGTGTTCCCGCGGTGCAGGTGCTCGTGCACGACGGCGAGCGCCGCGGGCACGTTGAGGTCGTCGTCCATCGCAGCGGTGAAGGCCACCGGGAGCACGGCCGTGGTCACGTCGACGTCGCCGAGGTCGACCTGCTCCCCGGCGCGCTCGACGAAGCCGGCGAGGCGACCCCAGGTCGTCTCGGCCTCCTCGACCGTCTCCGGCGTCCACTCGAGCATCGAGCGGTAGTGGACGGCACTGAGCGCGTAGCGCAGCACGACGGGCGAGGTCTGCGCCAGCAGGGTCGCGACGAGGAGCGAGTTCCCGAGGGACTTGCTCATCTTCGTGCCGCCCTGCGTCACCCAGGCGCTGTGCATCCAGCGCTGCGCGAAGCCGTGTCCGGCGGCGCGGGACTGGGCCTGCTCGTTCTCGTGGTGCGGGAAGCGCAGGTCGAGACCTCCGCCATGGATGTCGAAGGTCTCACCGAGGTAGCGCTGAGCCATCGCCGAGCACTCCAGGTGCCACCCGGGGCGACCGCGACCGTACGGGGTGGGCCACGAGGCAGTCGGGGGCTCGTCCGTCTTGACCGCCTTCCACAGCGCGAAGTCGCGCGGGTCGCGCTTGCCGGAGCCCTCCTCGGGCGACAGCCCGATGTCCTCGGGGCGCTGGTTCGTCAGGCTGCCGTACTCGGCGTAGGAGCGGACGTCGAACCAGACGTCGCCCTCGCCGCTCGCGTAGGCGTGCCCGGTCTCGACCAGGCGCGTCATCAGCTCGACCATCTCGGTCATGTGACCGGTGGCGCGCGGCTCGTAGTCGGCGGGGACCAGGCCGAGCGCCTCGCGCGCTGCCGCGAACTCGCGCTCATGACGCAGGGCCCACGCCCACCACGGGACCCCTGCCTCGGCAGCCTTGGCGAGGATCTTGTCGTCGATGTCGGTGACGTTGCGCACCACGGTCACCTCGAACCCGTCACGGCGCAGCCACCGCACCAGGACGTCGAAGGCGACGTCGGTGCGCAGGTGACCGATGTGCGGGGAACCCTGGACCGTCGACCCGCAGACGTACACGCCGACCCGACCAGGGTGCAGCGGGACGAACGCGCTCAGGGCGCGCGTCGCGGTGTCGAAGAGGTGCAGGCTCACCGCCAAAGGGTACCGGCGCGGGCGCGCATCGACCGCCGTCCCATTCGGCGAGACATCTCGTCTCGCGTGGGAGCGGCGCCGACGGGAGTCCTGGACCCGGCCGGGTGGCGGGTCGATGATCAGGGTATGAGTCGAGCGATGGTGGCGACGGCATACGGCGGCCCCGAGGTCCTGCATGCGATCGACGTCGATCCGGGGGCTCCTGGCCCCGGCGAGGTCCTTCTGAAGGTGCACGCGGCGGGGGTGAACCCAGCCGACTGGAAGATGTACTCCGGCGCCTGGGGCACCGATCCTGGCCGCCTGCCGATCCGCCTCGGCCTCGAGGCGGCGGGGACGGTCATCGGTATCGGTCCGGGCGTGAGCGAGGTCGACCTCGGCGACGAGGTGATCGCCCAGCCGATCACCGGCGCCTACGCCGAGCAGGTCGTGGTGCCGGTCTCCTCGCTGATCCAGAAGCCGACGGCCCTGAGCTGGGAGAAGGCCGCCTGCCTCATGGTGTCCGGGGCGACGGCCGCGCACGCGATCGCCGCCACGGGCGTCGGTGCCGGCGACACCGTCCTGGTGCACGGGGCGGGCGGAGGTGTGGGGGCGATGGTCGTCCAGCTGGCGCACGCACGCGGCGCCCGCGTCGTCGGGACGGCCGGCCAGTCCAACCACGGCTACCTCAACGACCTGGGGGCGACCCCCGTCGTCTACGGGACGGGCCTGGCAGACCGGGTGCGGGCCATCACCCCGACGGTCACCGCGGCGATCGACACCTCCGGCACCGACGAGGCGCTCGACGCCTCCGCCGAGCTGGTCGAGCACCGCTCCCGGATCGCCACGATCGCCGGCTTCGGTCGCGGAGCCCAGCTCGGTGTCCAGCTCCTCGGCAAAGGGCCGCACGCCGACCCGGGTACCACCGCCCGCCTCGCAGCCCGTCAGCGCCTGGTCGACCTCTGGGAGGCGGGCCGGCTCGACGTCCGCGTCGGAGCGACCTACCGCCTGATGGATGCCGCCAAGGCGCACCTGGCCGGGATCGAGGGCAGGGTCGCGGGGAAGATCGTGCTGATCCCCTGACGCGGCAGGCCGCCGAGCACGCGCCGACCACGAGCTCCCTCAGGCGAGCGGGACCACGAGTGCGGTGGCGATCGCGGCGACGCCCTCGCCCCGACCGGTCAGGCCGAGACCGTCCGTCGTGGTCGCGGTCACGCTCACCGGGGCACCGCATGCCTCGCTCAGCGCAGCGCAGGCCTCGGCCCGCCGCCCGACGAGACGCGGACGGACGCCGATGACCTGCACCGCGACGTTGCCGATCGCGAAACCCGCTGCCCGGACCCGGCGCGCAGCCTCCCCGAGGAGCGCGGCACCGGAGGCACCGGCCCAGGCCGGGTCGGCGGTGCCGAAGTTCGAGCCGAGGTCACCGAGCCCCGACGCCGAGAACAGCGCGTCGGCCGCTGCATGGGCGGCGACATCCGCGTCGGAGTGACCGGCGAGCCCGACCTCGTCCGGCCAGTGCAGACCTGCCAACCACATCGCGCGGCCACTGTCCGGCGCCGCGAAGGCGTGCACGTCGACCCCGATCCCGGTCCGCGGCACGGGCACGGCGGCGCTCATCGGGCGTCACCCGACGAGGTCGCGGACGCCAGCAGGAGCTCGGCCAGGGCGAGGTCGCGGGCCGTGGTGACCTTGAGGGCGTCCTCATGCCCCTCCACGACCCAGACCTCGATCCCCGCCGCCTCGGCGAGCGCGGCATCGTCCGTCGCCGCGGTGGCTTCGTCGTGGGCCCGCGCCGCGCCCGCCTCATGGGCATGGCGCAGCACGTCGATCGTGAAGCCCTGCGGGGTCTGCACCGCACGCAGGGACCGGCGATCGGGCGTCGCCACGACGCGCAGGGCGCCGTCACCGCCGTGCGGGAGCTCGACCTGCTTGACCGTGTCGGTCACCACGAGCCCGGGGACGACGGCCTCGTGCCCGGACCAGACCGCCTCGACGACCCGGCGGACCAGGGCCGCGGGC
This sequence comes from Actinomycetales bacterium, assembly GCA_038252305.1. Taxonomy (GTDB): domain Bacteria; phylum Actinomycetota; class Actinomycetes; order Actinomycetales; family Cellulomonadaceae; genus Actinotalea. The sequence continues at coordinate 36,023 of JBBSAL010000008.1, read as the reverse complement.
ACCATCGGGCGGGCCGCGTCGTGCACCAGGACGACGGCCGGCACCCCGGAGCCGAGCACCGAGGTGACCCGCTCGAGACCTGCCGCGACCGAGGCCTGGCGGCTGATCCCACCGGCGACGACGTCGGCGACGACCGGAGGGAGCGCCGAGGCGAGGACCGCACGCATCGCGTCGACCTGATCCGCGGGTGCCGTCACGACGAGCACGTCGACCAGTCCGGACCCGGTCAGGGCTCGCGCAGCGCGCACGACGAGCGGGACCCCCGCCAGGTGCACGAAGGCCTTCGGGCCGGCAGCACCCAGACGGGAGCCGCTGCCCGCGGCAGTGAGGATCGCAGCGACGCGCACGAGCGCGCGGACTCAGCGAGCCCTGTCAGGAGGCCAGGACCTCGTCGAGGATGGCCTCGGCCTTCTCCTCCTCGGTGTGCTCCGCCAGGGCGAGCTCGGAGACGAGGATCTGACGGGCCTTGGCCAGCATGCGCTTCTCGCCGGCCGAGAGGCCACGGTCGGCGTCGCGGCGCGAGAGGTCACGGACGACCTCCGCCACCTTGATGACGTCGCCGGACTGGAGCTTCTCGAGGTTCGCCTTGTAGCGGCGCGACCAGTTGGTCGGCTCCTCGGTGTACGGGGCGCGCAGGACGTCGAAGACCTTCTCGAGGCCCTCGGCCCCGACGACGTCGCGCACTCCGACGAGGTCGACGTTCTCGGCCGGCACCTCGATGGTCAGGTCCCCGTGGGCGACCTTGAGCTTGAGGTAGAGCTTGGCCTCACCCCTGATCGTCCGGGTCTTGATCTCCTCGATCAGTGCTGCGCCATGGTGCGGGTAGACCACTGTCTCGCCGACGGTGAAAGTCATGTGGAGGTGTCCCCTTTCGCGGAGGCCACTCTACCACGGGGGTCGCGTCCGTTGACCAGGAGTTTCCCCCATTTGCCCTGGTCAGGGGCACGAGCGCGCTGGACGGGTGGCCACGCACTAGGCTGACGGCGCACAACCCGCCGCGACCCGGGAGACAGCCGTGACCACCCCTAGCCTCCGCACGACCGCCGTTCGGCGCGCCGCAGCGCTCACGCTGGCCGCCTCCGCCCTGACGCTCGCCGGCTGCTCGGCGACGAATGCCGTCACCACCACGAAGGCCTACGCCGCCTCCGACGGGGTCGATGCGACGCTCGGCAGCTTGTCGTTCGGCAACCTGCTGGTGCTCAGCGCCGCGAAGGGCGACCCGGGAACCGTGCTCGGATCGGTCACCAACGCCGCCACGAGCAAGGCGACCGTCACGATCGGCATCGCGGGCGACACGGCGACGCTCTCCGTCCCGGCCGGGGCGACGGTGCTCCTCGGCCCGGACCACACCGCCGTTCCCCTCAGCAGCGTGTCCGAGCCGCCCGGTGCCCTGATCACCCTGGACCTGGCCTCCGACGCCGACGGCTCGACCTCCCTGCAGGTACCCGTCCTCGACGGCACGTTCGCGCAGTACGCGACGCTCGTGCCCACTCCCTGACGATCGCCGCACGCACGACGAAGGGAGCGCACCCCGGTGCGCTCCCTTCGTCGTCGGGACCGGTCGCAGACCGGCCCGCAGCGCTCACCCGAAGCGGCCGGAGATGTAGTCCTCCGTGGCCTTCTGGGTCGGCGAGGAGAACATCGTTCGGGTGTCGTCCATCTCGATGAGGCGACCGGGCTTGCCGGTGCCCTCGATGTTGAAGAACGCCGTCTTCTCCGAGACGCGCGCGGCCTGCTGCATGTTGTGGGTCACGATGACGATCGTGTAGTCGTCCTTCAGCTCCGCGATGAGGTCCTCGATCGCGAGCGTGGAGATCGGGTCGAGCGCCGAGCAGGGCTCGTCCATGAGGAGCACCTGCGGCTTGACCGCGATGGCGCGCGCGATGCACAGACGCTGCTGCTGCCCACCGGAGAGCGACGAGCCCGGACGGTCGAGCCGGTCCTTGACCTCGTTCCAGAGGTTCGAGTGGGTCAGCGACTGCTCGACCAGGTCGGCCGCGTCGGACTTCGAGATCCGGCGGTTGTTGAGGCGGACACCGGCGAGCACGTTCTCCGCGATCGACATCGTCGGGAACGGGTTGGGCCGCTGGAAGACCATGCCGACCTGCCGGCGCACGGCGACCGGGTCGACACCAGGGCTGTAGAGGTCCGTGCCGTCCACCTCGACGGTGCCCTCGACGCGGGCGCCAGGGATGACCTCGTGCATCCGGTTGAGCGTGCGCAGGAAGGTCGACTTGCCGCAGCCCGACGGACCGATGAGGGCGGTCACGGAGCGCGGGGCGATGTGCATGCCCACGTCCGCCACGGCCCGGAACGAGCCGTAGAAGATGTTGAGGTCCTTGACCTCGATGCGCTGGGCCATCTGGCAGATCCCGTCGTCGATCAGTGGGTGGAGGTCTTGGGGGCGAAGATCCGACTGACGAGCCGGGCCAAGAGGTTGAGCAGCATGACGATGAGGATGAGGGTGAGCGCCGCCGCCCACGCCCGCAGGTAGTTGATGTCCGCGACGCAGGTCTGGTCGCCGCTGGTGCAGGGCACCAGCCCTTGGCTGTACTGCCGGTAGACGTACACCGGAAGGGTCATCATGCGCCCGCTGAAGAGGTTGAAGTTGATCGAGTCGATCACGCCCACCGTGATGAGCAGCGGCGCCGTCTCGCCGATGACCCGCGCCACAGCGATCATCACCCCGGTGACGAGACCGGCGACCGAGGTGCGCAGCACCACCTTGACGATCGTCAACCACTTCGGCACCCCGAGCGCGTACGCGGCCTCGCGCAGCTCGTTGGGCACCAGCTTGAGCATCTCCTCGCTCGATCGGACCACCACCGGGGTCATGAGGACCGAGAGCGCCACCGCGCCCACCACGCCCATCCGGACCCCGTTGCCGAAGACCAGGGCGAAGAGCGCGTAGGCGAAGAGCCCGGCGACGATGGACGGGATGCCCGTCATCACGTCGACGAAGAACGTGACGGCACGCGCCAGCGGCCCCGAGCCGTACTCGACGAGGTAGATCGCTGTCATGAGGCCGAGCGGCACCGAGATGAGCGCTGCGAAGAGCGTGATCTCCAGGGTGCCGACGATCGCGTGGTAGATCCCGCCGGCGTCCATCCCGCCGAAGACCCCGCGCATCGACACGCTGAGGAAGTACAGGTTGAAGCGGTGCAGCCCGTTGCTGAGGACCGTCCAGATCACCGAGACCAGAGGGATCATCGCGAGCGCGAAGGCACCGTAGATGACGAAGCGCATGATCGCGTCGGTGCGCCGCCGGCGGGCGTCGGTCTGCCGCAGCAGCTCGCTGAACGGGACGTCGGTCACGGTGGCCACGTCAGTTCGCTCCCGAGAAGTCCTTGCGCCGCGCGACGATCGCGCGGGCAGCCATGTTGACGACCATCGTGATGAGGAACAGCGCGAGGCCGGTCGCGATGAGCACGGCGACGCCGTCCGGGTTCGCCTCGGGGAACTGCGCGGCGATGTTCGCCGCGATCGTCTGCTGCTGGCCGGCGGCCAGCAGCTTGAACGAGTAGAGGAACCCGGGCGACAGGATCATCAGCACCGCCATCGTCTCGCCGAGCGCTCGCCCGAGGCCGAGCATGGCCGCGGAGATGATGCCCGAGCGCGCGAAGGGGAGCACGGCGGTGCGCACCATCTCCCAGCGCGTGGCACCGAGGGCGAGTGCCGCCTCCTCGTGCAGGCGCGGCGTCTGGAGGAAGACCTCTCGGCAGACGGCGGTGACGATCGGCAGGATCATCACCGCGAGCACGATCGCCACCGTGAGGAGCACGCGACCCGTCGGTGAGACGTCACCGGAGAAGAAGGGGATCCAGCCGAGCCGGGCCCCGAGGAACTCCCAGACGGGCAGCACGGCCGGGGACAGCACCAGCGCACCCCACAGCCCGTAGATCACCGAGGGGATGGCGGCGAGCAGGTCGACGATGTAGCCCAGCCCGCTCGCCAGGCGACGCGGGGCGTAGTGCGAGATGAACAGCCCGATGCCGACCGAGACCGGCACCGCGAAGAGCAGGGCGAGCGCCGCCGCGAGCAACGAGCCGAAGACGAGCGGGCCGACGAAGGACAGCACGGTGCTGCCCTTGGGGAACCAGGCGATGTCCTTCCCGAGGACGGCGGGGTCGGCGCTGAGGGCCGGCCAGGCGCGGACCACGAGGAAGGCGGCGACCGCTGCGAGAACCAGGAGGATCACGACACCGGCACCGACGGCGAGCCAGCGGAAGACCCTGCTCGCGCCCCGGTCCGTGGCAGCACCACGGCGACCGGCCGTACGCCGCTGCACCGGTGCAGGGTCCCGGTCGAGGACCGGTGAGGTGGTGGTCACGCTTCTCCCGAAGGTCGGTGTCGGTTCACGACGCGTGGCCTGAGCCAAGCACCGTCGGTGCGGCCCCGGCAAGCCGGGGCCGCACCGATGAGGTTCAGACCGTCAGGACGCGATCAGGACTTCAGCGTGATCGAGTCCAGCACCGCCTGGATGTCGGTGCGCAGGGTGTCGGAGATCGGGGCGGAGCCGGCAGCCTTCTCGGCAGCGGACTGACCCTCGGCACTCGCGACGTAGGTGGCGTAGCCCTTGACGTTGTCCACGTCCGCCTGCTTGTCGTACTGGCTGCAGACGACCATGTACGAGACGAGGATCGGCGGGTACGCGCCGGCCTCGGTCGTGGTGCGGTCGATGGCGATGACGATGTCGCTCTTCGAGCGCGTCGTGTCACGCGGCGAGACGTCGAGCGTCTTGGCCGCAGCAGCCTCGGCCGGGGCGACGAACGCGTCGCCGACCTTGATCGAGACCTTGCCGAGCGTGCCGGCCTTGGACGCGTCGGCGTAGGCGATCGTGCCCGCACCTGCCGTCACGGCCTGGACCACGCCGGTGGTGCCCTGAGCGGACTCCCCGCCGTCGATGGGCCAGTTGCCGCTCGCCTTGTAGCTCCACGCGCCGTTGCTGGCCTTGGACAGGTAGTCGGTGAAGTTGTGCGTCGTCCCCGACTCGTCCGAGCGGTGCACGGGCGTGATGGCCGAGTCGGGCAGCGTGACACCCGCGTTGTCGGCGGCGATCACCGGGTCGTTCCACTTGGTGATCTTGCCGTCGAAGATCTTCGCGATCGTCTCGGCGGAGAGCTTGAGCTCCTTGACGCCGGGGAGGTTGAAGACCACGGCGATCGGCGAGATGTAGATCGGGAGGTCGTAGGCCTCGCCGCCGAAGCAGCGGGACTTCGCCTTGGCGAGCTCGTCGGTCGAGAGCGCCGCGTCCGAGCCGGCGAAGGTCACCGAGCCGTCGAGGAACTGGGTGCGCCCGGCGCCCGAGCCGACCGAGTCGTAGTTCACCGTGACCGCAGGGTTGGCGTTCTGGAACCCGGCCCGCCAGGCACCCTGCGCGGACTCCTGCGCGCTGGAGCCGGCCCCGCTGAGGCTTCCGCTCAGTGCCGCCATGGTCGAGCCGCCGGCGGAGGCCGCGGGGGCGGAGGAGGTGGTGCCGGTCGCGTTGTCCGAACCGCACGCTGCGAGGGTCAGCGCGAGCGCACTCATCACGGCGGTCGCGGCAAGCCGGCTGTGTCGGTTGAGCTTCACTGTGTTCCGTCCTGTCGTCCTGAGGCCGGGCGGGGTGCCCACGGCCACGCCCTGACGCTAGGAGGCCAGGGTGACTCGTCGGACGACCTCAGGTGAACGGAGGGTGAACAGCATCCGACAGTTCGCCTCGCGCGAGGGCCACCGACCGTCCAGGGGAGGGAACGGAGCCGTGCGGTGCGCTCAGTCGCCGTCGGACACCTTGTAGCCCAGGCCGCGCACGGTCTGCAGCCGCACCGGGTTCGACGGGTCCTGCTCGATCTTCGAGCGGATCCGCTTGACGTGGACGTCGAGCGTCTTCGTGTCGCCCACGTAGTCCGATCCCCAGACGCGGTCGATCAGCTGGCCGCGGGTCAGGACGCGACCTGCGTTGCGCAGCAGGACCTCCAGGAGCTCGAACTCCTTGAGCGGAAAGGCGGTCGGGACGCCGTCGACCTCGACGGTGTGCCGCTCCGGGTCGAGCCGCAACCCGTCGACCTCGATCGCGCCGTCATCCGCGACGGGCGCCTCGCCGGTGCGGCGCAGCACCGCACGGATCCGGGCGAGCAGCTCACGCGAGGAGTACGGCTTGGTGACGTAGTCGTCGGCGCCGATCTCCAGGCCGACGACCTTGTCGATCTCACCGTCCTTGGCCGTCAGCATGATGACCGGGACGACACTGTGCGCGCGGATCGTGCGGCAGACGTCGGTCCCGCTCATCCCGGGCAGCATGAGGTCGAGCAGCACGAGGTCCGGCGCGACCTTGTCGAACTCCTCCAGCGCGGCGGTGCCGGTCGCCGCGACGGCGACGTCGAAGCCCTCCTTGCGCAGCAGGTAGGCCAACGGGTCGCGGTAGGACTCCTCGTCCTCGACCACCAGGATGCGGGTCATGACGCGGCTCCTTGACTGGGGACCGGACCCGCGGAGAGCGGAGCCCGGATGACGGGAAGGCGGAGGGTGAACGTGGAGCCGGTGCCCGGCTGCGACCACACGGTGACCTCGCCCCCATGGTCCGCCGCGACGTGCTTGACGATGCTCAGGCCGAGCCCGGTGCCACCGGTCTCGCGCGAGCGCGCAGGATCGACGCGGTAGAAGCGCTCGAAGAGGCGTGGCTGCTCCGTGGCCGGGATCCCGATCCCGCGGTCGACGACGGCGACCTCGACGGTCCCGGCGTCCGCGCGCAGCGTCGTGCCGACGGCCACCTTCGTCCCGGGGTCGGAGTAGGCGACCGCGTTGTCGAGCAGGTTGCGGATCGCGGTGACGAGCAGGTCGTGGTCACCCCAGACGGTCGCCCCGGTCCCGCGACTGACCTCGATGACGATGTCCTTGGCCGTCGCCGGCGTGCGGGCGCGGTCGACGGCCTCGTTGACCACCCGGTCGATGTCGACCGGGCGGGCGGCGCCGAGAGGGTCGGGGACCTGGAGCCGTGAGAGCTCGATGATCTCCTGGACCAGAGCCGACAGCCTCGCTGCCTCGCGCTGCATCCGGACCGCGAACCGCCGCACCGTCTCCGGCTCGTCGGCGGCGCCCTCCACCGTCTCGGCGAGCAGGCTCAGGGCACCGACGGGGGTCTTGAGCTCGTGCGAGACGTTGACGACGAAGTCACGTCGGACGGCCTCGACGCGGCGCGCCTCCGTCCGGTCGTCGGCCAGGAGGAGGATCTGGGCGGCGCCGAGGGGGGCGACCCGCAGGTGGAGCACGAGGGTGCCACCGCCGAACGGACCGCGCGGGACCTCCAGGTCCGCGTCGCGGATCTCGCCGTCGCTGAGCACCTCGTCGACGAGGGCACGCACCTCGGGGTGCGCGAGGAGATCGCCGCGGACGAGCCCGTAGGCGTGCGCGCCGGAATCGGCCCGGACGACCGTGGCATCCCGGCGCAGGACGACCGTCGCCGCGGGCAGGACCGCTAGCAGAGCAGCGACGCCCTCGTCGAGCTCCGGGAGCGCGGTCACCGGCGCGGCGGCGTTGCTGCGCTCGCTCGCCCGGAAGAAGGCGGTCGCGACGACGCCGACGACGAGCCCGAGCAGCCCTGCTCCGAGCGCCTGCAGTCCTTCGATCACACGGCCAGCGTACGGTTGACCCAGGGTGAGCAGGCACCGCTGCAGCCAGGTCCCGGCTGCCGTCGAGCAATGTTCACCTGACAGTGGGGTGGCGTTCACCGCGCCATGACACGGTGGACCGTCCATGACGAGAGGGAACCATGCGCGACATCTTCACCGCCGAGCTCACCGCGCTCGGCGAGGACCTCACGGCGATGAGCCGGTTGGTCGAGACAGCGATCTCGTCGGCGAGCACCGCGCTGCTCACCTCCGACCTCGAGCTCGCCGAGTCGGTGATCGCCGACGACATGACGATCGACGCCCAGGAGCGCGAGCTCGACGAGCGGTGCGTGCTGCTCATCGCCCAGCAGCAGCCCGTCGCGAGCGATCTCCGCGTGATCATCTCCGGGCTCCGGATCAGTGCCTCGCTCGAGCGGATGGGCGACCTCGCCCAGCACATCGCGGACATCGCGCGACTCCGTTACCCGGCCTCGGCGATCCCCGCACCCCTGCGGGAGACCTTCGCCGAGATGGCCGCGGCCGCGGTGGACATCTCACGCAAGGTCACCACGGTCATCGAGAACCGCGACGTCGACCTGGCCAGGACCATCGAGACCGATGACGACGTCCTCGACCGTCTGCACGACGCCACGTTCGGTGCGACGACGGCCGCCGACGCCGGCCTGACCGGACAGCAGGTCGTGGACATCACGCTCACGGCGCGCTACTTCGAGCGCTTCGGCGACCATGCCGTCTCGGTCGCCAGCCGCGTGATCTACCTGGTCACCGGTGAGCTGGGCGACGCCGAGGCGGTCTGAGCCACCAGCCCCGCACGACGAAGGGCTCGTCACCTCGCGGTGACGGGCCCTTCGTGCAGGATCAGGTGGTCAGCGTCCCTGGTTGGCGACGGCCTTGATGGCCTCGGCCGCGGCGTCGGGGTCGAGGTAGGTCCCGCCCTTGACCAACGGCTTGAGGCTCTCCTCGTCGAGCTCGTACTTCAGCGGGATGCCCGTGGGGATGTTGATCCCCGCGATCGTTTCGTCGTCGATGTCGTCGAGGTACTTCACGATCGCGCGGATCGAGTTGCCGTGCGCCGCGACGAGCACCGTCTTGCCGGACTGCAGGTCCGGGACGATGTCGCTCGTCCAGTACGGCAGGGCGCGCTCGAGCACGTCCTTGAGGCACTCGGCCAGCACGACAGGGGCGTCGGCGTAGCGCGGGTCGGCGTCCTGGGAGAACTCCGAGCCGAGCTCGACGGCGGGCGGCGGGACGTCGTAGGAGCGGCGCCAGAGCATGAACTGCTCCTCGCCGAACTCGGCGAGCGTCTGCTTCTTGTCCTTGCCCTGCAGCGCGCCGTAGTGGCGCTCGTTGAGGCGCCAGCTGCGCTTGACGGGGATCCAGTGGCGGTCAGCCGCGTCCAGGGCGAGGTTCGCCGTGGTGATCGCGCGGCGCAGCAGCGAGGTGTGCACGACGTCCGGCAGCACGCCGGCGTCGGTGAGCAGGGTCCCGCCCCGCTTCGCCTCCTCGACGCCCTTCTCGGACAGGGCGACATCCACCCAGCCGGTGAACAGGTTCTTCGCATTCCACTCGCTCTCGCCGTGGCGGAGGAGCACAAGGGTGTAGGCCATGGGTCCATCCTGCCGCATCGGCGCGGCACCGCCAGGGGGACCTCGGGCCCGCTGCGGCGGGGCGTGCGGTGCACGGGGGTGAGCCTCAGCGCCGTTCGCGAGTGAGGTCGTACACCTTGAGCATCGCCGAGGCCGCCGCGTCCCAACCCATCCGCTCGGCGTGGATGCGCGCCCCGGCCCCGAGCGCGAGGCGACGCACCGGGTCGTCGAGGAGGTCGCCGATCGTGCGCGCCCACAGGGCGGCGTCGTGCCCCCGGACGAGGGCGCCCGAGCGTCCGTCGGCCACCACGGTGCGCAGCCCGCCGACACCCGTGGCGACGACCGGTGTGCCGCACGCCTGCGCCTCCGCCGCGACGAGACCGAACGACTCGCTGCGCGAGGGCATCGCGACGAGGTCCGCTGCGCGGTACCACGCGGCGAGCGCCGTCCGCGGGACCGGCGGGCGCAGCTGGACACGGTCGGCGAGCCCGAGGCGGTCGGCGAGGCCGAGCAGCTCGCGGTCGGCGCCCGGACGGCCGCTCGATCCACCGAGCACGACGAGCAGCGGCACCCGTCCCCCGTGCGCGCGGATCTCGGCGAGCGCCCTGACCAGGACGTCCGGGGCCTTGAGCGGCTGCAGGCGCCCCGCGAAGAGCACGATCGACTCCTCGAGCGGCAGGCCCAGGGCCACCCGTGCGCGTCGCTGGGCGGCCGCCAGTCCGGGGCCGTCGAGCACGGAGGTGTCGGTGGAGAAGAGGTCGAGGTCGACACCGGGCGCGACGACGTGGACCGCTGCCGGGTCGGCGTCGTAGAGGTCGACGAGGTCCGCGGCCTCCTCCGCCGTGCTCGCCACGAGGGCGTCGGCCGCGGCCACCACCTGGTCCTCGCCGATCAGGCGACCCCGCGGCTCGGGCAGGTCGTCCGGGCCGAGGGTGGCGTTCTTGACCTTCGCCATGGTGTGCATGGTGTGCACCAGGGGCACGTCCCAGCGGTCCGCCGCGAGCCAGCCGACCTGGCCCGAGAGCCAGTAGTGGGAGTGGATCACGTCGTACCAGCCCGGCGCCCGGCCGGCCTCGGTGCGCAGCACACCGGCGGTGAAGGCGCAGAGCTGCCCGGGCAGGTCGTTCTTGTCGAGCCCCTCGTAGGGCCCGGCCGGGATGTGCCGGACGAGCACACCCTCGGCGAGCTGCACCGTGTCGGGCAGCCGGGAGGACGTGGCACGGGTGAAGATCTCGACCTCGGCATCCTGCGCGGCGAGGGCGGCGGCGAGCTCGGTCACGTACACGTTCATGCCGCCGGCGTCACCGGTCCCCGGCTGGTCGAGCGGGGAGGTGTGCACGCAGAGCATCGCGACCCGCAGGCCCATCGTCGTCCTTCGTCCTTCGCCCGCCGATCGAGCGTCCGATGACGAGTATCGGTGACCGATGCGCCGATCGCAGCACCGGGCGGACCGCAGACCCGCGCCGGACGGCCGTGCACGCCCGGTCCCGGACGCACGCACGGGTGCGGCCGACCGAGGTCGACCGCACCCGTGCGCCGTGCTCAGGCCGCGGTGGAGCGGCGCTTGTTCAGCAGGTCGAAGGCGACGGCGAGAAGGAGCACGAGGCCCTTGATCGCCTGCTGCCACGCGGCGTCGACGTTCATGATCGACAGACCCATGTTCAGCACTCCCATGATGAGCGCACCGACCATCGCCCCGGAGACGCGACCGATACCGCCGGTGACGGCCGTCCCGCCGATGAAGCAGGCCGCGATGGCGTCGAGCTCGTAGTTCTGACCGGCAGCGGCGAGCGCGGCACCGGCCCGGGAGGTGGTGACCACCGCCGCGACACCGGCGAGCGCGCCGATGTTGACGAACACCCAGAAGTTGACCCGCTTGGTGTCCACGCCGGACAGGATCGCCGCGTGCAGGTTGCCGCCGATCGCGTAGATGTGCCGACCGAAGACCGTCCTGCCCATGACGAACGAGTAGGCGACCACGAGCACACCGACGATGAGCAGGACGATCGGCGAGCCCTTGGTGCTGCCGCTGAGGATCCAGGCGAACCCGGCGATGACTGCCGAGAACACGACCAGCTTCGTGACGAACGCGGCCATCGACTCGACGGCGAGACCGTGCTTGGAGCGGTCCATCCGGGCTCGGGCCTGGCTCAGCACCAGGGAGCCGATCACGACGGCGCCGAGCGTCAGGGTCACCACGTCCCGGTTGGCCACGTACCCCAGTGCGTTGGGCAGGTAGCCGTTGGAGATGTCGACGAAGGGCTGCGGGAAGCCGGCGAGCGTGACGCCGACGATGACGATCGCCAGACCGCGGAAGATGAGCATGCCCGCGAGGGTGACGATGAACGCGGGGATGCCCACGTAGGCCACCCAGAAGCCTTGCCAGACACCGACGAGCGCGCCGAGCGCGACACCGATGAGCACGGCGACCGGCCAGGGAAGGCCGGCGGTGTTCATCGAGATGGCGACGACGCCGCCGACGAAGGCGACGACCGAGCCGACCGAGAGGTCGATGTGCCCGGCGACGATCACCATGACCATGCCGATGGCCAGGATCATCACGTAGGCGTTCTGGCCGATGAGGCTGGCGACGTTGTCCGAGTAGAGGATCTTCCCGCCGGTGAGGAAAGCGAAGAGGGCGACGATCACGACGAGCGCGCCCATGATCCCGTACTGGCGGATGTCACCGCCGAGGAATCGCTTGAGTGTGGTCATCGCGGTAGTTCCCTCTCCATCGTCATGTAGCGCATGAGGTTCTCCTGGGTGGCCTCGGCGCGGGACACCTCGCCGGTGACCCGGCCCTGGCTCAGCGTGTAGATCCGGTCGCAGGTCCCGATGAGCTCTGGCAGCTCGGAGGAGATGACCAGGACGGCCTTCCCCGCCTCGGCGAGCCGGTTGATGATCGTGTAGATCTCGTACTTCGCCCCGACGTCGATCCCCCGGGTGGGTTCGTCGAGGATGAGGACGTCCGGGTCGGCGAAGATCCACTTCGACAGGACGACCTTCTGCTGGTTGCCGCCGGAGAGCTTCCCGGTGAGCACGTCAGCGTTCGGGGCCTTGATGTTGAGGTCGACGAGGTACTTGCTCGCGACCTTCGTCTCGCCGCTCGCGTCCATGACGCCCCAGCGCGAGACCTTGCCCAGCGACGAGGCGGTGATGTTGCGCCGGATCGTGTCGATGAGGTTCAGCCCGTAGTACTTGCGGTCCTCGGTGGCGTAGGCGATGCCGTGGGCGATCGCGTCACGGATCGTCGGCAGGTGCACCTCCACACCGTCCCGGAAGACCTTGCCGGTGATGTGGCTGCCGTAGGCACGGCCGAAGATGCTCATCGCGAGCTCGGTCCGGCCGGCGCCCATGAGCCCCGCGAGGCCGACGACCTCGCCGCGGTGCAGCGTCAGGTTCGCGCCGTCGACGACGACCCGGCCCGACTGCACGGGGTGGTGCACCGTCCAGTCCTCGATCCGCAGCGCCTCCGCGCCGATCTGCGACGCCCGCGCTGGGAAACGGTTCTCGAGCTCGCGACCGACCATCCCGCGGATGATCCGTTCCTCGCTCACGGGCTCGGCGCCGTTCATCTCGAGGGTCTCGATCGTCTGCCCGTCGCGCAGGATCGTCGTGGAGTCGGCGATCGCCGCGATCTCGTTGAGCTTGTGGCTGATGATGATGCAGGTGATCCCCTGGCCCTTGAGGCTGCGGATCAGGTCGAGCAGGTGCGCGCTGTCCTCGTCGTTGAGGGCGGCCGTCGGCTCGTCGAGGATGAGGAGCTTGACCTCCTTCGACAGCGCCTTGGCGATCTCGACCAGCTGCTGCTTGCCGACGCCGATGTCGACGATCTTCGTGTCGGGGTGCTCGGACAGGCCGACCCGGGCGAGCAGCTTGCTGGCCTCGAGGTTGGTCTTCGTCCAGTTCACGACGCCGCGCCTGGCCTGCTCGTTGCCGAGGAAGATGTTCTCGGCGATCGAGAGGTAGGGGCTCAGCGCGAGCTCCTGGTGGATGATGACGATCCCACGGCGCTCGCTGTCGCGGATCGTCCGGAACTCGCACGGGGCGTCCTCGAAGAGGATGTCGCCCTCGTAGCTGCCGTGCGGGTAGACCCCGGAGAGCACCTTCATCAGGGTCGACTTCCCGGCGCCGTTCTCCCCGCAGATCGCGTGGACCTCGCCACGCTCGACCTGGAGGTTGACGTCCTGCAGGGCCTTGACCCCGGGGAACGTCTTGGTGATGTCTCGCATCTCGAGGATGGTGCCTCGACTGGCCATGTCAGCTCGCAGTCTCTTCGGGGGTAGGCGGCCGTGCGCAGACCCGGCGGACGGGGCCCGCCCGGAGTGGATCCGGGCGGGCCCCGCCGAGGGCGTGCGGGAAGGCTCAGAGGCCGAGGTCTGCTGCGGTGTAGTAGCCGGAGTCCACCAGGTCCGTCTTGACGGTGTCCTTCGTGACGACCTGCGGGGGCAGCAGGAAGGTCGGGACGACCTTGTTCCCGTTGTCGTAGGTCTTGTCGTCGTTCGTCGTGACCTTCTCGCCCTTGACGATCTGGTCGACCATGACCGAGACCTGCTTGGCCAGGGTGCGGGTGTCCTTCCAGACGGTCATCGACTGCTTGCCGGCGAGCATGTTCTTGACGTTCGCCTGGTCAGCGTCCTGGCCGGTCAGCACGGGCCAGTCGGCGCCGGGGGTGTAGCCGGCGCCCTCGAGCGCCTGCGCGATGCCCAGCGCGAGCGAGTCGTTCGGGGAGAGCACGACGTCGACCTTCTTGCCACCGGTGTAGTACGAGTTCAGGCGGTTCTCCATCTCGGACTGGGCGTCCTTCGAGCCCCAGCCCAGGATGCCGATGGAGGCCCAGTCGGCGTCCGACTTCGGCGACTTGCCGGAGGGGACCACGAGCTGGCCCTTCTGGACGTAGGGGAGCAGGACGTCCCAGGCGCCGCTGAAGAAGAACTTCGCGTTGTTGTCGTCCGGCGAGCCGGCGAAGGGCTCCAGGTTGTACGGGCCCTTGCCATCGGCGAGACCGAGGGTCTTCTCGATGAACTTCCCCTGGTCCTGGCCGACCTGGTAGTTGTCGAACGTCGCGTAGTAGTCGACGTTGTCCGTCTTGTTGATCAGACGGTCGTAGGCGATGACCTTGATGCCCTTGCTCGCGGCGTCCGAGAGGACGGGCGCGAGAGCGGTGCCGTCGATCGACGCGATCACGAGGACCTTGGCGCCTGCGTTGATCATGTTCTGCAGCTGCGTGATCTGCTGGTCGACCTTGTTGTCGGCGTACTGCAGGCTGGTCGTGTAGCCCTCGGCCTTGAGGAGGCTCTCGAGGTTCGCGCCGTCCTTGTTCCAGCGCTCGAGGCTCTTCGTCGGCATCGCGATGCCGATGAGCCCACCGCCGCTCGCGGAAGAGCCCCCCGAGGCTGCCGTGTCGGTCTTCGTCGACGAGCACGCGGTCAGGCTTCCTGCGAGCAGGGCGACTCCCGCGACAGCTGCGGCAACCTTGATTCTTCTCAGCGACATCGTTGTCCACCTTCACATCGACGTGCTCCGGACCACCCGGGGCACGGATCTACGACCGTCAACCCGGGGCACGGATCGTCGGGCCAGCCATCTGTTGACTTCTTGAACGTATAGACGCAGAAGCTCCCTGTGCAAGCCCGTTCAGAAGTTGAACGGTAACGATTGCATCACATCTCTGACCGCGCGCGGCGGCATGGACGAGGCCCGGGACGGTGGCCTCGCCGACCCCGCCGCGGCCTACGCGAGCGGGCTCGGCGCCGCTTCCGTCGCCCAGGCGGAGGGGTCGGCGACGAGCAGGCGGAGCACGGCGAGCGCCCCGCCGGTCATCGCTGGATACTCCCCGGCCTGGGCAGCACTCACGGTCACCGGCGCCCACGGCGCGGACAGGACCCGGCGGGACAGCTGGTCCAGCATCGGTGCGCGCAGGTGCTCGGCGAGCCGGTGGTAGTTGCCGCCGAGCACGATCTCCCCGACGTCGACGACGTTGACGACGGTGGCCAGGGCGAGGCCGAGCGCCGCACCGGCCCGGGCGATCGCGGCCAGCGCTGCGGGGTCGCCGACGTCGGCCGCGTCGACCAGCGCGCGCAGACCGAGCTCGCGGGGCAGACCGGCAGCATCCAGCAAGGCGTCCTGACCGGCGTACGCCTCGACGGTGCCGCCCTCCTCGAAGCCACCGGCCGTGCCGAGCGCGATGTGCCCGATCTCGCCGCTCCAGCCGTGGCGGCCGGTGAAGATCTCGCCGTCGAGCACGATCGCGCCACCGATGCCGATCTCGCCGGAGACGTACACGAAGCTCTGGCCCGCTGTCCCCCGGCGCGCGTGCGCCTCGGCGCGCGCCGCCAGGTTCGCCTCGTTCGCGAGCCGGGGCGGGAGGCCGGCGAGCACCGGGTGCTCCGAGAGCAGCGCGACCGCGTCGACGTCCCGCCAGCCGAGGTTCGGCGCGAGCCGCAGCGGACCCGTCACGCGGTCGACGATGCCCGGGAGCGCGAGTGCCGTCCCGGCGATCCGCATGCCGCCGGCGCTGAGCAGCGCGAGCACCTCGCCGGCGATCTCCGCCAGGCGGCCCAGCACGACGGCCGGGTCGCTGCCGCGGAAGTCGCCACGCTCGATGCGCTCGCTGATCACGCCACCGGCCAGGTCGATCGCCCGCACCCCGAGGTAGTCGACGTTCACCTCCATGCCGACCGCCGCGACGCTGCGCCGCGCCGGGACGAGAGGGACGGCGGGGCGCCCGGCCCGCTGGGCCGCCACCGGCTCGAGCTCGGTCACGAGCCCGGCCGCGACGAGGTGGTCGACGAGCGCGGAGACGGTCGCCCTGGTCAGCCCGGTCACGGCTGAGATGTCGGCACGGGAGACGGGGCTGGCCGCGTCCATCACCTGGGCGAGGACGAGGCTCAGGTTGTGCTCGCGCAGGCTCCCCTGACGGGCGGCACGCTCCGGGCCGCCCGCGACGCGCAGGGCTCCGGGCACCCGGTGCCGGGACCGCCCGACGCCGCGCCCGTACTCCCCGGTATCGCCCGACATGGCTTGACCCTAGCGCGGTCCGGCTATATGTTCAGCCGTACAACAAACTTCGATCGGAGAGCAGCAATGGTGCGCACACCCACCCCCGAGGACAAGTTCTCCTTCGGTCTCTGGACCGTCGGATGGAACGCCCAGGACCAGTTCGGCGCGGCGAGCCGTCCCGCGCTCGACCCCGTCGAGTCGCTCCACCGGCTCGCCGAGCTCGGCGCCTCGCACGTGACGTTCCACGACGACGACGTCGTCCCGTTCGGATCGAACGCGGCCGACCGCGACCGCATCCTCGCCCGCTTCAAGGCCGCGCTCGTCGAGACCGGCATCACGGTCGAGATGGTCACCACCAACACCTTCAGCCACCCGATCTTCAAGGACGGCGCGTTCACCTCGAACGACCGCCGGGTGCGCCGCTACGGCCTGAGCAAGGTCGTCCGCAACGTCGACCTCGCCGCCGAGCTCGGCGCCGACACCTTCGTCATGTGGGGCGGCCGCGAGGGCGCCGAGTACGACAGCGCCAAGGACCTCAAGGCGGCGCACGACCGCTATGCCGAGGGCATCGACACCGTCGCGGGCTACATCAAGGAGAAGGGCTACGGCCTGCGCATCGCGATCGAGCCCAAGCCGAACGAGCCCCGCGGCGACATCCTGCTCCCGACCGTCGGCCACGCGCTCGGCTTCATCGCCCAGCTCGAGCACGGCGACATCGTCGGACTCAACCCCGAGACGGGTCACGAGCAGATGGCCGGGCTCAACTACACCTCCGGCCTCGCCCAGGCGCTGTGGTCCGAGAAGCTGTTCCACATCGACCTCAACGGCCAGAAGTCCATCAAGTACGACCAGGACCTCGTCTTCGGTCACGGCGACCTGTTCTCCGCCTTCGGCACCGTCGACCTCATCGAGAACGGCTTCCCGAGCGGCGGCCCGAAGTACGACGGCCCCCGTCACTTCGACTACAAGCCCTCGCGCACCGAGTCGATGCAGGGCGTCTGGGAGTCCGCCGCCGCGAACATGGCGACGTACATCCTGCTCAAGGAGCGCGCGCTCGCCTTCCGTGCGGACCCCGAGGTCCAGGCGGCACTGGAGGAGTCCGGCGTCTACGAGCTCGCGGTCCCGACGATGGCCGAGGGCGAGACGCTCAGCGACCTGCTCGCCGACCGTTCGTCCTTCGAGGACCTCGATGTCGACGCGGTCGCCGCTCGCGGCTTCGGCTTCGTCCGGCTGAACCAGCTCGCCCTCGAGCACGCTCTCGGCGCCCGCTGAGCGCAACCGACCGAGGTCGGCCGGGCCCCGGGTCGGGGCCCGGCCGCTGCCACCTGCCGAAGAAGGAGGAGCGATGACGCTCGTCGCCGGGGTGGACTCGTCCACCCAGTCCTGCAAGGTCGTCGTGAAGGACGCCGCGACGGGTGCGCTCGTGCGCAGCGGTCGCGCGACCCACCCGGACGGCACCGAGGTCGACCCCCGTCACTGGTGGTCCGCGCTCACCGAGGCGATCGCGCAGGCGGGCGGCCTCGACGACGTCGCTGCCGTCGCCGTGGGCGGCCAGCAGCACGGCATGGTCGCCCTCGACGCCGACGGAGCCGTGGTCCGCGACGCGTTGCTGTGGAACGACACCCGTTCCGCCCAGGCGGCGACGGACCTGATCCTCGAGCTCGGCGACGGTGACCCCGCCGCCGGTGCCACCGCATGGGCCGAGGCCATCGGCTCGGTCCCGGTCGCGAGCTTCACGATCACCAAGCTGCGCTGGCTGCGCGACCACGAGCCGGAGCAGGCCGCGCGGGTCGCTGCCGTCGCCCTCCCGCACGACTGGTTGACCTGGCGCCTGGCCGGGTACGGCCCGGCGGCCGAGGGCGGGGTCCCCGACCTCTCCGCGCTGACCACCGACCGCTCGGACGCCTCGGGGACCGGCTACTGGTCGCCCTCGACGGACGACTACCGCCCCGACCTCCTGCGGATGGCCTTCGGGCGCGATCTGGTCCTGCCGCGCGTCGTCGGGCCCGCCGAGGTCGCGCACACCGTCGCACGTCCGTCCGGCCCGCTCCTGCTGGGCGCGGGGGCGGGCGACAACGCGGCCGCCGCGCTCGGCCTCGGCATGAGGGTGGGCGACGTCGCGGTCTCGATCGGGACCTCAGGGGTCGTCTCGGCGATCAGCCCGCACGCCACGACGGACGCCTCCGGGATGGTCACCGGGTTCGCCGACGCGACCGGTGCCTTCCTCCCGCTGGCGTGCACGTTGAACGCCTCGCGGGTGCTCGACGTCACCGCCCGCCTGCTCGGGGTCGACCACGCAGGACTCTCGACGCTCGCGCTCTCGGCGCCGGCCGGGGCAGACGGTCTCGTCCTGGTCCCCTACCTCGAGGGCGAGCGCACCCCCAACCGGCCCGACGCCACGGGCGCGCTGCACGGGATGCAACTGGCCAACACGACCCCGGCGCACCTCGCCCGAGCGGCGGTGGAGGGCATGCTCTGCGCCCTGGCCGACGGGCTCGACGCGCTGCGCGAGCAGGGCGTCCCGGTCGAGCGCGTCCGGCTGATCGGCGGCGGCGCGAGGTCGGAGGCCGTCCAGGTCATCGCCCCCGCCGTCCTCGGGATCGACGTCCTGGTCCCGGAGCCCGGCGAGTACGTCGCGGACGGCGCCGCACGCCAGGCCGCCTGGGCACTGGCCCGCGCGACGGACCCGCTCGTTGCGCCTCCCGCCTGGCAGGCCGAGGGCGAGCAGCTGCGCCGGGCCACGCCGACACCTCAGGTGCGCGCACGCTATGCCTCGGTCCGGGACCTCACGGCCACGCGTCCCGGGGCCTGACCCGGCTCCTCCCGGGTGCACGAGGGCCCTCGCACCTTCCGGTGCGGGGGCCCTCGTCGCTCGTGCTCGGCCTCACGGCCGCGGTGTCAGCTCCCGTTGGCCTTGTCGTAGGCCTCGCGCAGCTCGGCCGAGATGCGGCCTCGCTCGTTGACCGTGTAGCCGTGCTCACGGCCCCAGTCGCGGACCTGCGTGCTGGTCGAGCGGGAGCGCGACGTGGCCGAACCGCGACGCGCAGCGCGCTGCGCGCGGCCGCCGACCCGGCGCCCGGCACCGACCCACGGCGCGATCGACTCGCGCAGCTCGGCCGCGTGTGCGGTGCTGAGGTCGATCTCGTAGGTGACCCCGTCCAGTGAGAACGTGACGGTCTCGTCTGCCGCGCCTCCGTCGACATCGTCGACGAGCACGACCTGTACCTTCTGCGCCATCATCTTTCCCTCGCGTCGGAACGTGCCCCTGCTGACGCGAGAAGCGTAACTCATAGAACGCCCACATTCGCGCCGAACACGATTGTTTGGGGATTTCACTGAGCCCGCGGCACCGGCGTCGGTCGCTGCGCATGAACGGATCGCACCGTCCCCACCACGCTCCCGGGAATTCAGTCGGCGGCACCGGCCGATGAATTGCGCGGCCGGCAGCCCGACAAGACGGACCGGTTACTCGGCCGCCGGCGTCGAAGAATCCGTCGGCGACGGCGACGGCGAACGCTTCTGCGCGGGCCCCTGAGGCATGTGGCCACCGGCCTCGGCTGCGTCGATGCGCGCGATCGCCGCTCGCTCGGTGCGGTCCGCGCGAATGATTGCGCGCAGCGCGAACCAGAAGACCAGGCCGACGCCGACCGGAGGAACGAGTGCCCCGAGTGCCGCGAGAACGCTGTGCATGTCATTCCTTCCGGTCTGCTGCAGGACGAGACGGGTGCGCGGGCCGGGCCCGGCGACGGGTCAGACGACGGGCTTGACGAGGGGGAACAGGATCGTGTCGCGGATCCCGAGTCCGGTCATCGCCATGAGCAACCTGTCGATCCCCATCCCCATTCCGCCGGACGGCGGCATGGCGTGCTCCATCGCGACGAGGAAGTCCTCGTCGAGCGCCATGGCCTCGTCATCACCGACGGCCGCGAGACGCGCCTGCGCCTCGAACCGCTGCCGCTGGATGACCGGGTCGACGAGCTCGGAATAGGCGGTCGCGAGCTCGAGCCCGCGCACATAGAGGTCCCACTTCTCCACGACGCCGGCGCGCGTGCGGTGGTCACGCGTCAAGGGGCTGGTGTCGACGGGGAAGTCGCGCACGAAGGTGGGTGCGACGAGGTGGTCGCCGACATGGTGCTCCCACAGCTCCTCGACGAGCTTTCCATGGTTCTGCTTCTTCGGGTCGACCTGCAGGTCGAACCTGTCGACCAGCGCGAGCAGGGTGCTCATCGGCGCCTGCGGGGTGATCTCCTCGCCGAGCGCCGTCGAGAGGGAGTCGTACAGGCTCAGCACGGTCCAGTCGCCGCCGAGGTCGTACTCGGTGCCGTCCGCCAGGGTGACCAGTGTGGTGCCGAGCGCGTCCTGGGCCGCCGTCTGGACGAGGTCCTGGGTGAGCGCGGCCATCGTGTCGTAGTCGCCGTAGGCCTGGTACGCCTCGAGCGTCGCGAACTCCGGGGAGTGCGTCGAGTCGGCGCCCTCGTTGCGGAAGGAACGGTTGATCTCGAACACCCGCTCGACGCCGCCGACCACGGCGCGCTTGAGGAAGAGCTCGGGCGCGATACGCAGGAAGACGTCGAGGTCGAAAGCGTTCATGTGGGTGGTGAAGGGGCGGGCCGAGGCGCCGCCGTGCAGCGTCTGCAGCATCGGGGTCTCGACCTCGACGTAGTCACGGCGGTGGAAGTTCTCACGCAGCGAGTGCATGACGGCCGCGCGCATCCGGACCATGTCCCGGGCGGCAGGACGCACGATGAGATCGACGTAGCGCTGACGGACGCGCCCCTCCTCGGTGAGCTCCTTGTGCAGGACCGGCAGCGGACGCAGCGCCTTCGAGGCGATCCGCCACTCATCGGCGAAGACGCTCAGCTCCCCGCGACGCGAGCTGATGACCCGTCCGTGCGCGAAGAGGTGGTCGCCGAGGTCGACGTCGGACTTGAAGCCCGCCAGGGACTCCTCGCCGACGACGGCCTGGCTGATCATCAGCTGCAGGCGGTTGCCCTCGCCGTCCTGCACCGTGGCGAAGCAGAGCTTGCCGGTGTTGCGCAGGAAGATGACCCGGCCGGCGACGCCGACGAGGTCGCCGGTCTCCTCGCCGGTCTCGAGCCCGGCGTATGCCGAGCGGACCGCGGCGATCGTGTGGGTGACCGGGACGCCCACCGGGTACGGCTGACCGCCGGTCGCCAGGATCCGGTCGCGCTTCTCGCGGCGCACCCGCAGCTGCTCGGGCAGGTCGTCCGGCTGGGACTCGTCGGGGGTGGTCGAGGTCGCGTCAGTCACCGCGGGAGTCTATCCGGGCGTCGGTGCGCCCGAGCCCTGCTCGACGGGCTCCAGGTCGAGCGCGAGGTCGAGGATCGGCGAGGAGTGGGTGAGCCCACCGACCGACAGGTAGTCCACCCCGGTCGAGGCGACCTCCACCGCCCGGTCGAGGGTGAGGTTCCCGGTCGCCTCGAGCTCGACCCGGCCGACCCGCGGCTCCGTCGCGCGCACCGCGGCGACCACCTCGGCCAGCAGCGGGGTGGCCATGTTGTCGAGCAGCAGGAAGCGGGCCCCGGCCTCGACCGCCTCGACCGCCTGGTCGAGCGTGTCGGCCTCGACCTGGATCGCCACCTCGGGGAACCGGTCGGCGACCGCATGGACCGCTGCCGTGACGGAGCCCGCGGCAGCGACGTGGTTGTCCTTGACCATCGCGACGTCGTACAGCCCCATCCGCTTGTTCGTGCCTCCACCGCAACGCACGGCGTACTTCTCCAGCGCGCGCAGGCCGGGCGTCGTCTTGCGGGTGTCGAGCACCGTCGCCCCGGTTCCCGCGAGCGCGTCGGCCCAGCGCCGGGTGTGCGTGGCGACGCCCGAGGCGCGGCTGACGAGGTTGAGCAGGGTCCGTTCGGCGACGAGGAGCACCTGGACCCGCCCGTCGAGCACCGCCACCACCTGCCCGGGGGACACGGCGTCCCCGTCCTGGGCGCGCAGCCCGATCGTCGGGACGGGGAGCCCGAGCCGGGCGGCGACCTGGCCCAGGACCGGCTCGATCGCGACGAGACCGGCGACCACTCCGGCGGCACGCGCCACCAGTGCCGCGCGACCGGTGGCGCCGGGGTCGATGGTGGACTGGGTGGTGACGTCACGGCCCGGCGCCGGGCCGAGGTCCTCATCGAGCGCGTCTGCCACGAGGGCCGCCAGCCGGGCTCCGTCGAGCTGTCCGATGGTCATCCCGCCACGCTAGTGCTCCGCATACCCCTGGGGGTATGCTCTGCCCATGGCTTCCTTCCTCGACCGACTCCTGCGCCGCGACCCCGATGCGCTCCCCCACACCGTCCGCGCCGACCGCGCCCTCGCCCTCCTCGAGGACGGCGGCCTCCTCGTCGACGTGCGCGAGACGACCGAGTGGAAGTCGGGCCACGCCCCGCGCGCCAAGCACATCCCCCTGGGCAGGCTCGCGAACGAGGCGAGGCGGCTGCCGAAGGACACGACGATCGTCGTCGTGTGCGCCTCGGGGTCCCGCTCGCGCACCGGTGCCGCCCAGCTACGATCAGCGGGATACCCGGCCACCAGCCTGTCGGGCGGCATGGCCGCCTGGAGGGCCTCCGGCGGCCCGGTGACGACGCGATGAGCACCCCGCCGGCCGAGGAGGCCGCGGCCAGCCCGAGGGAGACCGGCATGCAGCTCGACCCCGAGGAGATGACCTCGGTCATCCACCGTCTGCGTCGCGCCCAGGGCCAGATCGGCGGCGTGCTCAGGCTGCTCGAGTCCGGCGCGGACTGCGCGGACGTCGTCACCCAGCTCTCGGCCGCGTCCAAGGCCCTGGACCGTGCCGGGTTCGCGATCATCGCCTCCGGTCTCGAGCAGTGCATCACCCGGGGCGACGAGGAGGCCGGCGTCGACCGAGCCAAGCTCCAGAAGCTCTTCCTGTCCCTCGCGTGAGCCATCCGGGACGGCCAGACGCGGCGCACTGGGACGCCAGGTACGCCGCCGGCTCTCCCTGGGGCCGCGAGCCGAACACGACCGTTCGCGAGATCGGCAGCACGCTGACCCCCGGCCGCGCCCGTGACGTCGCAGCGGGCGACGGGCGGCACTCCCTGTGGCTCGCCTCCCTCGGCTGGGACGTCGATGCGCTCGACTTCTCCACGACGGCGATGGAGCACGGCCGCGCGGCGGCCGAGCGGCTGACCGCCGCGG
Organism: Actinomycetales bacterium; assembly: GCA_038252305.1. Lineage (GTDB taxonomy): Bacteria > Actinomycetota > Actinomycetes > Actinomycetales > Cellulomonadaceae > Actinotalea. The sequence continues at coordinate 12,661 of JBBSAL010000008.1, read as the reverse complement.
GCGAGCTGCCCGGCACGGTCCACTGGGAGGTCGCCGACGCGACTGCCGCCGCCCCGCGGCCGCAGGCCTACGACCTCGTGCTGCACGCCTACCTGCACCTGCCGCCGCAGGCCGCCGCCGACGCCCTCGCGCTCTCGACCTCTGGCGTCTCCCCCGGCGGCCTCTTCCTGCTCGTCGGCCACGACGCGACGAACCTCACGCACGGCGTCGGCGGCCCCCAGGACCCGACGGTCCTCACCGACGTCGACACGGTCCGCGCGGCGATGGAGGCCGGCGGTCTCGCGGTCGAGCGCGCCGAGGTGATCCGGCGCGCCGTCCCCGGCGCCGAGCGCCCCGCGCTCGACACGGTCGTCGTCGGACGACGCCCCTCCGTCTGAACCGGCCGCAGACCCGTCCTCCCGACGCGCTGCCGGCACGTCTCGCGGAGGACGAACGTCCTGAGGAGATATACCCCCGGGGGTATGCTGTTCTCCGGTCCGTGAAGCCCAGGAAGGCGCACCGCGCCATGCTGTCCGTTTCACCCGCGACCGACCTCGGCGCGTGCTAGACCGAGAACGACCAAGGCAAGACACCGAGCAGTGTGAGGACAACTGATGAAGATCGTGATCGTCGGCGGAGTCGCCGGAGGAATGAGTGCCGCGGCCCGGGCCAGGCGCCTGTCGGAGGACGCCGAGATCGTCGTCCTGGAGCGGAGCGAGTTCGTCTCCTTCGCCAACTGCGGCCTGCCGTACCACCTGGGCGAGGAGATCCCTGAGCGCTCGTCCCTGCTGCTGCAGACGCCGGCCTCGCTGCACGCGGCGCTGAACCTCGACGTGCGCACCGGTCACGAGGTGACCTCGATCGACCCCGACGCCAAGCAGGTGACCTACAGCACCTCGCGCGGCTCCGGTGTCGAGGACTACGACGCCCTCGTCCTCGCCCCCGGCGCCATGGCGATCCGACCGCCGATCGAGGGCCTCGACCTGCCCCAGGTCCACACGCTGCGCACGATCCCCGACGTCGACGCGCTTCGCGCCCTGGTCACCGACACCGCCAGCCGTGCCGTCGTGCTCGGCGCCGGGTTCATCGGGCTCGAGGCCGCCGAGGCGATGCGCCTGCGCGGCATGGACGTCGAGCTCGTCGACCTCGCCCCGCACGTCCTGCCGCCGCTCGACGCCGAGCTCGCCTCGCTGCTCGACGACGAGCTGTCCGCGCACGACGTGAACACCCGGGTCGGCGTCGCCGCCGAGGCGATCGAGCCGACCCGCGGCGCCGACCACCCGGTCCAGGTCCGGCTCTCCGACGGCACCGTGCTCCCCGCGGACATCGTCGTGCTCTCGGTCGGCGTCCGGCCCGACACGCACCTCGCCGTCGGCGCCGGGCTCGAGCTCACCGACCGTGGTGCGATCGTGGTGGACACGGCCCAGCGCACCTCCGACGCAGCCATCTGGGCGGTCGGCGACGCGACGGCCGTGAAGCACGGGGTCACCGGGGCGGTCGGGCCCGTGCCGCTCGCCGGTCCGGCAAACCGCCAGGGCCGACGTGCCACCGACGCGATCCTCGGCCGCCTGACCGAGGCCACGCAGGCCAAGCCGGTGATCGCCACGGCCGTCGTGCGGGTGTTCGGGCTGACCGCTGCGGTGACGGGCGCGAGCCAGCACCAGCTGACCCAGGCCGGTATCGAGCACCACGTCGTGCACGTGCACCCGGGGCACCACGCCGGCTACTTCCCGGGCGCCGAGACGGTCCACCTGACCGTGATCTTCGCTCCCGACGGGCGCCTCCTCGGTGCCCAGGCGGTCGGCAAGGCGGGCGTGGACAAGCGCATCGACGTGCTCGCGACGGCGCTGACCGCCGGGATGACGATGGACGACATCGCCGAGCTCGAGCTCTCCTACGCCCCGCCGTACGGCTCGGCGAAGGACCCGGTGAACATGGCAGGCATGGTCGCCCAGAACGTGCTCGACGGCACGCTCACGCTCTGGTACCCGAAGGATCTGCAGACCGTCATGGACACCGCACTGATCCTGGACGTGCGCTCGGCCGGTGAGTACCGGCGCGGGCACCTGCCCAGGGCACTGAACGTCCCGCACACGGAGCTGCGCGCCCGGCTGGACGAGGTGCGCGAGGCCGCGGCCGGACGCCCCGTCCGGGTGCACTGCGCGAGCGGTTTCCGCTCCTACCTGGCGCACCGGGTCCTGGTGGCAGCCGGGTTCGACTCGGCCAACCTGTCCGGCGGGATGCTCACGCTGCGCGCAGCACTGCCGAACCTGGTGCTCGACCTCGGCTGACCCGCAGCAGCGGGACACGGACACCGTCGACGGCAGGGCCCCAGGGTCCTGCCGTCGACGTCTCAGTCGCCGACCGGAGCCGTGGCGACCTGGAGCTCGCCGTCCGGGTCGAGCGTCGCGACGAGGCGGCAGCGCCAGTCGTCGACCCGCACCGGGAAGTCCTCGCGGAAGTGGCCGCCCCTGCTCTCGGTGCGCTCCAGCGCGGTGGCCGTGAGCAGCGAGGCGACCTGGTGCAGGTTGGTCGTCTCCCACTCGGCGGCCTGCGGGCTCGCCTGGACGCCGGGGACCCGGTGCGCCCTGGTCGGCACCGCCGCGAGCGCGTCCCTGGCCGCGAGCAACGGCTCACGGCTGCGGATGACTCCCGGCCCGCGGGCCGCGATGCGCTGCACCCGGCTGCGGGCCGTGGCGGCGACGAGTGCGGCCGGGCCGGGACGCTCGACGGGGTCCCGGTGACGCAGGGTCCCGTCGGCGACGTGGGCCGCGACCTCCTCGGCCGCGCGGTGGGCGAAGACGAGGCCCTCGAGGAGGGAGTTCGACGCCAGCCGGTTCGCCCCGTGCACCCCGGTGCAGGCCGCCTCCCCCGCCGCATACAGCCCCTCGACCGAGGAGCGACCACGCAGATCGGTGACGACGCCACCGGAGTGGTAGTGCTGGGCGGGCGCGACCGGGACGAGCTCGGTCGTCAGGTCGATCCCCTCGGCGAGCAGCCGCTCGTGGATCGTCGGGAACCGCGCCCGCAGGAAGTCGCCGCCCAGGTGCCGGGCGTCGAGGTAGACGTGGTCCGAACCCGTCTCGGCCATCCGTCGCACGATCGCGTGCGCCACGACGTCCCGCGGCGCCAGCTCGGCCATCGGGTGCACCTCGGGCATGAACCGCAGCCCGTCGGTGTCCAGCAGGAGGGCGCCCTCCCCGCGCACGGCCTCCGAGACCAGCGTCAGCTGACCACGCGCGCCCGCGCCGAGCCACAGCACCGTCGGGTGGAACTGGACGAACTCGACGTCGGCGACCTCGGCGCCGGCGCGCAGTGCCGCGGCGAGACCGTCACCCGTGGCCTGCACGGGGTTGGTCGAGGAGGGGTAGACCTGGCCGATTCCGCCCGTGGCCAGCACGACGGCCCTGGCGAGCGCCGCACCCACACCGTCGCGGCTGCCCTCGCCGATCACGTGCAGCGTGACACCGCAGACCGGACCGGGCCGCCCGTCGGGCCCGGGTGCCGCGGTGAGCAGGTCCAGGACCAACGCATGCTCGAGCACCTCGATGCCCGGGTCGTTGCGGACCGCCTCGAGCTGCGCGACGAGCGCGCGGGAGATCTCCGCCCCGGTGGCGTCGCCGCCCGCGTGGGCGATGCGATCGGCATGGTGGCCGCCCTCGCGGGTGAGCGAGATCGCACCGTCCGACCCCCGGTCGAAACGCGCTCCGAGGGCCATCAGCTCGCGTACCCGTTCCGGGCCCTCGGTGACGAGGACCTCGACGGCCACCGGGTCGCACAGGCCGGCCCCGGCGACGAGGGTGTCGCTGAGATGGGCCTGCGGGCTGTCCTCGGGGTCCAGCGCGGCGGCGATCCCGCCCTGCGCCCAGACCGTCGAGCCCGAGGCCAGCACGCCCTTGGTCACGAGCAGCACCTTCGGGACCCGGGTCCTCAGCCGCAGCGCGGCGGTCAGGCCGGCGATCCCGGAGCCGACCACGATGGCGTCGGCCTCGACGGTCCAGCCGGGCGTCGGCCCCGCCAGCCGGGCGGCGAGCCTCATCGTCCCGCCCCCCACGGCAGCGCAGCGGTCAGCAGGCCCGGCTCGGCCGCACCGGGGTCCCAGCCACGGTGCAGGATCCGGTTCCCGGCGTCCACGTGCACCACGTGCGGCGAGTACTCCCGGGCGTCGGCGTCCGTCAGGAGCCCGTACGCGATCACGATGACGACGTCCTTCGGGCCGACGAGGTGAGCGGCGGCCCCGTTCACGCAGACGACCCCCGAACCGGCCTCACCCGCGATCGCGTAGGTGGTCAGTCGGGCACCGTTGGTCACGTCGACGACGTCGACCTGCTCGCCGGGCAGGATGTCGGCCGCCTCGAGGAGGTCGCTGTCGAGGGTGATCGAGCCGACGTAGTCGAGCTCGGCAGCGGTGACCGTCGCCCGGTGGATCTTCCCCGTCATCATCGTGCGCATCCGGGCGGCCTGGGTCATCGTCTCTCCTGGGGTGCGAGGTCGAGCATCGCGTTGTCGATCAGTCTCGTCGCACCGACCTGCGCGGCGATCGCGAGCAGCGCGGGTCCCCGGTGCCCGGGGCCGACGTCCGTGGCCTGGTCCGGGTCGACGAGCGCGACGTAGTCGATCACGAGTCCCGGTGTCCCGGCGAGCAGGTCGGCAGCGACCGCGAGCACCTGTGTGGCGCCGCGTGCGTCGGCCGCGGCCTGCTGGGCCGCGCCGAGCGCTGCGGGCAGGGCGAGCGCGCTGCGGCGTTCGGGCTCGCTGAGGTAGGCGTTGCGCGAGGACAGCGCCAGGCCGTCGACGTCGCGCACGATCGGCGCGCCGACGATCTCGACCGGGACGTCGAGGTCAGCCACCATCCGGCGCACCGCCATGAGCTGCTGGGCGTCCTTCTGCCCGAAGACGGCGACGTCCGGGGCGGTGAGGTGCAACAGCTTGAGGACGACCGTCAGCACCCCGTCGAGGTGGCCGGGCCGCGAGGCGCCCTCGAGGATCCGACCGATCCGGCCCGCGCTGACCGTGACCACGGGATCGCCGTCGTACACCTGGGCGACGTCCGGCGCGAAGACGAGGTCGGCGCCGGCCGAGGTCAGGAGCGCGAGGTCACCGTCGAGGTCCCGCGGGTAGCGGTCGAGATCCTCCCCCGGCCCGAACTGCAGCGGGTTGACGAAGATCGTCACGACGACCTCGTCGGCGCGCTCGCTCGCCGCCCTGACGAGGGAGAGGTGGCCGGCGTGCAGCGCTCCCATCGTCATCACGACGGCACGGCGGCGCGGCGCGCCAGGGCGGTCGTCGAGGGCGGCAGCGAGCGCCGCACGGGTCGACACGACGGTGGTCATGCGGGGTCCTCCGAGCTGAGCACGTCGAGCAGACCCTCGGCCTGCTCCGGGGTGAGTCGGCCGCCGCGAAGCGCCCGGGCCGTCGTCGCGCGGGCGAGCGCACGGTACGTGGGAGGAAGGTCCGCAGTGCCGGGGTCGCGACCGGCGAGGCGCGCCAGCTGCTCCAGGTGCGCCCGTACGGTGCCGACGTCCCCGCGGACCACGGGGCCGGTGAGCGAGGAGACGCCGGACGCGTCGAGGCCCGCACTGCGCACCGCGCCGTCCAGCGCGGCACCGAGGAGCGGGCCGAGCAGCCGGTCAGGCTCCTCGATCCCGGCGGCGACCAGGGCCTGGGCCGCCTGGGCGACGAGCACGACGAGGTGGTTCGCCCCGTGCGCGAGCGCCGCGTGGTAGAGGCCACGCGCCTCCTCGGCCACGACGACCGGCTCGCCGCCGATCTCGACGACGAGCGCCTGCCCGATCGGCAGGACCGGCGCCGGGCCGGTGACGGCGAAGCTCGCACCGACGATGCGCGCGAGGTCGAGCGAGGTGCCGGTGAAGGTCATGGCGGGGTGGATGGCCAGCGGGATCGCGCCGGCCGCCACCGCGGGCGCCAGCACGGAGGTACCGGAGGCCCCGGAGACGTGCACGACGATCTGGCCCGGTTGCCAGGCACCGAGCACGGCGAGCCCCTCGACGAGCCCCGGCAGCGCGTCGTCGGGCACCGTGAGCAGGACGAGCTCTGCCCGCTCGACCACCTGCGGCACCTCGAGCAGCGGGACCCCCGGCAGCAACGTCTCGATGCGCTCGCGGCTGTCGGCGGAGATGCCGCTCGCACCGACGACGGCATGCCCGGCGGCTCGCAGCGCACTGCCGAGCACAGCACCGACCCGCCCCGCCCCGACGACCCCGACGCCGAGCCGTCCCGAGCGTGCGCCGGACCCGCTCATCCCTCGCCTCCGCCGGGAGCCGGCGGGGGCGGCGGCGGGAGGAAGGTCACGGGAGCCGGCGGGGGCGGCGGCCGCAAGGTCACGTCCGGCTGCTCGGCGGGCGCGAGGTCCGCCTGGCGCATCCACTGCTCGGGCCCCGCGTGGGCGCGGGCGTGCCGGGCACGGGTGGCCTGGGCGTCGAGCAGGGCGCCCGCTGCGGACGAGCCGAGGTGCACCACGGTCGGCCGCACCGGACCTGCGGTCGAGTGCAGCGTGACGGTCGCCAGCCGCAGGCGCCGCTGGACGGGCCCCTGGTGCAGGCCGAGCGACTGGGTCCGCTCGTGCGGCACCACGTCGACCCGCCGGTGCAGCCGGCCGCGCCGCACCAGCAGCGCCCGCTCGGTCAGGACGTAGCCGTTGCGCCGCCACGCGAGCGGGTCGAGCCACCGGGCGCGGGCCGGGCTCGTGACGAAGCCGAACGCACGATCCGAGCCCGACATCGCCTCGTCGAGGACGCCGCGCGGGTCCTCGGCTCCGAGGTCGGGCAGGACGAGCCAGAGCGTCAGGAGCGCCTCGGCGCGCGTGCCGACCGGGAGCAGGACGGTCTCCGACGCCTTGTTCTCCTCGCTGACGTAGCCAGCGATGTTCATCTCGACGCGCCACCAGTCACGGCCACGCCACAGCAGGGGCTGGACGAGACGGACGGCCTGCACCCGGCCGGGAGGGACTGTCTGCGCGCGCGACTCCAGCAGACCGTGCCGCAGCCGGATCCCGTCGGGCGACTGCGCGACCCGGAAGCCGAACTCCGTGCTGAAGCGCTGCCAGGCGAAGCCGAGGACGGGGAAGAAGCCGACAACGAGGCTGACGGTCAGCCCGGGCTCCCGCACGACGACGGCCGCCACGACGATCACGACAGCCGCGACGAGCGTGCTGACGACGACGCTTGAACGGACCAACGAGCCGACGAGGGTCCCGGTCTCCACGGAGAGGATCTCCCGCTCGGGGGCCGGCATCGCCTGCTCACCCTCCGGGGACTCGATGCCGGCGGCCCGGGCCAGCAGGGTGCTGCGCAGCTGCTCGGCGTCGGGCTCACGCAGGTACGCGAGGCTGACGGAGGAGTTCGCTCCACCGGCCACCTCGAACTTCAGCTCGGCCAGGCCGGTCAGGCGTGCCAGGAGGGGCTGCACCAGGTCGATGCCCTGCACGCGGTCCAGGCGCGCCGAGCGCTGGCGGCGGAAGAGCACACCCGACTCGAGGTAGACCGTGTCGCGGTCGACGGCGTACCGCGTCATCCGCCACGCGACGAAGGCGTAGCCGAAACCCAGCAGCACGGCGAGCAGGAGGATCCCCAGGATCGGACCGGCACCCAGGTCACGAGAGAGCTCCTGGTAGGAGGTCACGTTGACCCCGACCTGCTGCACGACCAGGGCGAGCAGCACGGCGATGACCTTCCACCCCTTGATCGCCGGAGTGATCGGGTGCACCCGCAGCCAGGTGAGCTCGGGGTTCACAGACCCGCCAGCCGGGCCTCGCCGCGTGCGGCGAGCCGATCACGCAAGCGTGAGGCCTCACCCGGCGGCAGCCCGGGGATGGCCGCGTCGCTGCTCGCCGACGCGGTGTGCAGCTGGACCCGGGCGACCCCGGCCAGGCGGTCCAAGGGGCCGGCATGGACGTCGACGAACTGCAGCCGCCCGTAGGGCACCACGACGAGGTTCCGCATCATCACACCCCGCCGGATGAGCAGGTCGTCGTCACGCTCCGCGTAGCCCAGGGCGCGCACCTGCCGCGGGATGAGGAGGGCGAGCCACAGCCCGAGGAGGACGACGACCCCCGGCACTGACCAGAGCCAGGCGAGGCCGCTCAACGACGCCACGGCGACACCGCCGACGAGCGGCAGCACCAGCACGGCGGCGAGGGTCGCGAGCCGCACGCTCGTCAGTCTCGCGGAGACCGGCGACCAGTGGACCCCGATCGGGTCGAACGGGCTCTGGTCCGGCAGGCGGTCGCTCATGCGCGTCATCCTCCCACCGCGCGACACGGCCCTGCAGCGGAACGTCCCTCCACACCCCTCAGGCCGGTGATCCGGCCGTCCCGGACGCCCGGTCCGCCTCGCCGTCGTCCGGCGGCGGGAGACGGCACCACCGCTCGACGACGAGCCCGGTGACCGCGAGCACGGCCGAGGCCAGCAGTGCCACCGCAGCCGCGACGGCCACGGCTCGGCGGCCAGGGATCGCCAGGTCACGGAGCACGAGCAGGACGTGACCGGCGTACCAGCCGCTGAGCAGGGCGCCGGTGTAGCAGGCAGCCGTCGCGAGCACGACGGTGCGCGCGGCGAGCAGCGGGTCGAGACCCGGCCGCTTGCCCCGGACGAACTGCCGGACGTTCCAGCCGGCGATCCCGACCGCGAGGGCGATCGCCAGGACGACGAGGGAGGAGAGCATCGCGGGCGGCAGGATGGTCGCGCCGTGCCCCTCGAGCAGGTGCAGCAGCCCGAAGCTGCCGAGCGCGGCGAGTGCGGCCACCAGCACGAGCCGGGGCCACGGGGTCACGCGCATCACGGGACCTCCTGGCTCGTCCACCAGTCGAGCGCGAGCCAGCGGATCCCGTCGCGGTCCGGTGCGGTGGTCGCGAGCAGGGAGACGGGCCCGCCACCGAGGCCAGGGAGCACGGCGCCCGGATCGATCTGCGCCCACGGCTCGAGCACGAAGGCCCGGGAGTGGGCGCGCGGATGCGGCAGCTCGAGGTCGTCGGTCACGGCGAGGACGGAGCCGTAGCAGATGAGATCGATGTCCAGGGTGCGCGGTCCCCAGTGCTCGTCCCGGACGCGCCCGTGCGCCGACTCGATCGCCTGGCAGGCGTGCAGCAGGGCGCGCGGGCTCAGCGCGCAGGAAGCCAGCACGATCGTGTTGAGGAAGTCGGGCTGGTCGGGGCCGCCCACTGCTCCCGTGCGGGCCAGCGGGGCGATGGCCGTGACGCGCAACCCATCGGTCCGTGCCAGGTCCGCGATCGCCCCGCGCAGCGTCTCCTGGCTCGAGCCGAGGTTCGAGCCGAGTGCGAGCACGACGTCCACCGGCTCCTCCGGCGCCTCGTCGAGGCGGTCGGCGGCCCCGGCGGCGACCGGGGTCACCGCGGGGAGGCCCGCGGCCTCCGACACGGCCGGACCGACCGGCGCGGCGGGCGGGGCGAGGTGAGCGGGCGGAGCGGACGGGAGCAGACGGTCGGCGACCGGGGCGAAGCTCGGCACCGGGACGACAGCCGGGTGGCTGCGGCTGCGGTGCACCTCGACGGTGACGTCCCCGAACGGGACCGTGATCGGTGCCCCCGGCTTGTGGACCACGACGTCGACAGCGCCGACCCTCGGGTCGGCGAGCGCGAGCGCGGCGATCCGCTCGGCGACGGTCTCGATGAGGTCGGCGGGGTCGCCTGCCAGGACCTGGGCGACCCCCGTGGCGAGACCGCCGTAGTCCACGGTCCGGTCCAGGCTGTCGGTCGCCGCCGCCTCGCGGGTGTCCACGTGCAGCACGACGTCGGCCTCGAACTCCTGGCCGTCGCGGCGCTCCTGCGGAAACACGCCGTGGAAGCCGGTCGCCCGCACCCCGGTCAGTCGGATGCGGTCCGCGGCCCGGCCGTCGGTGCCCTCAGCCACGATCGTCTCCTGTCGTCCGTAGGGCCGGTCCGCCGGCCGATACCCATGCTGCTGCGACCCGGACCGCGTCGGCGGTCGCGGGGACGTCGTGCACCCGCACGCACCACGCGCCGGCCGCGGCCGCGAGCGCGCTGGTCGCTGCCGTCGCGGCGTCGCGCGCCAGTGGCGGCACCGGGTCCTGCCCGGCCGGCGCGAGCAGGTGACCGAGGAAGCGTTTGCGGCTCGCGCCGACGAGCACCGGGAGACCGAGCGAGGCCAGCTCGTCCAGGTGCGCCAGGAGCGGCCAGTTGTCCGCGCCGGGCTTGGCGAAGCCGAGCCCCGGGTCCACGACGATCGCCTCACGGGCGATGCCGGCGGCCTGCGCCCCAGCGACGCGGTCGCCGAGCTCGGCGCGCACCTGGGCGACGACGTCGTCGTACGTCGCGAGCGCGTCCATCACGTCGGACGGGCCGCGCCAGTGCATCGCGACGTAGACGGCGCCGCTGCGCCCGACGGTCGCGTGCATGCGGGGGTCACCGAGCCCTCCGGTGACGTCGTTGACGATCGCAGCACCGGCCTGGACGGCCTCGTCGGCGAGCTCGGCACGGGAGGTGTCGATGCTGACCACAGCACCGGCGTCGACCAGCGCACGCAGGACCGGGAGCACCCGGGCACGCTCCTCGGCGAGCGGCACCCGCGCGGCGCCCGGGCGGGTCGACTCTCCGCCGAGGTCGAGCAGGTCGGCACCCTCCTCGATCAGCCGCAGGCCGTGCTCGATCGCCGCGGACGGCTCGAACCACCGGCCGCCGTCGCTGAAGGAGTCCGGCGTGACGTTGACGACCCCCATGACGAGGGTGCGCTCGAGCTCCGTCAGACGTGGCGGCAGCGGTGCCGGGTGGCGGGGGCTCACCGCCCCAGCGTAGGGCGGTCCAGGAGTCACGGGACCCGACTACCTGGCCAGGATGAGGCTCATCGCCTCGGCCCGGGTGGCACCGCTGCGCATCTGGCCGCGGACCGCCGAGGTGACGGTCCGGGTGCCGGCGGTCCTGACCCCACGCATCGACATGCACAGGTGCTCGCACTCCATGACGACGATCACCCCGGCGGCGCCGAGGATCTCGACCATGGAGTCCGCGACCTGGCTGGTCAGGCGCTCCTGGACCTGCGGGCGCCGGGCGAAGACGTCGACGAGGCGCGCGAGCTTCGACAGACCGGCTATCCGCCCGTCCTTGCCGGGGATGTAACCGACGTGCGCGACCCCGTGGAAGGGCGCCAGGTGGTGCTCGCAGGTGGAGTAGACGGGGATGTCCTTGACCAGCACCATCTCGTCGTGGCCGAGGTCGAAGGTCGTGGTCAGGACGTCCCGGGCGTCGCGGTACAGCCCGGCGAACATCTCGGCATAGGCACGGGCGACCCGGCCGGGGGTGTCGCGCAGCCCGTCGCGCTCCGGGTCCTCGCCCATCGCGTAGAGCAGCTCGCGGACCGCACGCTCGGCCCGCTCGTGGTCGAACGGGGGGCGGGCGGGCTCCTGCCGCAGGCCGACGCGGGTGGACGGTTCGGCCGCGTCGTCGACGAGCATCGGGACCTGGAGGTCGGCCCCGTCGCCTTCGGGCAACCAGGCGGTCACCGCGGCCCTCCCGCGTCGATGGTGCCGCCGCCGGGCACCTCGCCGATCGGTTCGGCCGGGTGCTCCGGGTGCGCGCCGGCGGCCTCGTCCTGCGGGATCACGGCGTGACCGTTGCTCGCGGCCTTCTCCGCGGCCGTCTGCACCGGCGGGACGTCGGAGACTCCGCGCTCGGGGTCGGCGAGCCAGACGTCGCGGGGCTCGCGCTTGACGACCGGCTCGAAGATCTCGGCGAGCTCGGCCTGGTTGAGGGTCTCGCGGTCGAGGAGCTGGGTGACGAGCTCGTCGAGCACGTGCCGGTACTCCTGGAGGATCTGCCAGGCCTCGTCGTGGGCGAAGTCCATGAACCGGCGGACCTCGATGTCGACGACGGCGGCGACCTGCTCGGAGTAGTCCCGGCCGTGGCCCATGTCGCGGCCCATGAAGACCTCGCCGCTGTCCTGACCGAGCTTGACGGCGCCCACGCGGTCGCTCATCCCGTACTGGGTGACCATCTTGCGGGCCGTGGCGGTCGCCTTCTCGATGTCGTTCGAGGCGCCCGTCGTCGGGTCGTGGAAGACAAGCTCCTCGGCGACCCGGCCACCCATCGCGTAGGCGAGCTGGTCGAGCAGCTCGTTGCGGGTGACGGAGTACTTGTCCTCGGCCGGCATGACCATCGTGTAGCCCAGGGCCCGCCCGCGGGGAAGGATCGTCACCTTCGTCACCGGGTCGGTGTACCTCAGCGTCGCCGCCACCAGGGCGTGCCCGCCCTCGTGGTACGCGGTGATCTTCCGCTCCTTGTCGTTCATCAGCCGGGTCCGCTTCTGCGGGCCGGCGACGACGCGGTCGATCGCCTCGTCGAGCTCGTGGTTGCCGACGACGACCCCCTGGGTGCGCGCGGTGAGCAGCGCGGCCTCGTTGAGCACGTTCGCCAGGTCGGCGCCGGTGAAGCCCGGCGTGCGCTTGGCGACGGCGTGCAGGTCGACGTCGGGCGCCATCGGCTTGCCCTTCGAGTGCACCTGGAGGATGCGCTCGCGTCCACGCAGGTCGGGGGCGTCGACAGAGACCTGACGGTCGAAACGACCGGGGCGCAGCAGGGCAGGGTCGAGGATGTCCGGACGGTTCGTCGCAGCGATGAGGATGACGTTCGCGTTCACGTCGAAGCCGTCCATCTCGACGAGCATCTGGTTGAGCGTCTGCTCGCGCTCGTCGT
>JBBSAL010000007.1:0-97295 GCA_038252305.1 Actinomycetales bacterium | reverse complement strand
GTGTGCTTGCCGTTGCGGCAGTCGGGGCTCATGGGGTGCCTCCAGCGATGAGCCGCAGCTGTGCGGGGACGACGGTGGACACGAGGGCCTCCTGCGCGGGTGTGAGGTTCAGGGCGTTGAGGATCCGGCGGATCGCGTCGGCGACGAGGTCACCTTGGGACTCGGCGAGGCGGACGCGGCGTTCTTCGACGCCGGCCTTGAGTGCTGCGGCGCAGACGGTGACGAGGTGCTCGCGTTCCTTCGTGTAGAGCACGTACCAGATCGACGGAGCCGCGGTCTCGATCGACTTGACGCCAGGGGCGGTCTCGACGTCACTGACCGAGCCGGCCTTCACGTTGATGACGAGGCTCGTGCCACCTTCGGTCTCGACACGGGTCGTGCCCCACACCAGGGCCTGCTCGTCGAGCTCGGCGACCTTCCCGCGGAGCCACTGGACGTGGCCGGCGGTCCACTGGACTTCCTGGAGGAGCGCCTCGGTTGGGGTGATGTCCACGGGCAGGCCGAGGGTCGTGACGGCGCGCTGGGCAGCCTGCTCCTGGGCCCGTTGGTCGGCCTTCGCGCGGACTTGGCGGGCGGCGCCGCCGTGGTAGCGGCAGACCTTCCCGCCGGCGCGGGGTCGTTGCATGCAGGGGTTGCCGGTGGACTTCTTGTGGGATGCGCAGCGGGGGTGGGGTTGCCCGCACTTCGGGCACAGGATCCTGCTCATCGGTCGCTCCCGTCTCGGTAGGGGTTGTCCTCGCACCCGCACGTCGCGGTGTGGAGGTCGCCGTGCTTGCCGTTCGGCGCGAGCGGGCGATGCTTGTCGCAGGCATCGATCAGTTCCTGAAGGAGCCGCCCGAGGTAGGTGCCGACGGCGGGGTGGACGCTGCGGCTAACGGCGGTCTGCGCCGCGCACAATGCCTCACGGGTGGCCTTCACATCCTCGATGGGCAGGAGCGCGACCGGGCGCGCGTGCCGCCCGCTCATCGCTGGGCCTCCGGGGTATCGCATGACCAGCAGTCGATAAGACCTGACCCAGACTTCGCTCGGCCTGTTCCTCTACAGATGGCGCAGACCGCTGCGGCCTCCGGGGTGATGTCGCTCAGAAAGATCGACGTCATACCATCGAACGGGTCACGCCAGGGACGACCTGTCGCCTTCCTCTTGGCGACGTACCGAGCGAAGGCGAGCGCGTCCTCGCAGAACGGGCAATCAGCCAGCGGCGGACGGTGGTCGGGTGCTCCGGCGTGGGCCAGCCGAGCGGCTAGAGCGTGAGCGATCGACTCCCATGACTCGCTCATCGCTGGGCCTCCCTGGTATGGCGTCGGCAGGTCTCTGTCTCACCGAGACCAGCCTGGTGAACCGGGCACTTGGCGCACCCGAACTCGGGATACTCGCCACGGACGGCAGCACCCCAAGAGCAGCAGCATTGCGGGAGGTTGTTCGCCGTCGAGGTGAGGAAACCCGGCAGATCAAGCGCCCGCACCGCCTCGACCTGCGCGGCCAGGGCGTCACGCTCGGCGGCCAAGGACTCTGCCGCCTTCCATCGGACGTCGGCCGCAATCTGCGCGTCGTCGCGCTCCTCATGCGCTGCGGCCACCTCGTCCGCGTAGTCCTGGGCCGTCTGACGCGACGACTCGACCAACGCCGTCATCCGCGCCACCTCGTCGAGCAGGGCGGGGACGTCCTGGCGGGCGTGGGCGATGAAGTCAGCGTCGCCCGGCGCTGCTTCACTCATTCCGACGTGACACACAGGGCCACGGTCCAGCCGATCCACATACCACCTATCGGCATCCCCGGCGTCGCAGTCGGCGACCCACGGCCCCTCGGTCGCTGCCTCCACTCGCGCCCGGATCGGGTCGAGGTCCGGTCCTGACTGAGGTCCACCAGGCGGCGGGGTGGGGTTGAGGTTCTCGGTCATCGTTCGTCCTTCCGTCAGGTGCCGTAGGTGCTGGGTCGCCACTGGCGTGGGCTGATGCGCGCGAGCGCCCCTTGGCGTTCGAGCTCGAGCGCGCCGGTGGGGCCGTGGCGGTTCTTCGCGACGGCCATCTGCAGGACGTCGGGGCTGTCTTCTTCGACGTGCAGGAGCAGCACGACGTCGGCGTCCTGCTCCAGGGCCCCGGACTCGCGCAGGTCGGCCATGGTGGGTCGCCGGTCGGTGCGTGACTCGGATCCGCGGTTGAGCTGTGAGAGCGCGATGACGGGGCAGGTGAGTTCGCGGGCGAGGATCTTCAGGCGGCGGGAGAACCCGGCGACTTCCTGCTCGCGGGACACGCCGCGTGCCCGGGTTTGGGCGGACATGAGCTGGAGGTAGTCGACGATGACGGCCCCGAGGCGGCCGTCGTGGCGGCGGGCGACGGTGCGCGCGTGGGAGACGACGTCGGTGGCGGTGACGGCGGATCGGTCGTCGATCGAGAGCAGCAGCCCGCCGATCTCCGCGCGCTTGGCGGCGATGCGCTGCCAGTCGTGCTCGGTCAGGGCGTGCCGGTCGAGGTGGTCCATGGGGATGGATGCGAGGTTCGCGAGGAGCCGGTGGTGGATCTCGGAGCGGGACATCTCCAGGGTGTTCAGGGCGACGGGGGCGGTGCGTGCGATGGCTTCGGCGGCGTTGAGGGCGACGAGTGTCTTGCCGACGGCCGGTCGGGCTCCGATGACGTAGAGGCGTCCGGGTGCCCATCCGCCGATGAGGTGGTCTAGGTCGGGCCACGGTGTGCGGACGGTTGGTGTGGGGCGCTCGAGGGCGTCGAGGGTGTCGTCGAGGTCGGTGCCGACCCATCCGGTGTCGGCGGTGGCGCGGGACACGGCATCAACCTCCAGGCGGGCGTGCTCGACGAGTTCGTCGACGTCACCTTCGGAGGCGGCAGCGAGTTGGACGATGCGGGTCCCTGCCGAGTGCAGGCGTCGCAGGACGGCCTGGTTGCGCACGATCCGGGCGTAGTAGGCCGCGTTCGAGGAGGTGGCGGGGGCGGCGTAGAGGTCGGCGAGGTAGAGGGGCCCGCCGACGGTGGCGAGTTCGCCGGTGCGGGTGAGCTCGGCGGCGACGGTCATGGGGTCGACCCCGTCGCCGCGGGTGGTCATCGCGAGGATCGCGGCGTAGACGATCTCGTGCTTCGGGGCGTGGAAGTCGCCGGGTTCGACGAGTGCAGCGCAGTCTTCGATGGCGCCGCGGGAGTGCATGAGGGATCCGAGGACGTGGCGTTCGGCGTCGTCGTGGGCCAGGCGGTCGGGGGTGAGGGTGCTCATGCTGCGTCGCCGCCGATGCGCTTGTCCCAGACGGATGCGCCGGGGCGTGGGCCGTCGGCTGGGCGGGTCGTGCGGGTGGATTCGGCTTCGCGGCGTAGCCAGTTGCGCCAGGTCGCGGTCCAGTCGAGCTTGGTGCCGTTCTTGCCGGCGACTGCCCGCCAGTAGTCGACGAAGCGCTCGGTGACGGCTCGGTGGTCCAGGCCGGGTGTGTTCTCCCTGGCCCAGATGACCATGTCGGGGGTGACGGTGAAGGGCTCGGGAATGCGGGTTGCGCGGCTGGTGGCCTTCGGCTTCGTCTCGGCGACCGCGTCAGCGGGAGCGTGGTCGTTCTCGCCGGCTGCGGGGGGTGCCGAAGGGGGGGTAGTTCTTCTCTTCTCTCCTCTCCTCTCCTCTGGATTCCGAATCTGCTCCGAACCGGACTCCAACTCGGACTCCGTTCGGGATTCCGAACCGGATGCGTTGGAGCGGTCCGAACCGGACTGTGCGCGGCTCCATCGAGCACGGTTGGCGGTCACTGCGGCTGCCGACCGTGCGCCGATCTGTTCGGCCGACTCCTGGTGTTCGAGGTAGTCGTGGACCTGCACGGTGCCGTCTCCGAGGTCGACCAGGAGGCCGGCGTCGATGCAGGCCGTGACGTCCTTCTTGGTCGCTCCGATGACCCCGCGCAGGGCGAGGGCGGTTGGGACTCGTCCGTCGGTGCGGTGCTGGCGGGAGTAGGTCATGCACTCCACGTGCAGGAGGACAGCGAATGGGCGGCGAGCGACGAGGAGGCCGGCGATCTTCGGGTTCGACAGGTACCCGATGTCGAGCTTGATGTACTCGCGCTTGTCGGCCATCAGCGGACCGCCCTCAGGTCGGCCAGGTCCTGGACGCTCGCACCGTCGAGCACGAGGGTGACCTCGGTGAGGACTCGTTCGTCGTCGGCTGGGTTGGCGTGTCCCGCGATCGATGCGATGAGCGCGACCTTCTCGCGCTGGGTGGTGACCATCAGTCCTTGCCTCCTTCAGGTGTGGTGTCGGCGGCGTAGACGGCCAATGCGAACGCCTGCCAGACGTCGGCGCGGAAGCCGTGGAAGAAGCCCGGCGCGTCCTTGGTGCCCTTGCCGTGGTTGGGCTGGCCGGGGGCGAACCGGTCGACGAGGGCCTGGCGGATGTTGGAGTCGGTGGCCTTCGCGCTGTGGCAGTGGTGGGTTTTGACGGGCAGCCGCTTGACGAGCTGGGGCTCACGCCCCGTGCGGTCGGTCAGTGTCTGGGCGAAGCGACCGATCCACACGCAGGTGTTGAAGACCTCGGCGCCGACCGCCATGCCGTAGGAGGCGACCATCTCGACGACGGCCTCGGGGATCGCGCCGAGCGAGGTGAGCTGGAGTGCGAGGAGCAGCTCGTCGTTCGGTGTCTTGCCGAACGCCTGGGGCTCACGTGTGGCGACGTCGATGACGACCCACCCGGACTCCGTCGAGCCGGGGTCGATGGCGAGGAGGGTCTTCACGCCGCCACCCCCACATGCACGGCGAACCGCGCGTCGTCGAACATGCGACCGCAGGTGCACACGGTCACGTGGAGGTCGCCGGCGTCGGTCGTGAACGTGAGCCGGTAGTCGAGGGCGTGGGTGGTCAGGGCGTTCATGCCGCGGCCCTCGTCTCGGACAGCAGGGCCAGGATGTCGGGCCGCTCGTGCTGGCGGGCGAGCTTGTCGATGGTGCCTATGGCGTTGGCCGCATGCACGCCGACCCTGCGCGCTGCGGTGCTCGGGTTGACGCCGGAGCGGACCAGGAGCGCCCACTCGTCGAGGTCGACCGTGGCCCTGCCGCTGCCCATCGTCGGGGGTTCGGCGTAGGGGTCGTCGAGGTCGTCCTCGTCCCACATCGCCGGCACGACCCACCCGGCGGCCTGGGCGCGGCTACGGGACCGGGCGGCCGCGCCCTTCTCGCCCGTGGTGCGCTCGGGCGGACGTCGGTCGCCGATCTGCTGGTGCATGGCGGCCACGGCCCGTGCGGTCCGAGCCAGGACCGGTTGCCAGCGAAGGGCCGCGTCGAGGGCTTGGCGGTCCAGGTGGTGCTCTGCGGCGAGTCGCTTGACGGACCAGCCGAGGGCGATGAGGGACTCCAGGCGGCGTCGGGTGCCGGTGGAGTCCACCCTGGCGGCGTCGGCGAGGTCGAGGGCGCCGGGGAGCGGGACGGCGAGGATCTTGTCGCGGTTGGCCTTGGAGATCCGCTCGGACGGTGCGCGACCGGTGGTGCCGTAGAGGAGCTTCGACATGGCGCCGTGGGAGACCCCGGCCGCTGCGGCGATGGTCTTGGCGCCCATGCCGGCGGCGCGTAGCGCGGCCACGTGGTCGCGGACGGGCTGGGCGGGCAGGAGGTTGTCCCAGCGCCCGTAGGCCTGTTGGCGAAGCCGGTCGGAGTCGTAGGCCGAGGACGCTGCGCAGCAGCTGATGCACCGGCACTTGTCGAGGGTGTACGCGGCGTAGGTGCCGTGCACGTGGGTGGTGCGGGTGTGCTGGCAGGGCTTCGGGGTCCGGTCGACTGCCTCGTGCCGGGCGATCCCGCGGGCATGGGTTGCGAGTGCGTCGAGGTGCTTCGCGCAGGAGTGGTGGCGCAGCGCTGCGGCGGCGAGGCCAGCGGTCGTGCGCTTGGACGACCACCCGCAGTCGGGGCAGGTGAGCACGGTGTCCCATGCCTGGCGGACGGTCATCGCGGGTCTCCTTCGTTCGCGTGCGTGGGTGGTGCCGGCGGCCCTGACGTGATCGGGCTGCACCGCGTGGTGGCGCCGGCGGTGGGTCAGCGCGTCGGCCAGCCGGAGAGCATCGGCACGCCCTGCGGGAGGGCCAGGGCGACCTCGGTGTGCACGTCCTCGAACGCGGACGCCAGGATGTCCTTGGGGCGCTCGATGACGAACCCGATCGCGAGGGACCCCTCGGTGATGCGGTAGCGCAGACGGGCGATGACCTTGTACGTCGGGGACCCCTCGAACGGTGCGAGGGCGAGCTCGAAGGTCTCGGGGATCGCGAGCTCGCCCTTCTTGCCGGCGGACGCGTTGTTCTGCTCGCGGTAGACCAGGGAGACCTCGCCGGTGGACAGCCGGTGGGAAGACTCGAAGTCGACCTGTCGGGCGGCCTTGAAGGTCTGTGCGACCTCGAGCAGGGCAGCGGACGACGGGTTGACGATGTCGATCGCGCGGTCCTCGATGAGCTCGGCGAGCTGCAGCTGGGTGCCGTAGCGGCCCGATGCGGCCTCCCACGCCTTCCACGCGTCGGTCTTGCGCAGGGTGAGCAGCGCGGCGTGGTCGCCGTGCCCGGGGGTGGCCTTGGCGTTGCCGTTGATGACCGCGAAGATGGCCGGGCGCTCGACGTCGGACCACACCTCGGTGTGAGGGGTGTGGTGACGCTGCACGTAGCCGACGAGGGCGGCCGCGGTGTGGACGGTGACCTGGCCGGTCTTGCGCAGCGGCGTGTCGGCGAGGTGCTGGGTGCGGTCGAGGAGGTCGATGACGACGGGTGTGGATCCGTCGGCGGGGGTGACGACGTAGAACCTGTTGTCGGAACCGATGGGGTGCGGCTCGGCGGCCATCATTCCGGCGCGGAACGCGGCCTCGGTCTCGGTCTCGGCGGCTTCGAGGTCGGTGGTGCTCATGCGTGCTTCTCCTGTCGTTCGGTGCTGGCGGTGGTGGGTGTGGTGACCTCACGGAGGCCCTCGAAGGTGGGCTGCATCGGGTCGTCTCGGGTGAGGTTCCCGGTGTCGTCGGCGTAGAAGATCGACTTGCGCCGGTCGTGCTGGGGCAGGGCGAGCTTGACGAGGTCGGTGACGGTCAGGGCGCCGCCGTTGCCCTTGTCGAACGGGGCGATCGTGACGGCGAGCGTGAGGGTGCCCTTCTTGCCCGTCTCCTTGACGGAGGCCGCGAGCTGGGCCAGTGCCTCGGTGAGCTCGTCGTGGGTGCGGCCGGACTGCTGCTCGCGGAGCCAGTCCGCGAATGGTCGGACGTGGTGCTCGGTATCGGTCATGCGCTCTTCCTTCCTGGGTTGGCGTACTGGTTGCGGTCGACGCCGGCGGCGTTCACTTCGACGTCGAGCTGGGTGCCGTCGCAGCGGGTCGTCGTGACCCGGTACCGGCCGTTGGTGGCGAGGGCCTTGCAGCGCTCGACGGGGAACGTGCCGAGCTCGGTGCCACGGCCCGCGCAGGAGTGCAGGACCTGGATCGGGTCACCGGGGGAGTAGGGCGCGCGGGTCATGCCGTCGCCCCTATCGCGTAGCGCCGCACCATCCGGCGCAGGTCCGACGGGGACAGGATCACGAGCGCGTCGAGGACCGCGACGACCCGGGCCGACGGGACGGCCCACGAGGGCACGGGGTCGGGGGAGCGCACGTCGAGGTCGCCGTCGACGTCGACCCGGTACAGCGCGCCGCGTGGGTAGCCGGCCGCGTAGAGCCGCGCGTACTCGCGGTCGGTGGTGACGTAGACCATCGAGGGGTCGAGGTCGTCTCCGGCCAGCGGGACACCTGCCCGGCGTGCCTCGCACGTCGGGCAGCCGTCGACCAGGTGCGCGGTGTCGCCGGTGGCCCGAGGGGTGATGACGTCACCCCGCCGCAACCCGGGGACACCGCCGTGGTAGAGGAAGCGGGTCACGAAGTCACCTCCGTCGGGCGACTACCGTTCGGAGTCATGGAGTGGTGGCAGGGGTTCGTGGGCTGGCTGATCACTGTGGTGCTCGCTGGCGTCGCAGCCGGCGGCGCGGTCGCGCAGATCGTCTGGAGGAGACGCGACCGACCCACGGTCAAGTTCGAGGTGACGCCCGTTGGCACCTGGAACAGCGATGAGCTCGGCACATTGCGTGTGTTCGCCCTCGCGAACGTGGGAAGTGGAACGGCGAGCGCTGTGCAGCTCTGGGTTCGTAGGGCAGATCTGGTGACCACTGAGGCGGCGTTCGCCCCGCCCCCCGTGTTCAGATCGGGCGACCACGCCAAGTTCGCGATCCAGGGTGACCCGGCCGTGGCATACGTGCAGGTCCTTTGGATCGAGGCCCGGGATGGCATTTCGGTGCGGTGGCTGTCTCTCGACATCGCGGGGCCGCTCGGTGACGAGGAGGCTCGGCAGGTCGCGGAGTACCTGCGCCGGCGCCGCTGGCTCCCCTGGAGGCCGGCACGCGGACCCGTTGGGCCCGTGAACGGCGGGGTCATCAGGGTCACGGTCAAGAGAGGCGACGAGGAGCACGCCTCGGCTATCGCTCGTGCGCTGACGGTGGACTGACGCCTCCGCGGCGCGGGCGAGATCCCACCCAGCGGGCCGTGCGCCGGGGTCACGAAGCACCGTCCTCGTGGGTGTGGAAGTCGGGGTGCTGGGTGGCCATGTGTTCGCGGACGTTCGTGAAGTTCCGCCGGCACCCCGCCACCGGACAGATGCCCTTGGCGACGAGGTTGCGGATCCGCGTGACGTGGCCCTTGTGCGCGGCCGCCGAACGACGCTCGGTGCGAGCGAGGTCGCGGTAGAACCGCTCAGACTGCTGTGCGAGCCGCACTCGACGCTCGGCAGACTCGTTCAGCCTCTTCAGTCGCTCGACCTCGGTCGCGCCCGTGTAGTGCTGCGGGTGGCCCACAGGGCAGTAGAAGAGCTCGTGGTCGTCACGCCGCCGCCGCTGGTAGTCCGTGGGCATGGCGAACGAGATGGCGCAGGAGCAGCAGACCTCGATCGCGAGCTGCCCGGTGTACTGCATGGTCGTGGTCATGACGCACGGCTAGCGGTCTCGGCGACGGCGCCGTCTTCGATGAGGATCCCGATGCTGCCGGTTTCGTCGACGCGCTCGATCCACACCTGGTAGTCCTGGGCCTTGGCCATCTCCTCGATCAGGGCCATGTTGTCGGCATCGAGCAGGGACCCGTCGGTGATGCGGATGACCCGGAGCTTCGGGTTCATCGCCATCGCCAGGGCCAGGCTCACGCGCAGCTGCTCGGCGGCCGACGCCTGCGTGAACGGCACGCCCTGGTAGGTGACACCGTCCGCGTCGAACGACAGGCCGTCGATCGGGAACACCGCTGCGGCGAGCCCATCGGCCTTCTCCTGGTCGAGCGCGGCGATCGCGGTCGACTTCTCCTCGTACCGGACCCGGGCGTCCGCCACGGCGGCGGCGACACGCGCCCCCTGGGCCTTGGCCCGGACCGCAGCGTTGACGTCGTCGACGCCTGCGATGCGCCCCTCGAGGGCTGCCGTGTCGGGCAGGTCAGGCAGTGCCCGCACCGCGGTGATCGCAGCCGCCTCAGCGGCCTGCGCCTCGATGAGCGCCCGCTCGGCCGCAGCCATGGCGTCCTCTGCGCGCTCCCGTGCGGACTGGGCATCCTCGGCGCGGGCGACGACCATGGCGTGCTCCGAGCGAGCGTTCTGCGCAGCACGGAGCTCGGTGAAGAGGTCCGCGGAGGACACCTCGACGTCCGGTGTCCCGTCAGGCGCGACCGGGGTCCCCGCGAGCTGGCCCTCGAGCTGCTTGCCCTCGCGGCCGATCTCGGTGCGCTGCTCGAAGAGCCCGGCGCGACGCCGGTCGAGATCGGCCGGGTCGAACGGCAGGTCCACGAGGGTCAGGAGCGTGTCGCGCTGCTCCCGGGCCGGCAGGTGCGTGAACGCCAACGGGTCGAAGGACAAGCGCCCGACTATGTCGTCGAGCATCGCCTGCGGCGACCCGTACCGGGCACCGTCCTTCGACTCGACCTTCAGGGCGGTCCTGTCGCCGGCCCACGTGCGGGTCACGACGATGTCCCCGAGATCAAGCCGCACCGACGCGGTGGCCTGACCCTCCCGGATGGGCTTCGCGGTGCCGCGCTGGGCGTCCTTCCCGCCGAGCGCGAACCAGATCGCGTCCAGGACGGACGTCTTGCCCTGACCGTTGCGACCGGCGATGACCTGCAGGTGCCCGTCGGGGGTGATGTCGACGGCCCGGAGCCGCTTGAGGTTCTCCGCGGTGAGCTGCACGATCCTCATGCCGCACCGCCGGGCTGTGCGACGTCGGGCCAGTCGAGGCCATCGGTCGCCTGGTCGTCCGCCTGGTAGGCGTCCTGCTGGTCGTCGTCGAGTTCGCCGGTGGCCGGGTTCACGGGCCCGACGTCGGTCTGGACCATCGTCACCGCCGCGGACTCGACGCGACGCGCAGGCGCGTCGATGCCGTCCTCGGTCAGGTCGGTGCGGATCCGCTCGTCGACCTCGAGCCCACGGACCAGGTTCGTGGACTTCGGCAGGGTCTTCAGGAGCTGGCGCAGGACGGTCTTGCGTTCCATCCACCGGGCCGGGTCGGCGATCTGCCCGGACGTGCCCTCCTTGCCGCCACGCAGGGTCTTGACGTCGTCTGGCGACATGACGAGGAACGCGGACCCGCCAGTGGTGAGCGTCGCGACGGCGTAGTACGCGACGATCGCGCCCCGGTCGCCGGACAGGAGCGGCTTGTGCCGAAGGAACGGGTCGAGCCCGTAGGCGTAGTCGAACGTGTCGTTCGCGTAGACGGCCTGGGCGTCGATGTTCTTCGCCATCGGGTGCTGCCAGTAGAGCTTGACGAGCCCCTGGTAGCCGATGATCAGCTGGCACTCGGTCTTCCCGGCGAGCGGGCCCTTGCGGTGCGCGTACGGCACCAGGTACGCCTCCCCGCCGGCGCCCGGCTCCAGGCCCAGCTGGGCGCACGTCAGCAGCGCACCCATGAACGACTCCGGTGTCGACACCCCGAGGTTCGGGTTCTGCCGCAGGACTGTCAGCGCGATGCGGGCCATCCGGTCGGCGTCCATGTGCTTGGGCAGGGCGCGGGCCATCTCGGGGCGCAGCGACTGGATCAGCTGGCCGATCGTCTGCGGCGGGCCCGTCGGGGCGCCGCCCTGCTGGACGGCGTTGCTCTGCACCCTGGCGGTCAAATCTCTTCCCATGTCACTTCTCCTTCGTTGGGCGCAGCACGCGGGCGCGGTACTGCGCGTAGATCTCGGGGATCTCGTTCTTGACGCGGTCGAGGTCGAGGGAGGGCTTGGTCATGTACTGCGCGGCCACGTCGGGCTGGGCGGCGGCGAACCGTGCGGCAGCGAACGTCCCGTTGGCCTTGCGCGTCAGGAGCGTGCGGTCGCCGTCGAGGAGTGCCTCTGCGTCGCCGGTCATGGCGATGAGCTCGGCCTCGGCGACCGCGGCCTCGTCGTCGGCGCCCTTCGCGCGGGCCTTGGCGTCGGCACGTGCTGCGAGCAGGGCCCGCACCCGGTCGGGGTCGGTCGCCTGGGCGGTCTCGCGGGCGACGACGGCGTTGAGGTCCTTCACGATGTCGAGGGAGCGCGCCTCCATCGGTGGGGCGACGTCCGCGAGGACGTGGTCGACCCAGAACCGCTCCTCCATGCCGGTCAGGACCCCGATGAGCTGCTCGTCGCGCTCGACGCGCTGGAACCGGAAGTCGTGTCCGTCGATGAGGACCGCGACCCACGCGTGGGAGCGGCCGGTGACGGCGAGGGCGTGCTGGGTCTGGACCTCGGCGTGGTCGGCGACCTGGTCGTCGTCCCACTCGTCTGCCAGGCGCCAGTTCGTGGTCTTGCACTCCAGGAGCCCGCCGTCGTCGGTGAGCCGGTCGACGGACACCATCTGGAACGGGCGGGTCCGCGAGACCATGAGGCCGGCGCGGCGGGTCGCGATCCTGGTCTCCTCGACGAACAGGTCAGAGACCACGGGCTCCAGGACGTTGCCCATCCGCATGGCCATCGTCACGGGCTTCTCGGGTGCGCGCCCGGTCTTGTCGAGCCACAGCTCGTACTTCGAGCCCCACCGGTTGACGCCGGCGACGGTCGATGCGTCCGACCCGCCGATGCCGGATCGGCGTGCGTCGAGCCACTTCTGGCGCGGCGCGGACGCGGGCAGGACGAGCGTGGACCCGGGGCACGACCACGTGCCGGGGCGGTTCAGGGTGGTGGTGCTCATGGCTGGACTGCCTCTCGTGGGATGTGTCCGGTGACCTTGTAGATGGGCGAGCGCTTGCCCTGGTTGCGGGCGTCGCCGCCTTTCCCGTTGGCCGTGTACTTCCCGGTCTTGACGAGGTACCCGCGGGAGCGGAGTCGGTTGACGGTCGACCCGATCTGCGGGGTCGCGACCCACGACGGCAGGTAGGGGCGGATGGTCGCGGCGGTGACGCGCTGACCGTGGGCCCGGGCCGCAGCGTTGACGGCGACGCGAACGGCTTCGCGGGAGTTCGACGAGTTGGAGCGGCGGTCGTCGGCGACGGCCGCGAGGACCGTGTCGAACGCGTCCTGAACGGCGGTCGTCACTTCGCCCACCCCTCCCAGGTGATGTACCCGGCGAGGACGACGCAAGCGACGATCAGGAGCGCGATCACGATGCGCACCCGTGCTCGTCGCCCGTGTCGGGCAGCTCGATGTCGCGGCGGAAGGCGTCGATCTCGTTCTGCGTCGCGTCACGGAAGGCCACGCCGCACTGCGAGCACGGGCGCCGGAACCGCACGCGGCGGTCGACGGGCGGTGGCACGGAACCGCCGCCGCGGCGGTCCATGCGGTCCAGGAACCCGAGGCGTGGGTCGTCAGTGAGCAGGTCGCGGTCGCGCTCGCGGTCGTGGTTCTCGCGGCGCGTCTCCATGGCGAAGTCCTCGCTCATGCGGCCACGTCCATCAGGCCGAGCGCGTGGAGCAGCGCGAGGTCGTCGGTGGAGGTGGGCTGTGCGACCGGCCCCTGTGCTGCGGCGTCCCAGCGGGCCATCGCGGCGAGGACGGTCGGGGTGATGCCAGTCCGCGCGACCATGCCGGTGAACAGCCGGTCGGCGGTCGCGATGATCTCGGCCGAGTTCATGCTGTCGAAGCTGCGGGCGGCGTTCATGCGTAGACTTCCTCTCGTAGGTGGGGCGTTCCCGGCTTGTGCGGCCGATGGGGACGCCCCGCTGCTGTGTGCGGGGTCAGGCGGAGCGGGCCCTGGTGCGGACCCACGGGTCAGCGGACGTCTGGCGCTCGCGGTAGGTGTCGAGCGCGGCCGCGGGGATACGCCATGGCCCCTCGTTGCCGCGCAGGCGGTACGCGCCCGGGAGCAGGCCGTCCGCGACGAGCCGGCGGACCGTGTCGGGCGTCGCGGCGATGGCTGCCGCCACGTCACGAACGGTGAGGTCGACCGTCATGCCACCCGTCCAATCTCTCGCTGGACACTCGAAACTTTGGCCACGAAGAGCGAGCCGGGAGGCGCGTTGAGCGCCTTCTCGATGCGGCGTGCCGTGTCGGGTGCGCACGTCGCGCGCTTGCCGGACAGGAGGTGGCCGATGGTCGAACGCGCCGATGGCTTGTTCATCGCGGCGGCCAGATCGCGGACCGACAGGTTGCGGAACTTCATGTAGTCCGCGAGAACGGTGGAGCTGATGAGTCTCACATCGAGCCTGCTCTCTACGACGATCACCTGAACTCCCTCCACTGTAGACGTGCTGTGTGGTGTGTAGCAAGACACTAGACGGTTTAGACGTTCGTGTCTACATGACAGTGGGTGAGGTTCGCCGCCTGGCCCGCTCACACCGATGGAAGTTGTAGACGAACTGTCTACGCTGTGGGCTGGACGGATCGATGCCGATGCCGAGAGGGTCGTAGACATGAGCAGGAGAGCGCCCGAGCCGTGGGCGACATGGATGGTCGAGGCGGGCATCGTGAATCCGCGAGGGCGCACACCTCAGCCATCCATGCGTGAGCTCGCAGCTCGCGTCGATGTCACGGCGACCACGATCGCCGGCATGATGTTCGGCGATCGACACACCGAGCATGCCACCGTCGCCCGGGTCGCTGGGGTCCTCAACGTCGATGTGCGCGAAGTGTCGGATCTGGTGGGGCAGGCCCGGTCCGTCCGTGCTCCCTATGTCGTGCCCGACAAGGTGCATCTTCTCTCAGCAAGAGAACAGGCGGCGATCACGTCGCTCATCCTGGCCATCGCCGAGGAGCGTGAGTCTCGTGACGACACGACCCCCATAGCCGCCGACAACGTCAGGCTCGCTCGATCGCGCGGCCTTCCTGTGAATGAACCTCGAGGACAGGCGTCAGAAGGCGTGAACCAAGGCGCGACCGACGCTCAGGTGTGAGCCGGTCGGAGAACAGCACGATGTGCTCGGACTCGACGATGCACGCGTCGTTCTTCATGCCAGGCACGACGACCAGCGTCCATCCAAGCCAGTGCAACAACATCAACTCGTCCACCTGCTTTGCCCCCTGCGCTTGACGATCCGCTGAAACTAGACTCGAGCTGTGACACGCTCACTCGATTGGCGCAGCCCGCTAGTCCAGCACACGCCGACAGAAAGGCACGAGCATGAGCACGCCCGAAGGTCCGGTCGACGCCCGCCCGCCCGAGCCTGTTGCACCGGACTGGAACCCGATCCGCCGGAAGTGGCGTGGGGTGCCCGTCTGGGCGTGGATCATCGGTGCTGTGGTCGTCACCGGCGTCATCACGTCGGTTCTGACGGCACCAGGGCGAGCTGCTCAGGCTGAGGCTGACCGACAAGCGCAGATCGCTCGGATAGCCGAGGCCATGGCCCCGGTGGACGTCGAGTACGAGGTCGAGGGCAGTGCGACGAGCGTCAATATCACGATGGAGACCCCATCGGGGACGTCACAGGGGTCAGACAAGGCCGTCCCGCTTCGAACCGACGCCGGCAACGGGATCACACTGTCGTTCTCCCGCGGTTCGTTCGTCTACATCTCGGCCCAGAACCAGGGCGAGAGCGGCACTGTGACCTGTCGCATCACCGTGGACGGGAAGATCATCAGCGAGAACACGTCGAGCGGTGCGTACAGCATCGCCTCGTGCGACGGTCAGGCCTAGGTCACGAGCTGACCGCCCGTCCGGCCTACGCCTCGATCTGCGCGAGCACCTCAGGCTCGATCATTGGCAGCACCCCGGCCATCATGAGCGCCACGGCATCCGCGTCGCCCTGCTGAGCATCGGGCATGAGGTGGCCGTAGGTGCCGATGGTGGTCGTGATCTTCTCGTGCCCGAGGCGTCGCTGGATGTAGGGCAGCGGCCGGCCCTGGGCAATGAGCCATGAGGCGTGGCTGTGTCTGCAGTCATGCACTCGCGGCCGCTTGCCGATGGGGATGAGTCCGGCACCCGCACACGTCTCGGCGTCGTTGGCCGCGTCGAGCGCCGGTTGCCACACGCGTGGGTAGAACGACCCGGACCACAGTGGCGTGCCCTTGTCGGTGGAGAACACGAGCGCGTTGCCACGCTTCGGGGTTCCGAGCGCATGCACGAGCTCGTCGGGAACACCGATTGTTCGCTCGCCAGCTGCGGACTTCGGTGGCCCGAGGGTGCGTCCTTGGCCGGTCTGTGGCTTCTTCCACGCCTTGTCGACGCGCACGAGCATGGGTCGCGCGTCGCGGTCGATGTCGCCCCAGGTGAGCGCGGTCGCCTCGCCCCAGCGCATCCCGGTCCCGGCGAGCCACATGACCAACGGCCGCCACGGCTCGGCGATGAAGTGCAGGAGTGTGGCGAACTCGGTCTGCGTCAGGACCATCATCTGCCCGCGGCGGGTGCGCGTGATGGGCACCGACCGGGCCGGGTTGCCGGTGCGCAGGCCCTTGGTTTCGGCAGCCGCGAGCATCTGGGAGAGCAGGCCCTGGTGGTTGCGGATCGTCTTGGACGTGTACGGCGTGCCCCGCGAGGTGAGCCGCCGCTCGAGGCCAGAGATCCAGCGGCGCACGTCGTCGTCGGTAATCTCGTTGATGGGCAGCTCGCCCAAGGTGGGCAGGATCGTGGCGTCGGCCATGCGTCGGTAGGCGTGGCGGGTGCCGTCGGTGACGCCGGAGAGCTGGCCCGTGTCGCGGTCGAGGTAGGAGTCGACCCACTCGGCGAGGGTGGGGGTCCCGGTCCCGGACTGCGCGGATCGGGCGTCGCGGATCCGTGACGCCTCGGCGATGCCGAGCCGGTCCACGAGCCGGGCGAACGCACGGGCTGCGACCTCGACCTTGGTCGCGTCCTCACCGTAGAAGGTCTCCTGGCGCATGCGCCGGTCAGCGTCGCGAGCCTGGACGCGCCAGGCGTAGCCGCTGGACCTACGCACGGGAGTGATGCTGGCCACGGGTTTTCGCCCTTCCGATGCAGGTGAAGCGCGGCGGGTGCGGTGTGCTCGCCTACATCTGAGGCCATTGTAGGCGCGAAGTGTAGGCGTGTCATCGATACGAGCACATCGCCGCAGGTCAGAGGGTGCGCGAGGCGGGAGTCGAACCCGCACGCCCGAAGGCACCAGGACCTAAACCTGGCGCGGCTGCCATTTCGCCACTCGCGCTCGGCGCCGAGCCTACGGGCTGGTGCCCGTGGCGGCGCCAGGGGCCGTGCCCGTCTCAGTCCAGGCCGAGCTCGCGGCGCAACGAGGCGACGTGGCCGGTGGCGCGCACGTTGTAGCGCGCGACCTGGACACGCCCGTCGGGATCGATGACGAAGGTCGAGCGGATGACCCCCTCGACGGTCTTCCCGTAGAGCTTCTTCTCGCCGAAGGCCCCGTACGCGTCCAGGACGGTGCGCTCGGGGTCCGAGGCCAGCGGGTAGGTCAGGCCCTCGGCGGCGGCGAACTCGGCAAGGCGGGCCGGCGCATCGGGGGAGATGCCGACGAGGTCGTAGCCGGCATCCTCCAACGACCCGGCCGAGTCGCGGAAGTCGCAGGCCTCGCGGGTGCAGCCAGGGGTCATCGCTGCGGGGAAGAAGAAGAGGACGACACCGCGGCCGCGGTGCGCCGACAACCGGAAGGTGGCGCCGTCGCCGGTCGTCAGGGCGAAGTCGGGTGCGAGGTCGCCGACGGCGAGACGGGTCATCGGAAGGGTCCTTTCGTCGGGGTGCTCAGCCTAGCCAGCCGCGGGCGCTGCCACCTCCGGTAGCGTCGACGCGTGACCAGCTCCGCCGCACGGCCGCCGATCCGCATGCTGCACGACCGCCTGCTCGTGCACCTGGACGAGGAGTCCGCGGAGCGGCTCTCCGCCTCGGGGATCGTCATCCCTGCGACGGCCGCGGTGGGCAAGCGGCTCGTGTGGGGCGCGGTCGTCGCGATCGGGCCGCAGGTGCGGCAGGTCGAGCTCGGCGACAAGGTGCTGTTCGACCCGGAGGACCGCTCGGAGGTCGAGCTCAACGGCGTCGTGCACGTGCTGCTGCGCGAGCGCGACCTGCACGGGGTTGCCGAGCCGGAGGCCGAGGGGCGGGGCACAGGGCTGTACTTGTGAATTCGGAGCGTCGCTCTTGTGCCAGGCTCAGCGCTCAGCGATGATCGGCGCGACACCGGCGGACGGCTGGCGGGTGGGTGCGCGTGGACAACGGACGAGGTGGAGAGAGTCGTGGAGACGAGCCCGCACGAGGACGTGACCCCGGACCTGAGCCCGGAGGAGGAGGCGGCCGCCCTGGCAGCCGCGCTCGACGAGGCCGATGACGAGGCCTCGGCGGAGGTCATGCACCTGCGCAGGGAGGGCGTGCCCCTCGCGCTGCTCGCCGATCTCGCCGACCCCGGCGGCCCGCAGTCGCCCGCCATCCTCCAGGACGAAGGCCTGCCCGACGTCGCCTGGTGGGGCGCCGACGGGCCTCGCGAGGACGTCGAGGACGACGCCGAGGACGGGGCCTAGGCGGGACTCGACGGCCGGTTTCGTATCGGCGGCCTCACGGTGCTAACCTCGTGCACCGCGCGCCATTAGCTCAATTGGCAGAGCAGCTGACTCTTAATCAGCGGGTTCGGGGTTCGAGTCCCTGATGGCGCACAGTCAAGGCCCCTGACCAGCGGAGACGTTGAGCGGGGGCCTTCGTCGTTCCTCCGGGTGCCTCCGCGGTGAGCGTGCGCGCGGGCACCGCTCAGGCGTCCGGTGTGGCGTTCGGCGGCTCGCTGTCGCGGGCGAACGCCGCCGTGTAGATCGAGCGCTGGTCGGTCCAGCGCGCCACCAGCACCGCGCCGATCACGGCGACCAGGCAGGCGGGCAGCAGGGACTCGTCCGAATGGGTGAGCTCGAAGACGAGCACCATGGCCGACAGGGGCCCCTGGGTCCCAGCCGCGAGCAGGGCGCACCCTCCGACGACCGCGAACGCGCCGAGACCGGCGGCGCCGGGGGACAGGTGCAGCCAGAGCCGACCGGCAGCCGCGCCGAGCAGTGCGCCGGTGGCCAGGGTCGGCGTGAACAGACCGCCGGTCGCCCCGGCCCGCAGGCTCGCGACCGTCGCCAAGGGCTTGAGGACGACGAGTGCCGCGAGCAGCGCCAGCGAGCCGGCTCCGTCGAACGCGAGCTGCGCCGGTCCCTTCCCGTTGCCCAGCACGTACGGGAAGGCGATCGAGAGCGCACCCAGTGCGGCGAAGACCGGCACCGGGACGATCACCCGGCCACGCCGTGTCGAGGGCCGGTGCAGCTTCGCCCACGCCACCGCCCGGACGAAGCCGGCCGCGACGAGGCCGGCGACGGGCCCGAAGAGCACCGCCCACACCAGGAGCGACGAGGTGCCCTGCCACGGCGGGATCAGGTAGATCGGCTGCTGCGGGATGTAGATCCAGCCGACCACCGTGGCGACCACCGCCGCGAGGAGCACCGGGACCAGGTTCGTCAGCGCGACGGACCCCAGCAGGACCTCCGCCGCAAAGAGCGCGCCACCCAGGGGCACGTTGTAGACGGCGGCCATCCCGGCACCGGCGCCGGCCGCCACCAGGACGCGACGCTGCTCCACGGGGAGCCCGACGAGCTCCGAGAGCCGGAAGCCGACCGCGGCACCGATCTCCTTCGGCGCCGCCTCGCGGCCGAGCGACGAGCCGAGGGCGACGGTGACCTCCTGGACGAGACCGCTCGCGATGGTCCTCCCGAGGCCCATCCGGCGGTCCTCGAGCCACAGGACCTCCGCCACGCCGCTCGTCTCGCGGGGGAAGAGCCGGGGCAGGAGCCACGCGGCGAGCGCGACCACCGCGCCGCCCAGGGTGACCACGACGACCCGGTGCAGCGCGGACGCCTCCTGCACACCCTGGAGGAAGCTGCCCTCGAGGTAGCCGAAGCCCAGGTGCTGGACCCCGTGCAGTACCAGGGTCAGCAGCACGCCGCCGAGCCCGGCCGCGATGCCGGTCAGCACCAGCAGGACCCAGAACCGCGGGGAGAGCGTGAGCAGTCCGCGCCCGCCGAGCGGGACGTTCGGCTGCCCTCGCCCCAGCCGTGGGCCGCGGCGTTCCCATCGACTCGCCTTGTTCGGATCTGCTCGGTTCACGACCGGCATCCTCCCGTACCTCGTGGACGATCATCGACGCCACATTGTCGCTGTCCCGGGACGTCGACGTGCTCGCGGCGGCCCGGCACGTCACGATGAGGGCTCACCGACCAGGGGAGCAGTCATGGCATCGGAACAGACCTACGACGTCGTCGTCCTCGGCGCAGGAGCGGTGGGGGAGAACGCTGCCGACCGGGCGGGCCGTACCGGCCTGAGCGTCGTCGTCGTCGAGGCGGAGCTGGTGGGCGGGGAGTGCTCCTACTGGGCGTGCATGCCGTCCAAGGCGTTGCTGCGGCCGGGGGCTGTGCTCGCTGCCGCCCGCGACGTCCCCGGTGCCGCGGCAGCGGTCTGCGGCGCGCTCGACGTCGACGCCGTGCTTGCGCGGCGCACCGTGTTCACCCACGACTGGGACGACTCGTCGCAGGTCGGCTGGCTCGAGAGCACCGGGATCGACCTGGTCCGCGGGCATGCCCGGTTCACCGGGCCGCGCACCGTCGAGGTGAGGGCCGAGGACGGTCCCCTCACCCTCGTCGCCCGACACGCCGTGATCGTGGCCACCGGGAGCGAGCCCGTGGTCCCACCGACCACGGGCCTGGCCACCGCCCGTCCCTGGACCAGCCGTGAGGCGACCGCCGCCGACGAGGTCCCGGCCTCGCTCGTGATCATCGGTGGCGGTGTGGTTGGCGTCGAGATGGCGACCGCCTACACCGACCTGGGCTGTGCGGTGACGCTCGTCGTCCGCGGGGAGCGGGTGCTGACCGCGGCCGAGCCGTTCGCCGGCGACGCGCTCGGGCAGGCGCTGCGCGAGCTCGGCGTGGACCTGCGACTGTCGACGGAGGTGGCCTCCGTCGTGCGGGACGAGGCGGGTGTGACGCTCACTCTGGCCGGCGGCGAGATCGTGCGCGCCGAGGAGGTCCTGGTCGCGACGGGGCGCCGACCGCGGACAGGGGACCTGGGCCTGGAGACGATCGGTCTTGCACCGGGGCGGCCACTGGAGGTCGACGCGCACCTGCAGGTCCCGCAGGTGGCCGAGGGCTGGTTGTACGCCGTCGGCGACGTCACCGGGCGGACCGCCACCACCCATCAGGGCAAGTACGACGCCCGGATCGGCGGGGACGTCGTCGCGGCGCGGTTCGGTGCCTCCGGCGATGTGAGCGACGAGCCCTTCAGCCGGTGGCGCGCGGACGCGGACACGGCCGCGGTCACCCAGGTGGTCTTCACCAGACCCGAGGTGGCCTGGGTCGGCCGGACGCAGGCGCAGGCGCTCGCCGACGGGCTGTCGGTGCGCTGCCTTGACGTCGAGCTCGGCTCGGTCGCCGGGACCTTCGTGATGGGCGACACGGCGAGCGGCACCGTGCGCCTCGTGGTCGACGAGGACCGCCAGGTGATCGTCGGAGCGACGTTCGTCGGCCCCGAGGTCGCGGAGATGCTGCACGCCGCGACGATCGCGATCGTCGGCGAGGTCCCGCTGCAGCGGTTGTGGCACGCGGTCCCCGCATACCCGACCGTGAGCGAGGTCTGGCTCCGGCTCCTGGAGGCCGCGGGGCTCTGAGCCGACGTAGGCTCGGCCGGCCGCCCGGCACGACCTGCCGCGCGAGTCGAGAGCTCGAGGAGACCTCCGCATGAACGTCGCACTGGTGACCGGCGCATCGTCCGGGATTGGCCTGCACGCCGCACGGGCCCTGGCCCGCAACGGCTGGACGGTCTACGCCGCCGCCCGCCGCCTCGACCGGATGGCCGAGCTCGAGTCCGACGGGGTGCGCACCTTCGCGATGGACGTCACGGACGAGGGCTCCATGACCGCCGGCGTGCAGCGCATCCTCGAGGCCGAGGGTCGCCTCGACCTGCTGGTCAACAACGCCGGCTACGGCTCCTACGGCGCGCTGGAGACCGTGCCGCTCGACATGGCCCGGGACCAGTTCGAGGTGAACGTCTTCGGTGCGGCACGGCTCATCCAGCTCGTGCTCCCGACCATGCGGGCGCAGCGCTCCGGCCGGATCATCAACGTCTCCTCGGTCGGTGGCGTGATGTACGAGCCGCTCGGCTCCTGGTACCACGCGACGAAGTTCGCCCTCGAGGGGCTCAGCGACAGCCTGCGGGTCGAGCTCGAGTCCTTCGGGATCGACGTCGTCCTCGTGCAGCCGGGGCCGATCCTCACCGAGTGGAGCACGATCGCCCGCAGCGCTCTGCTCGAGAGCACGACGGGCACCGCCTACGAGGGCGCCGGGAGGTCCGCGCACCGCGCGATGGAGTCCGCTGACCGCCCGGGCCGCGGCGCACGCCCGGAGACCGTCGCGCAGATCGTCCTGCGCGCAGCCGAGGCCGAACGGCCGCGCACCCGCTACCCGGCCGGTCGGGGGGCGCGCACGATCATGATGGCGCGTCGGGTCCTTCCCGACCGCGCCTTCGACGCCCTCTTGCGGCGCGTCTACGCGTAGACGGGGCGGCGCCGCTCAGGCAGTGGCGCTCTGGGCGTCGATCCGGTCGCGGGTCGCCGTCACCTCGTCGGCGGTGAGCACCCCGGCACGGTGCAGCCGGGTGACGGCTGCGTGCAGGTGCCCGATGGTCAGATCGCTGGGTGGCTCGTGCTCGTCGGACGGACGGCCGTCGGTGTCCGGCTCGGCGTCAGCCTCGGCACTCGCGGCCGAGACGAACCAGGCGGCGACGCCCGCGGTGACCACGCCCAGCACGCTGATGCCCACGATCATCAGTGCGGCGGCGACCACTCGGCCCGCAGTGGTCACCGGGTACAGGTCGCCGTAGCCCACTGTGGTGACGGTGGTGATCGCCCACCACAGGGCATCGGGGAAGGTGACGATCGAGGCACCAGCGGTCCCCTGCTCGGCGTCGAGCACCGCGAGCGCTCCGACGGTGACCAGCACCAGGGCCGAGAGCAGCACGGCCTGGCCGGTCCGCAGCAGGCCACCGCGGCGGGTGAGCAGCGAGTGGCCCGCGGTGAAGACGCGCAGGATCCGCAACGGACGCAGCAACGGCAGGATCACGGTGAGCACGTCGATCGGGTGCCGCATCAGCCAGCGCAGCCGGTTCGGCGCGAGCCAGAGCCGGATCGCCAGGTCGGCAGCGAAGACCAGCCAGATGAGGATGTTGGCTGCCTCCGCCACGCGCGCCACCCACGACGGAAGGTCCGGCCAGATGACCGGTCCGCCGTAGACGAGCAGGAAGACGACCGCGAGTGCGGTCATCGTCGGGGACGTGCGGGCTTCGTAGCGTTCGAGTCTCACGCGAACCGATGCTGCCCGGACGAGCCCGTGCGCGCCACCCCGCCGGAGGCCGTCCGCTCCGCCGGGAGCGGTGGCCCGTTAGTCTGACGAGGTGAGAATCGCCCTGGCCACCTGCGCCGCCCTGCCCGAGCTCGACCCCGACGACAGGCCGCTGATCGCTGCGCTCGCGGAGCGGGGCGCGACCGCGGACGCCGTGGTCTGGGACGACCCGTCCGTCGCCTGGGGCGAGTACGACATGGTCGTCATCCGTTCCACCTGGGACTACGCCCAGCGACGCACCGAGTTCCTCGCCTGGGCCGAGCAGGTCTCGAAGGTCACCAAGCTCGCCAACCCGTTCCCCGTCGTGCGGTGGAACACCGACAAGCACTACCTGCGTGAGCTCGATGAGGCCGGCGTCGCCGTGGTGCCGACGATCTGGCTGGAGCCGGAGCGTCACCTGTCCTCCCGCGCGCTGCACACACGGTTCCCGGCGCACGGTGACCTCGTCATCAAGCCGGCGATCTCCGCCGGGTCGCGGGACACCGGGCGCTACACCGCCATCGACGCGAACTCGCGTGGACTGGCGATCCAGCACGCCAAGCGACTCCTCGAGTCGGGGCGCACCGTGATGGCTCAGCGCTATCTCACGAGCGTGGACACCGTCGGTGAGCAGGCGCACGTGTTCTTCGAGGGCCAGTACTCCCACTCGATCCGCAAGGGGGCCATGCTCGACGGCCCGGAGGTCGCCATCGACGGCGTCTACAAGGAGGAGCGGATCAGCCCGATCGAGGCATCCCCGTCCGACATCGAGGCTGCCCTCGAGGTGGTGACCACGGCCCGGCGCCTGCTGACCGCCGGGTCGACGGACGTCGCGGTCAGCTCCGAGCGGTTCCTCTTCTCCCGGGTCGACTTCGTGAAGGACGACGACGGCGGCCCGGTGCTGATGGAGCTCGAGATGGTCGAGCCCTCGCTGTTCCTCGGTTACCACGAGGGTGTGCTCGAGCGCTTCGCCGACATCGTCGTCGCCCGCGCCGCCCGTGCCACCCGATGACGGAGCCGGCCGGGGCGGTGTCGGCAGCACCCTCACCTACCCGGTAGACTTCACGCCGGTCCGAGCCTCGGTTCGCCGGCCGTGGTGGCTATAGCTCAGTTGGTAGAGCACCTGGTTGTGGTCCAGGGGGTCGCGGGTTCAAGTCCCGTTAGCCACCCCATCGCGCTCCGGGCACCTCAGGTGCCCGGAGCGTTCTCGTTGCCGGCACCACCGGTGCCCGGGGATCTCGCGCCTCAGGCGCCGGCGGGTCGCGTGACGCTCGTCGCGACGACCTCGGCAGCGATCTTCTTGGCCGTCTTGGAGTCCGGGCCCGGCTGCGGGACCATCATCGCCGCGCGGTAGTAGCGCAGCTCGTCGATGCTCTCCAGGATGTCGGCGAGGGCGCGGTGGCCGCCGTTCTTGTCGGGGGAGGCGTAGTAGATCCTCGGGTACCAGCGGCGTGCGAGCTCCTTGATCGAGGAGACGTCGACGACGCGGTAGTGCAGGTGCCCGACGAGCTCGGGCATGTCGCGGTCGAGGAAGGCCTTGTCGGTGCCGACGGAGTTGCCGGCCAGCGGCGCCTTGCCCGGCTCGATGCGCTCGCGCAGGTAGGCCAGGACGGCGTCCTGCGCCTCGGCGAGCGTCATGCCACCGTCGAGCTCGGTGAGCAGTCCCGACGTCGTGTGCATGGTGTGCACGAACGGGTCCATCTGCTCCAGCGCCTCGGCCGGCGGCTTGATGACCAGGTCGATGCCCTCGTCCAGCACGTTCAGCTCGGAGTCGGTCACCACCACGGCGATCTCGACGAGTGCGTCCTTGACCAGGTCGAGCCCGGTCATCTCGCAGTCGATCCAGACGATCTTGTCATTCGGCGGTGTCGGAGCGCTCACCGCTCCACCTTAGGGGGTGTGCCGATCACCTCTCGGGAGCGGGCACCGAGCGCGCGACCCGGGTCGCCACCGTCACGACGGCTGCGGCGGCGAGGCCACCGAGGAGCGCGACCCACCACCCGCCGACGGCCCACCGGAGCACCGCGCCCGTGGCGATCGCTCCGACGAGGCCGAAGACCACCGCCTCGCGCCACCAGGGGTGCGTCGCGGTCTCGGGGGGCTGCGCAGCGTCGGGACCGGTGGTGGGGGCGGCCTCGCTCGCCTCCGCCTGGACCTCAGGACCCGGGTCGGCGGGGCCGTCGGATGCCGGGTCGGCGGCGTGCCGTCCCATCAGTGCTCACCCACGATGCTGCGCATCTGCCCATCATGCCCGGCCGTGGGCGCCCGGCGTGGCCGAACCCGGCGCTGCGGCGCCGGGACCGGGCACGCGAGGACGTGGGCGGCACGATCTGGGATCATCGGTCGATGCCTCGCCCTGCTCGCCGCGACCTGATCCGCGCCTCGATCGAGCGGACGCGCCTCGAGGCGGCGCGGTTGTGGACCGAGCCGACGCTTCGGCGACTGGCGGTCGGCTGGGCCCTCGTCGTGCTCGGCATCGTCGCTTTCCTCGGTGTGCTCGACGCCGTGCGGGAGATGGACGACCTCGCCTCCCTCGACACCCCCGTGCTGAACTGGCTCGTCGCTGCCCGCAGCCCCGTGGTGACCGCTGTGCTCACGGCGGTCACCACCGTCGCGGGTCCCGTGGTCCTACCGATCGCCGTCGCCGTCGGCGCGTTCGGCTGGGGGCTGTGGCGGCGCGAGTGGCGTCCGGTCGTGCTGCTGGTCGGTGCCTTGGTGGTCTCGACGCTCGTCGCCTCCGCCGTGAAGCTCGTCGTCGCGCGGCCGCGGCCTCCCGTCGACAGCCAGCTCATCCCTGGGCTCGAGTCCACCTACTCCTTCCCGTCGGGACACACGGCGGGGGCGGCGACGCTGTTCCTCGTGCTCGGCTACCTGGTCTGGGTCCGGCACCCGACGCCGTCTGCGCTGGTCGGCTGGAGCGGTCTGGCCGTGGTGGGTATCGGCGCGGTCGCCCTGAGCCGCCTGTACCTCGGGTACCACTTCGTCACGGACGTCGCCGCGTCGGTCGCGCTGGGCATCGCCGTCCTCGGGGTCGTCGTGCTCGTCGACCGACCGAGTGGTGCGGCTCCGGGCGGCGTGCAGACCTGAACCGGGCCGGGTCGCTCGCCGACTGCTCTGCCGCCGGCGACGGCGCAGGCTACGCTCGGGAAAAGCGATCCACGGGTCGCTCGAGGAGCCGTCGTGAGCACCAACGCACATCCGTCCCTCCTGGGGCGTCGAGACCGATGACTCTGCGAACCCTGGGAGTGGTCGGGACCTCGCGCAAACCCGACGAGCGGCGCGTCCCGCTGCACCCCCGGCACTTCGAGCGCATCGACGAG
The DNA here is from genome assembly GCA_038252305.1 of Actinomycetales bacterium. Taxonomy (GTDB): domain Bacteria; phylum Actinomycetota; class Actinomycetes; order Actinomycetales; family Cellulomonadaceae; genus Actinotalea. Next base: position 71,321 of record JBBSAL010000007.1, on the reverse strand, counting down.
GACCTCCGCGCGCTGATGATCGTCGAGGAGGGTTACGGAGCGCGCTTCGGCTATACCGACGCCCAGCTCGCCGACCTCGTCGGGGCCGTCGTTCCACGAGATCGCGTGCTGAGCACCGCGGACATCGTCCTGCTGCCGAAGCCGCAGGCGGTCGACGTGGCCGAGCTCCCGCACGGCGCCGTCCTGTGGGGCTGGCCGCACTGCGTGCAGGACCCTGTCATCACCCAGCTGGCGATCGACCGTGGGCTGACCCTCATCGCCTTCGAGGCGATGAACTACTGGGCGAGCGACCACGGGTTCGCCGTGCACGTCTTCCACGGCAACAACGAGATGGCGGGCTACGCCTCCGTCCTGCACGCGCTGGAGACCGCAGGGATGACCGGCGACTACGGACGGCGGCTCACGGCCGTGGTCATCGGCTTCGGCGCGACCGCGCGCGGTGCCGTGACGGCGCTGTCCGCGCACGGCGTGCGCGACATCGAGGTGCTGACTCAGCGCCAGGTCGCCTCGGTGAGCGCGCCGATGCACGAGGCGCGGATGGTCCACCTCGAGCAGGAGGACCCGGCGACGCACCTGAGCACGGTCGTCACCGAGGACGGGCCCGTCGCGCTCGCTCCCTTCCTCGCCGGCCACGACGTCGTCGTCAACTGCACGCTCCAGGACCCCGCCGCGCCGTCGATGTTCCTGCTCGACGAGGATCTCGCGGCCTTCGCCTCCGGCAGCCTGATCATCGACGTCTCCTGCGACGAGGGGATGGGCTTCGAGTGGGCACGGCCCACGTCCTTCGCGGATCCGGAGTTCATGGTCGGGGAGCACGTGCGCTACTACGCCGTCGACCACAGCCCCTCGTACCTGTGGGACTCGGCCAGCTGGGAGATCAGCGAGGCCCTGCTGCCGTTCCTGCGGGTCGTCATGGAGGGTGGGGCGTCCTGGGACGGGAACGAGACGATCCTGCGCGCGATCGAGATCCGCGAAGGGCGCGTCCTCAACCCCGCGATCCTGGCGTTCCAGGACAGAGCGGCGGTACATCCGCACGCCCCGGCCGCGAGGCCGTAGCGGCCGGGCACCTACCGCTGGGGCCGACCGCGGCGCGTCACCGCATCGATCGTCACGGCGACGAGCAGGACGAGCGCGGTCACGATGTACTTCGCGGCGGCGCTGAAGCCGAGCAGTCCCATGCCGTTGTCGATGGCGGCGATGACGAGCCCTCCGAGCACCCCGTGCAGCGCCTTGCCCCGCCCGCCGAACAGGCTTGTGCCACCGATCACGGCCGCAGCGACGGCGTAGAGGACGAGCGTGCCGCCGTCCAGAGCGGTCGAGATCGAGCGGAGCCGGGAGGCGTAGACGATCCCGGCGAGCCCCGCGGTGAGCGAGCACAGCATGAAGGAGAGGGTCCTGATGCGGGGTAGTCCGATCCCCGCCCGGCGGGCGGCCTCCGGGTTGCCGCCGATGGCGTACAGGTACAGACCGAACCGGCGACGCCCGAGCAGGTAGGTCCACGCCACCAGGACGCCGAGGACGAGCAGGACCACCCACGGCATGCCGAACACGGGGACCCGGATCCCGCGGTCAGCGTTGGCCAGCAGGACGAGTGCGACCCCGCCGGCGAGCCCGCCGAGGATCTTCGCGACCGTGAGGGCGGGAGGTGGGGCGGTGAGGCCCGACCCCCGGCGTCGCGCATCGCGTCGCCAGGTCAGGACGGCGAAGGCCCCGACCACGACGAGCATCACGAGCCAGCCGGCGAGGCGGCTGAGGGTGCTGCTGGAGATGCCGTTGATGACCGGGTCCTGGATGAGGATCGAACCGCCGCTGCCGAGCACCCAGAGCATCACGCCCTGCCAGAACAGGAGTCCGGCGAGCGTGACGACGAACGACGGCAGCCCGATCCGGGTGATCAAGGTGCCCTGGAGCGCACCGATCGCTGCCGCCGCGGCCAGGGCGGCTGCCACTGCCGCCCACCACGGCCAGCCGATCGCGGGGTGGGAGAGCTCGGCCAGGATGACGGCGCTGACCCCGGCGACGAAGCCGATCGACAGGTCGATCTCGCCGAGGAGCAGGACGAAGACCTCGCCCATCGCCAGCAGGCTGAAGACCGCGGCCTGGACCAGCAGGTTCACCAGGTTGCCTGCGGTGAGGAAGTGCCCGTTGAGGGACTGGAAGAGGATCGAGACCAGGAGGAGTCCGCCGACGACGGGCAGCACGCCGGTCTCGCCGCCGCGGATCCGCACCCAGGTCAGGCGCAGGTAGTCGCCGACGGTGTCGGCGGCCGGTGGGGCCGTCGCGAGGTCCTCGCTCTCGATCTCGTCGGGCGTGGCCTGTTCGAGCTGGGACATCGTCTACGCACCTGCCTGGGGTCGCGGGTCGCGGGTCGAGCGACCGGTGGTCATGAGCTCGACGACGATCTGCGTGTCGGACTCGCGGGCGGGGCGCACGTCGACCATCCGCCCCTGGCGCAGCACGGCGATCCGGTCCGCCACGGCGAAGACGTCGTTCATGTTGTGCGAGATGAGCAGCACGGCGTGGCCGCGGTCCACGAGCCGCCGGACCAGGTCCAGCACCATCGCCGTCTGGGCGACACCGAGGGCCGCGGTCGGCTCGTCCATGATCACGAGCTTCGAGTTCCACAGCACGGCCTTGGCGATCGCTACCGACTGCCGCTGGCCGCCGGAGAGCGAGGCGACCTGCTGGCGGACCGAGCGGACCGTCGTGACCGCCAGGCTCTTCAGCGTCTCCTTCGCCGCCTCTTCCATCGAGTCGTCGTCGAGCTGACCGCGGCGGAGCCGTTCGCGGCCGAGGAACATGTTCTGGACGATGTCGAGGTTGTCGCACAGGGCGAGGTCCTGGTAGACGGTCTGGATCCCGAGCGCCGCCGCCGACGCCGGCCCGTGGAGGTGGACCGGTTCGCCTTCCCACGACATCTCGCCGGCGTCCGGTGCGTGGATCCCCGCGATGCACTTGATGAGGGAGGACTTCCCCGCCCCGTTGTCACCCGCGAGTGCGGTCACCTGACCTGCGGGGATGTCGAGGTCCACGTCGGTCAGGGCCCGCACCGGGCCGAAGTGCTTGCTGACTCCCCGCAGGCGCAGCAGCGGCTGCTCCGGGTCGCCGTCGATCCCGGTTCGTACGTCCGTCGTCACACTGCCTCCCACTCTTGGAGGGTGCGGGGGGGTGGCGTCGCCACCCACCCCCACCCCGAGGTACGTACCGGTCAGCTGATCCCTGCCGCCGTGCACGCCGCCGCCACGGAACCGGCGCACAGGTCGGCGACCTTCACGGCACCGTCCTTGACCACGGTGTCCTTCATGTTGGCGGTGGTGACCCAGATCGGGGTCGTGTAGACGGAGGGGATCTCGGCGTTGATCTGCGTGTCCTTCGTCGTCGAGTTCACCAGCGTCGCCGGCGGTGTCTGGCCCGCGCGCAGGTAGAGGGCAAGGGCGGCAGCGCCCTGGGCCTCGAGGTAGATCGGCTTGTAGACGGTCCCGCACTGGTAGCCCGTGAGGATGTTCTGCAGGCCGGGCAGCGACGCGTCCTGGCCGGTGGTCGGGAACGTCTTGGCGGGAATGTTCTTCGACTTGAGGACGGAGATGACGGCGTTCGCGTTGTCATCGTTCGGTGTGACGACGGCATTGATGTTCGGGTGCGCCGTCAGCTGCTGCTCGAACGTGGTCGCGGCGACCGACGGCGTCCACGTGCCGGCAGGCTCGCCCACCTTGACGTATTCACCGGAGTCGAACTTCGGCTTGAGGACGGCGTTGTAGCCCTGGGCGAAGAGTGTCGCATTGTTGTCGCTCGGGTCGCCGTCCATGATGAGGATGTTCGGCTTCTGGACGTTCCAGTCGGCGATGCACTGGACCTCGCCCTTGCCGATCATCGTCCCGACCTGGACGTTGTCGAAGCTGACGTAGTACCTGTCGGACGGCCCGCCCTTGACGAGGCGGTCGTAGTCGATGACCTTGACCCCGGCCTTCTCGGCCGCCGCCTCGATCGCGGCCCCGCTTCCCGAGTCGAGCGGGTCGACGAGCAGCACCGACGCGCCGGCGTTGATGTCCGCCTCGGCCTGCGTCTGCATGGTCGACGCGCTGCCGTTCGCGTTGTCGATCTTGAACTGGTCGGACGCGAGGCCGGTCGCCTCGAAGGCCTTCTTGAGGTAGGGGGCGTCGTACTGGACGTACCTGGTCGAGGTCGTCGTGTCGGGGAGCAGCACCCCGATCAAGCCCTTGCCCTGGGACGCGAGGCCGGTGAGCTGCTTCATCACCGAGAAGTCGGCGGTGAAGTCCGCCGCGTTGATCGGCGGGGCGCTCGAGGAGGTCGACGTCGACGCCGGCGTCGACGGCGTGGTGCTCGCTCCGGAACTCGACGAGCTGCACCCCGCAAGGACGAGGCCCGATGCGGCGACGATCGCGAGGGTGGGGATCGAACGGCGAGACAGTGACATGGATGTGCCTTCTTTCTGCCCAACGGATGGTGCTGCGTGCGCAACGGGATCCGTTGCGCGACTGGGAGAGCGTCGCGCTGCGACGTTTCCTTGTCCATCGGTACAAGGGTCGTGGGACACATTCACAGAACGCTGCCACCGTGCTTTCAGGAAACGGTCAGGAAGTGCGCGAGAAAAGGGTGAGGAAAGGTGTGGCGTCGGCCCTCGTCGTCCGGCGTCGTGCGGGGCACGTGCGGTTCTCCCGGGAGTTGCGCGGCGGACGGACGAGGTGGTCGTCGCGGTCGAGCCCCGGGGTCGCCTTCGTGGCGCGCTGTGGCCCTGCTCCCACTCTCGTCCTGACGTGCGCCGGACGCCATCCCTGGCCGCGCACCTGCACCGAAGATCCACATCGACGGACGGGCTCGCCCGTCGCGGGCAGATCGGTGAGACCAGGGCCAAGGACCCCGCGCGGCGCCCTCCCCGTCCGTACGATGGAAGCGGAGGCGTCTCATGACGTTGCTTAGCATTCTCGACCGGTTCCGCCCCGCGGGCGCGCCTGGCTCCGCCGGGGTGGTCGGGGTGCCCGCCCTCGACGACACCGGTCCTGCCAGCGAGCTGGCCCCCGTCTTCGCCGCCCTCGAGCCAGAGGTCGCCGCCTGCGCCGAGAAGGTGTCCGCGGCTCGCAGCGCTGCCCGCTCGCGGATCGATGCCGCGCACGAGCGCGCCGCAGCCCTCCGGGCCGAGGCCCACCTCCAGGCGGACGCTGCCCGCGCCGCTGCCGCGGCGGCCGTCCATGACGAGGCGACTGCGAGGAACGCGGCACTGCTGACCGAGGCGCGCGAGCAGGTCACCCGCGTCGAGGCGCTCGGACGTGACCGGGTGGTGGCCCTCGCCGCGCGCCTGGCGGAGGCGGTCGTCGACCCACGGACCGGGACGTCGCCGTGAAGGCCGACTGGGTGGCCGCATCGGTCCGTGCCCGGGCGATGGCCCGGCGCCGGGTCGGGGCAGGTGCCTGCCGCCGGATCGCGGGGCGGAGCAGCCTCGGCACCGCCCTGCGGGATCTGGAGGGCACCGGCTACGCCACGCCCCTCGAGGGGATCTCCGAGCTCGAGGACGCCCACCGTGCGACCGCCGACGCCGTCCTGTGGCAGCTGCGGGTGCTCGCCGGCTGGCTCCCGGCGGGTGGGACGCGCCTCGTGCGGGCGGCAGCGGCCGGCTTCGAGCGCGAGAACATCCTGGACCTCGCCCGGCACCTCGACGGCGCCCCGGAGCGGCCGGAGCACGAGCTCGGGGCGCTGGCGACGGCCTGGCCCCGGCTGAGCGGCTCGACCACGCGCGAGGAGCTTGACACGGCGCTGCGACGGTCACCCTGGGGCGACCCGGGGGAGGGTGGTCCGGCGAACCTCGCCGATGTGCTGCGGCTCGGCTGGCTGCGTGAGCTGGCCGCCGCCGCACCCCAGGCGAGGCCGTGGGCGGCGACGGCAGCCGCGCTGACCGTTGGCCGGCTCGTCCTGGTCGACGGCGCCCGGCCGTCGCCCCGGTTGCGGCGCCTGGCTCGGCCCCTGATCGGGGAGGCGTGGGCCGGGGCAGGCGACCTCGCCGAGCTGCGGACCGCGTTGCCGGCCAGCCTCCGCGGCGTGCTGGACGGGATCGATGGGCCGCAGGAGCTCTGGCGTGCCGAGGCCCGTGCCCTCGCCGCGCTCGAGGACGACGCGTTCGGTCTGCTGCGCACGGCGATGCCGGGGCCTTCGGTCGTGCTCGGCGCGATCGTCGTGCTCGCGGTCGACGCCTGGCGGCTGCGTGCCGCACTGGCGGCCGCCGAGGCCGGCGGCGGGAGCGAGGTGCTCGATGCCGTGGCGTGAGGACCTGAGCCCGGTCCGGATGGAACGGGTCGCCCTGGTCGCGAGCGAGCCGGCATGCCGCCGGATGCTCGTCGAGGTCGCGCGCAGCGGCATGGTCGAGCTCGACCTGCCGTACCCGCCCGGCTCGGACGCCGGAGAGATCGACCGGGCTCAGGAGGCGGCCGTCGGTTCGGGGACCCTGAGGGGTCTGGTGGGGTGGACGCCCGCGAGGAACCTCCCAGCCCTCCAGGCGGCGCTCAGCCCGCACGGGGTGGCCGCGGTGCCGATCGCGCACCCGCGTGGCGTGCAGCCGCCGACTCTGCTCACCGCCCCGGGGCCCCGTCGCCCACGCCTCTCGCGCACGCTCGTGGACACCTATGCGACGGTCCCGTATGCGGACGTCGACCCCTCGCGGATCGCGGGCCTGGCCTATGTCGTGATGTTCGGGATGATGTTCGGCGACCTCGGGCACGGAGCGATCCTGCTGGTCGTCGGTCTGGCGCTGCGCGGGCGGCGGTCGGGGCGCCTGGCCGCGCTGGCCAAGACCTGGGCGTTCGTCGCGGGCGCCGGGCTCGCCTCGATGGCCTTCGGAGTGCTGTACGGCGAGGCCTTCGGGCCGACCGGGCTGATCCCCGTGGTGTGGCTCGACCCGCTCCAGAGCCCGATCCCGCTGCTCATCGCTGCCGTCGGGCTCGGCGCCGTGCTGCTCGCCGTCGCCTACGGGATAGGGACGGTCAATCGCGTGCGGGAGGGCGGCTGGGGCTACGCGCTCTACGCCAGGACGGGTGTGGCCGGTTCCGCGCTCTTCGCCGCGACCGCCCTGCTGACGTGGGGGTTGGTCGCCGGACTGACCCCCGTCGTCGTGGTGGCCGTCGTCGTGGCGGTCGGTGCGCTCGCGCTGGTCTTCACGGGACTGCTCATCGAGTCGGGCGGCGGGGGGTCCGGCGTCATGCAGGCGGTCGTGGAGCTCTTCGACACCGTCGTGCGGCTGGGGTCGAACATCGTCTCCTTCGCCCGGCTCGCCGCGTTCGGGATGACCCACGGGGCCCTGCTGATGATCGTCTGGGACGGGACGACGGGGTTGTGGGGGCCGGGCTGGCGAGCGGTCGGCGCCGTGCTGGTCTTCGTCGTCGGCAACGTCGTGACCTTCGCCCTGGAGGCGCTGGTCGCGGGCATCCAGGCCCTGCGGCTGGAGTACTACGAGCTGTTCTCCCGCATCTTCCAGTCCGAGGGACGGCCTTTCCGTCCCTGGGCACCGACGCTGCCGGAGGGCAGCCCTGCTCGAGGAGAGATCTCATGACGGTCTGGCTCGTCGGCCTCCCGGTGGTCGCCCTGCTCGCGTTCGCGGCGGTGGTCCTGCTGCGGCGCCGCGGCAGGGCCGGGTTCGCGGTGCTGCTCGGCATCGATGCGCTCGTCCTGGTCGGGGCGGTCGTCCTTCTCATGAGTGCGCTCGGCTCGAGCCCGGCGGCGGCCGCGGTCGGTGCGGCGGCGGTGACGGCCGAGACGGCAGCGCCGACCGGTATCGGTGGCTCTGCGCTCATCGCGGCGGCCATCGCGGTGGCCGGCTCGTCGATCGGCGCGGCGTTCGCGGTCGCGTACACCGGCTCGGCCGCGCTCGCGGCGATGAGCGAGCGGCCGGAGATCTTCGGCCGGGCGATGGTCGTCGTCGGGCTCGCCGAGGGGATTGCGATCTACGGGCTGGTCGTCGCGATGATCCTCATCGGGAAGGCGTGAGTCCTCATGGCGGAGGTCGTGAGCGGCATCGTCACCGCACTCGGTGAGCGGGCCCTCGTCGAGGGCTACGGGCTCGCCGGGGCCCTGGTGCTGCCCGCGGAGTCCGAGTCCGAGGTGCTGCGCGCCTGGGCCGCGATGCCGCCGGGAGTGAACGCCGTGGTGCTCACCGCCCGGGCCGCGGCCGTGCTCGGGCCGGAGCTGACGGCGCCCGGTGCGCCGATGGGCGTGGTGCTGCCGTGAGGGGGCTGCATCCGGATGCGCTCCTCGCGCTGGACCCCCTGCGCGCGGCGCTGAACGCCGCTGCCCAGGCCGAGGTGGAGGAGATCGAGGCGCGGGCGGCGGACGAGGTCGACGTGGTGCTCACGGCCGCGCGCACGACGGCCGAGGAGCTCCTCGCGAGCGCGGCGGACGACGGGGCCTCGGCGGCCCGGACCGCTGCCGCCCTGCGTTCGGCCCGAGTGCGCCGCGAGGCGGGCGAGCTGGTGCTGGCCGAGCAGGAGTCGCTCCGTCGGGAGCTCGTGGACCAGGTGGTGCAGGCGGCCAAGGGTCTGCGTGACGAGCCGCGCTACTCCGCGTGGGTCGAGCAGCTCACCGGGCGTTGTCACGAGGCGCTCGGCCCGCTGGCCACCGTCACCCCGAGCCCGTCGGGCGGCGTGGTCGGCGAGCTCGGCAGCCGGCGGCTGGACCTGTCGGTCCCGGTCCTCGCGACCGCAGCGGTCGAGGCGAACGCCGCGGAGGTGAGGCAGCTGTGGACCCCGTAGCGACAGGACCTGCCGCCCGCCCGGAGGGAACGGTCGTCCGGGTCAACGGGCCCCTCGTCGAGGTCGACGAGCTCGACGGCATCGCGATGCGAGAGGTGATCGAGCTCGGACCGAGCGCCCTTGCAGCCGAGATCGTCGGCATCTCCGGCGGCCGGGCGACGGTCCAGGCCTACGAGTACACCGGCGGGCTGACCCCGGGTCACCGCGCGACCGCGACCGGGGAGGTGCTGTCCGGGCTGCTCGGCCCCGGGCTGCTCGGACATGCCTTCGACGGCCTGCTCCGTCCCCTGACCGGTGCCCCGGTCTGGCTCACCCCGGAGCGGGTGTCCACGGCGCAGGAGCGGTCGTGGTCGTTCGTCGCGAGCATCGAGGTCGGGGCGCGCGTGTCTCCTGGCCAGGTGCTCGGCACCGTTCCCGAGTCCGGGTCAGTCGAGCACCGCGTCACGGTGCCCGGGGGGGTCGAGGGCGCCGTCACCTGGGTCGCCGGCCCCGAGCCGATGGCGCCGACCGACGTCGTCGCCCGGATCGACGAGACCGAGGTGCGGCTCTCCGAGCGCTGGCCGGTCCGCCTGCCCCGGCCCTTCCGCGCACGGCTCAGCGACGTCGTCCCGCTGCACACCGGGCAGCGCGTGCTCGACCTCGTCTACCCGCTCGCCCGCGGCGGGGCGGCCGCCGTGCCCGGCGGTTTCGGCACCGGCAAGACCCTCCTGCTCCAGCAGATAGCAAAGTGGTCGGACGCCGACGTGATCGTCTACGTCGGTTGCGGCGAGCGCGGCAACGAGATGGCCGACGTCCTCGAGGAGCTCGCCGGGATGACCGACGACCGGACCGGCGGCCGCCTGATCGACCGGACGGTGGTCATCGCGAACACCTCGAACATGCCGATGATGGCCCGCGAGGCGAGCGTGCACACCGGTATCACGGTCGCGGAGTTCTACCGGGACATGGGCTACGACACCGTCGTCATCGCCGACTCGACGTCTCGCTGGGCCGAGTCCCTGCGCGAGTTCGCCAACCGGAACGGCGACCTGCCCGCCGAGGAGGGCTACCCGGCCAACCTCGCCTCCGAGCTCGCCGCCTTCTACGAGCGGGCCGGGCGGGTGACCACGCTCGGCGGGTCCGCGGCGTCGACCACGGTCATCGGCGCCGTCTCGCCGGCCGGCGGGGACATGACCGAGCCCGTGACCACCGACACCCAGCGCTTCGTCCGCTCGTTGTGGCTGCTCGACCGCGACCTCGCGTACTCGCGGCACTACCCGGCCGTCAGCTGGAGCGGGTCGTTCGCGCGTGACGTCGAGGCGATCGGCGCGTGGCGCGCCGCGCACGGCGACCCGCAGTGGTCGCAGCACCGGGCACGTGCGGCCGTCCTGCTCGCCGAGGCCGACCGCCTCGCCTCACTCGCGGAGATCATCGGCACGGGCTCGCTGCCCGGCCACGAACGGGTGGTGCTCCTGGGCGGACGGTTGCTGCGCGACGGGGTGCTCCAGCAGAACGCCCTGAGCGAGAACGACGGGTTCTGCTCGGCGGACAAGGGAGCTGCCCTGCTCGGCCTCGTGCTCGACGTCGTCGAGGCCTGCCAGCGCCGGGTCGAGGACGGCGTCGCGGCGACGACGATCGAGGAGGCCGACCTCGGGGCGGTCCTGCGTGCCCGCGAAGAGGTCGGTCCCCGCGACGCCGACGGTGTGCGCGACCGCCGCCAGGCGGTCCTGGCGATGCTGGAGGCGTTGACATGACGCGCACGACGCCCCCGACGTCGCCCCTGCCGGTCCCGGCTGCCCCGCCGGACGGGCCCGTCGCGGCCGCGGGGGGCGCACCGCTCGGCCAGGTGGCGCACGGCGACGTGCGCGAGCTGCGCGGACCGCTCCTGGTGGTCGCCGCCGACGGCGTCGGCTGGGACGAGTTCGCGACGGTCGACCTGCCGGACGGGCCGCGCCACGGTCTGGTCCTGGAGGTGGATCGCGACCTGGTGACCCTCCAGGTGCTGGAGGGGACCGGCGGGATGGCGCCCGGCGGCATCTGGGTGCGCTTCGACGGACGCCCGCTGAGCATCCCCGTCGGTCCGGAGTGGTTCGGCCGGGTGTGCAACGGCCGCGGCGAGCCGATGGACGGCGGCCCTCCCGTCAGCTGCGACAGGTCCTTGCCGGTGAGCGGCTGGCCGCTCAACCCCGTGCACCGTGAGCCCCCGCACGACCCCGTCCTCACGGGGGTCTCGGTCATCGATGCGCTCACGACCCTGGTCCGCGGTCAGAAGCTGCCGATCTTCTCCGTCCCTGGCCTTCCGCACCTGGCGCTCGCCACGCAGATCGCGGCACAGGCGACGGCGCACGGCTCGAGCTTCCGCGTCGTCTTCGCCGGGATGGGTCTGACGCATGCCGACATCACCTTCGTCCGCGACCGCCTCGAGGAGCGTTCGGCGGCCGGCGAGCTCGTGCTGCTGCTCAACGCGGCCGACGACCCGGTGATCGAGCGCCTGCTCACCCCGCGCCTCGCCCTGACGATCGCCGAGCACCTCGCCTTTGCCGAGGGGCACGACGTGCTCGTGGTCATGTCGGACATGACGAGCTACGCGGAGGCCCTGCGGGAGGTGGCTGCCGCACGACGGGAGATCCCGGCCCGCCGTGGGTACCCGGGCTACCTGTACAGCGATCTCGCCACGCTCTACGAGCGCTGCGGGCGGATCCGTGGCCGTGAGGGCTCGGTGACGATCGTCCCGGTGCTCACCATGCCGGCGGGGGACATCACGCACCCGGTCCCTGACCTGACGGGGTACATCACCGAGGGCCAGATCGTGCTCTCGCCCGAGGTGCAGGCCCGCGGCGTCTACCCACCGGTCGACGTCCTGTCGTCGCTCTCCCGGCTGATGCGCAGCGGTGCGGGTGCCGGACGCACGCGCGAGGACCACCTGGGCGTCGCCTCGCAGGTCCTCGCGGCGATGGCGCGCGCCCGGCAGGCCGCCGAGCTCGGCGAGCTGGTCGGCGTGTCCGCCCTGAGCGCGACGGACCGCGCCTACCTCACCTGCCGGGACCTGGTCGAGCAGCACCTGTTCGACCAGGGGGACACCGAGCTGCGCACGATGGAGGACTCACTCACCCGCGCCTGGACGGCGCTCGCGGCGCTGCCGCGCCAGGAGCTCACCATGCTGCCGCTCGCCATGCTCGAGACCTACCTGCCGACCGGGGCGGACGGCGGGTCCGATGGCTGACACCGGTCGGGCAGGGCGGGTACGGCTCGAGCGCCGGCTCACCGTCGCGCGGCACGGAGCAGACCTGCTCGACCGCAAGCAGCGCATCCTCGCCGACGAGCTGGAGCGCCTCGAGATCGTCGCCTCGCACACCCGCGCGCAGTGGCTGGAGCTGGCAGCCGTCGCGGCGACCTGGCTCCGGCGCGCGGCGGCACTGGACGGCCGGGCGCAGATCGCGGCCGCCGCCCCCCCGACCCCGGCCCGGGTCGAGGTCACCTGGGGCGGGGCGATGGGGGTGGCGTTCCCGCTCGAGGCCAGTGACCTGAGCGTCCCGCCGACGACGGCAGGGGGGAGCTCAGCTCTCTCCTTCGCCGTCGCGGCTCACGCCGAGGCGCTCCAGGCTGCCGTCGAGCATGCCGTGGCGGCCCGGGCCGTGCTGCTCGTCTCCGCGGAGCTCGCGGCGACCCGTAGCCGGCAGCACGCGGTCGAGAAGCGCTGGATCCCTCGCCTCGAGGACCGGCTCGCGACGATCCGTCGCGCGTTGGACGCCCTCGAGCTCGAGGAGGGCCTGCGGCTGCGGTGGGCAGCGGGGGCGGCCGGAGCCGGCGCAAGCCCGTCGGCCCGATCGGAGGGGTCATGATCGACGTCGTCCTCGTGGCCGTGAACGACTCGACGCCGGCCTTCGCGGCGGCGGCGGTCGCCGTGGAGTACGCGGAGCGGCTCGGCGCCCGGGTGCATGCAGTGACGGTCCTGGAGCCATGGCCCGTCGGCCGGGGAGGGGAGGGCGCCGGACTGATCGATGTCCGGCACCGCCGCGAGCAGGCAGGCGACGCTGCCCTGCGGCACGTGGCAGCGTTGGGCACCGCCGCGGGTGTCGAGGTCAGCGGGGTACGACGGGAGGGTGCCGTCGCCACAGCGATCCTCGACGAGGCGACGGTGGTCGCCGCCGGCCTCATCGTGCTGGCCCGCGTCTCCCGCCGCGGGCATGCCCTGCCCTACGTCGGCAGCGAGACCTTGCGGGTGCTGGAGTTCGCGACCGTGCCCGTCCTGGTGGTGCCGACGCACGCGCAGTGAGGGTCCGCGGCGCACTCGACGGGTCGGACGGTCACCGGCCGGACTGCCCGTGATCGCTACTCTTGACAGAGTCGTGACTGAGTCGCGCAGCTCGGTGACTCACCTTCCCGTGGTTGCCGGTTCACTCCCCGGAGGACTGTCATGCCCGAGAGCTCGCCCACCGATCCGCGTGAGATCCGCACCCGTGACGACCTCGCGGCCGCACTGACCGGGCTCCGCGAGGCCAGGGGCTGGACCATCCGGGACGTCGCCCATGCAGCGGGCTTCCCGGTCGCCACGACGGGCGGCTACTTCAGCGGGCGGCACCTCCCGCCCCTGGCGACAGTCGACCAGTTCCTGCAGATGCTCGGCCTGCTCGGCGTCGGGCCCGACGACCTGCCGCTGTGGTCGGCTGCGGTCCAGCGCCTGCGCCGTGCACCGGGGCCGCGCCCGGTGTCGGCGGCCGCCCCCTACCGCGGGCTCGCCGCGTACGAGGCGGAGGACGCGGAGGTGTTCTTCGGGCGCGAGGAGCTCACCGACCGGCTGCTCACCGAGGTGCGTTCGGGTCGGCCAACCCCGCTCGTCGTGCTCGGGGCCTCCGGCTCGGGCAAGTCGTCCCTCCTGCGTGCGGGCCTGGTCGCCCGACTCCGGGACGAGGGCGAGGCGGCCGTCGTCATGACCCCGGGCGCCGATCCGCTCTCCTCGCTCGGCGAGGTGCGCGACGCGATCGCCGGTCCGGTCCACGGCACGCTCGTCGTCGACCAGTTCGAGGAGGTCTTCACCGCGGACGGTGCGCGGGTGGCTGCCGCGTTCGTCGCTGCCCTCGGTGAGCTGCACGCCTCGGGGACCGCCGTGGTGCTCGGGATACGGGCCGACTTCTTCGACCGGGCGCTCGCGCTCGAGCCGTTGGGCGGCTGGCTCGCGGCCGGGCAGCTGCTGGTCGGACCGTTGACCACCGACGAGCTCCGTCGGATCGTGGTCGAGCCGGCTCGTGCGCTCGGCATCGAGGTCGAGGACTCGCTCGTCGAGGTCCTGCTGGCCGAGGCGTCGAGCGGCTCCGGCTACGGCGCAGCGCTGGACCCAGGGGTGCTCCCGCTCCTCTCGCACGCCCTGTACGTCACCTGGCAGGGATCCTCGGGGCGTCGGCTGACCTTGGCGCAGTACCGGCTCGTCGGGGGACTGGCGGGCGCGATCAGCAAGACGGCAGAGGCGGTCTACTCCGCGCTGAGCGTCGACGAGCGTGAAGTCGCCCGCAGCACGCTGCTGCGACTGGTCCACGTCCGCGCGGGTCTCACGGACACGCGCCGCCCTGCGGACCGCCGCGAGTTCGCGTCGCCCGAGGCCGAGAAGGTGATCCACGACTGCGTCGAGGCCCGGCTGCTGAGCGCCGATCGTGACCACGTCCAGCTCGCGCACGAGGCGCTGCTCACGGCCTGGCCCAGGCTCCAGTCCTGGATCGAGGACGACCGTGAGGGCCTGCGGGTCCACACCCGGCTCGCCGAGTCGGCGCACCGGTGGCTGTATGCGGGGCGCGAGCCCGGTCTGCTCTACCGGGGCGCCCCGCTGCAGAGCGTCGTCGAGCTGTGGGGAACCGAGACGTCCCCCGATGCGCTCGCGAGCGTCGAGCGCGAGTTCCTCGATGCGAGCCGCGAGGCCGACCTGCTTAACACCCTGGCCCGTCAGCGCAGCTCCCGCAGGCTCCGGGTGCTCGCCGGCGGGCTCGCCGTGCTGCTCGTGAGCACCGGCGGGCTCGCCGCGCTCTCGTTGCGGCAGAACCGCGCGCTGGTGATCCAGAAGGACCTCGCGGTCTCTCGCCAGCTCGCGGTGACGGCGCAGACGCTCGCATCGACGGACCCGGGGCTCGCCGGCCAGATCGCCGTCGGCGCAGAGGTCAGCGCGGGCACGGTCGACGCGCGCAGCGCGCTCCTGAGCAGCTCCGGTCGGCCGGCGGTCTCCCGGCTCGCCCACGTGGACGCGCTGCTCAACGCGATCGACGTGAGCCCGGACGGCTCGACCGTCGCTGCCGCGACGGACAGGTCCGAGCTGCGACTGTGGTCGGCCGGGAGCGGTCGCCGCGACCTCGCGACGGTGGCGGTCGAGGACGCGGCCCTCTACACGGTCGCCTTCAGCCCGGACGGCTCGCAGCTGGCCACCGGTGGCGACGCCGGGAAGCTCGAGGTCTGGTCGACCGTCGACCCGACCTCGCCGAGGTCGGTGCGCGTCACCGACGCCGCGATGGGCACCACGATCTACGGGGTCGCGTTCGGTGGAGGAGGCACGCTGCTGGCCGCCGCCGCTGCCGACGGCGCCGTGAAGATCTGGCGGGCGACGGGCACATCGGGCTACGCGCTCGCCGCCACGCTTCCCGCCTTCGCCGGGACGGCGCAAGCCGTGGCGTTCACGCCGGACGGCCGCGTGCTCGTCGCGGCCGGCTCGGACGGCATCGCCCGGCTCTGGGACGTGATCGACCCGGCGGCCCCAGCCCTCATCGGTGACGCGGGTCCGGCGGTCGGGAGCACGATCACCTCGCTCGACGTCAGCCCCGACGGGCGCGAGCTCGCGGCCGGCGCCACCGGCGGCCAGGTGTACCGGTGGCAGCTGAGCGGCGCCCGGTCGCCGGTCGAGCTCGCGCCCCTCGCCGGTCCCACCTCCTGGGTCAACGACGTGCGCTTCAGCGCGGACGGCGCCGTCCTCGCCGCCGCCAGCTCGGACGATCACCTGTGGATGTGGGACGCCGCGACGGGCCTGCTCGAGGAGACGCTGCCGAACCCGTCGCTGGTCATGGGCGTCGCCTGGGCGCCCGACGGCCGGACGCTGTACTCCTCCGGCGCCGACGGCACGCTCCGAGCCTGGAGCCCACCCGGCCCGGTGCTCTCGGGCCTCGGGTCCGTCCCCGGCCAGGGCGCCTTCGGGCCCGGCATCGTCGCCACCTCCACGACGGACGGTCTGCGCATCTGGGACGACTCCGACCCGGGCCACCCCACGCTGCTGAGCCTCTCCGCACCACCCACCGGGGCGCGGCTGGACGGGGCGGTGGCGGTCTCGGCCGCTCTCCATCTCGTCGTCGCCGGTGACACCGCGGGGAACCTGCACTTCTGGGACCTGAGCGACCCGAGGGACCCGCAGTTCCTCACCACCGTCCACGCGCACAGCAACTGGGTCGACGCGGTCTCGTTCGACCGCTCCGGCACCCGGCTGGCCGTCTCGTCCGACGACGCGTCCATCACGCTCTGGGACCTGTCCGACGGCGTGCCGAGCAAGCCGACCTCCCGGCTCGCCGACCTCGGTGGCTTCGTGTACACCGTGTCCTTCTCGCCCGACGCGACCGCGATCGTGGCGTCCGTGCTCTCCGGATCTGTCCTGCTCGTCGACGTCTCCGACCTCGCGAAGCCCGTGGTCATCGGAAAGCCCCTCACCGGACCGGTCGGATACGTCTACGCCGCCGCCTTCAGCCCCGACGGACGCACGATCGCCGCGAGCGGGAACGACTCGTCGATCTGGCTGTGGGACGTCTCCGACCGAGAGCACCCCACCCAGCTGGGCTCACCCCTCCTCTGGGCCGACGGGTACGCGTCGTCCGTCGCGTTCAGCCCCGACGGGCACTGGTTCGCTGCCGGGATGACGGACGGCACGGTGCGGCTCTGGGACGTCACGAAACCGGCAGCCCCGGTCCGATGGGCGACGCTCACCGGGACGGCGGGCACGATCTTCGGAGTGGAGTTCTCCCCGGACAGCTCACGGCTCAGTGCTGCGGGCTCCGACCGGGAGGTCCGGATCTTCTCCACCTCCCTCGAGGAGGCCAGGAGGCAGGTCTGTGCGAGCGTCGCTGCGGGATCGCCCGCCACGGCGGCCGAGTGGGCGCGGGTCGCGGACTCGGTGCCGGTGCCGCAGATCTGCGGGTAGCCGCGTCTGCGAGGCTCTCCTCGGCACAGGCTCGCCAACCCGAGGTCAACCCATGCCGCTCGACCCCGTCGTTGTCGCGCGCCGTCTTCCACGGGCACCTGAACCGCACTCCCGCGCTGCGGGCCGTCGACGAGAGCCTGGCCCAGATCGCGCGAGCGATGGTCGACGGAGACATCGATGCCTCGACGTGACGGTGGGCCTCAGCGTCCGCGGGCGACGACCTCCGCCGTGCTCAGCACGGTGGCGAAACCGCCGCCCTGGAGGTTGACGGCCGTCGTCCGCATCAGCTCCTCCGCGCTGATCCGCACCTCGCCCGTCCCCGGCACGTGAGCCACCAGGTCGAAGGTGCGCGTGGCGTCGAGAGCGACGGTGACCGCGTAGCCGAGGTTGCCGCCCATGCGCGCCGTCGTCTCCACGCACATGTTGGTCTGGATCCCGCAGAGCACGAGGTCACCGATGCCCGCCTCCTCGAGCCAGGAGCGCAGGTCGGGGCTGCCGTAGAACGCAGAGTTCACCTCCTTGACCACGAGGAGGTCGGCGGCGTCCGGGTCGAGGAAGTCCTGGAGCGCGTTGCCCGCGTGCCCCGCGGCCAGGGGAGAGCCGGCGCGGGGGGAGTCATGGCGGACCAGGACGACGGGGCCGCGCCCCGTCTCGGTCCAGTGCCGGACGAGGGCGGCGACGTTCTCCTCCGCCTGCGGGTTGGCCGTCGGCCCCCAGAAGTCGGGGTCGAGGAAGCCGCGCTGCACGTCGATGACGAGGAGGGCCTGGGGTGCGGAGGTCGAGGTCATGCGTCCATTCCAGCGCGGGCCCGGGCGGCCGGCCACTGGCGTGGATGACAGTGATCGATAAGATCACGCCATGACGATCGCCGTGGTCCTGCTCGACGGGATGCGGTCCTTCGACCTGGCCGCGGTCCTCGAGGTGTTCGCGGACGACGGTCGACGGGGGATCGCGGTCGAGGAGGTCCGCCTCGTCTCCCCGCGGGAGGCAGTCGTACTGGAGCACGGTCTGACGGTGCGCACGCGCCCGCTCGCCGAGATGTCGGGGGCCGATCTGGTGCTCGTTCCCGGTCTTGCCGACGTCACCGCGTGGCTCGCCGCGCCGGACGCGTCCGAGGGGGAGGTGGCCGACGCGCTCCGTGCTGCCCACGCGTCCGGGGCTCAGCTCGCCTCCCTGTGCACCGGGGCCTTCCTGCTGGCCAGGACGGGACTGCTCGACGGGGTCGCCGCGACCACGCACTGGCGCTACGCCTCGCTTCTTGCCGAGCGCCATCCGGCGGTCCGGGTGAACCCGGATGTGCTCTACACGCATGACGCCGGCTGTCGGCTCTGGACCTCCGCCGGAGTCACAGCGGGCGTCGACCTGTGCCTCGCTCTCCTCGCCGACCGCCGCGGGTCGGCCGTGGCGGCGGGCGTGGCCCGATCGATGGTGCTCCCCGCCGTGCGCGGCGGAGGTCAGGCGCAGTACGTCCCGGCTCGCCACGAGCGCCATGAGGCGGCGAGCGGCGAGCTCGAGTCCCTGCGGGACGCCGTGCGCCGGGACCTCGCCCGCGGCTGGACCCTCGCCGACCTCGCCCGTGCCGCCCGCACCTCGCCCCGGTCGCTCCAGCGACGGTTCAGTGCGTTCGTCGGCATGAGCCCGTCGCAGTGGCTCGTCCAGGAGCGACTGACGGCAGCGCGGGAGCTGCTCGAGGGCTCCCGGCTCGGCGTCGAGCAGATCGCGCACCGCGTCGGCTTCGGCAGCAGCGACCTGTTCCGCAAGCACTTCGTCGCGCACCTGGGCGTCTCGCCGAGCCGCTACCGCGAGTCCTTCGCGCTCCGTGCCCGACCCTCGGGCGATCGCATCGGTCGGTAAGATCGTGGTGGCGCGGAAGGTCTGCGTGCTCCTGGCCTTCGCGCCGGTCGAGGACGTCGGTCGCGGGAAGGCAGCGGGTGGAGACAGCACTACGGAGCCGGGACGGCAGCGTCCATGTGACCGACGAGCGGTTCAACACCGTCTCGCACCTGTTCGCCTCCTGCTTCGCCCTGGTCGGCGTGGCGCTGCTCATCTCGCAGGCGAGCACGCAGGGCGATCCCTGGAAGATCGTCGGCTTCAGCGTCTACGGGCTCTCCGTCGTGACCCTCTTCGTCTCCAGCACCCTGCACCACGCGCTGGACCGGAGCCCACGCGCGAACGAGGTGCTCCGCACGCTCGACTACGACTCGGTCTTCCTGCTGATCGCCGGCTCGGTGACGCCGATCGTCCTGGTCCTGTTCCGGACCACCTACGGCTGGACGGTCCTGGGTGCGGTGTGGCTCATCGCCGCCCTGGGGATCGTGCTGCGTTCCCTGGTACGGCATCTGCCGAAGTACCTGACGAACACGCTCTACATCTCGCTCGGCTGGGTGACGGTCGTCCTGGCCGGCGCGGGGAGCGCGTTGCCGCTCGGGGCGCTGCTGCTGATGGCGTCGGGGGGTCTGGTGTACAGCGCAGGCTTCGTCGTCTTCGTGATCGAGAGGCCGAACCCGTGGCCAGGGGTGTTCGGCTTCCACGAGATCTGGCACGTGATGGTCATCGTGGCGGCGGTGCTGCACTACCTGCTGATGTACCGGTACGTCCTGCCGGCGTAGCCCCGAGTCGGGTCTCAGCTCGCGAGGCCCACGACCAGCCAGATGAAGGCGACCCCGAGCACCGTGGCCAGCACCGTGAGCCGCGTCGGATGGCTGGCGTGCGCCTCGGGCAGGATGTCCGAGGTCGCCAGGTAGAGCAGGAAGCCGGCGAAGAACCCCAGGTACAGGCCGAGCGCCGCCGGTGGGATCAGCACGAGCAGCGTGATCCCCGCGCCGATCACCGGGGCCACGGCATCGGCCGCGAGGAGCGCGATCCCGTGGCGGCGCTTGGTCCCGTACAGCGAGGTGATCGTGTACGTGTTGAACCCGTCGGCGAAGTCGTGGGCGATGACGGCGACCGCCACGACGATCCCCACGGTGCTCCCCGCCTGGAAGGCAGCGCCGATCGCGAACCCGTCCATGACGCTGTGGCCCACGAGCCCGGCGGCCGCCAGGACGCCCACCTTGGGGGCGTGGGCGTGGGTGGCGTACTCCTGCTCGTGGCCGGTGTGGATGCCGAGCGATCGCTCGATCACGTGCAGCACGAGGAAGCCGAGGACGAACATCAGCAAGGGGGAGGGAACGCCGAACAGCAGGCCGGGCTGCTGGTTGAGCGCCTCGGGGAGCAGGTCCAGGGCCACGACGCCGAGCATCAGACCGGCGGCCAGCCCGAGCACCAGGTGCCGGTAGTCGCGGACCCGCAGCGCGGTGATGCCGCCGAGGAGGGTGGTCGCGAAGGAACCGAGGGCGAACAGGACAACCATGACGGAGGACTCCATGGGAAGGCGCGGCCCCATCCGGCCATGGAGGGGATGCCCTGATGTTCGCACGTCTGCGAGGTGTCCCCGGACGGTGCCCCCGGCAGGATTCGAACCTGCGACCTGCGGATTAGAAGTCCGATGCTCTATCCACTGAGCTACGGGGGCGGGACCTGCGGGGTACCAACCGAACTTGCCTACGGACAAGGATCGGGAGAACCTCGCCGGACAGGTTATCGCCCTGCGGAGCTGCGGGATGCGCGCGTCACAGGCGAGCGCTCCCCGGGTGGCGTTCCCGGCCGCGCCGGGGTCGTACCGTCGAAGTCGTGCTCGTACCGGCCGCCAGCGGCCAGCAGGGATGAACGGTGGTTCGGGGCGGTTCAAGCCTCGGAACGAACGGTCTGACCCTAGTCCGCGTGACGGACCACGACCCGCTCACCGTGGTACCTCCACCCACGGCCCGCGCGCAGAGTCTGTCAAGCGCTCGTGCCGCTGAGCGGCATGGCGGCATACCGTTGCACGGTCATGCCGGCCCACGCGGTCGTGTGGGCGTAGGTGCGGGTCCACGATCCGTCTCCGCATCAGCTGTGGTGTCGCGAACCACCCGAAGAGCTTGGAGGGCTGCCTGTGGACGACGTCGGCTTCCAGTTGGCGCTGGTGGGCGTGATGGTGCTGCTCAACGCGGCCTTTGCCGGCAGCGAGATCGCGTTGATCTCGCTACGCGAGAGCCAGCTCCGGGCTCTGGAACGTCGAGGGGCAAGGGGGCTTGTCCTGGCCAGGCTCGCCCGCGACCCGAATCGGTTCCTCGCGACCGTCCAGATCGGCATCACACTGGTCGGATTCCTCGCCGCGGCGACGGCTGCGGTCTCCCTGGCCGAGCCGCTGGTCCCGGTGCTTGGCGTCCTTGGTGGGGCCGCAGAGCCGGTCGCGGTCCTGGCCGTGACCCTCGCCCTGACGTTCCTGATGCTGGTCTTCGGGGAGCTGGCGCCGAAGCGGATCGCGCTGCAGCGCGCCGAGAGGTGGGCGCTGGCCGTGGCCCGCCCGCTGGACGTCCTGGCACGGCTCTCCCACCCCGCCGTGCGGTTGCTCGGCGGGGTGACCAACGTCCTGGTGCGCCTTGTCGGCCTCGACCCCGCGGCGCCCCGGGACGAGATCACTCCCGCAGAGCTGCGTGATCTGGTCGCCGGCCACCGAGGCTTCACCCCCGAGCAGCGCGAGATCATCGCGGGAGCGGTCGAGATCGCCCATCGGCCCCTGCGCGAGGTGCTCGTGCCGCGCCTGGACGTGTTCGTGCTTCGGGCCGAGACCCCCATCGGCGAGGCACGCGCCGCGCTCGCCGAGTCCGGGCACTCCCGCGCGCCCGTGGTGCACGGCGGTGGGCTCGATGACGTCGTCGGCGTGGTGAACCTGCGCGACCTCGTCTTGCACGACGCCGGTGCGGCCGGTGACCACGTCCGGCCCGCGATGCTGCTGCCGGACTCGTTGCCCGTCGCCCAGGCGCTGCGGCGGTTCAAGGCCGAGCGCGAGCAGTTCGCGCTCGTCGTCGACGAGTTCGGGGCGGTCGACGGGATCGTCACTCTCGAGGACCTCCTGGAGGAGGTGGTCGGGGAGATCTACGACGAGACCGACCGCGACGTCCTCTCGGTCGAGCCTCAGCCCGACGGGTCCCTCCTGCTGCCAGGCCACTTTCCCCTGCACGACCTGGTGGACATCGGCGTGGACATGCCGTCCAGCCCCGGCAAGGAGTCCACCACGCTCGCCGGTCTCGTTCTCGCCGCCCTCGGCCACGTCCCGACGGCGCCGGGGGAGACGATCACCGTCGATGGGTGGGTCGTCGAGGTCACCGAGGTCGTCCGCCACGCGATCACCCGCGTCCGGCTCACCCCGGCCACGCCGTCGTCGCAGTCGTCGGCGACACCGCCCTCTAGCCGCCGACGCCGTCGCGGTCGGCGTCCCTGACCCCCGGCCCACACCACTCCTGCTGGGTAGCACGACAGATCTGGACAGCCGCGTCGTGTCTCTGCGCCAGCTCGCCGAGCGCGCGCTGATGCCGCTGAGCAGCAAGGCGGTGCGTCGGCCTGCCTTCGGGTGAGCGCTTCAGTCGGCGACCTCGCGTCCACTCCAGTGAGTGCGGACGACATCGGACGTCCGTGCAGACGACTTCGGAGACTGACAGGGAGCATGTGAGGCTGCCGCCCCGGCCATCGGTGTCCCGTAGAGCGTTCGTCGCCGCGGGACAACGGCCCCTTGAGCGCGCCGGGGCAGCCCGCAAGGATGGATGGGTATCGACCGGAAGGTCGGTGCAGTCATGACCACCAGCCCCGTTGACCGGGCGCAGGAGCGAGCGAAGTACCCCACCGGCTTGATGTGGCGCGCCGGGGTGTTCCTCATCATCACTACCTTCTTCTGGATCCTGGACCTGATCGTCGGCCAAGACGGCCTCCAGTGGTCGTTCTGGATGACGATCTTCTGGGGCCTCGCCCTGGCGTTCCACGCGTTGGCGTACCTCGTAGCAGGCCGACAGGTCGAGGAGCGCAAGGCCCAGGAGTACCGCGAAGGCAGAGGTCGGTAGGGGACGGTGCCGCGCCGCGACCACCAGGGTGGCGGCCCGCGCGGGGCAGTGCCGGTCCGATGCTCGCCCCGCGACCGGGATCCACCGCTCCGGGATCGGGCGGTGGACAGATTGTCGGGAGGCATCGGTGCGCGTCCTCGGCCTCGACCCGCAGACCGATCGCAGAGAGCTCAGAGAACGCGTCGGGGTCCAGCTGCAGGAGAGCGCGCTTCCGGCCAAGCTCCGGGTCAGCGAGGCGTCGGCGCTCTACGGGTCCTTCCACCGCGACCCCGCCGACGTGCCGGAGCTGGTGCGCTCGCTGGGCCTGTCGGGGAAGCAGGACGCCGACTTCAAGGAGCTCTCGGGCTGGCAGAAGCAACGACTGTCCATCGCGCTCGCGCTCATCGGCCGGCCCGAGATCGCGGTTCTCGACGAGCTCACCACCGGCCTGGACCCGCAGGCCCGGCGGGACACGTGGGAGTTCGTCGAGGCCGTGCGCGCGCGGGGTCACGGTGGTTCTCGTGACCCACTACATGGACGAGGCCGAGCGCCTGTGCGACAGGGTCGCCCTCATCGATCGGGGCAGGGTCGTCGCGGCCGGCGCGCCGAGCGGGCTCGCCGAGGAGGTCGGCGGCGGTACACGACTGCGCTTCCGGCCCTCCGGTGCGTTCGACGACACGCTCCTGACCTGCATCCCGGGTGTGCGCGCTGTTGAGCGTCGTCGCGAGCAGGCGGTCGTGAGCGGTTCGGGGGACGTCGTGACCGAGGTCGTGCAGGCCCTCGGCGCGTCAGGGATCCGGGCAGGGGACCTGCGGGTCGAGAGGGCCACCCTCGAGGACGCGTTCATCTCCCTCACTGGGCACGGCATCGACGAGACCGACGGGCGTGAGGTCCGATGAGCGTCTGGGCCGCGAACGCCGGTGCCCAGCGCCGGCACCCGTTCCGTCGGCTGGTGATCACCGAGGCGAAGCTCTCCTGGCGGCAACCGATCGGGCTCGTCTGGGACGTCGGCATGCCGGTGCTGCTGCTCGTCATCTTCGGGAGCATCCCGGTGTTCCAAGAACCGCTTCCCGAGCTCGGCGGCATCACCCTCCTCAACGCCTACGTGCCGATCCTGATGATCATCGTGCTGTGCATGCTCGCCTTGCCCGCAGGTGTCGCCCGGCACCGGAGATCGTCGCTGGCGACCCGCCCGTGCAGGGCTGTCGCGGCGGCCCGCGATCGTCCACTATGGGCTGGTGCTGACCCGAGAGCTGGAAGGCGATTCGCTGTCGTACCCCGTGGCGGCGACCGAGGCCACACGCGCAGCGAGGCCGGCCCCGACCGGGGTCTTCGTCGACGGGGGACTCGGGGATGCCCGGCTGTCCGGCGGTGGGTCGCGCACACGTGCAACGGTGGGCACGTGACCAGCGGACCGTCGACCGGCAGGGCAGCCGCCTTCCTCGCCCTGCACGCGGGTCCCGGCTTCGTGCTCCCGAACGCCTGGGACGCCGGGTCCGCTCGGATCCTCGAGCAGGTCGGCTTCCCGGCCATCGCCACCACCAGCGCGGGCATCGCCTGGTCGTGCGGAGTCCCGGACGGAGAGGCGCTGGACCGCGACACGATGCTCGAGCAGCTCGGTCGCATCGTGGCCGCCGTGGCTGTGCCGGTGACCGCGGACCTCGAAGCCGGGTACGGCGACACCCCGGCCGAGGTCGGCCGCACCGTGGCCCGGGCCGTGGAGCTCGGCGCGGTCGGCGGAAACCTCGAGGACGCCGGCAGGGGCGGGCTGTTCGGCATCGACGAGGCCGTCGACCGCCTCGCGGCCGCTCGGGCAGCGGCGCCCAGCGGCACCTTCGTGCTGAACGCCCGCACGGACACCTACTTCGCGGGCACGGGTGGCGACGCGTTCGCCGAGACGGTCGAGCGGGCCGTCCGGTACCTCGACGCCGGGGCCGACTGCGTCTTCGTGCCCGGCGTCGTCGAGGAGGACACGATCCGGCGGCTCGCCGCGGCGATCCCGGGCCCGCTCAACGTGGTGGCCGGGCTGGCGAACCTCATCGACGCGCCGACGCTCTTCTCGCTCGGCGTCCGGCGGGTCAGCCTGGGCGGCAGCCTTGCCCGAGCCGCGCTCAGCGTGGTGGAGCGCGCCGGCCGGGAGCTGCTCGACGCCGGCACCCTCGGTTTCCTCGACGGCGCGATCTCCTACGCAGACCTGCAGCGCCGCTTCGACTCCTGATCGCCGGCCTCCGCGTCCATGGCACGACCGGCCGGCGGGCGACGCGCCACGGCTCAGCCCACCGTCACGGCACTGACCCCCGCGAGGGTGGGAACGAGGACGATCCCGCCGGTGAGCACCGGTGACGCGAACCGGCTCGTCGTACCCACGTCGGCCTTGGCGATCACCTGCCCGGTGCCCTCGTCGAGGGCGTACAGACGCCCGCCGGCGGCGTCCACGGACCAGACGGCCCCGTTCCCGACGACCGGCGAGCCGGCGATGTTCGCCGGCGCCTTCCAGTCGCGGCTCAGCGTCGTCGACCCCACGTTCGCACGGAGCAGCCCGTCCTTGCACGGGACGAAGGCGGCCTGGGCCGAGGCGTCCCAGGCGATGCCGCCGTAGCCGGCGCAGCCGGTCAGCGTCGCCAGCTGACCGCCGATCCCACCCAGGTGCTGCGCAGCCAGCAGGTAGACCTCAGCGTCCTTCCCGGAGATGAGCACCCGACCGCCATCCAGCAGAACTGGGCCGGTGCTGCCGAGGTCCTTGTCGCGGGCGTTCTGCGAGCCCCAGGACCTCGGGGCGAAGTAGTCGATCCGGCTCGACAGATCGGGTGCGAGCCGGAGCACGGAGTCGCTGCCGTCATAGGTCCCGCCGGTGCTGGCTCCGTTGCCGACGGCGACCCACACGTCGCCACCAGCGTCCACGGCCACGCCGGACGGCGCCCAGATCCCGCCCTCCCGGCTCGTCGGGACGACGTACGAGGCGGTCGCTCCGCCACCGTCGACCGGTGTCGCGGTGACGTAGCCCACGTAGTTGCCGCAGTCGCCGTACAGCCCCCCGAACGGCACGTAGACCAGGCCGTTGGCGACTGCCAGAGCTCCCCGCTGCTGCTCGGCGTTGCGGTCTCGATCAGTCACGTCGAGCGAGCGCCGCCAGCGTTCTTGGCCGGTCAGGACATCGAGCGCGACGAGCGTGTGCTCCCCGCCCGTCGTCTCGGCGACGACGAAGACCGAGCCCGTGCTCGCGTCGTACGCCGGGGTGCCTGTGATGCCGAGCGGATCGATGTTGCCGCACGGCAGGTCGCGCAAGCGCACGGGCGTGCCGAGCTGGCTCTTCCAGCGGACCTCGCCGCTCGTGCGGTCGAGACCGTAGACGGTGTCACCCTCGGTGGCCGCCACCACCAGGCCCCCGACGACGATCGGCTGCCCGTAGACGGCTCCGTCCAGATCGGCGGTCCACGCCGCACTCAGCTGATGCACCGCCGGGAGATCGGCCGAGACGCCGACGCGGTCGAGCGTGCGGTGGTACGTCGGCCAGTCCTGCGCATCTGCTCCGGTGGGGGGCGCGGGTGCAGACGGGGTAGCTGAGGGGGTGGGTGCCGGCGACGAAGGGGTCGGGCTCGGCGAGCTCGCGGGCGACGTCGACGTCGCCGTCGCGTCACCGCCGAGCGGCGAGGTGCACCCGGCAACCACGAGAAGGAGCGCGACCACCGCCGGAGCGGCCGGCCTCGGCAGGACGACACGTCTCATCGGCCAACACTAGACGCAGGCGTCTGCACCACACCCGGACGAGAGCCACGTGCGCGGCGGCGCGGCCGGGCGAGCGGGGTCGCTCTCGGCGCGGCTCCGAGCGGAGGTGCGCCGGTCTGCGATGACCTGTCTTCGAGGTGGTCGTAGAGTCCGAGGCGGAGGCGGTCCCCGTGAGATTGCGGTCTGGAGTCGAGAGCGCCGTCGGCCTGCCTACCCCCGGACGGGGCTCCGTCGTGCGCGCTCCACGTCTCTTCGCTCGTCGCGGGAGCGCCCTGGCCGCGGTGCTCGCATCGATCGTCATGGGGTCGTGGCTGGCCGGATGCACGACGCCGGCCGACGCCGTGGTCGACGTGAAGGTCGGCCTCTGGGGCGGTCCGGCTCGGCCGACGGGCGGAATGGCACTGGAGGGCGAACCTGCCCGTGGCGTGAACGTCACGGTGCGCGACGCCCATGGCAAGACCTGGGAAGGCACCACCGATCAGCAGGGAGTGGCTCAGCTCGACCTCCGCCCCGGCGCCTATGTGATCTTCTCGACCTACTGCGGGCCGACCGAGGACGCCGCACCCGTCACGACCCTGCAGCCGGGCGACATCCGATCCGTCGAGATCCGCTGCGACGTCCCGTGAGGCCCTGAGGGCAGCCGCATCGGCCCGGGGCCCCGACCTCGATGCAGGTCCGCTCGACGTGCGCCGGAGGGCTACCCCAGGCAGACCTGGACGTGCAGCTCGGCCTGTGGCGGGGCCTGATCGGCGGGTCGGGCGGTCCGGACCGCCGCACGCCCACGGGGGAGGTGCCGGCGTGGTGCCCACCGAACGTCCCTGGGGCAGTGCGTTCGCGGGGGCCTCGCCGGACGGGGTGCCTCCCGCGGCTGGTCATGCGGACGGCGGGGAGCGCAGTGGTCGCTGTCGTCCAGGTCAGGTCGACGACACGTCCCGCAACGGGCGGTGCGCAGGACGGAGCGTCATCTGGCCGGTCCCGTCCCGGAGCGATGCGAGACCGGAGAGCTCGGAGACCTCGGTGACTGTCGTGCCGGGTGCGACGAGGTGCGCCGTGACGTCGGCGAGCGTGTGGACGAGCCCGGAGGAGTGATTCGGAGTCGTCGTCGAGACCAGCCGTCTCATGGCCTGCGCGCGTCGCTCGAGAGCATGCAGCGAATCGGCCGTCGTGAGGACGAGGAACTCCGTCCGGCTGATCCGTCCGACGACGTCACCGGCATGGGCGAGACGGATCAGGGTGGTGGTGGTGGCCAGCGCCAACGCGTTCGAGATCTCGGCGTCGCCGCCGGTCCTGACCGGGCGAACGACGGAGATCCGGATGATGCCGAGGTTTCCCGCCTCGTCGTCCGCCAGGCGTTCGGCGATGGCCCCGACGATCGCCTCGCGGTCCGGCAGGCCGGTGGCTGGGTCGTGCGAGACGACCGGATCGAACAGCGAGAAGGGACGAGGACCAGTCGTGTCGATGAAGGTCTCGACGGCGCCGATGATGACGCCGTGCGGGTCTCGGAGGGCCTCTCCGTGGACCACCGACGGAACGCGATGCCCGTCGGCGTGCAGGAAGTAGACCGTCGCCGTGCGTGGTTCGCCGTCGGCCATGACCGCCCCCATCGGGCAGTGCTCCCCGCACATCACCCGCCCGTTCTCATCGGTGTGCATGAGCAGGCCGGCGCGGCAGTGCCGGCCGATGGCGTCCTCCGCCTCGTACCCGGTCAGTCGACGTGCGGCGTCGTCCCACGAGGTGATCCGCCGGTCGAGGTCCAACGTGTAGGTCGCCGTCATGCTGCTCGACACCCGTGCGGGTGCGTTCGCCGCGCCTGGTCGCTCCGAGGTCGATGCGATCTGCGCATGCGTCGGCCCGACGCCGGCGGCGAGCTGCGCCAGATCCTCCGCCGGTGTGGCACGAGCGAACAACCAGCCCTGACCGAGCCCGACGCCGAGCCCGACGAGGGCGCGGTGCTCTGCCTCGGTCTCGATGCCCTCGGCGATCACGTCGAGTCCCAGGGTCACGGCGAGCTGGCTCAGGCTGTCGACGATCGAGACCGCGGCAGGGTCGGTGGTCAGCTCTGAGGTCAGGGAGCGGTCGATCTTGATCTGGGTCGCCGGGATGTGCTGAAGGTAGGACAGCGAGGAGTAGCCCGTCCCGAAGTCGTCGATCGCCAGGCCGGCGCCCGAGGCGCGCAGCTGCGCCAGGATCGGGAGCAGCTCGTGCAGGTTGCTCGCCAGTGCGGTCTCGGTCAGCTCGAGCGTCAGCAGCGACGCCGGGAGGCCGGAGGTGGCAAGGGACCGCGTCACTGCGTCGGCCAGCCCAGGAAGCTCGAGCTGGCGCGCCGAGACGTTCACCGCGACACCGACGCCGGTCAGCGCGGGGACCCGCTGCCACGCTGCTGCGTCATGGACCGCTCGGTCGAGCACCCACTCCCCGATCGAGATGATCGTTCCGTTGCCCTCCGCCAGGGGGATGAACTCCGCCGGTGAGATCGGGCCGAGCGCGGGGTGGTTCCACCTCAGGAGGGCCTCGGTGCCGATCCATCGACGGTCGCCCAGCGCGATCACGGGCTGGTACGCGATCCGCATCTGCCCGTCCTCGATCGCGCGCTCGAGGTCCGTGGTGAGTCGCTCGCGCCGGGAGACCGCGGCATGGAGCGATGCCGAGAACTCGCCGGTGGAGCCTGGTCCGCGCGACTTCGCCTCCCGGAGCGCGACCTCCGCGTACACGAGCGCAGAGCGCTCCCGTGACGTCGGGCTGGACGCAAGGCCGACGCAGACCGTGAGCCCCTCCACGGTGGAGGCGTCGGCAGCCGGGTGCGCGTGCAGCTCGAAGGGCTGAGCCAGGTGCGCGCGCACGCGAGCGACGAACGTTGTCGCGCTGGTCTGCGCGGTGCCCCGCAGGTACACCGCGTACTCGTTCCCGCCGACGCGAGCCACGAGGTCGCCCGTTCGTGCAGCCTCCCGCAGACGCTGGGCGACGATGTCCAGGATCTCGTCGCCCCCGTGGTGCCCCAGTCTCTCGTTGATGCTCCCGAAGTCGTCGACGTTGAGGGCGACCACGGTCCCGTGCTCGTCGACCGCCTCGGCCTCCAGGAGAGCGGAGACCAGCGCCTTCCGATCGACCAGCCACGCCCGCCCGTCGTCAGGTGGCTCCTCGTTCAGGTTGGTCGCGCCGCCGGCCCCGGTGCCCGCGACGCCACCGTCATGCAGGGGGAGTGCGTCCCGCGCGCCGTCGTCCGGCTCAGCGGCAAGCGCGGGGAGCTCGAGGCACAGCGCGATCGACGTGCGACGGGCCCCGGCATTGCTCGGGGCCCACGTCATCAGCACGGAGCGGTCGGCTGCGTCGGCACCCGGCAGCGCGATCGACACGCTGAACGCGGACCCGGAGCTGGCCTTGAGGGCGGCCGCCTCGAGCGCGGAGGCCACGTCCGGCGAGCAGACGTCGCGTGGGCGTCGACCCACGACGTCGGCGGACCTGAGTCCCGTGTGCGCCTCGAACGCCGCGTTGACGTAGACGAAGCGGCCCAGGGCGTCGCAGGCGAAACCCGGAGCTGGATGGGCGCTGAGGAGCTCCAGCCCGGGCCCGCGCCACCGCCTGGGTCGAGCCGTCGTCCCGCTCACCTCGGCCGCACGCACGCCGCGAGGTGGCGCGTGGGCGCCCGAGTGATCGTCGTCGCCGGAACCCTGCACCTGACCGCCTTCATCTCTTCGGACGAGACCACCGATCTCGTCGCCCCTCCGAAGCTCGCCCGTTCTCCCTGTTCATCGGCACCCTCGTCGGTTCCATGAGACACGTCGTCCGGCGGCAGGGGCTCGTGGTTGCGCGCCCGGCCGACGACGGCTCAGAGATCGATAGCCGCGCTGCGGCGCACAGGTTGCCGTGCTCCGTCGCGTTCCACGCTCGGTGGGGCGGGGAGATCGCCGCGTCGAGTGCTCGCCGAGTCCTCGGCGCGCGGGTTTGGTCTCGCACCCTCCGCACGGGAGGATTGCTGTGTGACCCCTGCCTCCACAGCCGCGCACCGAGGGTGGGGCCTCGTGGCGGCTACCGGCGCCGAGCGTCCGGTCGCCAAGGCATCGCTCCTGGACGCGGTCGCCGATCTGCGACGGGACGTCGCCGCCACCGAGTTCCCGCTCGAGGTGCCCGGTGTCGAGGTCGCACGCGCGCGTCGTGCCGCGCTTCTCGACCAGCTCGACGACCACTTGCTCCCCCGGCTGCGTGAGCTCGCCGCGCCCGGTCTGGTCGTCGTCGCCGGCTCGACGGGGGCCGGGAAGTCGACGATCGTCAACTCGCTGCTCCGCGAGGAGGTCAGCCCCGCCGGCGTCCTGCGCCCGACGACCCGCAAGCCCGTCCTGGTGCACCACCCCGCTGATGCCGAGCTGCTCGAGGCTCACCCGCTCCTGGCCGACGTCGACGTCCTGGCCCGGGAGTCGGTGCCGCGCGGGCTGGCGATCATCGACGCCCCTGACCTCGACTCGCTGCTCACCGCGAACCGGACGGCGGCGCACCGGCTGCTGGAGGCGGCCGACCTCTGGTTGTTCGTCACCACGGCTGCGCGGTACGGGGACGCCCTCCCGTGGCAGGTCCTCGACCGGGCGAACGAACGTCGGACCTCGATGGCGATGGTGCTCAACCGGGTGCCGGCGGAGGCGCTCGTCGCGGTGCGCGGCGACCTGCTCGGTCGCCTGCGCGAGCGGGGGATGGGCAGCGTCCCGCTCTTCCTGGTACCCGACGCCGGGCCCCACGAGGGAATGCTCAGCGAGGCCACCGTCGCGCCGATCCTGCGGTGGCTCTCGGTGCTCGCGGGCTCGGACCGCGCGCAGTCGGTGATCGCCCGGACGCAGCGGGGCTCGCTCGCCGCGCTCCAGCCGTGGATCGAGGAGCTCGCCGACGCCGTGCAGGCCCAGGTCGACGCGCGGACGGGGCTCGAGAGACTCATCGAGGAGGCCCTGGTCGCCGCTGCCGAGCGTGCCTCGCGGGCGGTCGTCACGGGCGCCGTCGCCGACGGACCGGTCCGCAGCGGATGGACGGCGCACGCGGGCGCCGCGGGGCCGCTGGGGGGTGGCTGGCGCTCGCGCCGAGCCCGTGGCAGCCGGACGGAGGCGCTCGCCGCGGTCGCCGAGGACCTGCTCCACGCCGCGCGGGTGACGCTCGCCTCCGCACGCCGCACGGGCGAGCTGGCCGTCCTGCGCGCGCTGGACGGCGACATGCCCGGTGCCCAGACGCTGGCAGAGACGGCAGCGGTGCCCGGCGCCGCGGCCGGGCCTGATCCGGACGAGGCCGCCCGCGCGTGGCTGGCCGGGACCGCCACACGCGTCGCCGCCGAGCCGGGGATCGCCCGGCTGACCCGTCACGCGGGTGCCACGGGCGCCGCCACCGTCATCGCTGCCGCCGCCGTGGGCGTCGGAGCTGCCCGCATCGTCGCCCAGGAGGCCATCGGCGACACCACGCGCACGCTGACCGTCGCCTGCGCGAGCGACCTCGAGACCGCCGTCGTCACGCAGGTCCGGGCGGGCGCCGACGCCGTCGCCGCGCTGCTCGCCTCCGGGCACCTGGCCGACGACGCGGCCGCCGTCCTGCGTCTGCGACGCGCCGTCCTCAAGGGGTGGTCATGACCGGTACGGCTCCCGGACCGCGCACGGCGACCCTCCTGGCGCAGGTCGAGTCGCTGCAGTCGGCGCTCGACCGCTCCGGCGACAGGCTGGCGCCCGAGGTCCACGCGGCCACGGGGAAGTCGATCTCGGCGGTGCGCGAACGGCTCGAGCTGGGCGTGGACCACACGGTCGTGGCACTCGTGGGCGGGACGGGCTCGGGCAAGTCGACCCTGTTCAACGCCCTGAGCGGACTGCAGCTCGCCGAGGCCGGCGTCCACCGGCCGACGACCTCCCGCGTCACGGCATGCGTGTGGGCGCACGACGCGAGCGCGCTGCTCGGGTGGCTCGACGTCGACCCCGACCGCCGGATCGAACGGGAGAGCGCGCTCGACGGCGAGACGCAGGCGGACCTGCGTGGCCTGGTCCTGCTCGACCTCCCCGACCACGACTCCATCGAGCCCGAGCACCGGGCAGTCGTCGACCGCCTCGTACCGATGGTCGATCTCCTCGTGTGGGTCGTCGACCCGCAGAAGTACGCGGACGACGCCCTGCACACCGGCTACCTGCGGCACCTGGTCGGCCACGAGGGCGCGATGCTCGTGCTGCTCAACCAGGTCGACAGCGTCCCGGACGGCCGTCGCGAGGAGCTGCTGGCCGACGTCGCCCGCCTGCTGCGTGAGGACGGGCTCGTCGGCGTGACCACGAGGGGTGTCTCGGCCAGGACCGGGGAGGGCCTGCCGCAGGTGCGCGAGCTGCTGGCCGGCCTCGTCGAGGGCCGGAGCGGCGCCGAGGTGCGTGCCGCTGCCGAGCTCGCCGACGCGGCCCGTGCGCTGCGCGCGGGGGTCGGACCCGTCGAGCCGGAGCTGCCTGTGACGCGCGCCGTCGAGGCGCTCGCGGAGGCGGCTGGGCTGGCTGGCGCCGTCGCCGCCGTCCGGGCAGGCTCGAGCGCGGAGCGGTCGTCGCTCGGACCGGTGCAGTCGGATCGGGTCGCGCTGGTCCGCGAGGCATGGCTGCGCGAGGTGGGCGCGCCGATCCCCGAGCGGTGGAGCCACGCCCTGCAGGAGTCGGTCACCGAGGTCGACGGGCTCGTGGACGCACTGGACCGGCGGCTCGGCCAGGTCTCCGTTCCCGCGGTCCCGGCCGCAGGCGTCGCTCGATGGCTGCTCCCGCTGGTCCTCTGGCTGGCTGCGCTCGGTTCCCTCGCGGTGGCGGTCCTCGGCCAGCGCGGGACGCTCGTCGCCGCCACCGTGCTGTGGGGAGCGGTCGGGGCCGTCGTGCTGGGGCTGGCGGCCGTCCTCGCTCCGGTGCTGGGGGCCCGACGCCGGCGCCGTGCCGCGGCTCTTCGGGCTCAGACGGTGCAGGAGGCAGGACTGGCCGCCATCGGGGCCGTCGTGGCCGCATCGCTCACCGCACCTTCGCAGGCGGTGCTCGCCGACCACCGCGCGGTCCGTGCGGCGGCCTCGCTCGCCACGGGCCCGTAGCCCGATCGCGGCAGGGCGGGTGTTCCGTCCTTCAGCGAGCGGCCGGCCGTCCACAGCCAGGGCGGTCCGACCGAGCGCCCCTGCGCACGGCTCGCGACGCTCGTCCCAGCCCCGGAGAGCCCGGAGGCCGGAGGGAGTCGTCATGAGCGGAAGCACGATGCAGGTCACGGTGGTCGGCTGGGCCGCCACCACCACGCGTGAGGTGGTCGGTGACGGTGTGCCCTTCACCTCGTTCAGGGTTGCGAGCACCCCGCGGCACTTCGACTCACGCCAGGGCACCTGGCGGGACGGTCGCACCCAG
Organism: Actinomycetales bacterium; assembly: GCA_038252305.1. Classification (GTDB taxonomy): domain Bacteria; phylum Actinomycetota; class Actinomycetes; order Actinomycetales; family Cellulomonadaceae; genus Actinotalea. The sequence continues at coordinate 37,453 of JBBSAL010000007.1, read as the reverse complement.
TGGGTGACGGTCAAGGCGTTCCGGGACATCGCGTTCAACGTCGCCGCCTCCGTGCACAAGGGCGACCCGGTCCTCGTGCACGGCCGGTTGCAGACCGAGGAGTGGCAGTCCGAGAACGGTCCGCGCACCACCCTGGTCGTCGAGGCCGTCGCCCTGGGCCATGATCTGAGCCGGGGGACGGGGCGCTTCGCGCGCACGGTCAACGTCTCCGGGCAGGGTGTCGCCGAGGGAGCGGGGTCGGAGGCGGGCACGGGCGTACGGTCCGGGTTCGGCGCCGCCGCCGAAGACGAGCAGGACGGTGCCCCGGCGAATGCGGTGGAGGACCCGGACCCCTGGGCGACGCCGCTCGACGGGGATCGGCAGGAGGCGGCGGCGGGGACCCCGTAGGCTGGTCCGCTGGACCGGTCCGCCCGGTCCCGACCCCGACGAGCAGGAGCAGATCCCACCGTGGCTGAGTTCATCTACACCATGTACAAGGCGCGCAAGGCGCACGGGGAGAAGGTCATCCTCGACGACGTCACCATGAGCTTCTACCCCGGAGCCAAGATCGGTGTCGTCGGCCCCAACGGTGCCGGGAAGTCCACGATCCTCAAGATCATGGCCGGCCTGGACCAGCCCTCCAACGGTGAGGCGCGGCTCTCGCCCGGCTACACCGTCGGCATCCTGCTTCAGGAACCGCCGCTGAACGAGTCCAAGACGGTCCTCGGCAACGTCGAGGAGGGTGTCGCGGAGATCAAGGGCAAGCTCGACCGCTTCAACGAGATCTCCGCGCTCATGGCCGAGCCGGACGCCGACTTCGACAAGCTCCTTGTCGAGATGGGTGACCTTCAGGAGATCCTGGACCACGCCAACGCCTGGGACCTGGACGCCCAGCTCGAGCAGGCGATGGACGCGCTGCGCTGCCCGCCGCCGGACGCGGACGTCTCCGTCCTCTCCGGTGGTGAGCGGCGCCGCGTCGCGCTGTGCAAGCTGCTCCTGGAGAAGCCCGACCTGCTCCTGCTCGACGAGCCCACCAACCACCTCGACGCCGAGAGCGTGCTGTGGCTCGAGCAGCACCTGTCGCAGTACGCCGGTGCCGTCCTGGCCGTCACCCACGACCGCTACTTCCTCGACCACGTCGCGGAGTGGATCGCCGAGGTCGACCGCGGACGCCTGTACCCCTATGAGGGCAACTACTCCACGTACCTGGAGAAGAAGGGCGCGCGCCTGGAGGTGCAGGGCAAGAAGGACCTCAAGCTCGCCAAGCGGCTCAAGGACGAGCTCGAGTGGGTCCGCTCCTCGGCCAAGGGTCGCCAGACCAAGTCCAAGGCGCGACTGGCCCGCTACGAGGAGATGGCCGCCGAGGCGGACCGCACCCGCAAGCTCGACTTCGAGGAGATCCAGATCCCGCCGGGCCCGCGCCTGGGTGGGCTGGTCCTGGAGGCGACGGGTCTGCGCAAGGGCTTCGACGAGCGCGTGCTCATCGACAACCTCTCGTTCACGCTCCCGCGCAACGGCATCGTCGGCGTCATCGGCCCGAACGGCGTCGGCAAGACGACCCTCTTCAAGACGATCGTCGGGCTTGAGCCGCTGGACGCCGGCGAGCTGAAGATCGGCGACACGGTCAAGCTCTCCTACGTCGACCAGTCCCGTGGCGGGATCGACCCGAACAAGACGCTGTGGGAGGTCGTCTCCGACGGGCTCGACTTCATCAAGGTCGGCAACGTCGAGATGCCGTCCCGCGCCTACGTCGCGGCGTTCGGCTTCAAGGGCCCGGACCAGCAGAAGCCGGCCGGCGTGCTCTCCGGCGGTGAGCGCAACCGTCTCAACCTCGCGCTGACCCTCAAGCAGGGCGGCAACGTGCTGCTGCTCGACGAGCCCACCAACGACCTCGACGTCGAGACCCTCGGCTCGCTGGAGAACGCCCTGCTCGAGTTCCCGGGCTGCGCCGTCGTGGTCTCCCACGACCGCTGGTTCCTGGACCGGGTCGCGACGCACATCCTCGCCTACGAGGGAACCGAGGCCGACCCGTCGCGCTGGTACTGGTTCGAGGGCAACTTCGAGTCCTACGAGGCGAACAAGGTCGAGCGCCTCGGCGCCGATGCGGCTCGTCCGCACCGGGTCACGTACCGCAAGCTGACCCGCGGCTGACGAGGCGGCGGACGCGGTGACCTCGTCGCCGGTGCGTGACGACGCCCTGATCAAGGGCCTCGTCGCGCTGCGGGCGGCCCTGGGGGATCTCCGTCTGCCCTTGGAGCTCCCCGGTGTCTCGGGCCACCGTGAGGTCGCGGCTCGCCTCGTCGCGCACCTCGAGGACCACCTGCTTCCGCGGGTGCGCCAGCGTGGCGCGCCGCTGCTCGCCGTCATCGGCGGGTCCACGGGCGCCGGCAAGTCCACCCTGGTCAACGCGCTCGTGGGCGCCGTCGTCAGTCCGGCGAGCGTGCTGCGGCCCACGACGCGCTCACCGGTCCTGGTGCACCACCCGGACGACGAGGCATGGTTCGCCTCCGACCGTGTGCTCCCCGGCCTGGCTCGCTGGCAGGGCACCGGGACCGGGGCCGCGGACAGCGTCCGGCTCGTCGCCCACCCCTCCGTCCCGCGGGGGCTCGCCCTGCTCGACGCACCTGACATCGACTCCGTCGTCGACGAGAACCGCCGACTCGGCGCCCAGCTGCTCGGCGCGGCCGACCTGTGGGTCTTCGTCACCACGGCCGCCCGCTACGCGGACGCGGTCCCCTGGGACCTGCTCGCCCAGGCCGCGGCACGCGATGCCGTCGTCGCCCTCGTGCTCGACCGCCTCGAGCACCGGGAACGGAAGGCCGTCGTCGAGCACCTCGGCCAGATGCTCGCCGAACGCGGCCTGCCCGACGCGAGCCTGCTCACGGTCCCCGAGGAGGCCGTCACCGACGGGCTGCTGCCGCGTGCGGCGGTGGCCGAGGTCGAGCAGTGGCTGCGCTCGACGGTCCTCGACGCCGGCGCGCGGGAGCGGGTCGTCCAGCGCACGATCCACGGCGCCGTCGCCGATCTCGTCACGAGGGTCCCGGCGCTCGTCGTCGCCGCCGACACCCAGGTCGCGCATGCCGAGGTGCTTCGGGGCATCGTCACCACCTCCTACGACGAGGCGCTCGCCACCATCCGCACCGCCACCTCCGACGGGACGATGCTGCGCGGTGAGGTCCTTGCACGCTGGCAGGAGTTCGTCGGGACCGGAGAGGTGCTCCGCGCGATCGAGACGACCGTGAGCACCGTCCGCGACCGGGTGACGGCGGTGCTGCGGGGTCGCCGCCCACCCGAGCCCGTCACCCAGGCGATCGGCAACGGCCTGGTCGACGTCGTGCACGACGCTGCCGACCGCGCCGCCGAGCGGGCCTGGAACTCCTGGCGAGCGGACCCGGCCGGCGCGCAACTGCTCGACGGGCTGCGCGTCTCGCGCTCCTCGACCGACCTGCGGGCGCGCGTCGCCGACGAGATCCGCGGCTGGCAGGCGGGTGTCCTCGCCCTGGTCTCCGGTGAGGGTGCGGGGCGTCGCACCACGGCGCGGGCGCTGTCCTTCGGGGTCAACGGCCTCGGCGCCGCGCTGATGGTGGCGATCTTCGCCCACACCGCCGGGCTCAGCGCCGCAGAGCTCGGCGTCGCCGGGGGCACGGCCGTCCTCGCGCAGCGGCTGCTCGAGGCCGTCTTCGGAGACGACGCCGTCCGGCGCCTCACCGCGATCGCAGAGAAGGACCTCACCGAGCGCATCGAGCGCCTGCTCACCGAGGAGGCGACGCGGGCGACGACCAGCCTCGACGCCCTCGACCTGAGCAGTGGTGCCGGCCTGCGCACGGCGCTGGTGAGTGTCATGGCCGCGATGCCCGAGCCCGTGGACGTCCGCCTGCCGCCCGTGCCGCAGCGCCCCGCCGGGTCCGCGGACGCAGTTGGCGACCAGGAACCGGGCGGCGTGCGCGGATGGTGGAGACGCCTGTGGCGGGGGTGAGCGTCGCCGATCGGGTCGATGCGCTCGCCGAGGCGATCACGCTGGGCGGCGCGGCCCTGCCGGGCGAGCTGAGCCGCACGGCGGAGCAGGTCTCCGGCCGGGCGGGGGAGAGGCTGCGGCTCTCGGAGCGGCACACCGTCGTCGCCCTCGCCGGCTCGACGGGCTCGGGGAAGTCCTCGCTGCTCAACGCCCTGGCCGGCAGGTCCGTGGCCAAGGTCGACGTGCGGCGCCCCACCACCTCGACGGCCCTGGCTGCTGTCCGCGGCTCCGACGGGGTCGACCCCCTGCTGGCCTGGCTGGGGGTGCGTGACCGGGTCGGGCTCGGCGAGTCCACGGTGGGTGAGGGCCTGGTGCTCCTCGACCTGCCCGACCACGACTCCGTCGAGGTCGCCCACCGGCTCGAGGCCGAGCGGCTCGTCGCTCTCGTGGACCTCATGGTCTGGGTCGTGGACCCGCAGAAGTACGCCGATGCCGCGGTCCACGCCTACCTGCGCGCGCTGACCGCGCACCAGGCCGTGATGCTCGTCGTCCTCAACCAGGTCGACCGGCTCGACCGTGCCGACCGCGCCGCCGCGGTCGCCGACCTGCGCCGCCTGCTCGACGCCGACGGGCTGCCGGAGGTCCGGCTGCTCGCCGTCTCGGCCGCGACCGGCGAGGGGATCGACGAGCTGCGTCGGCTGCTGGACTCCGCAGCGACGCAGCGGGTCGCGGCGCGGGGCAGGCTCGAGGCGGACGTCGGGGTCGTCGCCGAGCGCGTCGTCGCCGCCTGCGGTCCGGTCGACCGGACCGCCACGCCCCAGGGCCCGGACGCCGCTCTGGTGGAGGCCTTCGCCGAGGCCGCCGGGGTGCCGCGCGTCGTCGAGGCCGTGCGCGTCTCGTGGGTGCGCGAGGCGAGGCGTGCGACGGGCTGGCCGCCGACGCGGTGGCTCGCGCGCTTCCGGGCCGATCCGCTCCGCCGACTGCACCTGGCGCAGCGCCCTCCCGCTGCCACCGGGCGTTCGGCTCCGGGGGGCGAGGTGCTGGTGAGCCGGACCTCGCTGCCTCCCGCGGGGCCGGCCCAGCTGGCGATCGCGCACAGCGCTGCCCGTCGATGGACCGACGACGCCACCAGCGGGCTGCCCGACGGCTGGGTCGTCGAGACGCGGACGGCGGTCGGCCCGCTCGACAGGCTCGCCGACGCCCTCGACCACGCCGTCGCCTCCGCCCCGCTCGGCCGGACCCGTCGTCCGTGGTGGTGGCGGGCGCTCGGGCTGCTGCAGTGGCTGCTCCTCGCCGTCGCGCTCGCCGGTGGGCTGTGGCTCGGCGGGCTCGCCGCGATGGGCGCGCTGGCGCTCACCGCACCGGAGCCGCCCACCTGGGGCCCTCTTCCTGTGCCGACGCTGGCCGTGCTGGGTGGCGTGCTCGGCGGTGCGCTCGTCGCAGGGCTCGGCCGACTGCTCGCCGCGCTCGGCGGTCGGCGTGCGGCGCGGCGCGCCACGCTCGCCCTGAGGCAGGCCGTCGCCGAGGTCGCGAGCCGCACGGTCACCGCTCCGGTCGGTGCAGTGCTCGACCGTCACCGCCACTGCCGTGAGGCGGCCGTCCGCGCCGCCGGTCGTCGCAGCCGTCGCCAGCTCCGAGGAGATCGATGACCCGCCTGTCCGTTCCCGTCCCGCTGCGCTGGGCCGATCTCGACGCGTACGGCCACGTGAACAACGTGGAGGTGCTGCGCCTGCTCGAGGAGGCCCGCATCGCCGCCTTCTGGCGCCATCCGGAAGAGGCCGGCGGGTCCCCGCCCACGGCGGTGCTCGACGCAGGTCCGACGGCCACGACGCACACGGTCGTCGCGCGATCGGAGGTCGAGTACCTGCGCCCGATCGGCTACCAGCGCGAGCCCGTCCTCATCGAGATGTGGATCGGGCACCTGGGCGGGGCCAGCATCGAGATCTGCTACCGCATGCTCGTCGGCGCCGCGAGCGAGGTCCACGTGCAGGCGATCACGACGCTGGTCGTCGTCGACGCGGCGACCGGGGCTCCGCGGCGGATCGCCCCCCACGAGCGTGCCGCGTGGGAGCCGTACGTCGAGGCGATGATCGAGCTGCGGCGACCGCGGCGCTGACCGCATCCCGGGAACGCGCGGGCCCGTCCGCTCGAGCGCGCCGGGCCGTCGGGCGGCACCCGGCGGCCCTGGCCGTCAGGCGGGCTCGGCAGCGATCCGCTCCGCCTCCGCGCGCATCCCGCGCTGCATGCTGCCGAACACGACGCCGTGGAACGGCGTGACCGACCACCAGTACAGCTGACCGGCGAGGCCGTGCGGGTGGAAGAGGGCGACCTGGCGCAGCCTGCAGTGCTCCTCGTCGGCGCCCGGCTCGATGGTGAGCTCGAGCCAGGCGAGGCCGGGCAGGCGCATCTCGGCCCGCAGCCGCAGCAGCCGCTCGGGCACCACCTCCTCGACGCGCCAGAAGTCGACGGCGTCGTCCACCCAGAGCTGGGCCGGGTCGCGTCGGCCGCGTCGGAGACCCGGTCCGCCCGTCAGCCGGTCGATGAGGCCGCGCACCTGCCAGGCGAGCGGCCACGAGTACCAGCCCCGCTCTCCGCCCAAGGTCAGGAGCACCTGCCAGGCGGCCGTCGGCGGCGCGTCCACCTCCGTGACCCGCTCGTCGCGGTACAGCGAGCCGCCCGCCCACGTCGGGTCGGAGGGGAGCGGGTCGCTCGCGGCACCGCGCACCGACGCGGAGGACCACCGCGTCGAGACCTCGGCGTCACGGATCCGGGCGAGCGCGAGCTGCACGGCGCGGTCGAAGCCCACCAGGCCGTCCGGAGGGTCCGGCACCCAGCGGGCGATGTCGTGCTCGCTGCACACCACCTCGTGGATGAGCGACTCGACCAGCGGCCGGGCGATCCCGGACGGGACGGGCGTGACCAGGGAGACCCACAGGCTCGACAGCCGTGGCGTCAGCACCCCGACCGGGATGATCACGCGCGGCCGCAGCCCGGCGACGGCGGCGTAGCGCTGCATCATCTCCCGGTAGGTCAGGACCTCCGGGCCGCCGATGTCGAAGCCGCGGTTGACCTCCGGCGGCATCGCCGCACTCCCGACGAGGTAGCGCAGAACGTCGCGGATCGCGATCGGCTGGATCCGGTTGGACACCCAGCGTGGCGTCGTCATCGCCGGCAGCCGCTCGGTGAGGTAGCGCATCATCTCGAAGGACGCCGAGCCCGAGCCGAGGACCACCGCTGCGCGCAGCACCGTCGTCGGGACGCCGGAGGCGAGCAGGATCTCGCCCACCTCCTTGCGGGAGGCCATGTGCGGGGACAGGTCCTCGACGTCGGGGTGCAGGCCGCCCAGGTACACGATCCGCCGGACGCCGGCCTCGCGCGCGGCCCTGGCGAAGGTGAGCGCCGTGGCGCGGTCGGTGGCCTCGAACCTCGGCCCGGAGCCGAGCGAGTGGATGAGGTAGTACGCCACGTCGGCGCCCTGCAGGGCAGCCCGGATCTGGTCGAGATCGGCCGCGTCGGCCGCGACGGTCTCGACGTCCTCGTACCAGGGCCGCCCGCGCAGCCGCGCGGGGTTGCGGGCCAGCGCCCGCACCCGGTGGCCGGCCGCCAGCAGCTCGGGGACCAGTCGGCCTCCGACGTAGCCGGTCACGCCGGTGACCGCCACCGTCAGCGGCCGCGTCCCGGGCAGGTCGGCGGTGACGTCCGGCGCGTGGGTGGCAGGCAGGTCGGACTCGCGTCCGGGGCCGTCCTTGCTGGAGGGAGGCATCGGCCCAGTGTGCGGTGCGGACCCGGCTCGCGCGCGGCGACGTCAGTCGGGCAGGCGGACCATGCCCTCCTGGGCGATGCTCGCCACCAGCGTCCCGTCCTCGCTGAAGACCTGCGCGACCCCGAGGCCTCGTCCGCCCTGGGCACTGGGCGCGGCCTGCACGTACAGCAGCCACTCGTCGACCCGGACGTCCCGGTGCCACCACATCGCGTGGTCGAGGCTCGCCGCCGACAGCCCCGGCGTCGCCCAGGAGGCGCCGTGCCTGCGCAGCACGGGCTCGAGCATGACGTGGTCGCAGGCGTACGCCAGGAGCGCGCGGTGCAGCGCCTGGTCATCGGGCACGGGACCCATCGCGCGCATCCACACCCGCTGACGGTGCGCCGCGAGCGACGCGGGCTTCAGGTACAGCGAGCCGTCGACGTGCCGCATGTCGAAGGGGCTGCTCTTCGTCCAGAACGCGGCTACGCGCGGGTCGACGAGTTCGAGCGTCTCCCGCGCGCTGGGCACCTCGTCGGGGCCGGGGACGTCGCTCGGCATCGCGTCCGCGTGCTCGAACCCGTCCTGCTCGAGCTGGAAGGAGGTGATCATCGACAGGATCGGGGTGCCGCCCTGCACGGCGTGGGTGCGCCGGGCGCTGAAGGACCGCCCGTCGCGCAGCCGCTCGACGGCGAAGGTGATCGGCTCGGAGACGACTCCGGGCCGCAGGAAGTAGCCGTGCACCGAGTGCGCGAGCCGGTCGTCGTCCACCGTGCGGGCGGCCGCGACGAGCGACTGCGCGAGCACCTGCCCGCCGAAGACCCGCTCGCCGACCTTCGGCAGGCTGGTGCCGACGAAGGTGTCCTCGCTGGTCCGCTCGAGCTCGAGGATCCCCAGCAGGGACGTCAGCGCCTGGCTCATCGTCCATCCTCGAGGGTGTTGACCATCGAGTGCGCTGCTCGTTCGAGGTAGTCCCAGAGCGTGGCGTGCGGCAACGGTGCCAGGCCGAGCCCGTCGAGGGCCGTGCGCATGTGGGCGAGCCAGCGGTCGCGGGCCGCGGGGCCGACGGCGAACGGTGCATGGCGCATCCGCAGGCGTGGGTGACCGCGCTGCTCGCCGTAGGTCGTCGGGCCGCCCCAGTACTGCTCGAGGAACATCCGCAGGCGTTCGGCGGCGGGCCCGAGATCCTCCTCGGGGTACATCGGCCGGAGCAGCTCGTCGGAGGCGACGCCGGCGTAGAACGCCTCGACGAGCCTGCGGAACGTCTCGGAACCGCCGATCGCCGTGTAGAAGGAGTCGGGACGCTCGGCAGTGCTCACGCGAGCATCCTTCCAGGTGCCCGCGGTGCCCGTGCCCGACCGCCGGCGCCCACCCGTCTCGCGACGGGTCCGGAGCGCTCGCCGCAGCGCCGTGCGCACCGACAGTCGCTAGCATGAGGGCGGGCGACCGGCGCCCGCGCACAGGGAGGCCTCATGTCGAAGGCACAGGACATTCTCGCTGCCCTCGGAGGCGACGGGAACGTGGTGGACCTCGAACCGTGCATCACCCGGCTGCGGGTGGAGCTTGCTGACCCGTCCCTCGTGGACGAGTCAGCGCTCAAGGCGACCGGTGCTTTCGGTGTGGTGCGTTCCGGCAAGGTCGTCCAGGTCGTCGTCGGGCCCGAGGCGGACACCCTGGCCGCCGACATCGAGGACCTGCGCTGACCCTGCGCGCTGCCGGCCGCACGGCGCCCGGACGCCCGCTGGTCGTCGTCGCGCCCGTCGCGGGCATCGTCGTCCCGCTGGCCGATGTCCCTGACCCGGTTTTCGCCGAGGCGATGGTCGGCCCAGGGCTCGCTCTGCTCCCCGACACCGCCGCGGACCTGCCCCGCGCCGCGGTCGCCCCTGTGCCGGGCACGCTCGTCACCGTCCACCCGCACGCCTTCGTCGTGCTCGCCGCCGACGGACGCGCGGTGCTCGTGCACCTGGGGATCGACACCGTCCAGCTGCGCGGCGAGGGGTTCACCGTGCACGCCGAGGTCGGGGCGGTGCTCGCCGTCGGCGACCCGGTGGTCAGCTGGTCGCCGCACGCGGTCGCGACCGGCGGCAGGTCCGCGCTGGTCCCGGTGATCGCACTCGACGCGGGTGCCTCGGCGATCGACGCCGCCGCGGAGGTCGGTACCCGGGTCGAGGCCGGTCAGTCGCTCTTCGTCTGGTCCTGAGTCGCCACCGGCACGCTCGCCAGACGGACCTCCTGGCGGGGGAGCGCGAGCGGGACGCCCCCGGCGCCGAAGGTGCGCTGGATCTGCGCCCGCAGGGCCCGCTGCACCACCCACTGCTGCGCCGGGACGGTCTTGACCATCGCACGCAGCTTGACCGACTCGCCGGACAGGTCCTCGAAGGCCGTGACGGCCGGGTCCTCGAGCAGGAGCGGGGCGACCACCGGATCGGTCCCGAGAGCCGCGGCCGCCTCGCGCAGCAGACCGAGCGCGACGTCCGGGTCCTGGTCGGGGCCGATCTGCACCTCCACGAATGCGCGCGACCAGCCCTGGGTCATGTTGCCGACGCGCATGATCTCACCGTTGCGCACGTGCCAGAGGGTCCCCTGCAGGTCGCGGATCTGGGTGACCCTCAGGCCGATCTCCTCCACCGAGCCCGCCACGTCGCCCACGTCGATGACGTCACCCACCCCGTACTGGTCCTCGATCAGCATGAAGAGCCCGGAGAGCAGGTCCTTGACGAGCGTCTGCGCGCCGAAGCCGAGTGCGACGCCCGCGACCCCTGCCGAGGCCAGCACCGGGGCCAGGTCCCAGGAGTTGATGTTCGCGATGGCGGTCAGCACGACGATGCCCACCACGAGTGCGGCGGCCGAGCGCATGACCGAACCCATCGTCTCGGCACGCTGGACCCTGCGCGCCACGGCGAGCGGGTCGGCCGGCCCGGTGTCGACGCCTCCACGCAGCAGCAAGCGCCTGGCCTGGCTGCGGACGTGCGAGGTGCCCTGGACGACGGAGCGGACGGTCCGGCTGATCAGCCATCGGAGCACGGCGAGCACGAGGACGCCGACGACGACCGCCACGAGGCTCTGCAGGGGTGCGCCGAGAAGGCGCTCGGTCAAGGGAATCGGGTCGATGACGGCGAGCTGTGGCATCCCAGGAGTTTAGGGCTCGGCGGAGGCGCCGGTCCGCGCGCGCCGGCCCGGTCCGCCGCGGGGATCCTCACCCGCCCGGCCACCGTCCCGGCTCCGCCCACTCTGGCAGGATGAGCAGGTGTTCGACGACGATCGGCCCCGTGACCTCACCGACTCCCTGCTGACGCTCGCGGGCAGGTGCGGCATCGTCCCCGACTTCTGGGGATTCGACGGCACCCACCGATGGGTCGCGCCGGCCACGCTGATCTCGGTCCTCGCCGCGCAGGGCGTCGACGCGTCGAGCCCCGAGCGTGTCGAGCTCGCCCTCGCACATGCCGAGGACGACGTCTGGCGTCGGACGGTCCCCCCGGTCCTGGTGCTTCGCGAGGGCGCGGCTTCCCCGGTGCCGGTGCACGTGCGGGACGGGGCACAGGCCGGTGTCTGGCTCGAGCTCGAGGACGGCGGCGCACGTCGCGATCTCGTCCAGAGCGATCTCTACGTCCCGCCGCGCGAGGTCGACGGACGCCTCGTGGGCCGCGCGACCTTCGACCTGCCCGACGACCTCCCGCTCGGCTGGCACACCCTGGTGGCCGCGAGCGAGGGGACCGTCGCGCGGTGCACGGTCGTGGTCACCCCGCGCCGACTGGAGCTCGGGCGTGGGCTCGACGAGCGGCGCGGATGGGGCTTCATGGCCCAGCTCTACTCGGTGCGCTCGGACCGGTCGTGGGGGGTCGGCGACCTCGCCGACCTCGGCGAGATGGCCTGGTCGCTCGGGCGGCTGGGCTCGGACTTCGTCCTGGTCAACCCGTTGCACGCCGGCGAGCCGGTCGCCCCGTTGACCCCCTCGCCGTACCTGCCGACGACCCGCCGATTCGTCCACCCGCTCTACATCCGGCCCGAGGACGTCCCCGAGACGGCCTACCTGCCCGTCGCCGAGCGCTCCCTCGTCGAGTGGCAGGCCGAGCTCGCGCGGCCGCTGAGCGCCGACCCCGGTCCGATCGACCGCGACGCGGCGTGGGAGGCGAAGAAGGTCGCCCTCGAGGTGATCTACGCGGCCCCGCGCTCCGGGGTGCGCGAGGCGCAGTTCGAGAGCTTCCTCGTCGAGCAGGGCCGCGGCTTGGAGGACTTCGCCGCCTGGTGCGCGCTCGCTGAGCACTTCGGCGGTGCGCCCTGGCCCGACGAGGCCTGCGACCGGTCCTCGGCACTCGTGGCGCGACTGCGGTCGGAGCTCGCCGATCGCATCATGTTCTACTGCTGGCTGCAGTGGGTCGCGGACGAGCAGCTCTCGGCCGCGCAGCGTGCAGCGGTCGACGGGGGCATGCGGCTCGGCATCATGCACGACCTCGCCGTCGGGGTGCACCCGGAGGGCGCCGACGCCTGGGCCATGCCGGAGGTCTTCGCCCAGCGGGTCTCGGTCGGCGCGCCGCCGGACATGTACAACCAGCAGGGCCAGGACTGGTCCCAGCCGCCGTGGCGCCCCGACGCGCTCGCCCGGACCGCGTACCGCCCCTTCCGGGACCTGCTGCGCACCGTGCTCCAGCACGCCGGCGCGATCCGGATCGATCACGTGATCGGCCTCTTCCGGCTGTGGTGGATCCCGGAGGGCAACGGCGCCCACGACGGTGCCTACGTCCGCTACGACCACGAGGCCCTCGTCGGGATCCTCTGCCTGGAGGCGCAGCGCGCCGGGGTCGTCGTCATCGGTGAGGACCTGGGCACCTTCGAGCCGTGGGTCCGCGACTACCTCGCCGAGCGCGGGGTCCTCGGCACGTCGGTCCTGTGGTTCGAGTACGAGGGCGGGACGTTCATGCCGCCCGAGCACTACCGCCGCCTTGCGCTCGCGACCGTGACCACCCACGACCTCCCGCCCACCGCTGGGTACCTCGCCGGGGAGCACGTCGAGCTCCGCGAGCAGCTGGGCCTGCTCACCGAGCCGGTGCAGCGGGTCCGGGCCGAGGCGCACGCCGAGCGGCGGCGGATGCTCGACCTGCTCACCTCGCGCGGCCTGATCGGGTCCGACCCGTCCGAGCGTGAGCTCGTCGAGGCCATGCACCGTCTGGTCATGGCCTCACCGTCGGTCCTCGTGGGGGTCTCGCTCGCCGACGCCGTGGGTGAACGTCGCACGCAGAACCAGCCGGGCACCGACCAGGAGTACCCCAACTGGCGCGTGCCGCTCGCCGACGCGGCGCAGCGGCTCGTCCAGGTGGACGATCTCGCGAGCAGCGCGCGCCTGCGCTCGCTCGTCACCGCGATCGAGAACGCGGCCGGGCGACAGCCCTGAGGCTGCCGCCCGCAAGCGTCGTCCGGCGCGGGGCGCCGGCCAGGCCACGCTCAGCCCAGGTCACGCTCCTGGGCGGCCAGCGCCCGTCGGACGCCGTCGCGCGACTCCACGACCAGTCGGCGCAACGCGGAGGGCGCGTCGGGGTGCTCGGCGAGCCATGCGTCGGTGAGGCCGAGCACGTCGACGTCGGTCCCGGTCAGCTGCATCGGGAAGAGCCCCACGACGATCGTCTGTGCGGTCTCGTTGGTGCGTTCCGCCCAGACCCGCTCGAGCGCGTCGAAGTAGGGGCCGACGAGCGGGGCGAGGAGCGCGCGGTCGTGCACGCGCAGGAGCCCTGAGATGGTCGAGTTCTGCAGCGCGTTGGCCAGCGTGACGTCCTCGACCGCGGCACGGAACGCCGCCTGCTTGGCCTCGAGGCTGGGGACGGCGGCGCGGGCGGCCGCGGCGGCGCGCTCGCCGGTGGCGGTCGCGTCCATCGCCAGGTGGGCGTCGATCTCGGAGCCGCCGACCCGATCACCGGCGACGAGGCCGGTGAGCAGCTCCCAGCGCAGGTCGGTGTCGATCGTCAGCCCGTCGAGCGTGACCGAGCCGTTCCACAGCCCGCTGAGCGTGTCGAGCTGGCCGGGCGTGGTGGCGTGCACGGCGAAGGCCTTGACGAGCTGGAGCTGCAGGTCGCTCCCGGCCGCCGCCTCGAAGGCGAGCTCCTGCAGGAGGTCGGCCGCGCGGGCGCCGATGGCGTCGCGGTCACGGGGGGCGACGTACAGCCCGAGCGTCGTCGAGAGCTGACGGAGCAGGACCTGGATGACCGAGGAGTCGGTCTCGTGCGCGACGTTGGCCAGGACGAGCTCGGCGAAGTCGCGCGCCGCGACCTCGCCGTCGCGGGTCATGTCCCACGCCGCGTTCCAGACGACCGTCCGGGCGAGCGAGTCGTCGAAGTCGCGCAGGTGGCTGGTCGCGAAGGCGAACGAGTCCGGGTCGAGGCGGGTCTTCGCGTAGGCCAGGTCCTCGTCGTTGACCAGGATGAGGTCGGGCCGCGTCGTGCCGACCAGTGCCGGCACCGGCGTCACGGGCCCGTCGACGTCGAGCTCGATGCGCGAGGTCCGCGCCAGCGTGGTGCCCGTGTCGCCGTCGACGACGTCGTAGCCGCTGACCACCAGGCGGTGCGGGCGCTGCACGGGATGCTCGGCGGGAACCTCCTGGTGCACCGCGGCGTAGGTGATCACGCCGTGCGCGTCGAGCTCGACGACGGGGCGCAGCAGCGTGACGCCCGCCTGCTCGAGCCACAGTGCCGACCACTGCGTCAGGTCGCGGCCGCTGGTGGCCTCGAGCTCGACGAGCAGGTCACGCAGCTCGGTGTTGCCCCAGGCGTGCTTGGCGAAGTACGCCTGCACCCCGGCGAAGAACCTGTCCTGGCCGACCCAGGCGGCGAGCTGCTTGAGCACCGAGGCGCCCTTGGCGTAGGTGATGCCGTCGAAGTTGACCTCGACGTCCTCCAGGTCGCCGATGTCCGCGACGATCGGGTGTGTCGAGGGCAGCTGGTCCTGGCGGTAGGCCCAGGACTTCTCCATCGAGGAGAACGTGGTCCAGGACTGCGTCCAGCGGGTGGCCTCGGCCGCGGCGAGCGTGGAGACGTACTCGGCGAACGACTCGTTGAGCCACAGGTCGTCCCACCAGCGCATGGTGACGAGGTCGCCGAACCACATGTGCGCGAGCTCGTGCAGGATCGTCACCGCGCGCCGCTCGACGGTGGCGTCGGGCACCTTGGACCGGAAGACGTAGTTCTCCAGGAAGGTCACCGCGCCGGCGTTCTCCATCGCGCCGGCGTTGAACTCCGGGACGAAGACCTGGTCGTACTTGGTGAAGGGGTACGCCCGGGCGAACCTCTCCTCGAAGAAGGCGAATCCCCGGCGCGTGACGTCGAGGATCTCCTCGGCGTCCAGGTACTGACCGAGCGAGGCGCGGCACAGCACGGCGAGCGGGATGACGCGACCGTCGCTGCTGGTGAGCTCACCCGTCTCGCGGTGGTACGGGCCAGCGATGACGGCAGTGATGTAGCTGGAGATCCGCGCGGACGGCGCGAAGGCCCAGGTCGCGGTGCCCGGACCGGCTGCGACGGGCTGCGGGGTCGGGGAGTTGGAGACGACCGTCCAGTGCTCCGGTGCGGTGATCGTGAAGGTGAAGGTCGCCTTGAGGTCCGGCTGGTCGAAGACCGTGTAGACGCGGCGGGCGTCCGCGACCTCGAACTGGGAGTACAGGTAGACCTCGCCGTCGACCGGGTCGACGAAGCGGTGCAGGCCCTCGCCGGTGTTCATGTAGGCGGCTTCGGCGACGACCCTCAGCGTGTTGTGCTCCGCGAGCCCGTCCAGGGCGATGCGCGAGTCCGCGAACGCGGTCGCAGGGTCGAGGCTGCGGCCGTTGAGGACGATCTCGTGCACGGTCGGCGCGATCAGGTCGATGAACGTCGAGCCTCCGGCGGTCGCCGTGAAGGTCACCTGCGTCGTCGACCGGAAGGTGGTGGGTCCGGTCGTCAGGTCGAGGTCGACCAGGTACGCCTCGACGGCGACGAGAGCGGCGCGGTCGCGGGCTTCGTCACGGGTGAGGTTCTCTGCGGGCACGGTAGAACTCCTTCGTCGGCGATCCGCGGTGGTGCATCATTTCATGGCCCGGGTGCCGTCGCGCGGAGCCCGCGCGGCGGGGCATGCTGGGTTGCCCGTGAGCCTGCTGCGGCTCGACCGTTCTGTCCCAAGGAGTGCCGATGTCCTCGTCCGTCCTGCCCGTTCCCCGAACCCCGGCTCGGCCGGTCGTCGACTTCTGGTTCGACCCGGTGTGCCCGTGGGCCTGGATGACGTCCCGCTGGATGACGGAGGTCGAGCGGGAGCGCGGCCTGACGGTGCGTTGGCGTGTCATGAGCCTTGCCGTGCTCAACGAGGGGCGCGATCTGCCGGAGGGCTACCGCCGCGCGATGGACCGGGCGTGGGGCCCGGTCCGGGTGGTCGTCGCGGCTCAGGCCGCGCACGGGTCCGAGGTGGTCAAGCCCCTGTACGACGCGCTGGGACGCATGATCCACCCGGGCGGTCGCGGCAAGGACCTCGAGTCGGTCGTCGTCGATGCGCTCGCCGAGGTGGGCCTCCCTGCCGCGTTGGCCGACGCCGCCACGAGCGAGGAGCACGACGCGGCACTTCGTTCGTCCCACGCCGAGGCGATGGCGCTCGTCGGTCAGGACGTCGGCACCCCGGTCGTCGCCATCGACGGCGTCGGGTTCTTCGGCCCTGTCGTGACCCCCGCCCCGCAGGGTGCGGACGCCCTGCGGCTCTGGGACGGGCTCGTGCTCATGACGGGCGTGCCGGGCTTCTACGAGCTCAAGCGCACCCGGACCGACGGGCCGGTTTTCGGCTGACGCCGGCGCGGAGCGGATCGGGGGCCGCGCGCTGGAGGACGGTGAGCGGCCCGCCGCTCACCCCGCTCGGCCTAGGATGCCGTGGTCGATCGAGAGGAGTGTGGAGATGGCGCAGCGGTTCGGTGACCCTGAGCGCGCCTCGCTCGGCCCGGGGATGACGACCTTCGTCGTCGTCGACGTCATCCTGGTGCTGACGTTCTTCGCTCTGCTCGCGCTGCTGAGCACCGGTCCGCGGACGGCGCCGCTGGCGTCAGGGTCGACCTCGTCCTCGAGCGCCCCGCCGCCCGAGGCCTCACCGGCCACCACGGCCCTCGCCGCGCCGACCGATGCCGAGAGGCTCGCGACCTTCGTGCTGCCGAGCGGGAACATCTGGTGCGCGATGACCGAGACGACCGCCACCTGCACGATCCTGAAGTACACCTTCACCCCTCCGGACATCCCGGCGGGGTGCACGGGCACCGTGGGGAACGTGCTGATGATCACGGCGACGGACAGTCCCAAGCTCGGCTGCGTGACGGGCGACCCGCAACCGGCGCCCGCCGGTACCCCGACGCTCGAGTACGGCCAGGCCAGCACCGTCGGCGAGATGACGTGCCACTCCTCGACCAACGGCGCGACCTGCCGCCACAACCCCACCGGCTCCGGCTTCTCCGTCGCCCGCGGGGGATACACCTTCTTCTGAGGGCCGAGCCGGGGCGGGCCCGGCTCGTCACCAGATGCTGACGCGCTCGGCCGGCGGCAGGTACAGGGCGTCGTCGGGTGTGACGTCGTAGGCGACGTAGAACTCCTCGACGTTGCGGACCACGCCGTTGCAGCGGAACTCCGACGGCGAGTGCGGATCGGTCGCGAGGCGTCGCAGCACCTCCTCGTCGCGCCCCTTGGCCTGCCAGGACGAGGCGTAGCCGAGGAGCAGCCGCTGCACCCCCGTGAGGCCGTCCAGGACCGGCGCGGTGTCGAGCGGTGCGCCCAGCGCGATCCGGTAGGCCTTGAGCGCGATGGTCAGCCCGCCGAGGTCGCCGATGTTCTCGCCGATCGTCAGGGCACCGTTGACGTGCTGGCCGCCGGTGAGCTGCGCGGGGACGTAGGCGTCGTACTGCGCGATGAGGGCGGAGGTGCGCTTCTCGAACTCGCGACGGTCCTCGTCGGTCCACCAGTCCGCCAGGCGGCCGGCACCGTCGTACTTGGAGCCCTGGTCGTCGAAGCCGTGTCCGATCTCGTGACCGATGACGGCGCCGATCGCCCCGTAGTTGACGGCGTCGTCGGCCTCGGCGTCGAAGAACGGCGGCTGGAGGATCGCAGCGGGGAAGACGATCTCGTTCATCCCGGGGTTGTAGTAGGCGTTGACCGTCTGCGGGGTCATGAACCACTCGTCGCGGTCGAGCGGGCGGCCGATCTTGCCCAGCTCGCGGTCCGTCTCGTAGGCGTGCGAGCGGCGGACGTTGCCGACGAGGTCGTCGGCCGCCAGCTCGAGGCCGTCGTAGGACTTCCATCGGTCGGGGTAGCCGATCTTCGGGTTGAAGGTCGCGAGCTTGTCCAGCGCCTTCGCCCTGGTCTCCTCGCCCATCCACTCCAGCGTGCGGATCGACTCGCCGTACGCCTCGAGCAGGTGCTGGACGAGGGTGAGCATCCGCGCCTTGTGCGAGGCCGGGAAGTGACGGTCGACGTAGACCTGGCCCACGGCCTCGCCGAGCGCCCCCTGGACCACGGCGACCCCGCGCTTCCAGCGCTCGCGCAGGGCGGGGGTGCCCGAGAGCGTGCGTCCGTAGAAGTCGAAGTTCGCCTCGACCACGGCGTCGGTCAGGTACGGCGCGCGGGCGGTCAGCAGGTGGTAGCGCAGCCAGGCCGCCCATGACGCGCCATCGGCCTCCTGCCACAGCGTCGCGAGCCCCTGCAGCGCGCCGGGCTCACGGACGACGACCCGCTCGAACGCCCCGGCCGGTGCGCCCATCGCCTCGACCCAGCCCGCCCAGTCGAGGCCGGGCGCCGCCTCGGCGAGCTCGGCGAGCGACATCGGGTTGTAGGTGAGCTCGGCGTCGCGGTCCTTGACGACGTCCCAGTGGTGGGCGGCGATCCGGGTCTCCAGGTCGAGCACGCTCCGCGCGTCGGCGTCGGCGTCGGCGTCCGCCGCACCGCTGAGGGTGAGCATCCGCGCCACATGAGCCAGGTAGGCCTCGCGGATCGCAGCATGCTGCTCCTCGCGGTAGTAGGCCTCGTCGGGCAGACCGAGACCGCCCTGCATGAGGTGCACGACGTAGGTCTCGGGATCCTTGGCGTCGTTGTCGACGAAGAGCTCGACCGCGCCGGCACCACCGGTCCGTTGCAGCGCCCCGAGCAGGCGGACACGGTCCTGGGGCGTGGTCGCCGCGTCGATCCGGGTGAGCTCGTCGGCGATCGGCGCCAGCCCCGCCCGCCCGACCGTCGCGGTGTCCATGAAGCTCGCGTACAGCGCGCCGACGCGTGCAGCGTTCGGGTCGGCGGGCGCGGAGCCGTCGGCCTGGGCGGCGCCGAGCTCCTCGATGATGGCCCGGACCTGCTCCTCGGCCTCGTCGTGCAGCTTGCGGAAGCCGCCGTCCATCGAACGGTCGGCCGGGATCTCGTGCGTGGCCAGCCAGCTCCCGTTCGCATGGCGGTAGAGGTCGTCCTGGGGCCGGACGGCCGGGTCGATGGCGTCGTGGTCGATTCCGCTGCGGGTACTCGTCATGGCCTCAGGCTAGGCGAGGCCGACGGGTGCTCCCCACCCCGTCCTGGTGCGGCAGGATGGGGTCATGCGCATCCACATCGCAGCGGATCATGCCGGGTTCGAGCTCAAGGCTCACCTCGTCGCCCACCTGCGCACCGCCGGGCACGACGTCGTCGACCACGGGGCCCACGAGTACGACTCCCAGGACGACTACCCCGCCTTCTGCCTCGCGGCCGGTGAGGCGGTCGTGGCGGACCCGGGGAGCCTGGGCATCGTGATCGGCGGCTCGGGGAACGGTGAGCAGATCGCCGCGAACAAGGTCGACGGCGTCCGGGCGGCACTGGCCTGGAACCTCGACACCGCGCGCCTCGCCCGCCAGCACAACGACGCGAACGTGATCTCCGTCGGGGGACGTCAGCACACCGTCGAGGAGTCGACCTCTTTCATCGACGCCTTCCTTGCCGAGCCGTTCAGCGGAGACGCACGCCACCAGCGACGGATCCACCAGCTCGCCGACTACGAGGCCTCGCGCTGATCCGGCGGCTCACCAGACCCAGCTGCTGAGGGGCGCCTGCGGCCAGCCGAAGGCGACCGCGGCGCGGTGGACGGCCCCGGGCGTGTGCTCGGTCACCAGGCCGGCGGCGGCCAGGCCGGTGAGCGAGATCCCGCCGAGGTAGGCGGCGCCGAGCTCGCGGACGTCGAGGTCGAGGTCGGCGTCCTGCTCGGTCCGGGTCACCAAGGCACCCGTGGGCCCGCCGACGAGGTGCCAGCGCCCCTCGTTCGCCGGGAGCAGTCCGTCGCGCACCTGCAGCACGACGTCCACCTCGGTGGCGTAGCGACGAGCGGACAGCGCTGCCGGCAGGTCGAGGACCCGGACCCAGAGGTTGTCGCCCCAGCGCGGCTCGGTGGCGCGCTGGTCGACGAGGAGCGCGAGCAAGGGGTCGTCGACCGCCATCCCGTGGACCTCGACGTTGGCCATGAGGTCGAGGTCGAGCAGGACCCCCCACAACCGGCGGGCAGAGGCCGCATCGCTCACGCAGGTCTCGCGGACCTTGACCGTCCCCCGCGGGCCGGCCGGCTCCCATGCCGAGACACGCCGGAAGAAGGCATAGCCCGTCGGTGCTCCCGCGCGCTCGACGATCGCGATGCGCAGCGCCTCGGCACCGTTCCGCTCGCTCACGGGGTCGTGGAAGAACGCCGCCTGCTGACGCGTGTCGCGCTCGACCCAGCCGGGCCGGTCGACCGCGCCGTGCAGCGCCGCGACGGTCGGGCCGTGCTTCTCGAGGTCGGCCAGCTCGAGGCGGACGGTGAGGTCCTGCGACCCGGGCACGTCCCGGAGCGCCGCTCCGCGCGGGACCCGCAGCCGCAGGTCATGGGCGGCCAGCCCGTAGCCGAAGCGTCCGTAGATCGACGGCTCGGCCGCGAACAGCGCGGAGACCGCCTCACCGCGGGCGAGGCTCGCGGCGAAGAGGTCGTCGATCATGGCGCGCAGCAGGCCCCTGCGCCGATGGGCCGGGTGCACCCCGACCCAGGTGAGTCCGGCGACGGCCGTGCGCGCACCGGGGACAGGGAAGTCGCCGTAGGGGTACGAGGAGTAGTTCGCAGCGAGGCCCCCGTCGCCTGCTCGAACCCCGCGCGTTCGTTCCCAGGCGATCGGCAGCGGCCACTCGACCGTCGTCGAGGGCTCGGTCGCCATCGGGAAGGCCCATGCGTCGAGGGTGAGCATCTCGAGGGCGTCCTCGGCGGAGAGGTCGACGAGCCGGTAGTCCGGGGGCAGCGTGGTCATGGAGGGATCGTGCCTTGCGGCGGGCTCCCGCCGCCAGCGTTTTCCCGGGCCTGCGGCCTCCGGAGTCGAGGTGGTCACCGGTAGCCTCGATGCGTGAGTCCTGAGCAGCTGAGCCTGGTGCCCGCGCCCCGGCGCACGCGTCAGTCGCGCCCGGGGTCACCCCGCCGCATGCGCCGCACCCTGCAGACCTACCTCGGCCTCTCCGGCGGCCGTGGGCTGCTGCTCCGCCCGCCCCGGATGACGGGACAGCTCATCCCTGCGCTGTTCCTCGCCCTGTTCTCGGTGCTCGTCGCCGGCGGCATGGCCTCCTCGCCCGACTGGGTGCCGCCGGCGACGATGCTGCTCGTCGTCCTCACCGGCGTCTTCGTGCTGCGCCGCACCGCGATGGTCGCGATCTCGGTGCTGCTCTTCATCGAGGTGCTGGTCCTGCAGCTGCGCGAGATCGTCGACTTCACCCCGGGCGAGCTGATCATCCAGGGGATCGGCGCGGTGGCGGGGGTGGCCTTCGTCAGCTCCCGTGACCGCCTCGGCCTGCAGGGCGCTCCGTCCCAGCTGATGCTCGTCGACCTGCGGGACCGGCTCGCGGCGCACGGCCGGATCCCGGCACTGCCCATCGGCTGGCAGGTCGACTCGGTGATCCGGTCGGCCTTCGGCGAGGCGTTCTCCGGCGACTTCCTCGTCGCGCGCAGCAGCACCGACGGCACCGTGCTCGAGGTCGTCCTGGTCGACGTCACGGGCAAGGGGCAGGAGGCCGGAGTGCGGTCGTTGCTGCTCTCCGGGGCCTTCGGCGGTCTGCTCGGGGCGATGCCACCCGGCGAGTTCCTGCCCGCCGCGAACACCTACCTGCTGGCCCAGGACTGGCCGGAAGGTTTCGCCACGGCCGTCCACCTGGCCGTCGACCTGCCGACCGGGCGCTTCCGCGTCTCGCACGCCGGGCACCCGCCGGCCGTTCACCTGCATGCCGCCTCGGGTCTCGTGGAGACGCTCGACGGTGCCGGCGGCCCGGTGCTCGGCGTCGTCGCCGGGGGGACGTTCCCCGTGCGCGAGGGCGTGCTCGAGGCGGGGGACACCGTGCTGCTCTACACCGACGGGATGGTCGAGATCCCCGGTCGAGACCTGGACCTGGGCATCGATCGTCTGATGGGGGTGGCCGAGCGCGTGGTCGCGACCCGCCGAGGTGGAGCCGAGGACGTGGTCGCGGGGGTCCGCGCTGCGGAGAACGACGACCGTGCTCTCGTCCTGGTCCGCCGACGCTGAGGCCGGTGGTGGGCGCCCGGCCGGGCCGCTCACCGCTGAGGACTACCTGGAGGCGGTCCTCGACCTCGTCGAGCAGATCCCCGTCGGACGTGCGACGACCTACGGGACCCTCGCCGAGGTGCTGCGCGAGCGCTGGGGCGTCGGCGGGTCGCGTCAGGTCGGGACGGTCCTCGCGCGGGCCGGGTCGGGTGTGCCGTGGTGGCGCGTGGTCAACGCCGCCGGTCGCCCGCCGGCGCACCACCGCGCCCGTGCCCTCGCCCTGCTCCGCGAGGAGGGCTGCCCGCTCAGCGACGACGGCCGCGCCCAGGACGAGGACGCCCGCGTGGTGCTCCGCGCGGCGCTCTGGTGGCCCGAGGAGGACCCGGCGTCGCGACGCGAGCTGCACTGACCGCGGCGGTCGATCAGATCCAGATCGCCGGGTCCAGCAGGAGCGAGGCGTCCTCGGCGTGGTCGGTCCACGGCCCGGTCGACGCACCGTTCGCCGCTGCGGGGCCCTGGGTGTGGGGGAGCACGCCGTTGGTCGGCACCGCCTCGCGGGCGACCTCGCGCACGACGGCGGGCACGCCGACCGCCACCGCACCGGCCGGGACGTCCTTCACGACGACGGCGTTCGCACCGATCTGCGCCCCGTCGCCGACCCACACGGCACCGAGGATCTTCGCGCCCGAGCCGACGACGACGCGATCACCGATCGTCGGGTGCCGCTTGCCCGGGCGCATCGAGCGCCCACCGAGCGTCGCCCCGTGGAACAGCACGACGTCGTCGCCGACGACGGCCGTCTCACCGATCACCACGCCCATGCCGTGGTCGATGAACAGCCGTCGCCCGAGCTGCGCGCCGGGATGGATCTCGATCCCGGTCGCGGCCCGGGTGGCCTGGGAGAGCAGCCGCGCGGCCAGCCGCAGCGAGGGCTCTCGCCACATCCGGTGTGCCACGCGGTAGGCCCAGACGGCGTGCACGCCGGGGTAGGCCAGGGCGACCTCGGCGAGGCTGCGCGCGGCGGGATCGCCGTCGCGCGCAGCCTGCAGGTCCTCGCGGAGCACCGCGAGAAAGCGCCATGCTCGCTTCATCTCAGTCCATCAGGTCGGCGTAGAGCACTGAGGACAGGTAGCGCTCGCCGAAGGACGGGACGATGACGACGATCAGCTTCCCTGCGTTCTCCGGCCGGTGCGCGAGCTCGGTGGCGGCCTGGATCGCCGCACCGGAGGAGAAGCCGACGAGCAGCCCCTCCTCACGGGCCGTGCGGCGCGCGACCTCCGCCGCGGTCTCGGCGTTCACGTCGATGATCTCGTCGTAGACGCTCGTGTCGAGGACCTCGGGCACGAAGTTCGCACCGATGCCCTGGATCTTGTGCGGCCCGGGTGCCCCACCGTTGAGGATCGGGGACTCCGCGGGCTCGACGCCGACGACCTGCACGCTCGGCTTCTTCTCCTTGAGCGCCTGGCCGACTCCGGTGATCGTCCCGCCGGTGCCGATGCCTGCCACGAGGATGTCGACCCGCCCGTCGGTGTCGGCCCAGATCTCCTCGGCCGTGGTGGCGCGGTGGATGGCGGGGTTGGCCTCGTTGGCGAACTGGCGGGCCAGGACGGCCCCCGGTCGCTCCTCGGCGATCTTCTCCGCCGCGTCGACGGCGCCCTGCATGCCGCCAGCCGCCGGCGTGAGCACCAGCTCGGCGCCGAAGGCGCGCAGCAGCGCCCGGCGCTCCTTGGACATCGACTCGGGCATCGTCAGCACGACGTCGTAGCCGCGGGCGGCGCCGACCATCGCCAGGGCGATGCCCGTGTTCCCGCTGGTGGCCTCGACGATCGTCCCCCCGGCGGGCAGCCGCCCGGACCGCTCGGCGGCGTCGACGATCGCGACGCCGATCCGGTCCTTCACGGTGCTGGCGGGGTTGTAGAACTCGAGCTTCGCGACGACCTCGGCGCCACCGGAGCCGGTGACCCGGTTCAGTCGGACCAGCGGGGTGTTGCCGACCAGTGCAGTGACGTCGTCGTAGATGCGTGCCATGGTGCCTGTCCTCGTCTGTGGGGGGCCGGGTGGCCCTGCGGGGTGCTGCGATGTCCGCAGCAGGGGAACGACGGGAGCCCGCAGTCCATTCCGTCACGCCTCAGGCGTGCGGGTGCGGACCGTCGGGCGCGAGGCGAGCGCTGGGCGTCTGCGGGTGCGGGGCACGGGCAGGCGTGACCGTCCGAGGTCAGGGCCAGCGCTCTACAGACAGCGACAGCAGGCGGCGAGGGGCCGCAGGCGGGTGGAGAGCGAGCGTGACGTCGGGGCGTCGGCCATCGTGCTCTCCTCTCGCGGTGTCGGTGCTGTGGCGATGACGCTAGCCGCTCGATCGGTGACGGGCAATCACGTCTCGTCCCGGAGGCTGTCGCACGTCCCGGCGCGTGCGGCGCTCGGCGGTATCGTCGGGGCGTCGAAAGGACCCCATGACGCTCTCAGTCCCGGCTTCCCGGTGCGCCCGCCCGAGCCCCGGTCGGCTTGCCGTGGCCGGCTCCGCGCTCGCCACGGCGGCCGGATGACAGCGCACCCGCACCTGCGGCCTGGCCTCATCGTCGTCGTCGCCCTCGGTGGCGCGGTCGGCGCCACCGGTCGCTACGAGCTCGGTCGGGCCGTCCATCCCGTGGACGGGTGGCCGCTCGGCACCCTGCTCGCGAACCTCCTCGGCGCCTTCCTGCTCGGGGCGCTGCTCGAGGCGCTCGTGCGGCGCGGGCCGGAGACCTCCGGGAGCAGGGTGCTGCGGCTGGGTCTCGGCACCGGTGTGCTCGGCGGTTTCACGACGTTCTCCAGTCTCGCCCTCGAGCTCGAACGGCTCCTCGCGTCCGGCGCGGGCGCGACCGCGCTCGGCTACGCGACCGTCACCCTGGTGCTCGGCTTCGTGGCGTGCCTCGGCGGTGTGGTCGTCGCGGCCCGTCATCACGCCTGGCGCTACTCCGGGGCCGTCGGCGACGCGCCGGGTGCCGTGGGCGGCACCGGTGGGAGCGCACGATGACGACCCTGCTCCTCGTCGCCCTCCTCGGCGGTGCCGGGGCGGCGACGCGGTTCGTGGTCGACGGTGCCGTCCGGGTGAGGTGGTCCCGCACCTTCCCGGTGGCGACGTTCCTGGTCAACGTCACCGGTTCCCTGTTCATCGGTCTGCTGTTCGGTGCCGTGACCTCGCACGGCCTCGGGTCGGACTGGTCCGTGCCTGCGATCACCGGCTTCTGCGGCGGCTACACGACGTTCAGCACCGCGATGGTCGAGACGGTGCGCCTCGTCCAGTCGGGGCAGCTGCGCCGTGCCCTCCTGAACGCGCTCGGGACGACGGTCGCCTGCCTCGCCGCGGCGGCGCTCGGGGTCACCGTGATGGCCCTCGTCCCCTGACCCGACGTCTGGTGCGGCAGGATCGTGGGGTGACCTCTCCTGTTGAGCCCCGTGCCGTCCCCACGTCCGCCGGAGGGTCCTCGACCCTCGCCCAGCTCCCTGAGGGCTGGCGCAGCGAGGCCCCCGCCGCGGCCGACGTCGACGCGCTGCACGCGCTCCTGACCAGGCACGAGGCCGTCGCCCGCGGGCGGTCGTCCGCGTCGCTGAGCGAGGTCGAGGTCGAGGTCGTCGGGCGGGGAGCGGAGGCCCGGCGCCATGTGCTCGTGCGCGACGACGAGGGCCGGGTGCGCGCCTGGGGCACGGTGCACGACCGCGCGGCCGGACGCGTGCTCGTCTCGGTCGTGCTCGACCCCGATCTCGGCTCCGACCTGGCCGACCGTCTGGCCGCGGAGCTCTTCGACTGGGCGGCGGCGGGTGCCGCCGACCTCGCGCGTGAGCGAGGGCTCGACGGGACCCAGCTCGACAGCGGGGCGTTCGCCGACGACCCGCGCCAGCAGCGGTGGCTCGCGGCTGCCGGCTTCGAGCGGACGCGGACCTGGTTCCAGATGAGCCGCCCGGTCACCGCTGCCGACGGTGAGGCGCAGGCGCAGGCGGCCGTGCACCCGGACCTCGTCGTGCGACGGGTCGGCCGGGCGGGCGACGGCATGCCGGACGAGGCGGACCTGGTCACGGTGCACGACGTCCTCGAGGAGGCGTTCGCCGACCACTTCAACTACCACGCGGAGACCTTCGACGAGTTCGTCTCCCGGCTGCGCGAGGACCCGGGTCACCGGTGGGACCACTGGTGGGTCGCCGAGCTGGCGGACGGCGAGGGAGGCGGGCGCAGGCCGGCCGGTGCACTGGTCGGAACCGTCTCGCACGGCTCGGGTCAGAGCCCCGACGGCAGCTACGTGGCCTACCTCGGCGTCCTGCGCTCGGCCCGGGGCCGTGGGGCCGCACGCTCGTTGCTGCGGGCGGTGATCGCCGACGCCGCCGTGCGCGGCCGGTCGCGCGTGGGCCTCGAGGTCGATGCCGACTCGCCGACCGGCGCCGTCGACCTCTACACCTCGACCGGCTTCGTCACCTCTTACGTCACGCAGTCCTGGCACCGGGACCTGCCGGTGAGCTGAGGGGCGCGGCTCCTGGCGCGCAGCTCGTCCGCCAAAGTGGTGAACGGATGTGCTGGACAGATGTGCACGACCTGCTCTAGTCTCTCGTCATCGGCTCGACCACAGCACACCGATGTGCGTGACGGGAGACCTTACGTGTGGCTGGAACTGCGCATCACACGTACCCGCACGTCCCGCCATTACCCCTCGACGGCTCAGAGCCGAACCGTCACCGAGAGAGCGAGTAGACGATGAGTACGGTCGCAGCACCGCCCCCGAGTCTTTCCAGTCGCAAGAGTGCCCAGCTCCACGTCCAGCGTTTCGGCGCGTTCCTGACCGGCATGATCATGCCGAACCTCCCGGCGTTCATCGCCTGGGGCCTGATCACCTCTCTGTTCATCGCGAAGGGCTGGCTGCCGAACGGTGTCCTCGGTGGCTTCGGCAACGCCGATGCTGCCGGCAGCTGGCAGGGGGCCGCCACGGCCCTCGCCACGGCTGCGGACGGCACGACGTTCCACCAGTACCTCGGGCTCGTCGGTCCGATGATCGTCTACCTGCTGCCGCTGCTCATCGCCAACCAGGGCGGCCGGATGGTCTACGGCGAGCGCGGTGGCGTGGTCGCCTCGATCGCCACGATGGGTGTCATCGTCGGCAGCACCATCCCGATGTTCCTCGGCGCCATGATCGTCGGCCCGCTCGCCGGATGGCTGATGAAGAAGATCGACAGCATCTGGGACGGGAAGGTCAAGCCCGGCTTCGAGATGCTCGTCAACATGTACTCCGCCGGGATCCTCGGCATGGGGCTCGCGATCCTCGCGTTCTTCGGCGTCGCCCCGTTCGTGACGAACGTCAGCTCCTGGCTCGGCTCGGGCGTCCAGTCGCTCGCCGACGCCAACCTGCTCCCGCTGATGAGCATCATCGTCGAGCCGGCGAAGGTGCTGTTCCTCAACAACGCGATCGGCAACGGCACGCTCGTCCCGCTCGGTGTCCAGCAGGCTCTCGACACGGGCCACTCGCTGTTGTTCCTCGTCGAGGCGAACCCCGGCCCCGGCTTCGGCCTGCTGCTGGCGTTCATGCTGTTCGGGATCGGGACCGCCCGTGCCTCCGCGCCCGGTGCGATCATCATCCAGTTCCTCGGCGGCATCCACGAGGTCTACTTCCCGTTCGTGCTGATGAAGCCGGTCCTGATCGTCGGCATGATCGCCGGTGGGGCCACCGGCGTCGCGACCAACGCGATCTTCAACAGCGGTCTGCGGGCACCTGCCGCACCGGGCAGCATCATCGCGGTGCTCGCCCAGACGCCCAAGGGCAGCTACATCGGCGTGATCCTCTCGGTGGTGCTCTCCGCAGCCGTGACCTTCCTCATCTCCGCGGTCATCCTGCGGGCCTCCCGCAAGCGTGACCTCGAGTCCGAGAACGCCGGCGACCTCACGGCCGCGATCGCCCAGACCGAGGCGAACAAGGGCAAGAGCAGCAGCGTCCTGTCCTCGCTCGGCGGGACCGCCGCTGCGGGCGCGACCACGGCCGTCGCCACACGTCCGATGGAGCTGATCATCTTCGCCTGCGACGCCGGGATGGGTTCGAGCGTGATGGGTGCGAGCGTCCTTCGTGACAAGCTCAAGAAGGCAGGTGTCACCGGCGTGACGGTCGTCAACAAGGCGGTCGCGAACCTCGAGGAGGGCGCCGACCTGGTGATCAGCCAGCGCGAGCTCACCCCGCGGGCGATGCACCGGGCCCCTGGCTCCCGCCACGTGTCGGTGGACAACTTCATGAACAGCCCCGTCTACGACGACGTCGTCATCGAGGCCAAGGCGAGCCACGAGCAGGGTGGGGGCGCGTCGTGAGGGAGATCCTCACCCAGGATCTCATCGTCGCGTCGGGTGCAGCCCGCACGAAGGACGAGGCGATCCGTGAGGCCGGCGCGCTGCTGGTCGCCTCGGGTGCCGTCACTCCCGCGTACGTCGAGGCGATGCTCCAGCGCGAGGAGACGGTCTCGACCTACATGGGCAGCTCCCTGGCGATCCCGCACGGGACGAACGAGGCGAAGGAGTCGATCCTGCACTCCGCTGTCTCGCTCGTCCGGTACGAGAGGCCGATCGACTGGGGCCGGGGCGAGGTGCGCATCGTGGTCGGCATCGCCGGCGTGAACGACGAGCACCTGAGCATCCTGTCCAAGATCGCGATCATCTTCTCCGACCCCGACGAGGCGCAGAAGATGGTGGACGCGGCCACGGTCGACGAGCTCTACGGGCTCCTCCAGGCGGTCAACGCGGACTAGCCCCCGCGCGTCCGGCAACCGTGACGATCCCGGTCCCTCCGCACGGAGGGGCCGGGATCGCGCTCGTCGGGGCCGTCCCCGCGCCGCGGACCGGCGGTCGTCACCCTCGGGCCCGGTCCAACCCGTCCAGGAGCAGAGCGAGCGTGAACTCGAACTCGGCCTGCGTGTCGCAGGTGCTGAGGGCGCCCTGGGTGGCGTGGATGTCCGGCGTGGCCAGCACGGCCAGGTGCGGCGTCGCCTCCGTCGCGGCCCGCATCTGCTCGACGGTCATCGTCGATGCGCTGCCGTCGGCTGGCTCGAAGAGCTCTTGGGTGAATCCGAAGACCATGCTGCCCAGCGCATGGATCGCCCGGTGCGCGAGCTCGTACGAGAGATCGGCCTCGACGAGCGTTCCCACAAGCTGCTCGTAGATCGCGTTGGTGATCGCCGGTGCCGCCGGGAGCGACATGATCGCCTGCGGCGCCCAGGGGTGACGCAGCATCACGGCACGGGCGATGAGGCAACGGCCCAGGACGAGCTCACGCCAGTCCGTCACACCGGGAGGGTCCTCGGCCGTGGCCTCGGCGACCTCGCCGATGACCTGCTCGGCGAGACCGGCCACCAGGGCGCCCTTGCTCTCGACGTAGTGGTACAGCGACATCGCCTCGCAGCTCAGCGCCTCAGCGACCCGCCGCATCGTGACCGCGCCGATGCCCTCGGTGTCCGCGAGGGAGACGGCCGCGACCAGGATGCGCTCGCGGCTCAGCGGCTGCCTCGCGGTGGTGGGTGTCACCTCGTCACTCCTTCTCGACTCTTGTGCGATCTTACGTCGTATGGTTACCTTACAGTGTAAGAAACCACGGCACGACGACCCGACCGGGAGAGACCATGACGATGACGGCGACCGAGACCCAGCCCGAGACGAGCACTCGCCGCGACCCGCGTGCCGTGCTGCCGACCCTCTGGGTGTTCGCGGTCCTCAACTACCTGTACTGCGACGTCCTCGGGCTCATGCACGCCCCGGAGCTGCAGGGCTTCCTCGACGGAACGGCCGGTGGCCTGGAGATCACGACGGGCTTCCTGCTGGGCGCCGGCGTGCTCATGGAGATCCCGATCGCGATGGTGCTCGTCTCACGTCTCGCGCCGCGCCGGGTGGCCCGTCCCGCCGGCATCGTCGCCGGGGCCCTGATGACGCTCGTCCAGCTGGGCTCGCTCGGCTTCGGCAGCGAGGTGACACCCCACTACTTCTTCTTCTCGGCCGTCGAGGTCGCGGCGACCGTCGCCGTCGTCGCGATCGCGTGGCGGTGGCGGTCCGAGGTCTCCTCGCGGGTCTGACCCAGGTTCACCGCGGGGCCGTGGGGCCGGCCAACCCCGTGCTCACGTACGGTCGATGCTCACGCGGAGTGGCGCGGCGTGAACGGGATCAGGATGCGGTCGACCCGCGCGTCGGCCACCGGTGGGCGCTCAGCCAACCAGCTGAGGAGTCCGGCGACCGGCTGCGGGCTCAGGTAGAGGAAGCCCTGGGCCTCGCGAACACCCATCGACAGGAGAAGCGCGCGCTGCTCCGGGCGTTCCACACCCTCGGCGATGACGCGCAGCCCGATGCGATCGGCCATGGCCACGACTCCCTCGATCACGGCGCGGTCCTCGATGTTGGTCGTGCACCCGGCGACGAACGACTTGTCGATCTTCACGACCTGAGCGGGCAGGGTCCGCAGCGTCGTCAGGGACGCGTACCCGGTGCCGAAGTCGTCGATCGCGATCTGGACCCCGCTGGCCGCCATGGCGTGCAGGCGCACGATCGCCTGCGGTGAGCTGATCAACCGACTCTCGGTGAGCTCCAGCACGAGCCGGTCGGCCGGCAGGCCGGCGTCGCGCAGGCAGTCCGCGACCGCAAGGGCGAAGGTGTCGTCGTCGAGCTGGAGCGCCGAGACGTTCACGTGCACGGGCAGCACCGTGCGGGGATGGTCGTGCTGCCAGGTCGCCGTGTCTGTCACGTCTTGGCGCAGCACCGCCACGCCGATCGAACCGATCGCACCGGTCCGCTCGGCGACCTCGATGAACGTGCCGGGTTGGAGAAGCCCTCGTCGAGGGTGCTGCCAACGCACCAGCGCCTCCACCGCCGTGCAGCGCCCGTCGCTCGTCGACACCACCGGCTGATAGTGCACGACGAGCTGACCGTTGCCCGCTGCGGCCGCGAGATCACGCTCGAACACCACCCAGGACGGGTCCCTGTCCAGCAGATCGGACTCGAACACCTGGACCCGGCCCTTGCCCTGGGCCTTGGCCGCATACATCGCCAGGTCCGCCCGGTGCACCAGCGTCTCCGGGTCGTCCCCCCCGACGACGGTTGCCACGCCCACCGAGGCGCTGACGTTCACCGTCGCATCGGGCAACGTCACGGGCGTCGAGACTGCCTCGACGACGCGTTGCGCGACCGCTGAAGCCGCAGCCGCGCTCGTCCGGCCGAGCAGCACCGCGAACTCGTCACCGCCGATGCGCGCACACAGGTCACCAGGGCGGGTCGCCTCATGCAGTCGGTCCGCCACCACCCGCAGCAGGTCGTCGCCTGCGCGGTGCCCGTGCACGTCGTTGACGTCCTTGAAGTCGTCCAGGTCCACGAACAGCACCGAGGTCTCCCGCAGGGCCACCCCTTGCTGGTCGCGCGCCACCGCAGCGTCGAACGCCGCCCGGTTCGCCAGGCCCGTCGCTCCGTCCACCTCCGCCAAGACCGTGAGGTCCCGGTGCACCGCACTGTTGCGCATCGCCAACGTCACCTGGTTCGCCAGGTTCCGTACCGCCGTCAGCGCCGCGGGTGGCACCCGGTTCGGTGCCCCCACGAGGAACCACGTGCGCCCGACCGTTTGGTTCGCCTCCGCCAGCGGCAGACAGACCCACGCGTGCGGGCCGCCGGCAGCAGCGTCCAGGGCAGCGTGGGCCTCCGGCGACCGGTCGCACGCGCTGTCGCCACGCTCGAGCGCGGACTCGAGGTCGGCCGGCAGCACCGCCGGCACCACGACGCCGCTGGTCGCGTGCTCCACCGAGAGGCCGTCGGCACCCGCAGTGATCTTGATCACGACCAGACCGGGCGTGACCTCGGAGATCCGGTCGAGCGCGACCCACGCGATCTCGCGGATCGCGTCGGCGTCCGTCGTTCCCAGCAGCCGCGCGCCCATCGTGCCCAGCACTCCCTCGAGCAGCGCGAGGTGCTCACGGGCCCGCACCGACCCGGCGAGGTGGCTCCCGATCATGGCTGCCAGCAGGATCACCGGGACCGACGTCAGCAACGAGCTGACGGCGCTCGTCCCGCCGTGCCCGGGCACCATCGGCCACAGCACCACGATGGCACTCAGGGCGCCGGTGAACAGCGCCGCCCGCGCGAAGCTGCGCTGCGCCGAGCCGTACTGCGATCGGAACAGGACGGCTGCGAAGATCACCCAGGTCACCGCTCCGTTCGTCGGTGCGAAGACGGCAAGCCCCGCCAGGGCCACTGCGTCCACCAGATCCATCAGCATCGGCGAACGACGGCGGCGGTACCCGAACACCCAGGACGTCCACAGGACTGCGGTGGCGCCGACGGCACCGGCCCACTCGTCGCTCCCGCCGAGGACGACGGCCGGCAGAACGACCAGCTCGAGGACGGTGACCGCCAACATCGCGAACAGCCATCGCGTGCGCTCGACGATTCCCGGTGGTTCCCCCAGTGCCGACCTGACGACCCGGCCTGCCCGCCCGAGGTCCAGCGCGGTGCTTCCCCCTCGGGAGTCTCGTCGGTGGTCCAGCACGCCGGGCGTGCGGCGCTCGGCCACACTGACCACGACCCTTCCATCGGTTCGGCAACCCGGCTGACCGCAGGGGTCCCGTGGCTTTGCGTCCCCGCCTCGCGACGGGTTTGCCCTTTCGTTCGTCGAGTGCAGCATCGACACGACCAGGCGACGTGGTGAGCGGGACGCCGCCGCGGGGCCGGGGTTCACCCGTTCGGCCCATCGTGCGGCGTTCCCGCGACGTCCGAGGCGATGCCGGCTCACCTCGCGCTCCGGCCGCGGAACCCCTCGCTCAGCGGCTGCTCGCCGAGTCGTGGGCCGTGCCGACCCTGCGGTCCATCGGGGGAGGCCCCGTGCGCGAACGCCTGGTCGGTCTCGGTCTCGGACGTGGTGCGAAGGTGCCGATCGTGCGACGGCGTGAGACGAGGTTCCCCACGCGATCTGTGCTGGTCGCCGTAAGGTCCTGGCCTGCGGAAAAGCTGGAGCGGGTGAGGAGAATCGAGCTCCCGTAGCCAGTTTGGAAGAGACCCGGAAAGGTTGCTCCGGCCCTGGTCGCAGCGCGTTTGTGCAGGTCAGACGCTTGCGAGGCTACACCGAAGTGAACGGAAATGCACCCGGATGATCACCGCTGTGGCACGTTATGGCATGCCATAAGCGGCTGACTACATGGGTTTCGGAACGGGTGTAGCCAGTCGAGCGTAGGGCTCACACAGGTGCAGGCCACGCGCGTCGCGCTCTTGCTCGACCGGGGCGCGGCGCGTCCGGCGGGCTTCATGCCGTGCCGTCCTGGGCCTCCCCGCGGAGGGTCGTGGCCCATTCGGCGAAGAAGCCCCGGAGGTCGCTCACCTGCGCGCCGTCCATCGGGATGTCCGCGTCGGTGTACCGGCCGAGGTAGCCGATCGTCTCGGCGAGCACGCCGGGCTCGACGCCAGCGTCCTGGTCATGTGCGAGGCGGTAGAGGGTCGGTGGGTCGTAGCGTTCGGAGAGCTCGAAGACGTCGGCGAAGTCGCGGGCGGCCGCGCGGTCGAAGAGCGCGAGCACCTTGCGAGCAGCCAGCTCCTACGGAGCGAAGGTCGGTCCGAGGATGGTCACCGTCGCCGCGAGGATCGGCGGGGTTTCCAGGGCAAGGTCGACCAGCAGGTCCTCGAGCCCGTGGACCAGCAGGCGGCAGAAGTCGCCGTCCTGGCGGATTCTCTCGACGCGCCATCCGCGTGCCGTGGCCGCCTGCTCGAAGGCGTCGCGGGCCTTGGCGACGTCGCCGGCCTGTCGGGTGAACAGGTCGAGGTCCTGGGTCGGGCGACTGGTCAGCCCCTGGGCCAGGAGCGCGGCACCGCCGGCGAGCAGGAACGAGTCCGCTGCAGGCAGGGAGAAGAAGAGCTGGGCCACGTCGATCTGAAAGCCCGTCGGTGCGTCGCCGCGGTTCCCGGTCATGACGCCGCCGGCTCGCGTGCGGCCTCGATCAGTGGCTCCCACGCCTGCCGGACGCCGTGGGGAAGGACCATCTCGTCCCACAGATCGACGAGCAGGACGCCGTCGACGTACTGCAGGACGTCCTCTGGTCCGCCCTCGGTCAGCACCGCCTCGTACACACGGGCGCGTTCGGAGCGGTTGGCGAGGTGGAAGGTCCGGCCCGGCTGGGTCCAGTTGAGGTGAACGGGGAGGGCCACGGTCGCGAGGGCGTGATCCGCGGGCAGACGTGGTAGCTGGATCGGGACCGCGACGGTGCGTCCCCTGCCGGTGTCGCGGCGGACGAACTCGATGCGCGGCTCGGCGACGAGGTGGTGCCCGGTCACGGCAAGGAGGCGCTCGGCGGTTGCCACGGTGGGGGAGGTGTGGCCGTGCTCGTACGCGGAGACCCGCTCGCGGGACGTGCCCGCTCGCTGTGCCAAGGCGTGCTGGGACAACCCGGCTCGTCGCCGGGCGTCTCTCAGCAGTTCTGCCGCAGTCACGGGCTCACCTCGCTTCGTATCTGAATAGATACCAAACTCGGCCCGAGGTGCGGGTGCGAGGATCACGTCCCGTTCCGAATCCGTAGTGCCTGGCCGAAGGGCGAGGGAGCGCGGCCTCTCGGCCCTGCCGTGCTCACCGCCGCCCGAGCCGCGGCACGACGCGGGCGGGGCGGAGCAGACCGTCGAGGTCGGTGCGGCGGATGCGGACGACGCGGGACCCGACCCTGAACGCCGGTAGGCGACCCTCCGCGATGAGTTTGCGGATGAAGCGTTCGGTGACGGCGAGCTCGTCGGCGGCTTGGGCGACGGTCAGGAACGGTGGGCGGGGGTCGGTGGTGGTGATGGCCATGGTGGTTCTCCAGGGTGCGGGCGGGCGGGTCTGGGTGTCGTCGTTGAGGGGCGGGCCTCGCGGCCGGGTGGTGGTCATCGGCCGATCGCGTCTCTGCCGTAGCCCGGGCTTGGGACGGGCGGCGTGTGGGTGAAGGTCGGGGTCGGGCGGGGCCGGACCATGAGGCAGGCGTCTCCGAGCTGTGCGATGTAGCGCGGGGACTGGGCGTTCGGCCGTCCTGGCGGGGGACGGGGGCGTGGTCCAGGGGGTGGAAGGTGGCCCAGGTCTCGTTGAACCGCCCCGCGCTGCTCTTGGCTCACCACGTCCCACCCCTCCTCGCACCACAGGGAGCACGACCGGCGCGCACCCCGGCCCCCGGGCCTCGGCCCCCTCACCCACGGGTGTGCGGCAGCAGGGCGCACGATGCGTGCCCGCCGGCAACCCGCACCCCTGTCACGGTCCTCACGGTCCCTGCGCCGGAGCCTGACGCAGGGTGTCGCCGCAGGTCACGGGCGTGAGAATCGCGTTCGGTGTTCTGCCTGTGGACAGTGCGTCAGGCCACCGCCCACGCAAGCCGATCCCGGCGTCAGGCATCGCCGCAGGTCGACGCCCCCGAGGTCGCTGGCGAGCGGGAGCCCATGGTCACCGAGCGACCTACCTCCGCGACCAGGGCGCCCGTGCAGGCAGAACGACGGGAGGAAGTCCCAAAGCCGCCAGGTCCTCGAGCAGCTCGACGAACTGGTGCGCGACCTCGTCCCTGGCGCCGCCTCCGGAAGGGATCGGCGCCCCGGAGCCCGCGGGCGCGGCCAATACGGCTACTGGCCTCGGCACGTCACCGACGAAGGCCCGCTGACCGACGACGTCGCCAGTCGCGAGGACCGGATCGCGGCCGGTCGCTGATGGCCAGCAGGCCGCGCCGAGCGGCAGGTTGCCAAAACCCTGACAGATCGGCCTACTCCTCTTGCGCTCCGTGCCGATGACGGTCCCGCCGGGCCGCGGCGGCCGGTGCGTCAGGGCCGTCATCGCGGCCCGTGGGAGCCGCCGAACAGGGCGCTGCCGGTATCCGCTCATAGCCGATGTGCGGTCGCTCCGTCGGTGGCTGCTGGCATGCTGACCGAATGAGGAGGCGCCACGTCAGCCGCATCATTTCGGCCCCGTCGAAGTTCGCCTATGACCTGCTTGACCTCAATATGTCGCGCGCCTCAATCCCACCGCCGCGGCCGGGTAGGGCGAACTCTTCACCACCTGGCGCCACCACGGGTGCGTCACCAACTCCACCCTGACCACCGTCGAGGCCGACGCCTGCCACCGGGACCACGCCATCATCGAGCAGACCATCGCCGAGCTGAAGAACGGCCAGCTTGCCGGACTCGTGCACGATCTGAGCCGCGCTCGGGACCGGATCGTCGCGCGGGCCGCGACCGGCGAACCGACCGTGCGCTACGCGTTCACCGGTACGGGCGACACTCCCGACCTAGTCCTGGACCAGAACGGGACACTGACCACCCGCACCCTGGTCCTTGCCGGCGGGATCGTGGTGACCCTGCCCACCAGCGGGAACGCCTCATGGGCCTACCCCAACATCCACGGGGACCTGGTCACCACCACCGGACCCACCGGGGCCCGCACCGGGAACCTGATCATCTACGACCCCTTCGGCCAACCCCTGGACCAGGCCACCGGCGCGATCGGCACCACCACCGCCGACGACACCACCCCCGACACCCTCCCGGGCCAAGCCGACAACGCGTGGGTCGGCCAACACCAAAAGCTCTACGAACACACGAGCACCCTCGCCGCCATCGAGATGGGCGCCCGCGTTTACATCGCCGCCCTCGGACGCTTCCTCTCCGTGGACCCCGTCGAAGGCGGCGTCGACAACGCCTACACCTACGTGCTCGACCCCGTGAACGCCTTCGACCTGAACGGGCTCAACTGGTTTGGGGACAACTGGCGTACGCTAGCTTCCGGAGCCCTAGCCCTGAGTTGCTTCGTACTGACGCCTTTTGCCTGCATGGTAGCGGGACTCGCGATCGCAATATTTTCGGCCATCCACGCGGAGGACAAGGAGAATCCCTTTCATTTGAGGGAGTTCGCCGTGAATGCCGCCTTCGCTGTCGTCGGCGGAGCCGCTGGCGCGGCCATCTCAGGAGACCTGAGGATCGCTACCACGTGGAAGACCCCCGTTGTAGCAAGTAGGCCGGGCCCGATGCATTGCGTCTCGCAGCCACCTCGAACACAAGCATTGCGGACCGTGCGAAATATTGTCAACAGTGGAAAGGTCTCTAGTGTGGGTGCTGCCGCCGCAGGAGCCGTCAGCTTGGCTCTAAGCACTGGTGTGCCAAGTAGCCGCTCGGGAGGCGGCGGGAGGACGTTGATCCGTTGAACGGAACGCCAGGATTGTCCTCGGTGACTCTCGCGCGCCCGCGACCCGCAACTGTCGCCGGAGCTGCTGTGTCAGGCCTCGTCATTTTCGGCTCCTTCGCCTGGGCGACAATCTCGGTAGCTCGATTCGGGAACCC
>JBBSAL010000006.1:0-98894 GCA_038252305.1 Actinomycetales bacterium | reverse complement strand
TCGGCCCAACAGAACCAGAGGAACCACCGGCACACCAATCGGACGCCAAAGCGCCTGATCATCCTACCGGGGTGGTCAACCCACGAGACCGGCCGGCCGCGATCCTCCGCAGGCCTGTCCGTTCCTCCCGTCGGGGCAACGGAGGACAACATTACGCAGGGTCCGAAGCCCCGTCAAATCGCTCGCGAGCGACACGCCCGGGCTCCCCGGTTTCGCGCCTTGACCTGGGATGACGCTGGGCCTGCGACATGTCGCCGCGAGTGCCGATGACGGCGTGCGACGGCTGTGGTCCGGGCTCCCTGCGCGGGCCTGCCTCAAGGGGCGGCGCCCTCGACCAGGAAGGACGGTGACGAGGTCGCTCACCCGAGGGTTCGTTCGGCGACCGCGAGGGTCCGCTTGCCTCGACGCAGGACCGCCCAACGCCCGTGCAAGAGCTGGTCCTCGCCGAGTACGGACTCGGCGTCGGTGACGCGCTGGTTGTTGACGGAGACGCCGCCCTCGTCGATGGCGCGCCGCGCCGCAGAACGCCCGGCCACCAGGCCGGAGGACACGAGCAGGTCGACGACGAGCGGCCGCGCCGCGCCGAGCACCGCGCGGGGAAGTTCGCTGACCGCGGCCCCGAGGGTCTGCTCGTCCAGGTCCGCCAGCTCACCGCGACCGAACAGGGCCGCGCTGGCAGCGATCACCGCGGTCGTCGCCTCGGCCCCATGGACCAAGGTCGTCACCTCTCCGGCGAGCGCGCGTTGCGCCTCGCGTGCGGCCGGTCGCTCGGCGACGGCGCGTTCGAGCTCAGCGATCTGCTCCGGGCTGAGGAAGGTGAAGACCCGCAGGTAGTGCAGGACGTCGGCATCGTCGGCGTTGACCCAGAACTGGTAGAACGCGTACGGGGTCATCATGTCGGGCGCGAGCCAGATGGCCCCGCCCTCGGACTTGCCGAACTTGGTGCCGTCGGACTTGGTGATCAGGGGCGTCGTCAGGGCGTGGACCGAACGTTGGTCGGCCTTGCGGATCAGCTCGACGCCCGAGAGCAGGTTGCCCCACTGGTCGTTGCCGCCCGTCTGCAGCGTGCAACCGTGCCTGCGGTTGAGCTCCAGGTAGTCCATCCCCTGCAGGATCTGGTAGCTGAACTCGGTGAAGCTCAGGCCCTCGTCGCTCACCAGCCGGCGCGCGACGGTGTCCTTGGCGAGCATCGTGCCGAGGCGGTAGTGCTTTCCGATGTCCCGGAGGAAGTCGATCGCCGAGAGCTCGGCCGTCCAGTCGAGGTTGTTGACCATGAGGGCGGGGTTCTCACCCTAGAAGTCGAGGAAGCGCGAGATCTGGGTGTGCAGCCGGTCGACCCACTCGGCGACGGTCTCCTTCGGGTTGAGCGTGCGCTCCCCCGACATTCGCGGGTCGCCGATCAGGCCCGTCGCACCGCCGACGAGCGCCAGCACCCGGTGCCCGGCGAGCTGGAGGTGCCGCAGGACGATGAGCTGGACCAGGTTGCCGTGGTGAAGGCTCGGCGCGGTCGGGTCGAAACCGCAGTACAGCGTGAGGGGGCCGGAGGACAGCGCGTCGCGCAGGGCCTGCTCGTCCGTGGTCTGCGCAAGCAGCCCTCGCCAGCGCAGCTCGTCCAGAATGTGCACCACTCGCTCCTTCGTCGACGTCCGGCCTAGTGTGCCGTGCGCCGGGCCTGCCGGGTGACCTCTTTCCGCTGTCCGGACCGCCGCGCACGCGAGGCACCTCGGTCGACGGAGACCGTCTGCTCGTCCGGGAGCCAGAACCGCCAGGCGAAACGCTCGAGGTCGCGGGCCTGGGACGAGACCCCCACGCGGGGGCCGGAGACCGCGGGGACCCGGGCGAGCGGCAGTGTGAGGACGAGGTCCCCGGTCGGTGCTGCACGCACCTGCCGGCCCCCGAACCGCACCGCGAGCGGACGTCCGTCGTCCGCAGCGCCCAGTCCGAGGGCGACGGCCAGTCGTGCAGGCCCGCGTGCGAGGTCGACCGCCGACCTGACGACACCCGCAGCAGCTCGGCGCTGTTGCGCCAGGTCGGCGTTCTCGACGATCTCGCCCGCTCTCAGGAGCACGGCCCCCGGGATCCCGGGCGAGCCGGTGACCACGTTCACACAGTGGTGCAGGCCCAGGTGGCGGTACACGTAGAGATGGCCGCCGGGCAGGTACATCGAGGCGTGGCGGGCGGACGGGCCGCGGTAGGCGTGGGACGCCGGGTCGTCGGCACCCGCGTATGCCTCGACCTCGGTGATCCGCAGCACGACAGCGCCGCCTGCGCGGTCGGTGCGCAGGTGCGCCCCGAGGAGGTCCTGGGCCACCTCGGCCGCCGGCCGCTCGAACCACGCGTCGCCGACCACCGGTGCCACCGACGGGTCGGGCGTCACGGAAGGACGGGCTGGGTACCGTCGACGACGACGTCCGCGCGGGCTCGCGTGTGCTCCTCGACGAAGTGTCGCGACTCGCGCGCCTGCCAACGGTGCCACTCGTCCGTCAGCGCGACGCCGTCGCGTTCAAGACCCCGGGCCAGGCGCAGCTCCCACGGCGCTTCGACGAAGACCACGAGGCTCGCACGCGTGCCGAGAGCACGCGGGGCCGAGCCGCTCCCCTCGAGCACGAGGAACTCGGGGACGGGGAGCTCGTGCCACTCGGCGAAGGCACCGAGATCCCAGTCGTAGCGCTGCCACCGCGAGGAGACGCCTCCCGCCAGCGGCCCCAGGACCTGCTCCTCCAGCCGTGGCCACACCGAGTCGAGTCCCGACCAGCCTTCGTAGAGGTCGTCGAGGTGGATGGTCGGCGCCGCGAGCTCGTCGGCCAGACGGGCCGCGAGCGTCGTCTTGCCGGAGCCGGCAGGCCCGTCGATGCAGACCAGGCGGACCTGGCCGAGGCGGGGGGCGCTCGAGCGCACCCGAGCCGCGAGCCCGGTCACCGAGGTCATCGCCGCGACCAGCCCCGCAGCTCGAGGGACCGGACGCGCGCCTTCTCCAGCTGCTCTGCCACCCTGACGGGCGCGG
Organism: Actinomycetales bacterium; assembly: GCA_038252305.1. Classification (GTDB taxonomy): domain Bacteria; phylum Actinomycetota; class Actinomycetes; order Actinomycetales; family Cellulomonadaceae; genus Actinotalea. The sequence continues at coordinate 95,890 of JBBSAL010000006.1, read as the reverse complement.
TACCGCCCGTCGCCGACCGCGAGGCCAGAGAGCCACTGACCGAGAGCACGCTGCGTACCCCGGGGGTCAGGTGCGGGGAGATCCCGGCGAGATCGGCATCAGAGAGGTCCCAGAGCTCGATCCCGCGGCTCTCGCACTCACGCACACAGCCGCCGGCGACCTCATGGGCGACCCGGAAGGGAACGCCCTCCCGGACGAGCCACTCGGCGATGTCGGTCGCGAGGGCGAAGCCCTGCGGCGCGAGGTCCGCCATCCGCGCGGTGTCGAAGCGCAGCGTCGCGACCATCCCCGCGAAGGCGGGCAGCAGGACGTCGAGCGTGTCCACCTGGTCGAACACCGGTTCCTTGTCCTCCTGGAGGTCGCGGTTGTAGGCGAGCGGCAGGCCCTTGAGGGTCGCCAGCAGGCCCGTGAGGTCGCCGATCATGCGGCCGGCCTTGCCGCGCGCGAGCTCGGCGACGTCGGGGTTCTTCTTCTGGGGCATGATGCTCGACCCGGTCGAGTAGGCGTCGTCGAGCCGGACGAAGCCGAACTCCTTCGTCGCCCAGAGGATGACCTCCTCGGCGAGCCGGGAGAGGTCGACCCCGGTCATCGCGGCGACGAAGGCGAACTCTGCCACGACGTCACGCGAGGCCGTCCCGTCGATCGAGTTCTCGACCGGACCGTCGAAGCCGAGGTCGTCGGCGACAGCGGAGGGGTCCAGCCCGAGCGAGGAGCCCGCGAGGGCGCCGGAGCCGTAGGGGCTGAGCGCCGCGCGCCGGTCCCAGTCGACCCAGCGGTCGACGTCGCGCATCATCGGCCACGCGTGAGCGAGGAGGTGGTGGGCCAGCAGGACCGGCTGGGCGTGCTGCAGATGCGTGCGGCCCGGCATCGCCGTGTCTCCCGCCGCCTCGGCCTGCGCGAGCAGCGCGTCGACGACGTCGAGCAACCGACCCGACAGGTGCCGGGCCTGGTCGCGCAGGTACATGCGCACCAAGGTCGCGATCTGGTCGTTGCGGGAGCGACCGGCGCGCAGGCGGCCGCCGAGCTCTGCACCGGCGCGCTCGATCAGCCCGCGCTCCAGCGCCGTGTGCACGTCCTCGTCCCCCGGCTCCGGCCGGAAGGATCCGGCCGCGACCTCGGCGTCCAGCCGGTCGATCGCGTCGAGCATGCCGGCGAGGTCGTCCTCGGAGAGCAGCCCTGCGTGGTGCAGCACCCGGGCGTGCGCCCGCGAACCGGCGAGGTCGTGACGGGCCAGCCTCCAGTCGAAGTGCGTCGAACGCGACAGCTCCGCCAGGGCGTCAGCGGGACCGCCGGCGAAGCGGCCGCCCCACAGGCTGACGGACCCGGCCCCCTCAGTCATGGGTGGGAAGGGTTCCGGAGCCGACGTCGACCCCGTTGCCGAACTTCAGGTCACGGGCAGCAGACAGCTTGGCCGTGAGCCCGTAGATCTCGATGAAGCCGCGCGCCGCCGACTGGTCGAAGGAGTCGCCGGTGTCGTACGTGGCCAGGTTGAAGTCGTAAAGGCTCGACTCGCTGCGACGACCCGTGACGGTCGCGCGGCCGCCGTGCAGGACCATGCGCACCTCGCCGGAGACGTAGCGCTGGGTGTCGGCGATGAAGGTGTCGAGCGAGCGCTTGAGCGGGGAGAACCACATGCCGTCGTAGACGAGCTCCGTCCAGCGCTGCTCGACGCCGCGCTTGAAGCGGGCCTGCTCGCGCTCGACGGTGACGTTCTCGAGCTCCTGGTGCGCCGTGATGAGCGCGACGGCGCCGGGCGCCTCGTAGATCTCGCGCGACTTGATGCCGACGAGACGGTCCTCGACGATGTCGATCCGGCCGACGCCCTGGGCGCCCGCACGACGGTTCATCTCCTGGATCGCCTGGAGCGGGGTGACCGGGACGCCGTCGAGCGCGACGGGGACGCCCTGCTCGAACGTGATCACGACCTCGTCGGCGACGGGCGGGAAGGTCGGGTCGTCGGTGTAGGTGTACACGTCCTTCGTCGGGCCGTTCCAGATGTCCTCGAGGTACCCCGTCTCCACGGCGCGGCCCCAGACGTTCTGGTCGATGGAGAACGGGTTGTGCTTGGTCGTGGCGATCGGCAGGGCGTGCGCGGTCGCGTAGTCGATCGCCTTGTCGCGGGTCAGTGCGAGGTCGCGGACCGGGGCCAGGCACTGCAGGTCGGGGGCGAGGGAGGTGATGCCGACCTCGAAGCGGACCTGGTCGTTGCCCTTGCCCGTGCAGCCGTGCGCGACGGTCGTGGCGCCGAACTGCTTCGCGGCCCGGACCAGGTGCTTGACGATCACCGGGCGGGACAGCGCCGAGACGAGCGGGTACCGGTCGAGGTACAGGCCGTTGGCGGCCAGCGCCGGCATGCAGTACTCCTCGGCAAACTCGTCGCGGGCATCGGCGACGTACGCCTCGACCGCGCCGCAGTCCAGGGCGCGGCGGCGGATGACCTCGAGGTCCTCACCTCCCTGGCCGACGTCGACGGCGACGGCGATGACCTCGGCGCCGGTGGCCTCGGCGATCCAGCCGATGCCGACGGAGGTGTCGAGGCCTCCGGAGTAGGCGAGGACGACGCGTTCGGTCATGTCAGGTGTTCCTTGTCTGTGCGAGGTGCGGGGTTCATGGTTCGGGTCGTGAGTGTCAGGTCAGTCGGTCGGGACCGGCGCCGGCGGCCAGCTCGAGGAATCGTCGAGCGACGGCCTCACCGCCGTCCTCCTCGCGCGCGATCACCAGGAGCGTGTCGTCCCCGGCGATCGTGCCGAGCACGGAGGGAAGGACCGAGTGGTCGATCGCCGAGGCCAGGAACTGGGCGGCGCCCGGCGGGGTCCGCAGGACGACCAGGTTCCCGGAGTGCTCGGCCGTCACCAGGAGCTCCGCGCACAGCCGGGCGAGGCGTGCCGCGAGCTGCTCGGAGGTGCCGGCCGCCTGCGGGGTGCGGTCACCGCCCTCGGACGGCAGGGCGTACGTCAGGGTCCCGTCGTGCGCCCTGATCCGCACAGCCCGCAGCTCGACCAGGTCGCGGGAGAGCGTGGCCTGCGTGACGACGAGGCCCTCGGTCGCGAGTGCCTGGGCGAGATCGGCCTGCGAGCGGACCGCCGAGCGCCCGAGCAGGCGCGCGATGAGAGCGTGCCGCGCCGCCTTCGTCGACGGCACCGAGGCCGAGGTGCTGGTCACGCCTGCTCCAGCAGCCAGGACAGCACGGCCTTCTGGGCGTGCAGGCGGTTCTCCGCCTCCTGGAACACGACGGAGCGCGGACCGTCGATCACCTCGGCGGTGATCTCCTTGCCGCGATAGGCGGGCAGGCAGTGCAGGACGACAGCATGATCGGGCGCCTGCGCCAGGAGCGTCTGGTCGAGCCGGAACGCGCCGAAGAGCGCCTCCGCCTCGGCGTCGGAGCGCTCGTCGCCCATCGAGACCCAGGTGTCGGTGGCGAGGGCGTCGGACCCGGCGACCGTCGCGACGGGGTCGTGCAGGACCGCGACCGATCCCCCGGTCCGGGCGGCGATCTCCTGGGCCGCCGCGAGCACACCGGCGTCGGGCAGGCGCCCGGCAGGCGTACCGATCCGCACGTGCATGCCTGCCGTCGCACCGCCGAGCAGGTAGGAGTGCGCCATGTTGTTGGCGCCGTCGCCGAGATAGGCCAAGGTCCGGCCGGGCAGCGCGGCGACCCCGCCCTCGGTGTGCTCGGCGATCGTCAGGAGGTCCGCGAGCACCTGGCAGGGGTGGAAGTCGTCGGTGAGCGCATTGACGACCGGGACGTCGACGTGGGCCGCCATCTCCTCGAGCCGGGACTGCTCGAACGTCCGCCAGACGATCGCGCTGACCTGCCGCCCGATCACGCGCGCCGTGTCGGCGACGGACTCCCGGACGCCGATCTGCGCGAGCTTGCCGTCGACGAGCATCGGGTAGCCGCCGAGCTCGACGATGCCGACGGTGAACGAGAGCTGGGTGCGCAAGGTGGGCTTGTCGAAGAGGACGGCGACCGCCCGCGGGCCTGCCAACGGAGCGAGCGCCAGTCGATCGGCCTTGAGGCGCACCGCGAGCTCGAGGACGGTCCGCTGCTCGTCGGGGCTCAGGTCGTCGTCCCGGAGCAGGTGGCGGGTCATGGGGTCTCCTCGGTGGGGGTGGCGAGGTCGGCAGGGAGGGCGAGCATGAACTCGACGAACGGTGCGACCTCGTCCCAGGTGAGCACGAGCGGAGGGGCCAGGCGCAGCGCCGTCGGGGTCACGGGGTTGACGATGAACCCAGCCTCGAGTGCCAGGTCGGCGACCTGCACGGCGAACGGACCGGCGAGCTCGATCGCGAGGAGCAGGCCGGAGCCGCGCACCTCGGTCACGAGCGGTGCGTCGACGAGCACCGCGGCCAGGCGTTCGCCGAGCGCCTGCACGTGGCGAAGGACCCCGTCCCGCTCGAGCACGCCGAGCGTGGCCAGCGCCGCCGCGGCTGCGACGGGGTTGCCGCCGAAGGTCGTGCCGTGCTGGCCGGGGCTCAGCAGGGTGGCCGCCGTTCCGGAGGCGACGAGCGCCCCGATCGGGAAGCCACCGCCCAGGCCCTTGGCGAGCGTGACCACATCGGGCCGCACACCCGCGCCGAGCGCCGGGTGCTGCCAGGCGAACCAGGCCCCCGTGCGACCGATGCCCGTCTGCACCTCGTCGATGACCAGGAGGGCGCCGTGGCGGTCCGCGAGCCCGCGCGCGGCCGCGAGGTAGCCGGCCGGGAGCGGCCGGACCCCAGCCTCACCCTGGACGACCTCCAGCACGATCCCCGCGACGTCGGGGCCCATGGCCGCCTCGAGGGCGTCGACGTCCCCGAACGGCAGGAACTGGACGCCACCCGGGAGCGGCTCGAAGGGTTCGCGGTAGGCGGGCTTGTGGGTCAGCGCGAGCGCGCCCATCGACCGGCCGTGGAACGCGCCCTCCAGCGCGAGGATCCGCGGGCGGCCGGTGCGCCGGAGCAGCTTGAATGCCGCCTCGTTCGCCTCGGTCCCGGAGTTGGTGAAGAAGACCCGCGAGCCCGCGGGCGCCTGGCTGATCTGCAGGAGCCGCTCGGCGAGCGCGACCTGCGTCGGTGTGGCGAAGAAGTTGGAGACGTGGCCGAGGGTGCCGAGCTGCGCAGCGATCGCGGCGGTGAGCGTGGGATGGCCGTGACCGAGCGTGTTCACGGCGATCCCGCCGAGAAGGTCGAGGTAGCGGCGTCCGTCGGCGTCCCAGACGTGCACGCCGTCCCCCCGCACCAGGACCCGGCGCGGGGTGCCGAAGGTGTTCATCACCGCGTCGCCGTAGCGCACGGTCCACTGGAGGCCCGATCCACCGTCGGGCGCGGGCAGGAGCTCGCTCATGACGGCCCCTGACCGCTGCGCCGCACGATGGGGATCGGTCCGGTGAGGTCGTCGGGCAGGACCATCGTGCCGACGCCCTGGGCGGTGAAGACCTCGACCAGGACCGAGTGCTCCTGACGGCCGTCGACCACGTGCGCCTGGGGCACCCCACCGCGCACGGCCCGCAGGCAGGCCTCCATCTTCGGCACCATCCCCGACTCGAGGCTGGGGAGCAGCGCGGCCAGCGCGGAGACCCGGATCTGCTGCGCGAGCGAGGTACGGTCCGGCCAGTCGGTGTACAGGCCCTCGACATCGGTGAGGATGATGAGCTTGCGGGCACCGAGCGCCACCGCGAGCGCCGCCGCCGCGGTGTCCGCGTTGACGTTCAGCACCTGCGTCGGGTCGTCGATGTCGGGTGCGACGGTGGACACGACGGGGATCCGGCCGGCGTCGAGCAGGTCGCGGACCGCGCGCGGGTCGACGTCGACGACGTCGCCGACGTGTCCGACGTCCACCGGCTCACCGTGGACCATCGCGGTGCGGCGCCGAGCCTTGAGCAGACCGCCGTCCTCGCCCGAGAGCCCGACAGCGTAGGGCCCGTGAGTGTTGAGGAGCCCGACGAGCTCCCGCGAGACCTGGCCCGTGAGCACCATCCGGACCACGTCCATGCTCTCGGCGGTGGTGACGCGCAGCCCGCCGCGGAACTCGCTGGCGATCCCGAGCCGGTCCAGCATCGTCGAGATCTGGGGCCCGCCCCCGTGCACGATGACGGGGTGCAGGCCGACCTGCCGCAGGAAGACCATGTCCTGGGCGAAGGCACGCTTGAGATCGTCGTCGATCATCGCGTTGCCGCCGTACTTGACGACGAAGAGTGCGCCGGAGAACTCCTGCAGCCACGGAAGGGCCTCGATGAGGACCTCGGCCTTCTGGTCGGGGCGCAGGTCGGTGCGGGTGTCGAAGACGAAGTCGTCGAGGGGTGCGGCCGGGGTGCCGGGCTGCGGAGTGGTCGTCATGTGGAGTACGCGCTGTTCTCGTGGACGTAGTCGTGCGTGAGGTCGTTGGTCCAGACCGTTGCCGCGGCCGGACCCGCGTGCAGGTCGATCTCGATGTGCACCTCGCGGGCCGAGGCGAGGTCGACGAGGCTGCGGTCCTCGCCGACACCGCCGGCGCGACAGACCTGGACACCGTTGATGGTCACGTCGATCGCGTCCGGCTCGAAGGCAGCGACCTCGACCGGGACGGTGCCGACCTGGGCGAGCACCCGGCCCCAGTTCGGGTCGTTGCCGAAGACGGCGGCCTTGACGAGGTTGGAGCGGGTGACCGAGCGCGCGACGGCGACTGCCGCCGCCTCGCTGTCGGCCCCCACGACGTGCACGGCGATGTCATGCGTCGCACCCTCGGCGTCGGCCACCAGGGCACGCGCGAGGTGCGCGCAGGCCTCGGTGAGGGCAGCAGTCAGCTCCTCGCGGGTGACGGCGACACCGCTGGCCCCGGAGGCGAGCAGGGTCACGGTGTCGGACGTCGACATGCAGCCGTCGGAGTCGACGCGGTCGAAGGTCACGCCGGTCGCGGCGCGCAGGGCGGGCGCGGCGTCCTGGGGAGCGACGACGGCGTCGGTCGTGAGCACGCTGAGCATGGTGGCCATGGCGGGCGCGAGCATGCCCGCGCCCTTGGCCATGCCGCCGACGGACCATCCCTCCCGGGTCACGTGGACCTGCTTGGGCACGGAGTCGGTGGTCATGATCGCCACCGCGGCGTCGGGACCACCCTCGCTGCTCAGCACGCCGGCCGCAGCGCTCACGCCCGCGAGGACGCGGTCGAGCGGCAGACGCTCCCCGATCAGGCCGGTGGAGCACACCACGACGTCCCCGGCGGAGACCCCGAGCTCCTGGCCCACGTGCTCGGCCGTCCGGTGCGTGTCGAGGAACCCGGGCGGCCCGGTGCAGACGTTCGCCCCGCCGCTGTTGAGGACGACCGCGTGCACGATGCCGTCGGCGACGACCTGGCGCGACCAGGTGACGGGCGCGCCCACGACGCGGTTCGTCGTGAAGACGGCCGCCCCGACGTGGTCCGGACCGTCGTTGACGACGAGTGCCACATCCGGACGCCCAGAGGCCTTGAGACCGGCGGTCACGCCGGCCGCGCGGAACCCGGCAGGTGCGGTGATGCTCACGGGGCGACTCCGTCCGTCGTCAGGCCGGTCGTCTCGGGGAACCCGAGAGCGAGGTTCATCGACTGCACGGCTGCGCCGGCGGTGCCCTTGACCAGGTTGTCGAGCGCCGTGACGGTGACCACGCGGCCGGCACGCTCGTCGACGGCGACCTGGACGAGGGCTGTGTTGGCGCCGACGGTCGCGGCTGTCGTCGGCCACTGGCCTTCGGGGAGCAGGTGCACGAAGGGCTCGTCGGCGTAGGCGGCCTGCCAGGCGGCCCGCACGGCTGCCGCATCGGCACCGGCCGCGAGCGGGGCCGTGGTGGTCGCGAGGATCCCCCGCGACATCGGGACGAGCACGGGCGTGAACGAGAGCCGGACGCGGTCAGCGCCGGCGATCGTCAGGTTCTGCTCGATCTCCGGGATGTGCCGATGGGTCCCGCCCACCGCGTACGGCGCGGCAGAGCCGATCCCCTCGGAGGCGAGCAGATGGGTCTTGGCAGCCTTGCCCGCGCCGGAGTAGCCCACGGCCAGGACGGCGACGAGGTCGGCCGCGTCGACGAGACCGGCCGCGACGCCCGGCTGGATGCCGAGCGTGACAGCGGTGACGTTGCAGCCGGGGACGGCGACCCGCCGGGTGCCGGCGAGGGCCTCGCGTTGCCGGGAACCGTCGGCGTGCAGCAGCTCGGGGAGTCCGTACGGCCAGGTCCCCGCGTGGGCGCTGCCGTAGAAGGCCTCCCACGCCGCGGCGTCGCTCAGGCGGTGGTCGGCCCCGCAGTCGAGCACGAGCACGTCGGGTCCGAGCTCGGCGGCGATGGCTCCGGAGGCGCCGTGCGGGAGCGCGAGGACGACGACGTCGTGCCCGGCGAGGGTCGCGGCCGAGGTCAGCTCGAGGACCCGGTCCGCGAGGCTGCGCAGGTGCGGCTGGTGCACGCCCAGGAGGTCACCGGCGTTCGAGTGCGCGGTGACGGCGCCGATCTCGACCTCCGGATGGGCAGCCAGGAGCCGCAGCACCTCGCCCCCGGCGTAGCCGCTGGCGCCCGAGACGGCGACCCGAACTGTCATGTGCATGAATATACACACCTTTGTATGTGGCCCGGGAACGCAGCGCGGCGGCGCAGCGTTGACCAGGTATGCGCGCCATCCGAGCCCACTCCCCCGGCGGCCCCGAGGTCCTCGGCCTCGACGAGCTCCCTGACCCCGTCCCCGGCCCCGGGGAGGCGCTCGTCGAGGTCACGGCCGCTGGTGTGAACTTCATCGACGTCTATCGACGCACAGGGCGCTACCCGATGCCGTTCCCGCACGTCGTCGGCTCGGAGGGCGCTGGCACCGTCCGCGCCGTCGGCGACGGGGTCGACCTGACGCCGGGGACCAGGGTGGCCTGGGCAGACGGCAGCAGCGGCAGCTACACGGATCGCGCCGTCGTGGCCGCCGACCGGCTCGTTCCGGTACCCGCGGACCTCCCTCTCGAGCTCGCCGCCGCCGTGATGCTCCAAGGACTCACCGCGCACTACCTCAGCCACTCGACGGCACCGGTCCTGCCCGGCCAGGACGTGCTCGTGCACGCCGGCGCCGGCGGTGTCGGGCTGCTCCTGACCCAGCTCGCGGTCCTGCGCGGCGCCCATGTGCTGAGCACGGTGTCGACGGCCGAGAAGGAGAGGCTCTCCCGCGCGGCCGGCGCGAGCGAGGTGCTGCGCTACGACCTGCTCGACGACCTGCCGACCCAGCTGCCCGCCTGGGTGCGCGAACACACCGAAGACGGTGTGCACACCGTCTTCGACGGAGTGGGACGCACGACGTTCGACGGCTCCCTGGCGAGCCTGCGCCGCCGCGGCACGCTCGCCCTGTTCGGTGGGTCCTCCGGCCCGGTACCGCCTGTCGACCCGATGCGGCTGCAGGATGCGGGCTCGGTGTTCCTCACGCGTCCGACGCTCGGGCACCACGTCGCCGATCGTGACGAGCTGCTCACGCGCAGCGGCGACCTCTTCGCGTCGATGGCCGCCGGGCGGCTCGACGTCCGCGTCGGGCAGCGGTTCGCACTTGCCGAGGCCGCCGAGGCGCACCGGGCGCTGGAGGCCCGGCGCACGACGGGCAAGGTGCTGCTGCTCGTCTGAGGAGGGCACCGTCGGCGACCCGGCACGAGCCGGGTCCGTGGGGTGGGCGCCGCGCGGTCACCCGCCCCGGCGCGCCTCAGGACCGCAGCTCGGCGCCGAATCGGCGGTGCGCCTCGGCGACGGCCGCCTCACGCACCGTCGCGGCCTCCTGCGCCGTCAGCGTGCGGTCGGCGGCACGCAGCCGGAGCGAGAACGCGACGGACTTGCGCCCCTCGCCGACCTGCGCGCCCGTGTACACGTCGAACAGGGCGAGCGCCTCGACGATGTCCCCGGCCGGGGAGGACGATGCTCCGACCCGGACGGCCTCCAGCAGCGCACCCGCCGGGACCCCGGCTGCGACCACGAGGGCGATGTCCTCCTTGGCGAGGGGGAACGTGGACACCGGCGTGGCCTGCCGTGGCTCGGTCGGGGCCGAGGCCAGCAGGAGGTCGAGGTCGACCTCGAACGCCACCGCCCGCTCCGGGAGCTCGAGAGCCCGCACGACGTTGGGGTGCAGCTCTCCGGCGTGACCGACGACGACTCCGGTGGCCGTCCGTAGGAGCGCCGTCCGCCCCGGGTGCCACGGCGCGTGCTCCGGCGACTGCTCGACGACGACCTCGACCCCGACGGTACGCGCCACGAGCGCAGCCGCGGCGATCGCGTCGCTGTGATCGGCCCGGCGCCCCGGCCCCCACCAACCGGCGGGCTCTCGTCGCCCGGCGAGGACGCCTGCGACCCGGCGCGGCTGCGGTGGCACGGCGGCATCGAGCGCGGCGAGGTCCGCCTCGGACGGGCGCACTCCTCCCGGCAGGCGCGGCGCGGCGGTCGCCGTGCCGTCCACCCGCGTGACCAGCCCGATCTCGAAGACGGCGACATCGTTCGCGCCGCGGGCGACGTTGCGTCGGGCGGTGTCGAGCACGGTCGTCAGGAGGTTCGTCCGAAGCAACGGCTGGGTGTCCGCGAGCGGGTTGACCAGGCGGACCGCGGCGCGACGGGGATCGTCGGCCGGCAGACCCAGCTCGTCGAGCTGGTGCTCCCCGACGAACGGGTAGCTCAGCGTCTCGACCAGACCGGCGTCGGCCAGCGCGGTGGCGACGGAACGTCGGGCCTTCTGCCCTCGCGTCAGACCTCGGCCGGCCGGCGCCGTGGGCAGCTCGGAGCCGATCGCGTCGTAGCCGCGCAGGCGCGCGACCTCCTCGACGAGATCGACCGGTACCAGGAGGTCGGGACGCCAGCTCGGGACGACGACGTCGATGCTGCCGTCGGCGACCTCCCCGAGGGTGCAGCCGATCTGCGTGAGCACGGCCGTGACCTCGTCGTGCGTGTAGTCGACACCCACGAGCCGGGCGGGGAGGTCGAGCGGGAACGCGATCGTCGTGGGGGCCGGCGTCTGGTCGACGTCGGTGATCGGCCCGTCGACGGTGCCACCGCCGTGCTCGAGCAGGAGCTCGACGACGCGGCGAGCGGCGACACGCTGCAGCCGCGGATCGACCCCACGCTCGAAACGCCGGGCGGCCTCGCTGGGCAGCCGGTGCCGCCGCGCCGAGCGCGCAACGCTGATCGGGTCGAAGTGCGCAGCCTCGATGAGCAGGTCCGTCGTCGCCGGGCCGACCTCGGAGTCGGCGCCTCCCATGACGCCCGCGATGCCCAGGACGCGAGAGCCGGTGACACCGTCGGGCGAGTCCGTGACGAGGAGGTCCTCGGGGTCGAGCGTGCGCTCCGTGCCGTCGAGGGTGGTGAGCCGGTCGCCGGCCAGGGCACGACGCACGACGATCGGCTCCGCGAGTGCGCCGAGGTCGTAGGCGTGGAGCGGCTGACCGAGGTCGAGCATCACGTAGTTGGTCACGTCGACCGCGAGCGAGATCGGCCGCATCCCGGCCTGCGTGAGCCGGCGCTGCATCCACAGCGGAGACGGCCCGGACGCCGCGACCCCACGCACGACCTGGGCGACGAAACGGTCGCAGCCGAGAACGCCGTGGATCGGGGCGAGGTCGGTCAGCTCGACGGCGAAGCCACCACCGGCGGGCCGGGAGTCCGCACCGCCGACGGGCAGCCCGCGATCGGTGAACGCCGCGCCGGTCGAGTGGCTGTACTCCCGCGCCACCCCACGCATCGAGAAGCAGTAGCCGCGGTCGGGCGTGACGTTGATCTCCAGGACCTCCTCGCCCAGGGCGAGGAGCGGCAGGGCGTCGGCGCCGGGGACCGCATCGACCTCGAGGATGCCGAAGCGTGCGAGCGCGGCGTCGTCGAGCACGAGGATCCCGTCGTGCTCCTCGCCGATGCCCAGCTCGCGGACGGAGCAGATCATCCCGTCCGAGACGTGGCCGTAGGTCTTGCGGGCGGCGATCGCGAAGGGGCCGGGCAGCACCGCGCCGGGCAGTGCGACGACGACGAGGTCGCCCGCGTCGAAGTTGTGCGCCCCGCAGACGATCCCGCGCGAGCCGACGCCGTCCGCGCCGACCTCGTTGTGCGCGCCGACGTCGACGTGGCACCAGTTGATCGTCTTGCCGTTCTTCTGCGCCTCAGGGGTCCGGTCCAGCACGCGCCCCACGACGAGCGGCCCGGTGACGGCCGCCGGGTGGATCGCCTCTTCCTCGAGGCCGACCTGGACGAGGTCGGCGGCGAGCGCCTCGGCGTCCAGGCCGCCGGGCAGCTCGACGTGGTCCTCTAGCCAGGTCAGCGGGATGCGCGGCATCAGATCGTCCCCTCGAGCTGCAGCGAGAAGCGCATGTCGCCCTCGACCATGTCGTGCATGTCGGCGATCCCGTGGCGCAGCATCAGCGTGCGCTCGATGCCCATGCCGAACGCGAATCCCGAGTAGACGTCCGGGTCGACCCCGCAGGCGCGCAGCACGTTCGGGTTGACCATCCCGCAACCACCCCACTCGATCCAGCCGGGTCCGCCCTTCTTCTGCGGGAACCACAGGTCCATCTCGGCGCTCGGCTCGGTGAACGGGAAGAACGACGGGCGCAGGCGCGTCCGTGCCTCGGGTCCGAACATCGACCGAGCGAAGTGGTCGAGGGTCCCCTTCAGGTGAGCCATCGTCAGACCCTTGTCGACGGCGAGCCCCTCGACCTGGTGGAAGACCGGCGTGTGCGTCGCGTCGAGCTCGTCCGTACGGAAGGTCCGGCCGGGGCAGGCGATGTAGACAGGCAGGTCCCGCTCGAGCAGGGCGCGGGCCTGCACCGGTGAGGTGTGGGTGCGCATCACCAGCCCGGACGGGCCGGCGTCTGCCCCGGCCGGGTGCTCGACGAAGAAGGTGTCCTGCATCTGCCGGGCTGGGTGGTCGACGCCGAAGTTGAGCGCGTCGAAGTTGAACCACTCCGCCTCGAGCTCCGGCCCCTCGGCGATCTCCCAGCCCATCGCGACGAAGTGGTCGGCGACACGCTCCTGCATGACCTCCAGCGGGTGCCTCGCGCCGCGCCGGGCGCGCTCGGCAGGCAAGGTCACGTCGAGCCCCTCCTCGCTGAGCACGCGCTCGTCCCGCTCGCGCTCGAGCTCGGTCTGGCGAGCCGCGAGGGCAGCAGCGACACGACCACGGGCCGAGCCCAGGGTGCGGCCCGCCACGGCCTTGTCCGGACCGGCGAGGCCGCCGATGGCGCGGTTGGCGAGCGCGAGAGGGCTGCGGTCGCCGACGTGGGCGAGCCGCGCCTCCTTGAGGGCGTCGAGGTCGGGCGCGACGGCGAAGGCGGCGAGAGCCTCGGCAGCGGCGGCCTCGATCCCGGGCTCGTCGAGCGGGGAGAGCGGGGCGGTGTCAGACATCCGGACCTTCCAGGGCGGGAGCGGGCGGCCCGTGCGGGCCAGGGTCGGAGCAGGGCCCGCCGTGGGCAGCCGGGGCGTCCGTCCGGACGCCACCCGTGCGCGGCTCAGCCGCGCGGCCCACCTGCGGGCCTCGTAAATCGACGACCACCGGCCGTCTCCGAGCGCTGCACCATGGCCGTCATCCTGCCACAGCGGCCAGGGCCATCCGGCGGACGGTCTCGTAGCGCGGGCCGCCTCCCCGGCCGGCACCCGGGACGGACGACTCGAGGAGCAGCTCGTCGACCGTCCACTCGGGCCCCTGATAGACCGCAAGGGCGCGAACGAGGTGGTCGACCTCGACCGGGATCCGTGGCGCACGGCGCCCGCGGGACGTCCCGCCAGGCAGCACCCGCCCGATCGTCAGGTGCGGGCGCATCCGCGGACGTTCGTCACGGAACCTGCTGACCTGCTCCCCCACGGCCCGCACGTCGGCCGCGAGGCGGACCATCTGCTCGACCTCGGCACCGGCCCCGATCCACAGGGTCCGCGAGCCGAACACCCCCGACCCCCGCAGGGACAACGTGAACGTCGGCGCCCGGGCGGCCACCTCGTCGAGCCCCTCCACGAGCTCACCGACCGCTCCCTGCGGCACCTCACCGAAGAAGCCGATCGTCAGGTGCAGGTTCTCGGGTGCCGACCACCGGACGCCGCCGGCATCGGCCAGCACCGACACGCCCGACAGCGCCCGTTCGAGATGGTCCAGGGCGAGCTCCGGGGGACGGACCGCAGCGAAGAGTCGCATCGGGCAAGACTGCCATCCGGCTGTGTGCGACGCAGCCGCGCCCACCCCGGCCCGGCCCCGGACGCGGGCGTGCCGGAGGTCAGGGACGATCCCCGGGTTCTCCCTGATGCCCTCCGCGGCTCCTCGCACCGATGCTGGACGCGTCGGCACCGGGCCGACGCACACCGAGAGGAGCAGTCATGTCGATCCACGAGGGCCTCGCGCGGGACGGTCTCGTCCGCCCGATCCAGGGCCGCATCCTGGGCGGCGTCTGCGCAGGGATCGGTCGACGCCTCGGGCTCGATCCCTGGCCGACACGCTTGCTGTTCGTCCTGGTGCTCATGGTGCTCCCGGGCAGCCAGATCCTGCTGTACCCGATCCTGTGGATCCTGCTGCCGTCCGAGCAGTACGCGCCCGCGACCGCATGGGCCCAGCCTGGTACGCCCACTCAGCCCTGAGCCCTGCGCGTGGCGTCGTGGCCGTCGGGGAACCCGCTCAGCGCTGGGCGCGCGCGCTCGCGTAGAGGCAGACCGCTGCTGCCGTCGCCAGGTTGAGCGACTCGGCCGCTCCACGCAGCACGAGGCGGACCGAGGTGTCGGCAAGGGCGAGCTCGTCGGCGCTGAGGCCCTTGGCCTCGTTGCCGAAGAGCCAGGCGGTCGGCGCGCGCAGGTCGGGGACGCCGCCGCTGGGTGCAGGGCCCGCGCCGGGGGCCACGAGGTCGAGCAGGTCGTCCAGGTCGTGCACGGCAGCACCGTCCGCGGCCAGCACCGTGCACCCGGCAGCTCTCAGCGCGGCGATCGCCCCGGCGAGGTCGGGCGCGCGCAGCACGGGAAGATGGAACAGCGAGCCGGCCGTCGACCGGACGACCTTCGGGTTGAACGGGTCGACGCTCTCGCCCGCCAGGACGACCGCGTCGGCGCCCGCCGCATCGGCCGCACGGATCACGGTGCCCGCGTTCCCGGGGTCGCGCACGGTCGCGAGGACCGCGACCAGTCGCGGCTGCGGCGGCAGTGCTGTCTCCCGAGCGTCCCAGGTCCTCGCGACAGCAAGGACGCCCTGCGCGTCGGGGGACATCGCGGCGAGCACCGGAGGGGTCCCGGTACGCACGACGAGACCCGCGTCGCGCGCGGCGTCGACGATCTCGCCGTAGCGCTCGGCCGTCTCGTCCGTCAGGAGGACCTCGTCGACCTGCTCGGGCCGGAACCGGACGAGCTCACGGACCGCCTGTGGCCCCTCGACGAGGAAGAGTCCTCGCCGCTCACGCACCGAACGCCCGGCCAACGCCCGGACCGACCGCACCCGCTCGGCGCGGGTGTTGGTCAGCTCGGGCATCGGCCGGGCGTCCTGGAGGTACCAGTCGTGCTCAGGCTGCCGACGGCGCGTTGACGTCGGCGGGCAGGGCGTCCTTGGCGACCTTCACCAGGGCGTTGAACGCGGGCGCGTCGTTGACGGCCATGTCCGCCAGGACACGACGGTCGACCTCGACACCCGCGAGCTTCAGGCCCTGGATGAGCCGGTTGTAGGTCATCCCCTGCGCGCGGGCCGCAGCGTTGATGCGCTGGATCCACAGCCGGCGGAAGTCGCCCTTGCGCGCCTTGCGGTCGCGGTAGGCGTAGACCAGGGAGTGGGTGACCTGCTCCTTGGCCTTGCGGTAGAGACGCGACCGCTGGCCGCGATAGCCGGCTGCCCGCTCGAGGGTTGTCCGGCGCTTCTTCTGGGCGTTGACCGCCCGCTTCACGCGTGCCACGTGATGCTCCTTGCGTAGTCAGGTCCGACAAGCACAACCCGGGCGCCAGGCGCCCATGGGCTCACTTGCCGAGCAGCTTCTTGATCTTGGGGACGTCGACGGCCGCGACGGGCTGGTCGCTGGCGAGGCGACGCGTGCGCCGGCTCGACTTGTGCTCGAACAGGTGGCGTGCGCCCGCCTGCTCACGCATGAGCTTGCCGGTCCCGGTGATCCGGAACCGCTTCTTCGCACCGCTGTGCGTCTTGTTCTTCGGCACTGTGTGCTCTCTCTGTCAGGCCGTCCCTGGCGGGGCGGCACGGTCGGGGTACGGGCGAACCCGCACAGGATCAGGCGTCGGCCCCGGACGACTCGGCCGGTCGGGGCGTGGGCTTGGTGGCGGCCGGCTTGGCAGCCGGCTTGGGTGCTGCCGCAGGCTTGGCAACCGGCTTGGGCGCCGCCACGGGCTTGGCAACCGGCTTGGGTGCTGCCGCGGGCTTGGCCGCTGCCGGCCTCGGTGCTGCCGCCGGCTTGACCGTCACAGGCTTCGGGGCCGCCGGAGCCGTCTCCACGGGCGCGACCGCCACCGGAGCAGGTGCTTCGACGACCGGAGCCGTCTCCACGGGCGCAGCCTGCACCGGAGCTGCGGGCTCGACGACCGGAGCCGTCTCGACCGGAGCCGTCTCGACCGGAGCCGTCTCGACCGGAGCCGCAGCGGCAGACGCCGCCACCTCGGGGGCGGCGGAGGCCTCGGGCGCCTCGGGTGTGGGGGGACCGGACTCCTGCGAGCGCTGCTTGCGCTGCTCGTTCTTGGCTTCGGCCTTCTTCTTCGTCGGCCCGAGAACCATGATCATGTTGCGCCCGTCCTGCTTGGGCATGCTCTCGATGAAACCGAGCTCGGCGACGTCGTCAGCCAGGCGCTGCAGGAGACGCACACCCATCTCGGGGCGCGACTGCTCTCGACCGCGGAACATGATCATGACCTTGACCTTGTCGCCGCCCTTGAGGAACCGCTCGACATGGCCCTTCTTGGTGCCGTAGTCGTGCGGGTCGATCTTGAGCCGGAAGCGGATCTCCTTGAGGACGGTGTTGGCCTGGTTGCGCCGGGCCTCACGCGCCTTCATGTCTGCCTCGTACTTGAACTTGCCGAAGTCCATGAGCTTGCAGACCGGGGGCCGGGCGTCCGGCGCGACCTCTACGAGGTCGAGGTCCGCCTCCTGGGCAAGCCGAAGGGCGTCCTCCACGCGGACGATGCCGACCTGCTCGCCGTTGGGGCCGACCAGGCGGACCTCGGCAACGCGGATCCGATCGTTG
The DNA here is from genome assembly GCA_038252305.1 of Actinomycetales bacterium. GTDB lineage: Bacteria > Actinomycetota > Actinomycetes > Actinomycetales > Cellulomonadaceae > Actinotalea. Next base: position 78,782 of record JBBSAL010000006.1, on the reverse strand, counting down.
ATGCGGGGCTCGCTGATGTGGGACTCCTCGTACTGTCGTCGGTGCGACCACCGGCAGACGAAGAAGGCCTCCGCTGACGATCGCTCGCGGAGGCCTGAGGGTCCGTCGTCCATGCACGCCCACGGGCACGCAGGACGACCGGGCCGCAGCAACGCTGCAAACCCGTCGGACCTGACCCGGAACCTGTCGTCCGTGAAGCACGGTGCGGTCGGCGCTGGGTGGGAGAGACTCCGCTTGCGGACCGAAGATGCCTTTCGCAAGGCACACCTCGGTCGGTCGCCGTCAAGCGTACCACCTGGGAGAATCATGACCATGACCACCACCTCGACCGGGTCCGACCCCGTCACCACAGCCCCCAGCGACCGTCCCGTCGCACCCACCTCGGCGAGCCGCGACCTCGCCGAGGTCCCCGCCGTCGAGGTCATCACGACCGCGGCCGTCCACCTGATGAGCGCCGCCGCCGTGCTCTGCGGGCTGGCGCCGGACGAGGACGGGACGACCGGATCCGAGCTCATGGATCTCGACGAGGCGCGAAAGCTCATCGTCGCCCTTGCCGGCCTGGTCACCGCCTCGGCCCCCGACCTGGGCAGTCAGCACGCGCGCGCCCTGCGTGACGGCCTGCGCTCCCTGCAGCTGGCGTTCCGTGAGGCGTCTCCCTACCCCGACCCGCTCGGCGAGGGACCGGGTGAAGCTCTCACCGGCCCGGTCAGCTGACCGCCTTCGCGTCTCGTGGACTCGTACTCTGGTGCAGTGAGCGAGAGCAGCCCTCCCCGGCGATCCTGGATCCCGCCCCTGGGCTCCGGGGTACCGACGGGCCCGGAGCCGGTCGCGGGAACTCCCGTGCCCCGGCCGTGGCAGCCCGCCCCGTCCTTCCCGCCCGCCCCCGTCGTCGAGCTCCAGGCCGGCGCCGAGGCAGCGCCCGAACCGCCGAGCGACGATGCCGAGGCGGCCAGCGCCGGCCTCGCCGAGTCGAACGGCCGGGGCCACCGACTGCTCGTCGCGGGCCTCGTCGTCGTGGCACTGGCGCTCGCCGGGTCGACCGGTTACCTCTACCGCACCTCGCACGCCTGGCAGGACCGTGCCGACCGGTACGAGACGGCCTCGAGCAAGCTCGGCACCGACCTCGCCTCGACCAGACGCGACCTCACCGACGCCCAGTCCGAGCTCGACGCCGTCCGTTCGCAGCTCGCCACCGCCCAGGTGCGCATCGTCCAGCTCGCCAACGAGAAGGCCCAGGTCGGTGACGACCGCGAGGCGCAGCGCCTGCTCGCCGACTACCAGGCCCGCGTCTCTGCGGCTGCCGGTCGCGTGGCGCTGTCCCTCGACCAGTGCGTTAAGGGGCAGAACCAGCTCATCAGCTACCTCGGGACGCCGGACCTCTACGACAAGGCCGCCCTCGACCAGTACGCGACGAGCGTCACGGCGCTCTGCACGGCGGCGACCGACGCGAACGACGCGCTGCAGACCGAGCTCGGGAGATGACCGCGGCCGCTCCGGTCGACACCGAGCCGGCCGCACGGCCCACCACGCGGCCTCCGCGGGCACGAGGACGGCTCGCTCTGGCGATCGCCCTGGTCGCGGGCACGGCGCTCGGCGGCTGCGCAGCGGTCGACGTGCCGCAGATGCCCGGGCCCGTGATCACCGACTTCGTCCCGACGCAGGTGCCGCTGGCCGCGCCGACGAACGTGGGAAACCTCTCCCCCGACGGGTTCCAGCAGGCCCAGCGGATGGCCGTCCGGATCCGGAACGTGGGCTGCGCCTCGCTCTCCACCGGATCGGGCTTCGCCATCGGACCGACCACGCTGATCACCAACCGCCATGTGGTCGCCGACTCCGCAGCGCTCCAGGTCGCCACCTACGACGGACGGGATGTCGCCGTCACGGCGACGAGCACGGCCTCACTCGCGGACCTCGCCGTGGTACGGACGGCACAGGAGCTGCCCTCCTACCCCCAGCTCGCCGCCGCCGACCCGACGATCGACTCCGAGGTCACGGTCATCGGCTACCCCGAGGGCGGGCAGCTGACGGTGACCCGCGGACGGGTGATCGGATCGACGACCGACCCGCTCAACGAGAACCTCGGCCAGGTGCTGGTGACCGACGCCAAGGTCGAGCCGGGCAGCTCGGGTTCAGCGGTGCTCGACAGCGCGGGTCAGGTCGTCGGGGTCGTGTACGCCAAGAACGTCTCGAACCAGAGCTTCTTCGTACCGGTGAGCACGCTGCGCACCCTGCTGGCCGACGACGGTTCGTTCACCGCCGCACCGGCCTGCGCGGGCTGACAGGCTACGGGGCGGCGACGGGGCGGAGCTCGAGGGTGTCGGCCTGCGCGACCAGGGGGTCCGCGGCGAGCCGGGTGTTGACCTCCTCGAGCACGGCCGTGAGGCCGGCGCGGTCCAGCCCCGGTGCGAGGCCCACGACGACGGTCACCTCGCTCCGCTGCCCGGGCTCCACCCTCACCGAGCGCACGTGCGCCGCCGCGCCGACCACGCGTGTGATGGCCTCGGCGACCTCGGGACGGACCACTCCGTCGCGCACCGCAGGCGTCCACTCCAGCCCGGCTGCGAGTGCCTGCACGGCCGGCCGGGGCAGGAGCACCGTGACGGGACCGCCGGGGTCCAGGACGAGCAGCGACCATCCCTCGGCGAGTGCCGAGGCCGCAGCGCGCGGGGCCTCGGCCGGGACGGGACGGGCATCGGCCTTCCAGGCCGCCAGGGACCCGACTCCGGAGAACACCGGCAGGGCGGTCCGCCCGTCGGGGGTCTGCAGGGCGACGACGGCCGTGCTCGCCTCGCGCTCACCGTCCGCTCCGATCGCACCGTCGGGCACCTCGTGGGCGAGCACCGGGACGAGGAGCCGCGCGGTAGCCATGGCGGAGACGACCCGGTCGAGGCCCCCGCGACCCGCCGACCAGTCCTCCAGCGCCGTGACGAGCCCGGGGTCAGGGCGCCCGTCGTCCCCGGCGAAGGCGGAGGTGGGCGGCAGGCTCTTGCCACCCGTGCCGCAGCTCACCGGGGCCGACCTGCCACGTCGAGGGCCTGCGGCATCGTGAAGGCGCCGGCGTACAGCGCCTTGCCGACGATCGCGCCCTCGACGCCGAGCGGGACAAGCGTCCGCAGCTCGGCCAGGTCTTCCAGGCTCGAGATGCCGCCCGAGGCCACGACCGGCGCGTTCGTCCGGACGCAGACCTCCCGGAGCAGGTCGAGATTCGGGCCGCGCAGGGTGCCGTCCTTGGTCACGTCGGTGACGACGTAGCGACGGCAACCGGCATCCTCCAGTCGTGCGAGGACCTCCCAGAGGTCGCCGCCCTCCTTCGTCCAGCCGCGTGCGGCGAGCGTCGTCCCGCGGACGTCGAGGCCCACCGCGATCGCGTCACCGTGGCGCGCGATCGCGCGGGCGGTCCACTCGGGGTCCTCCAGCGCCGCCGTGCCGAGGTTCACCCGCGTGCAACCCGTGGCGAGCGCCCGTTCGAGGGACTCGTCGTCGCGGATCCCGCCGGACATCTCGACCTTGACGTCGAGGGCGGCGACGACGGAGGCGAGCAGCTCGGCATTCGAACCGCGCCCGAAGGCCGCGTCGAGGTCGACGAGGTGGATCCACTCCGCACCCCCGTTCGCCCAGTCGAGCGCGGCAGCGAGCGGGTCTCCGTAGGAGGTCTCGGACCCGGCCTCGCCCTGGACGAGACGAACCGCCTGACCTGCGGCGACGTCGACGGCGGGGAGCAGCTCGAGGCGGTGCATCAGATGTCCTTCAGGTGGCTGACCCAGTTGGCCAGGAGGTGGGCGCCCGCGTCCCCGGACTTCTCCGGGTGGAACTGCGTGGCGGACAACGGGCCGTTCTCGACGGCGGCGACGAAGGGTCCACCGTGCTCGGCCCAGGTCACCGCGGGTGCGGCGAAGCGGCCGCCACCCAGCGAGGCGAACGACCGCGCGGCGTAGGAGTGGACGAAGTAGAAGCGTTCGTCGGCGACGCCGTCGAACAGCACGGTTCCCTCGGGTGGACGTGCGTGCGACCAGCCCATGTGCGGCACGACCGGGGCCGCGAGGCGGTCGACGAGGCCTGGCCACTCGCCGAGGCCCTCCGTGCGCTCTCCGTGCTCGTCGCCGGCCTCGAACATCACCTGCATCCCGACGCAGATGCCGAGCACCGGGCGACCACCCGCCAGACGACGGTCGACGATCTGGTCCCCGCGCACCGCGCGCAGGCCGGCCATCACGGCGGCGAACGCCCCGACACCGGGGACGACGAGGCCGTCGGCCGCCAGGCAGGTCGAGGGGTCGGCAGTGAGCTCCACCTCGGCACCGACCCGCTCGAGGGCCCGGACGGCCGACCGCACGTTGCCGAACCCGTAGTCGAGGACGACCACCCGTGCAGCGCTCACCCGTCGATCCTACCGACGGCCGCCGGCCGAGCCTCCTGGTCAGCCACGCGCACGACGCGCCCGGCGTGCCGCGGAGGCGAGGGCGCGCGTCGCCTTCCAGCGCGACAGGCCGACGGAGCTGACGGCGCCGTCCAGGTCCGCGCGGGTCAGGGTTCCGAGGAGGAGCCCTTCGACCTGCTCCGGCGCACCGTCGAGCAGCAGCCCGGGCGCGACGACGGCTCCCGGAGCACCCGCGGACCAGCGGGTGGCGGCGATCTGGCCGTCACGCTGCACGACGAGCACGACCGGCGTGTTGGCCAGCAGCCGCGAGATCGTCTCGGCCGCGCGCTCGGGCTCACCAGGCGCGAGCGAGCGGCACACGGCGACCGCACCGACGGCGGTGTCGAGCGCGTCGATCTCGACACCACCGAGGACGCAGGCGGCGGCGAGCAGGCTCGCGTCGCCGACCTGCGTGAGGACGACGGCCGAGGGAGCCGGACCGCTCACAGGCTGCCCTTGGTCGAGGGCACCCCGACGACCCGGGGGTCGAGGGCGACGGCTGCACGCAGCGCACGCGCCAGCGCCTTGAACTGCGCCTCCACGATGTGGTGCGGGTCGCGGCCCGCGAGGACGCGCACGTGCAGGCAGATCCCGGCGTGGTGGGCGATCGACTCGAGCACGTGCCTCGTCAGCGAGCCGGTGAAGTGCCCGCCGATGAGGTGGTACTCCTGCCCCACGGGCTCCCCCGTGTGCACGAGGTACGGGCGACCGGACACGTCGACGACGGCCTGTGCGAGCGCCTCGTCGAGCGGGACGAGCGCGTCCCCGAAACGGCTGATCCCCGACTTGTCGCCGAGTGCCTGGCGCAGGGCCTCACCGATCGCGATCGCCGTGTCCTCGACGGTGTGGTGCACGTCGATGTCGACGTCGCCCGTCGCCCGCACCGTGAGGTCGATCAGGGAGTGCTTGCCCAGGGCCGTGAGCATGTGGTCGTAGAACGGCACCGAGGTGGAGATCTCGGTGCGGCCCGTCCCGTCCAGGTCGAGCTCGACGAGCACGCTCGACTCGGACGTCGTGCGCTCGACGCGGCCGACGCGCCGGCCACCCGTTGCCGGGCTCGTGTTCTCGCTCACAGTCCTGCCACCTCCACCAGGGCGTCGCGGAACGACGCCATCTCCGCCGGGGTGCCGACCGACACCCTCAGCCAGCCCGTGGGCCCCACCTCACGGATGAGGACTCCCCGGTCGAGCAGACCCTGCCAGATCGCGTGCCGGTCGTCGAACAGGCCGAACAGCACGAAGTTCGCATCGGACTCGGCGACCGTCAGCCCGTGCCCGCGCAGCCAGGCCACCAGCCCGTCCCGTTCGGCCCGCAGCCCGCCGACCTGCGCCATCAGCTCGTCCGCATGGGCGAGGGCGGCGCGTGCGACCGCCTGGGTCACCGCGGACAGGTGGTACGGCAGCCGCACGACCCGCAGCGCGTCGACCAGTGCCGAAGAGGCCGCCAGGTAGCCGACCCGGGCACCGGCCATCCCGAAGGCCTTGGACATCGTGCGGCTCACGGCCAGGTGCGGGTGCTCGGCGAGGAGCTCGAGCGCCGAGGGAGTGCCTGCGCGGCGGAACTCCGCATAGGCCTCGTCGACCACCACGACGCAGCCACCGGGCACCTCGCGCGCCGCGGCGAGGACGGCACGGACCACGTCGAGGGGCAGCGCGGTGCCGGTGGGGTTGTTCGGACTGGCCAGGAGCACGACGCTCGGACGGTGCTCGGCGATCGTCGCCAGGACGTGGTCGACGTCAAGACCGAAGTCCTCCCGCCGACGTCCGTTCACCCATGCCGTCATCGTGTCGCGCGCGTACTCGGGGTACATCGAGTAGGTCGGCGCGAAGGAGAGCGCGGTGCGGCCGGGCCCGCCGAAGGCCTGGAGCAGGTGCAGCATGACCTCGTTGGAGCCGTTCGCCGCCCAGATCTGCTCGGTCGTCAGACGGACGCCGGACTCGCGCCCCAGGTAGCCAGCGAGATCGGCACGCAGGGCGCTGAAGTCTCGGTCGGGGTAGCGGTTCAGACCCCTGGCCGCCTGCGCCACTGCTGCGGCGATGTCGGCGACGACCGCGTCGGACGGCGGGTACGGGTTCTCGTTGACGTTGAGCAGCACCGGCACGTCGAGCTGCGGCGCCCCGTAGGGCTCGAGTCCGGCCAGCTCGGGGCGCAGCGGCAGCCCGGAGGGCGACGAGAGCTCTGCGGTCACGCGCCGATCGTAGTCAGGCAGCGGCGGGCCCCGCGGCGAGGTCCAGCACCCGGCGACCGTCCTGCTCGACGAAGCCGATGGCGCGCAGGTACTTCTCCGAGGCGGTCATCCCCGGGCTCGCCACGACGCGACGGGTCCCGAGAGCTGCGAACGGACCGTCGGCACGGAAGACGAACTCCCCCGGCGTGAAGTCGCGGAAGGCGGGGAGCACGTAGTCGAGGACGACGAGCTGCTCCCCGTCCTGCGCTCCGTCCTTGGACAGCACCACACCGACGACCTGGTCACCGGTGGAGACCAGGAAGGCGTGGTCGGCGAGCGCGACGACGTCGGCCGGCAGGTCGGGGTTGAACGCTGCGACATCGGTGGAGTGGCGCGCGAGGAGGTGGTGCAGCAGCGGCTCGTCGGTGCTGATCGGGACCGCGTCGTAGGCACGCGAGTCGTGCCGGTCGCGGAGGAGACGGGTGATCGCCCAGATGTTGATTCCCACCAGGACCACGTTCATCGCTGCCATCGGCCAGACGCCGATCGCGGCGTTGAACACGATCAGGACGACGCACGAGGCGAGGTTGAGGACGCGGAAGCGCATCACCCGCGTCTGCAGGAGCGAGAAGACCAGGACGGCCGATCCGATCCAACCGAGTGCTTGAAGCAGGGACACGACGAGCTCCTTGACGAGGACGGGTCACCTAGGCATCCGCGACCGGCGTCGATCCTACGGGGCGGGCGGGTGACGGGGCCGCGCACGGGGCGGACGACGAGGGCGGGCAGGCTCGGCCTGGGCGCGCAGCCGGCCCGGCGGGTGTCGGCACCGGATGTCAGACTGCCTCGGTGCCCAGCCCCTCGAACACCGCCCCGAGCCCTGCCCCGGTCGCCCCCGACCGCATCGAGCTGCGACGACAGGCGGAGACGATCCTGCGCGCCCTGGTCGGCAGCGAGGACGCCGCGCTCCGGGAGGACCAGTGGTCGGCGATCGAGGCCCTCGTCGTGGACCGCCGCCGAGCGCTCGTCGTGCAGCGCACCGGGTGGGGGAAGTCGGCCGTCTACTTCGTGGCCTCCGCGCTGATGCGCGCCGCGGGGTCGGGGCCGACGGTGATCGTCTCTCCGCTCCTCGCGCTGATGCGCAACCAGGTCGACGCCGCCCGTCGGGCCGGGATCAGCGCCGAGACGATCCACTCGGCGAACACCGAGGAGTGGGACGGGGTCCGTGCCCGGGTCGCCGCGGGCGAGACCGACGTGCTGCTCGTCTCCCCCGAGCGGCTGAACAACCCGGCCTTCCGTGACGAGGTGCTGCCCCGTCTCGCCGCCGACGCCGGGCTGATCGTGGTGGACGAGGCGCACTGCATCTCCGACTGGGGCCACGACTTCCGTCCGGACTACCGCCGCATCCGCACCCTCCTGGAGGACCTGCCGCCGCACACCCCCGTGCTGGCGACCACCGCCACCGCGAACGCGCGAGTGACGGCGGACGTCGCCGAGCAGCTCGGTGGCGGCAGCGAGCAGGAGGTCATGGTGATGCGCGGCCAGCTGGACCGCGAGAGCCTGCACCTGGCCGTCGTTCGCCTGCCCGACCACGCGGCCCAGCTCGCCTGGCTCACCGAGAGCCTGCCGGCCATCGAGGGCTCAGGCATCGTCTACTGCCTCACGGTCGCGGCCGCCGAGCAGGTTGCGGCCCACCTGCGCTCGGCCGGTCTGCCCGTCCGGTCCTACAGCGGGCAGACCGACCCGGCGGAGCGGCTCGAGTGCGAGCAAGACCTCCTCGCGAACCGCGTCAAGGCCCTCGTGGCGACCTCGGCGCTCGGGATGGGGTTCGACAAGCCCGACCTGGGCTTCGTCGTTCACCTGGGTGCGCCCGCCTCACCGATCGCGTACTACCAGCAGGTCGGGCGCGCCGGGCGCGCGACCAGCCGGGCGGAGGTCGTGCTGCTCCCCGGACGCGACGACCGAGCGATCTGGGACTGGTTCGCCTCGATGGCCTTCCCCCCGGAGACCGAGGTGCGCGCCGCGCTGGCCGCCCTCGCCGAGGCCGGGCGCCCGCTGTCGACTGCTGCCCTCGAGCCGCGGGTGGGGCTGCGGCGCGGGCGTCTGGAGCTGATGCTCAAGGTCCTCGACGTCGACGGCGCCGTCCGCAGGGTCCAGGGCGGCTGGGTGTCGACGGGACAGCCCTGGGAGTACGACGCCGAGCGCTACGCCCGGGTCGCTGCCACCCGCGAGGCCGAGCAGCAGGCGATGGTCGACTACGAGGAGACCACCGGTTGCCGGATGGCGTTCCTGCGTGCGGCCCTCGACGACCCGGAGCTCACGCGCCCCGACTGGCGCTGCGGGCGCTGCGACCGATGCGGCGGGGGAACCGCAGGCGCCGCACCCGGTGCGGAGGCCGTCCTGCGGGCACGGACGGCGCTCGCAGTGCCCGGTGTGGAGCTGGTCGCGCGGCGACAGTGGCCCACCGGCATGGCCTCGCTCGGCATCGAGCTGTCGGGCCGGATCGCGGCCGAGCAGCAGGCCGGCGTCGGGCGCGCCGTCGGCCGGCTCGACTCCCTGGGCTGGGGCGGAGCGCTGCGCGAGCTCTTCGCGGCCGATGCCGACGGGTCCCTGCCTGCGGGGCTGCGGTCGGCTGTCCTCGCGGTCCTGGACGCCTGGCGGCCACAGGTCGACGGCGTCGTCGTCGTCGGCTCGGCCACGCGGCCACAGCTCGTGGAGCACCTCGCTGCGGGGATCGCCCGGCACCTGTCCGTCCCGCTCGTCGGTTCGATCGCACCGGCCGCAGGCACCGTGCCCGGACGCCACGACGTGAACTCCGCCCAACGCCTCGCCGGCGTCCACCGCCGCCTCCTGCTCGATCTGACCGCCCCCGCGGCGGCGGGACTGGCCGGACGCGCCGTCCTCCTCGTCGACGACAGGTCCGACTCGGGGTGGACGCTCACCGTCGGCGCGCGGCTGCTCCGTCAGGCGGGCGCCGGGGCGGTGTACCCGTTCGTCCTCGCGACGGGCTGAGGTCGGCCCGGCACAGCCCGGAGGACGGACCGGACCTCGGATGCGCAGGTCCGGCCATCGGGATCAGCCAGTCCTGTCCACGAACAGCCGGACGTCGATCGTGACCTGCCGGATCGGTGGCTCCGGGGCAAGGCGCGGCGCGGCGCTCAGGGTCACGGCTCGCCCGTTCACGCTGCCGGTCACCACGCAGTTTTCGTCGAGGCCGACGCGGGGCGACGCGACACAGCTCGTGTACTCGATGCTCACGCCCGCCGCCCGCAGCTGTGCCTCGGCGGACGTCCGCACCTGCTCCGAGGTGGTCGTGGTGGTCCAGCACCGGACAGCGCCCTGCGCGCACGGCTCATCGACGCCAGCCGGGACCGTGAAACCTGCAACCAGGACCGTGAAGCCGTCGAACACGGCTGACCCGGCGGCCTGGTCCGCCGCCGCGCGTGCATGGAGCACGGCCGGCACGCCGATCGAGAGCGCGAGGACGACTGCGAGACCGCCCAGCATCAGGGCCAGGGGCTTGCGCCACTGCAGCGGGTCCAGGGGGTCCCGCAGCTCCCGCGTCACCGGGGGAAACGGACGACGACCGCCTCGCCGTGGGCAGGAAGGTCCTCGTCGACGGCGATCGCGACGATCCGGTCCGAGAGCTCGGCGAGCGCGGAACGGTCGTACTCGATGACCTGCACGGCGCGCAGGAAGCTGTGCACCCCGAGGCCGCTGGCGTAGTGCGCACAGCCCCCGGTGGGCAGCACGTGGTTCGAACCGGCCATGTAGTCGCCGAGCGAGACCGGTGAGTACGGGCCGACGAAGATCGCACCGGCGCTGGTCACCCGGTCGGCCACCGCGGCAGCGTCAGCCGTCTGGATCTCCAGGTGCTCCGCGCCGTAGGAGTTGACCACGGCGAGCCCCTGGTCGAGATCGTCGACCAGCACGATCGCGGACTGCGGGCCGGCCAGGGCCGTCGCCACCCGCTCGCTGTGCTTGGTGGCCGCGACGACGGCGGGCAACAACTCCTGGACGGCATCGGCGAGCGCGAGCGAGTCGGTGACCAGCACGGAAGCGGACGTCGGACCGTGCTCGGCCTGGGACACGAGGTCGGCAGCGACGTGCCGGGGATCGGCCTCGCCGTCCGCCAGGATCGCGATCTCGGTCGGACCCGCCTCGGAGTCGATACCGACCACTCCCCGCACGAGCCGCTTGGCGGCGGTGACGTACTGGTTGCCCGGGCCGGTGACGACGTCGACCGGCTCGCACAGCACGACGCCGTCCTCCGCGGTCTCGCCGGCGGCACCGTAGGCGAGCATCGCGATGGCCTGCGCCCCACCGACGGCATAGACCTCGTCGACCCCGAGCAGGGCGCACGCCGCGAGGATCGTGGGGTGCGGCAGGCCACCGTTCTCGCGTTGCGGCGGGCTCGTGACGACGAGCGACCGCACGCCCGCCTCCTGAGCGGGCACGACGTTCATCACGACGGACGAGGGGTACACCGCCAGGCCGCCCGGCACGTACAGGCCGACGCGACGGACCGGGATCCAGCGCTGACGCACCTGGGCGCCGGGAGCGAGGTCGACGCTGAAGTCGGCCGGTCGTTGTGCGGCGTGCACGACGCGGGTCCGCCGAATCGCCTCCTCGAGGGCCGCGCGGACGGTCGGGTCCAGCCCGGCGAGTGCGTCCACCATGGCCTCGGCGGGAACCCGCAGATGCACCGGGCGCACCCCGTCGAACCGCTCGGCGAGCTCGCGAAGTGCGGCGGCCCCACGCTCGCGGACGTCGGCGAGGATCGGGGCCACCACCTCGGCGGCACCGGCGACGTCGAGCTCCGGGCGAGGAAGGGCGTCGGTGAGCTCGCGGGCGGACAACGTCCGGCCGCGCAGGTCCTGGCGGGAGATCACGGGTCCGAGTCTAGGTCGAGGGCCACCGGGGCGTCGCCCGGTCCGCTCGCCGGACCTGCACCCGCACCTGCACCTGCACCTGCACCTGCACCTGCACCTGCACCTGCACCTGCAAGGATGTCCCCGTGCAGACGTCTCCCACCCCGGTACCCGTCGAGGGCGAGATCCGCCTCGGCCAGTTCCTCAAGCTCTGCGGCGCCGCGGAGTCCGGCGCCGACGCGCGCCGGCTGCTCGAGGAGGGTGAGGTCCAGGTCAACGGCGAGCCCGAGGCCCGCCGCGGACGTCAGCTCGCCGCCGGGGACGAGATCCTCGTCGAGCGCCCCCAGGGCGCCGAGCGCTACCGGGTCGAGTGAGCCGCAGGACGTTCCTCGTCACCACACCCACCCGCCACCGCATCGAGGCGTGACGGCATCCTCGCGCGTCACCGCACCATGTAGTCCGAGCCCATCACCTTGTCGACCGCCAGGCGCAGCACGACCCGGTGCGGATCCTCGGTGAGCTCGCGGTAGCGGCGGGCGTACCTCCTCATCGCCTCGCTCACCTCGTCCGCGTCCCGGACGACGCTGATCGTCCCCTCGAAGGTGAGCCATCGTCCGCCGTCGACCTGGCAGATCGCCGCACGGGCACCGGGACCCGCTGCCTCGACGTTGCGGACCTTGACCGAACCGTCCCGCGTGGTCACCCGCAGGGCGCCACGCTCCGCGTCCCAGGTGAAACCGACCGGGACGACGTGCGGCGTCCCGTCGATCCGCAGCGTCGTCAGGGTTGCCAGGTGCCGTTCGGTCACGAACACCGTCTGCTCGGGGCTGAGTCGGATCACCGCGTGAGTGTAGGCAGGAGCACGCCGGAGCGCCCGGCAGGGACCGTGCTCAGACCAGGCAGCCGGGTCCCAGCAAGGCCTTGAGGTCCCCGAACAGTGCGGGCGAGCGCTCGATCCGCAGGCTCTCCTCGAGCCGCATGACGGTTGACCGGCCGGGCTGGGTCAGCCGCAGGTGGACGTCGGTCACGCCGGGGTGCGTGGAGAGGATCTCCCGCAGCCGCTCGACGACCGGCGGCGTGCACCGGTGCACGGGAAGGCTGATCGTCACGGGCTGGCCCTCGGCGGCCGAGACGTCCGGCAGGGAGACCTCGACGGCCTGGAGCTGCATGGTGTCGTCCCGGCGACGGGCTCGGCCTCGGACGGTCAGGACGGCGTCCTCCGCGAGAACGGTCGAGTAGGCCACGTAGGTCTCGCCGAAGAAGTTCACCTCGATGGACCCGTCGATGTCCTCCAGGACGACCGACGCCCACGGGTTGCCGTTCTTGGACATCCGTCGCTGGAGCGAGGTGACGAGCCCACAGACGGTGACCATCGAGCCGTCGGCCCGGGTCTCGTCCGCCATGAGGGCGGCGATCGAGCAGTCGGCCGCCGCCGCGAGGACGTGCTCGAGCCCGGCCAGCGGGTGGTCGGAGACGTAGAGGCCGAGCATCTCGCGCTCGAAGGCCAGGCGCTGCTTCTTGTCCCAGTCGGGGACGTCCGGGACGACGACCTGGAAGCCCTGGCCGTCGTCGACCGCACCGCCGAGATCGGCGAAGAGGTCGAACTGACCCTCCGCCTCCTTGCGCTTGACGCCGATGACGGCGTCGACGGCCTGCTCGTGCACGAGCAGCAGCGAACGCCGGCCGTGCCCGAGCGAGTCGAAGGCACCGGCTTTGATCAGCGACTCGATCGTCCGCTTGTTGCAGACGACGGCCGGCACCTTGTCCAGGAAGTCGGTGAACGAGGTGAAGGCGCCCTTGGCCTCGCGAGAGCGGACGACCTCCTCCACGACGTTGGCCCCGACGTTGCGGACCGCCGTGAGGCCGAACCGGATGTCGCTGCCGACGGCGGTGAAGTTCGCCGAGGAGGAGTTGACGTCCGGCGGGAGCACCGTGATGCCCATCCGGCGGCACTCGCCCAGGTAGAGAGCCGACTTGTCCTTGTCGTCCCGCACGGAGGTGAGAAGCCCGGACATGTACTCGGTCGGGTAGTTGGCCTTGAGGAAGGCCGTCCAGTACGAGACGACGCCGTAGGCCGCCGAGTGCGCCTTGTTGAAGGCGTAGCCCGCGAACGGCACGAGGACGTCCCAGACCGCCTGGATCGCCTGGTCGGAGTACCCGCGCTCACGGCAGCCCGCCTGGAAGGGGATGAACTCCTTGTCGAGGATCTCCTTCTTCTTCTTGCCCATCGCGCGACGCAGCAGATCAGCCTGGCCGAGGGTGTAGCCGGCCAGGATCTGCGCGGCCTTCTGCACCTGCTCCTGGTAGACGATCAGGCCGTGGGTGACCCCCACGACCTCTTCGAGCGGCTCCACGAGCTCGGGGTGGATCGGCTCGACGGCCTGCAGGCCGTTCTTGCGGAGCGCGTAGTTGGTGTGCGAGTTCACGCCCATCGGGCCCGGTCGGTACAGCGCGATGACAGCCGAGATATCCTCGAAGTTGTCCGGCCGCATCTGGCGCAGCAGCGCGCGCATCGGCCCGCCGTCGAGCTGGAAGACGCCGAGCGTGTCGCCCCGCCCGAGCAGCTCGTAGGTCGGGGGGTCGTCGAGGGCGACCTCCTCGATGAGGATGGGCGGCTTGCCGTTCGCCTCGATGTTGGCCAGGGCGTCGTCGAGGATCGTGAGGTTGCGCAGCCCGAGGAAGTCCATCTTGATCAGTCCGAGCGCCTCGGCGCCCGGCTGGTCGAACTGCGTGATGATCGCGCCGTCCTGGGGACGCTTCATGATCGGCAGGATGTCGATCAGCGGCTGGCTCGACATGATCACGCCGGCGGCGTGCACACCCCACTGCCGCTTGAGGTTCTCCAGGCCGCGCGCCGTCTCGAGCACCCGCTGGGCGTCGGGGTCGGTCGCGACGACCTGGCGGAACTCCTCGGCCTCCGCGTAGCGCGGGTGCGTCGGGTCGTACATCCCCGAGAGCGGGATGTCCTTGCCCATCACCGCGGGCGGCATCGCCTTGGTGAGCTTGTCCCCCATCGCGAAGGGGTAGCCGAGCACGCGCGAGGAGTCCTTGAGGGCCTGCTTGGCCTTGATCGTGCCGTAGGTGACGATCTGCGCGACGCGGTCGTCGCCGTACTTGTCGGTGACGTAACGGATGACCTCACCGCGCCGGCGCTCGTCGAAGTCGACGTCGACGTCGGGCCAGGAGATGCGCTCCGGGTTGAGGAATCGCTCGAAGATGAGCCCGTGCTGGAGCGGGTCGAGCTCGGTGATCCCCATCGCGTAGGAGACCATCGACCCCGCCGCGGAGCCGCGGCCGGGACCGACCCGGATCCCCTGGGCCTTCGCCCAGTTGATGAAGTCGGCGACGACGAGGAAGTAGCCCGCGAAGCCGAGCTGGGTGATGACGTCCGTCTCGTAGTCGGACTGGGCGCGGACCTTGTCGGGGACGCCGCCCGGGTATCGGCGCCGCAGGCCGATCTCGATCTCCTTGACGAACCAGGAGCGCTCGTCCTCCCCCGGGGGCACGTCGAACCGCGGCATGTAGTTCGCCGTGGTGTCGAACTCGATGTTGCAGCGCTCGGCGACCAGGAGCGTGTTGTCGCAGGCCTCGGGCACCTCCGACCACAGCGCGCGCATCTCCGCAGCTGACCAGAGGTAGAAGTTCTCGGCACCGAAGGCGAAGCGGCTGCCGCCCTGGTCGTACGTCGGCTCCGCGAGCGTCGAGCCCGACTGGACCGCGAGGAGCGCCTCGTGCGCGTGGGCGTCCTCCTTGCGGGTGTAGTGCAGGTCGTTGGTGGCGATCAGCGGGGCGTCGATCGTCTTGGCGAGGCGCAGCAGGTCGGGGATGACGCGCTTCTCGATCTCGAGCCCGTGGTCCATCAGCTCGACGAAGAGGTTCTCCTTGCCGAAGACGTCCTGGAGCTCCCCGGCCGCCCGGACCGCCTCGTCCCACTGACCGAGCCGCAGGCGGGTCTGGACCTCGCTGGACGGGCAGCCCGTGAAGGCGATGAGCCCGTCGTGGTACGTCGTCATGAGCTCGCGGTCCATCCGGGGCCACTTGCCCATCTGGCCCTCGAGCGAGGCGAGCGAGCCCATCCGGAAGAGGTTGTGCATCCCGGCCGTCGTCTCCGACAGCAGCGTCATGTGCGTGTAGGCGCCACGGGCCGAGACGTCGTCCCCCGCCTGGCCGGCATCGCCCCAGCGCACGCGCGTCTGGTCGAAGCGACTCGTCCCGGGGGTGACGTAGGCCTCGACACCGATGATCGGCTTGATCCCGTGCTTGGTGGCACGCTGCCAGAAGTCGAAGGCACCGAACAGGTAGCCGTGGTCGGTGATCGCCAGGGCCGTCTGGCCCAGCCGTTCCGCCTCGGTCAGCAGCTCGTCGATGCGCGCGGCGCCGTCGAGCATCGAGTACTCGGTATGTGCGTGGAGGTGGACGAACTCTCCCGCAGCGGCCATGGAAGCCATCCTAGGTCGCCCCACCGACACGGCCGACGGACCAGGGTGTGGCGGTCCTCACGCCCCGTCGCGAAGCACGGCCCAGGCGGCAGCGAGGTCGTCCGGGTAGGTGCTCGTGACCTCGAGCCACGAGCCCGTCCCGGGGTGCTCGAAGCCGAGCCGAACGGCGTGCAGCCACTGCCGGGTGAGCCCGACGCGCGCCGCCAGCACGGGATCGGCGCCGTAGGCCAGGTCGCCGACCAGGGGATGGCGCACCGCCGACATGTGCACGCGGATCTGGTGCGTCCGCCCCGTCTCGAGGTGGACCTCGACGAGCGAGGCGGCGGGGACCATCTCCAGCACCTCGTAGTGGGTGATGGACGGCTTGCCGGCCTCGGTGACCGCGAACCGGTAGTCGGCGCTCGGATGACGCCCGATCTGCGCGTCGATCGTGCCCGTCGTCGGCTCCGGATGACCCTGGACCACCGCGTGGTAGACCTTCTCGACCGTGCGCTCCTTGAAGGCGCGCTTCAGGGCCGTGTACGCCTGCTCGCTCTTGGCGACCACCATCAGCCCGGAGGTCCCGACGTCGAGCCGGTGCACCACGCCCTGACGCTCAGCCGCCCCGGAGGTCGAGATCCGCCGCCCCGTCGCCGCGAGCGCGCCGACGACGGTCGGTCCGGTCCACCCGGGCGAGGGGTGTGCCGCGACGCCGATCGGCTTGTCGACGACCACCACGTCGTCGTCCTCGTGGACGATGCGCATCCCGGGAACCGGCTGCGGCGGCTCCTCGACGATCTCGGGGTCGACCTCGCGGAGGTCGACCTCGAGCCAGGAGCCGGCGATCAGACGATCCGACTTGCCGACGGTGACCCCGTCCACGAGCACCGCCCCCGACTGCGCGAGCTCAGCGGCACGGGTCCGCGACACGCCCAGCATCCGGGCCATCGCGGCATCGACCCGCTCGCCAGCGAGCCCGTCGGGGACCGGGAGCGACCGCAGGCTCACGAGGACTCGACGGACGAGGGCCCGGGCTCGTGCGCGACCGCTGACCCCGTGACGTCCTGGCCGATGTCGGACGACGGCTCGCCGGTCGCCGTGCCCAAGGCCTCCTCCGTCGGTGGTGCGGCGGCCGCGAGCCGCACACCCTCGATCGTGGTCCCCCGCATGCTGAGGATCACGATCAGCGCCGCAGCAGCGACGATCGCGATGTCGGCGACGTTCCCGATGAACAGGCGCCCGTAGGCGAGGAAGTCGACCACGTGCCCGCTGCCGAAGCTCGGCGGACGGACGAGCCGATCGATGAGGTTGCCGACGGCACCGCCGAGCAGCAGGCCGAGGCCCACCGCCCACCCGGTCGAGCCGAGCCGACGGGCGACCCGCACGATGACGATCGTGACGCCCACCGCCGCAACGGTGAAGACCCACGTCATCCCGCTGGCGAAGCTGAGCGCAGCCCCGGGGTTGAAGATGAGCTCGAGGCCGAAGAGATCACCGAGCACGCGGGTGCGCACCCCGGGCTCGAGCGCGGCGAGCGCCCACGCCTTCGTCAGCTGATCGAGTGCGAGGACGACGAGGGCGACAACGGCAAGGGTGACCACCCGGGGGCGGCGAGGGCGCGACACGATCAGCGACGCTCCTGGCGGGCCTTGCAGGTCACGCAGAGCGTGGCACGGGGGAACGCCTGCAGGCGGGCCTTGCCGATCGCCGCGCCACAGGACTCGCAGGTGCCGAAGCCAGGCAGCTCGATGCGACGCAGCGCTGCCTGGTTCTGCTCCAGGAGGTCGCGGGTGTTGTTGACCATCGTGAGCTCCTGCTCGCGCTCGAGGGCGCTCGAGCCGGAGTCGGCCTGGTCGTCACCGGCACCGTCACCCGAGTTGCGCAGGAGATCGGAGAGCTCGGCGTCCGCCTCGGACAGCTCGACGCGCAGCCGCTCGAGCTCGGCCACGAGCTCCTCGCGGATCTCCTCGACCTCGGCCACCGTCCACGGGGTCTCCCCGTCGCGGACGGGCAGAGCCGCGGCGGCAGCGGTGGCAGTGCCCGTTGTGTCCTCGATGGCCATCGATGCTCCCCAGTAGGTGATGAAGTCACGCGAGACTAGACCCCGAGACCCGCACGCACAACGCACCACACCGGCCATGCCGGTGTGGTGCGCGTCGCGAGGAGGCTCAGTCGTTGAACGGATTGCCCTGCTCGCCACCGGGCCGCGGGGCGACCGATGCGCCCTTCGCGTCGAGGTCGCCGAGCAGGTTCTCCAGGTAGCTCTTCAGGCGCGTGCGGTAGTCCCGCTCGAAGACCCGCAGCTCGTCGATCTTGCGCTCCAGCAGGCCACGCTCCTGCTCGAGCTGGGCGAGCGTCCGGTTCGAGGTCTCCTCGGCCTCCCGCACGATCCGGGAGCCCTGGGTCTTGGCGTCCGTGATGATGCGGTCGCCTTCCTCCTGGCCGGAGCGAACGTAGTCGTCGTGGAGCTTCTGCGCGAGCTGCAGCATGCCGGTGGCGGACTCCGGCTCGGTGACGCGAGCGCCCATCGGGGCAGCTGCGGCGACGGGCGCGACCACGGGGGCAGCCTCGGGCTCGGGCTCGGGCTCGGGAACCACGACGGCCTCGGGCACCGGGACCGGTGCTGGTGCCTCGAAGGCACCGAAGGAAGGCGCACCTTCACCGCGGCTCAGCTCGGCGATCCGGCGCTCCGCGACGGCCAGCTTGTTCTTGAGCTCGTCGTTCTCGGTGGCGACGGCCTTGAGGGTCGTCACCACCTCGTCGAGGAAGTCGTCGACCTCGTCCTGGTCGTAGCCCTCACGGAACTTCGTCGCCTGGAACTTCTTATTCAGGACGTCGTCTGCGGTCAGCAGCGCCATGGTGTCACCTCATTTGTTCGAACTCATGTGGCCAGGGCAGTCCGCCGACCCCCGAGCCCACGGTAGCGGAGATTGAGGTCCTCGCGTTGACCTGCGGTCCTACGCCCTGCGGCGTGTCTCCCCGTCAGGGAAGAAAGTTGAGCAGCAGCGAGCACGCGAACATGAGGACGAGGAAGGCGAGGTCCAGGCGGACAGCGCCGAGGGTGATCGGCTTGACCACCTTGCGAACCGCCTTGAGCGGCGGGTCCGTGACCGTGTAGGTAACCTCGGCGATCACGAGCATCACCCCGCGCGGCCGCCAGTCGCGGACGAACACCTGCACCCAGTCCACGACCAGACGCACGAACAGCAGGATGAAGAACAGGAAGACGATGAGCCGGAGCAGATCAAGGACGATCATCTGCTCAGCTCTGGTTGTAGAAGCCTGCGCGCTCCACGGGCGCGGAGGCCTGCTCCTCGCCGGCGATCTCGATGTTCTCGGGCGAGAGCAGGAAGACCTTGCTCGTCACGCGCTCGATGGCACCGTGCAGTCCGAAGATGAGGCCCGCAGAGAAGTCCACGAGACGCTTGGCGTCCGCATCGGTCATCTCCGAGAGGTTCATGATCACCGGGGTGCCCGACCGGAAGGCCTCACCGATGACACGCGCGTCGTTGTAGGACCGCGGGTGGACCGTGGTGATCCGCCGCAGCTCGCTCGTCTGCCGCGGGGCACGGGCCACCGGGCGGAGCTCGGTCACCGCAGCGTGGTGCACCGGCTCCTCGAGGTACTCGTCCTCGAACTCGACGTACTCGTCAGCAGGACCGCGGTCGTCCTCGGCCAGCCCGAGGTACAGCATCGTCTTGCGCAGTGCTCCGGCCATGGTGGCCTCCACCTTCCGTACGGTCCTGGGTGAACCGCTGCCGAGGCGGCGATCCGGTCGGATTCACGCTAACCCAGCGGGCTCTGCGGACCGCGCCGACACGCCAGGAGCGCGCCGCACGACTGCGGCCGACCTGCCTGCCACCTGCCCGTCTGCCACGTGACCGCGGTGGGAGAAGAATCGAGGATCGGTCAGGGTGCACAGCTGCAGGTCGGTGACCTCCCGGACGCCCGCTGCACCGAGCTGGGCCGCGACGCCGCGCGGCAGGTCGAGGGAGTCACTGCCCCAGCTCGTGGCCGACCGGGTGCCCGGCACGGCCGTCTCGACCTCGGCCGCGAGAGCAGGCGGGACCTCGTAGCAGCGACCGCACACGGCCGGGCCGATCACGGCCCGGATGCCCTCACGCCTGGCGCCCTGGTCGACCATCGCCTGCACCGCGGCGGGGACGACGCCGGCGACGACTCCCCTCCGGCCCGCATGGACGGCGGCCACCACGGCGCCGTCCGAGGAGGCGAGCAGGACGGGCACGCAGTCGGCGACCAGGACGGCGAGCCCTTGGTCACCGCAGGTCACCAGGGCGTCGGCCGCGCCGACCTCCTGGTCGAATGAGCCGACCAGGTGGACCGACGCTCCGTGCACCTGGACGGGCCAGGCGAGCGGGGCACCGATCCGCTCCGCCAGCCGTGCGCGCGCCTCGGCCGCGGTGCCTGGATCGCCCACCACCAGGCTGAGGTTGCCGGCCTCGACCGTCGTGAAGCCTGCCCGGACACCCGGGCCGAGGTCGACCTCGACCCAGGCGCTCATCTCACTGCGGGTTCTTGAGGAAGTCCGGCAGGTCGAGGTCGTCGGTGCCGCGTCGGGACGGGCGGTCCTCGAAGATCCGCGGGACCTCGACAGCGCCGGTTGCGGTCGACGCGGGAGCGGGCTCCTCCTCGGGCGCCGCGACCGGGACCTGCTCGACGACCTCCGGCAGGGTGGGGACGTGCTCGGGCGCCGGGGCCGGCTCGATGACTGTCGGCCGTGGTGCGCTGGAGACCTGACCGAGGGCCCGGCTGTCACGGCGCACCGTCGGCGAGCCGCTGTCGAAGCCGGCAGCGATGACCGTGACCCGCACCTCGTCGCCGAGCGCGTCGTCGATGACCGCACCGAAGATGATGTTCGCCTCGGGGTGCGCAGCCTCCTGGACCAGGCGCGCCGCCTCGTTGATCTCGAAGAGCCCGAGGTCCGAGCCGCCCTGGATCGAGAGCAGGACGCCGTGCGCCCCGTCGATGCTGGCCTCGAGCAGCGGCGAGGAGATCGCCAGCTCGGCCGCCTGGACCGCGCGGTCCTCCCCCCGTGCCGAGCCGATACCCATGAGGGCGCTGCCGGCGCCCTGCATGACCGACTTCACGTCCGCGAAGTCGAGGTTGATCAGCCCGGGGGTGGTGATGAGATCGGTGATGCCCTGCACACCGGAGAGCAGCACCTGGTCGGCGGAGTGGAAGGCGTCGAGCACCGAGACCGAGCGGTCGGAGATCGACAGCAGGCGGTCGTTCGGGATGACGATGAGCGTGTCGACCTCGGAGCGGAGCTCCTCGATCCCGGAGTCGGCCTGGACCGAGCGGCGGCGACCCTCGAACGTGAACGGGCGCGTGACGACACCGATGGTCAGCGCGCCGAGCGAACGAGCGATGCGTGCGACGACGGGCGCGCCGCCGGTCCCGGTGCCGCCGCCCTCCCCTGCCGTGACGAAGACCATGTCGGCGCCGCGCAGGACGTCCTCGATCTCCTCGGAGTGGTCGTCGGCCGCCCTCTTGCCGACCTCGGGGTCGGCGCCGGCGCCCAGGCCGCGGGTGAGCTCGCGGCCGACGTCGAGCTTGACGTCCGCGTCCGACATGAGCAGCGCCTGGGCATCGGTGTTGATCGCGATGAACTCGACACCCTTGAGGCCGACCTCGATCATCCGGTTGACAGCGTTGACACCACCACCACCGATGCCGACGACCTTGATCACGGCCAGGTAGTTCTGGGGAGCTGCCACGGCGGTACTGCCTCTCGTCGAAGTCTCAGGTTCAGGTTGAACGTTAGAGTTATGTCAGATGTCGTCTGCCGCTGACGCTAGGTCGCGAGATGGGCCTGGGCAACCACATCCGGTGCGTGTCGCGGATCCGACCTGGTCCGATCGTCCCGAGCCGCGCCGCAGGCGTCAGGACCTGGTGATCGGGAGCGTCGGCGCAGAGACGTCGTAGACCTTCACGCCGGCGGACGACGGTGCCGCGCGCAACGTCGCGAGCACCTTCGCCTTGAGCGCCGACTGCTCCGCGCTCCCCCACTCGACGACCACCCCGTCGCGCAGCGTCAGCGTCACGGCGTCGCGGTTGGTCGCCGCGACCCCCGCCACCTGGGCGGCCAGGTCGGCGGGCAGCTGCTGCAGGACCACGAGCACAGCGGTCATCGCACGCGGGTCCCCGTCGAGCGGAACGGAGACGACCGGGAGACCGGCCGGCGCCTTGTCGGCCCGGCCGACCTGGATCCCGTCCTGGTCGAGCAGGACCAGTCCGCCACCCTCGGCAGGGACAGCGGCGACCGGGTCCCGGGCCACCACACGCAGGTCGATGCCGTGCGGCCAGACCCGAGCGATCGCCACCGAACGGACGCCCGGCACCTCGAGCACCGCCCGACGCAGGGCAACGGTGTCGAGCCGCGGCAGCGGTGTCCCCGCCCGGGCTGCGACGACCGCTCGGACGGCGTTGACGTCGACCGTCGTGCCCGGCCCCTCGACCGCGACCTCGATGGCGTCGCTGCGCAGGGCCAGGACGGGTGAGACCAGGAGCAGCCACGCGAGCGCGACCAGGACGACGAGCGTTCCGGAGACGAGCAGCGTGCGGTCCCGCAGGATGCGACGGTGCCGCGCGGTGCGCTCGGCGAAGCGCGCGGCCGAGCCGGTCGACACCACGGGCGCCCGTCGCGGGCTCCAGCTGCGCGGAGCCTGCCAGGCCGTGAGGTCCTGCTCGTCGGACCCAGTCGGTACCGACTGGCCGAGCAGGTTCGAGGCGCGCGGGACGATCCCGCGCTCGGCGGTGTCGGGCCGGGCCCGGGCACCGGACCGTGCCGGTCCGCCCGTGGCGGGACGATCGGCCGGCGGGGTGACCGGACGGCCCGTCGCTGCAGGCGGGCGGGTCGGCGGGCGAGGCGACGGGGCGACGCGCGGTCGTGCCGGCGGCCTCACTGCCGGGCCAATCGGCTCAGGATCATCGGGCCGAGGTCCGTGACGTCTCCCGCACCGACCGTCAGCAGCAGGTCACCCGGCTGCGCGAGGTCGGCGAGCACCTGCGCCGCCTCGTCACGGTCGGGCACGAACAAGGCGTCGCGCATGAGGTCGGTGATCAGTGCACCCGTGACCGCCGGGTCCGGGTCCTCGCGCGCTGCGTAGACGTCGGCGACCACGACGACGTCCGCGAGCTCGAGCGCCTCGGCGAAGGGCCCGGCGAAGGCGCGGGTCCTGGAGTACAGGTGGGGCTGGAACAGGACAAGGACACGTCCCTCGGTCGCGCTCCGCGCGGCCCGCAGCAGGGCGGCGACCTCCGTGGGATGGTGCGCGTAGTCGTCGACCACCCGGACCCCGGCGACGGTGCCGCGGTCCTCGAACCGCCGCCCCGTGCCCACGAAACCCGCCAGGCCCCGGGCCGCCACCACGCCGGGGACGTCGAGCAGCCGGGCGACCGCCCACGCCGCCGCCGCGTTGAGCGCGTTGTGGCTGCCGGGCACTACCAGGTGGAGATCGACGGGCTCGGCGCCACGCTCCTGCAGGGTCGTGGAGCCTCCGGAGCCCTCGGGCACCCAGGTGCCCAGCACCACGTCGCAGCCGGGATCGGTGCCGTAGGTGACCACACGGCGCCCCAGGTCCCGGACCTGCTCCGCGAGCCGTCGCGCGCCTGGGTCGTCGGCGCAGACGACGAGGGCATCGCCGACCGTCGCCGCGAAGTCGACGAAGGCCTGCTCGAACGCGTCCTGCGAGCCGTAGTGGTCGAGGTGATCGGCCTCGACGTTCGTGACCACCGCGATCTGCGGGTGGTAGGCGAGGAACGAGCCGTCGGACTCGTCGGCCTCGACGACCATCACCGTCCCCGCACCGAGATGGGCGCCGCCGACCGGGTCGGGCGCGCTCTCGCGCACCGCACCGACGGCAGTGCGTACCATCCCGCCGATCGCCCACGACGGGTCGAGGCCCGCCGCTGCGAGGGTGACCGCGACCATCGCCGAGGTCGTCGTCTTGCCGTGGGCACCGGCGACCGCGATGGAGCGGTGCTCGGCAAGGAGCGCTGCCAGGGCGACGGAACGGTGCAGGACCGGGATGCCCAGATCGCGAGCACGGACGAGCTCGGGGTTGGTGGCGCGGATCGCCGTGGAGACGACCACCGTCCCGGCACCGTCCACGTGCGACGCCTCGTGGCCGGTGAAGACCTGGACGCCGGCCGCCTCGACCGCCGGGAGGGCACGGGTCGCGGAGTCGGAACCGGAGACCACGAGCCCGCGAGCAGCCAGCAGGGCGGCGACCGCCGACATCCCGGCGCCACCGACGCCCACGAGATGGACGCGCCCGCGGCGGGCGAGGTCCTCGAGCGAGTCCCGCACCGCGCCGGGGCCCGTCGGGGCCTCAGGTACGTCGCTCATCGCACCGCCGCCTCGACGAGATCGGCGACCCGGGAGGCGCCGTCGCGCGCGCCGACCGTGCGTGCGGCCGCCGACATCGCGGCGAGCCGGGCCCGGTCCGCCAGGAGCGGGACGAGGTGCTCACGCAGCCACGCCGGGGTGAGGTCGGCATCGGCGACGAGCAGGCCACCGCCGGCCGCGACCACCGGCGCTGCGTTCAGCCGTTGCTCGCCGTTGCCCACGGGGAGCGGGACGAAGACCGACGGCACACCGGCCGCGGCCAGCTCGACGACGGTGCCCGCACCGGCACGGCAGACCGCGACATCGGCGAGCGCGAGACCGTCCTGCATCGTGTCCAGGTACTCCAGGACGTGGTAGCGCTCGGCACCTGGCAGGCCCTCGACGGCCGCACGCACCGGCGCGTCCTTCCCGGCGCCGGTCAGGTGCAGGACCTGCGCCCCGGCGTCGAGCAGCTCGCGAGCCGCACCGGAGACGGCCCGGTTCAGGCTCATCGCCCCCGAGGAGGCACCGGTGACCAGCAGGGTCGGCAGTGCGGGGTCCAGGCCGAGCACGCCGGCGGCACGCGCGCGGGTCGTGGCCGGGTCGGCCTCCAGCTCGGCGACGAGTGCAGCGATCTCCGGCCGCAGGGGCAGCCCGGTGACCTGCGCGCCGCGGATCGGCGTGCCCGGAAAGGTGACGGCCACGGCCGTCGCCCAGCGGGCCCCGAGTCGGTTCGCCAGCCCGGGCCGGGCGTTCTGCTCGTGGATGACGATCGGTACATGGCGCCGACGCGCGGCGAGGTACGCCGGGGTCGACACGTAGCCGCCGAAACCGACGACGACGTCCACCGAGCGCTCGGCGAGCGTCCGTTCGGTGATCGCGACCGCGGTGCGAAGCCTGCCGGGCAACCGGAACCAGTCGAGGCCCGGGCGTCGCGGGAGCGGGACCCGCGGGATCTCGACGAGCGGGTAGCCGCGATCGGGAACCAGTCGCGCCTCGAGACCGGTCGCTGTGCCCAGCACGGTGATCCCGACGGCGGGGTCACGGCGTCGCAGCTCGTCGGCGACGGCAAGGAGCGGGTTGACGTGCCCGGCCGTTCCGCCGCCCGCGAGCAGGACCTCAACCACGAGCGCCCCGGGCCCGGACGGCCGACCGCCCGATGACGGCCAGCGAGCGACGCACGACGCTCGGACGTGCGGACAGCGCCTCGGCCGCACCGGGCTCCGTCCTGGCGAACGAGACGACCACACCCAGGGCGACCATTGTCGTGATCAGGGCGGAGTCGCCGGCCGAGACGAGCGGGAGGGGCACGCCGAGGACGGGAAGCAGGCCGATGACCACGGCGATGTTGATGAGCGCCTGCCCCAGCACCCAGGCAGCGATCCCGGCCGTCGCGATCTGCGCGACCGGGTCGGCGTGGCGGCGGATGATGCGCACCATCGCGAACGCGAGCACGCCGAACAGGAGGAGCACGAGAACGGTGCCCAGCAAGCCGAGCTCCTCGCCGAGGATCGCGAAGATGAAGTCGCTGTGCCGCTCGGGCAGGTAGGACCACTTCTCCCTGCTCTGGCCGAGGCCAACGCCCGTCCAGCTGCCCGAGGCGAGCGCCATCAGGCCGCGCGTGGTCTGGTAGCAGGCGTCGTGCGGGTCGCAGTTGGGGCTGAAGAAGGCCTGGATCCGATCGACACGACTACTGGTGGCCTGGGCGAGCTGCGTGACGACCAGCCCGCCGGCCACCGCGGCGACGCCGAACATCCACATCGGGACACCCGCGACGAAGAGGGCGCCGGCGACCAGGATCATCATGATCATCGCCGTGCCGAGGTCACCGCCGAGCAGGACGAGTCCGATGCCGGCCAGCGCCACCAGGACGCCTGGGACCAGGACGTGCAACCACTTCCCGAGCAGCGCCCGCTTGCGCGCGAGCACCACGCCGAGCCAGAGGGCCAGCGCGAGCTTGAGCATCTCCGAGGGCTGGATCGTCTGCCCGCCGATGACGAGCCAGTTCCGGTTGCCGTTGACGATCTTGCCGAAGTGCGGAACGAGGGCCTGGACCCCGAGCATGGCGAGCAGCCCCGGCCAGGCGATCGTCCGGTAGGCGCGTATCGGCAGCCGGCTCGCGAGCCAGGCCAACGGCAGGCCCACCAGGGCGTAACGCGTCTGGTTGAGGAAGTAGTAGTACGGCGAGCGCCCGTCGGTGATGGACAACGAGTCGACCGTCGAGCTCGAGAGGACCATGACCAGACCGATGGCCAGCAGCAGCCCGGAAGCACCCAGCACGAGGTAGTAGCTCGTCACGGCGCTGTCCCACTGGCCGAGGACCGAGCGGTGCTCGCCCGGGGCGACCTCGACGTCGACGGCCACCGGCGCGCTCACGCGTCCCTGGGCGCCCCGACGACCGCGCGCGCGAACGCCGCGCCACGCTGGGCGTAGGAGTCGAACTGGTCCATCGACGCGCACGCCGGCGCGAGCAGCACCGTGTCGCCGGGCAGCGCGAGGCCACGGGCCAGCTCGACCGCACGGGACATCACCGTCCCAGTGTCCGTGGGATCGACCCGATGCACGGGGATTGACGGCGCGTGTCGGGCGAGCGCGGCCAGGAGGGGCTCCTGATCGACCCCGATCACCACCACGGCCCGCAGGCGATCGGCGCGCGTGGACACGAGCTCGTCGAAGCGCGCGCCCTTGGCCAGTCCCCCGGCGATCCACACCCCGCTGCCGGGGCCGAGCGCCGCCAGGGAGGCCGAGGCCGCATGGGCGTTGGTCGCCTTCGAGTCGTCGACGAACGCGACGCCGGCCACGGTCGCGACGAGCTCTGCGCGGTGCGCACCTGGCCGGTAGGCCCGCAGCCCGTCCCGCACCGCGCCCGCCGGGACACCGAGCGAGCGGGCGAGCGCCGCCGCCGCCAGGGCGTCGGAGACGACGTGCGGGGCGAGCCGGCCGCCCGGGCCGGCGAGGTGCGCGAGGTCCTCGAGCGTGCCGAGCTCTGCCGCGGTGGAATGCCGGTCGGCCGCGTCCGGCGCGGTGTGGAACGCCCGGTCGACCAGGACGCCGTCGACGATCCCGAGCTGACCCGGCCCGGGGGCGCCCAGCGTGAGCCCGACGGCCAGCGCGCCCTCGGCCACGTCGGCCTCACGCACGAGCCCCTCGACCAGCCGGTCGTTGGTCGGGTAGACGCAGGCGACGAGCGCACGCTCGTAGACCCGGGCCTTGGCCGCCACGTAGTCCTCGAAGGAGCCGTGCCAGTCGAGGTGGTCGGCGGCCACGTTGAGCACCACCGCTGCGTGAGCGGCCATCGAGGAGGTGTGGTGCAGCTGGAAGCTGGACAGCTCGACGGCGAGCGCGTCGTGCTGCGGCTGCCGGGCGGCGAGCACGACGGGGTCGCCGACGTTCCCGACGGCCGGCAGGTCGAGGCCGGCAGCCGCGCCGATCGCGGCCACCATCGAGACCGTCGTGGTCTTGCCGTTGGTGCCGGTGATGGCGAGCCACGGTGCGGGACCTGACACCTGACCGAGCACTCCGGCCGGACGCGAGCCGCTCGCCGAGCCCTGCGCGCGATCGGCCCGCAGCCGCCAGGCGAGCTCCACCTCGCTCCAGACGGGGATCGCGGCTGCCCTGGCGGCGACGAGGACAGGGGTGCTCGGCGACCAGCCTGGTGAGGCGAGGACGAGGTCGAAGGCGCGCAGGTCCGCGCCGACCCACTCGTGCAGGTCGGCGTCCTGTGCGGTCCGGTCGAGCGTCGTGACCAGGGCGTCCTGCTCGCGAAGCACCGCCGCAGCGGCCCGCCCGGAGACACCGAGCCCGGCGACGAGCACCCGACGCCCGGCAATCACCCGCGCGTCGGTGGGCACTAGCCGGCCACCCACTCGGCGTAGAACACACCGACACCGAGTGCGACGAACAGGCCGGCGATGATCCAGAAGCGGATGACGATCGTCACCTCGCCCCAGCCGGAGAGCTCGAAGTGGTGATGCAGCGGGGCCATCTTGAAGACCCGTCTTCCGGTCATCTTGAAGAAGCCGATCTGGATCACGTCGGAGAGGACCACGAGCACGAACATCCCGCCGATGATCGCGGCGAGGATCTCCGTGCGGGACAGGATCGAGATGCCGGCCAGGGCGCCGCCGAGGGCGAGCGCGCCGGTGTCGCCCATGAAGATCCTCGCCGGAGAGGCGTTCCACCACAGGAAGCCGAAGCATGCCCCGGTGATCGCCGCGGCGACCACCGCCAGCTCGAGCGGGTCACGCACCTCGTAGCAGCGCGGCCCGGGCACCCACTGGCAGGACTGGTTGTTCTGCCAGATGCTCACCAGGACGTACGCGCCGAACACGATGAGGGAGACACCCGTCGCGAGCCCGTCGAGACCGTCGGTGAGGTTCACCGCGTTCGACCAGGCCGCGATGAGGAAGTTGGACCACAGCACGAAGAGGATCAGGCCGAGCACCGTGCCCTTCCAGGCGAGGTCGATGTCGGTGTCCCGGATGAAGCTGATCGAGGTGGACGCCGGGGTCCCGGCCCCCTCGCGCGGGAACTGCAGCGCGAGCACACCGAAGATCAGCCCGACGATGCCCTGCCCGACGATCTTCCACCGCGCCCGCAGGCCGAGGCTGCGCTGACGGGAGATCTTCACGTAGTCGTCGAGGAAGCCGACGACGCCGAGACCCGTCATGAGGAAGAGCACGAGGACGGCCGAGATCGACGGCAGACGTCCTGTGGCGACCAGGCCGCCCGCCCACCCGAGGAGGGTCGCGGCGATGATGACGACACCGCCCATGGTCGGGGTGCCGCGCTTGGTGAAGTGCGCCGTCGGACCGTCCTGCCGGATGAACTGCCCGTACTGCCTGCGCACGAGGTACCGGATGAACAGCGGGGTGCCGAAGAGTGCGAGCACCATCGACAGTCCGCCGGCGATGAGGACGGCCTTCATGCCTCGCCCTCCGTCAGCGTGCGGGGTGCCCCGCCGGACAGGTCGGCGGCGAGCTCGTCCAGCCCTGTCCCGGTCAGCAGCACGACGTCGTCCGGCCGGAGCTCCGCGGCGAGCCACTGCCGCGCCGCCTCGACGTCGGCGACCCACGTGGTCTCCGCGTCCCAGGAACCCTCCTGGTAGGCCCCCGTGTGCACGGCGCGGACCTCGGTCCCCACGGCGAGCAGTCGGCGCACGTCGAGCCGCACCGCGAGCCGGCCGAGCTCATCCAGATCCGTGACGGCGCTAGCGCTCACAGGTGGGGCCACGACCGCGACGGTACGCCGTCCCTGCGACGAGCGCCGCAGCGCGTGCAGGGCAGCGCGTTGTGCGTCGACGTCCGGGGCCTCGGCGACACGCACCGTCCCTGGCCGCCCGGCGTCCCGCGTCGCCAGGTACACGTCACGGTCGTTGTAGCGGTGGAACACTCCGGCGATCTCCTGGGTCGGCTCGTGCCCCTTGCCCGTGACGATCACCGTGTCGTTGCCGCCGGCGATCAGCATGCCGAGGCGGACGGCCTCGGCGCGGCCCGCGGCCTCGAGGATGCCACGACCATCGGGCCGGACCGTGCGGGCACCGGTGAGGATCGCGGCGCGGATCGTCTCCGGCTCCTCCGACCGCGGGTTCTCGTCGGTCACCACGACGACGTCGGCGAGGCGGGCAGCGATCTCGCCCATGATCGGTCGCTTGCCGCGGTCGCGGTCCCCGTCGGAGCCGAGCACCAGGACGAGGCGCCCTGGGGTGATCGGCCGGACGGCCTCCAGTGCGAGCACGAGCGCATCGGGGGTGTGCGCGTAGTCGACGAGGCACAGGGGCCACCCCTCGCCGCGCTCGACCACCCGCTCCATCCGACCCGGGATCGCGTGCGCCCCGGCGACCCCGGTCACGGCGTCCGCCAGCGGCACCCCGGCACGGTGCGCCACGACGATCGCGAGCGCGGCGTTGGAGACGTTGACCAGCCCCGGCAGCGGGCTGAACGCCTGGACGCGCACCTCGGGGCCGACCAACGTGAAGGTCGAGCCGACGCCGTCGAGACCGATCGTCGCGTCCTCGACCCGCCAGTCGGCCGTCGCACGGCCCACCGAGCCGTCCCGCGTCGCCAGGGTCTCGACCGGGATCCGGGCCTCGGCGGCCAGTCGGGCACCCCACTCGTCGTCGACGCAGATGACGCCCTGTCGGGCGTGGTCGGGGGCGAACAGCCGGGCCTTGTCCCGGAAGTACCCCTCCATGTCGCCGTGGAAGTCGAGGTGGTCGCGCTGCAGGTTGGTGAAGGCGGCGACATCGACCCTCAGCCCGGCGACCCGCTCGAGCGCGAGCGCGTGCGAGGAGACCTCCATCGAGCAGGCCGTCGCGCCGCGCTCGGCCATCAGCGCGAAGAGCCCGTGCAGGACGGGCGCCTCGACGGTCGTGCGCGGGCTCTCGATCGCCTCGGCGCCCACCCGCAGCTCGACCGTGCCGACGACCGCCGTCGTCCGGTGAGCGGTGCGCAACGCTGCGTCGACGAAGTAGGTCGTGGTCGTCTTCCCGTTCGTCCCCGTGACGCCGACGACCGTCAGGTCGCGCGCCGGGTAGCCGTAGCACCAGGCCGAGACCTCGCCGAGCACCGCGCGCAACGGGCGAGCGGTCACCAGGACAGGGACGCCGAGCTCGGCGCCGGCCAGTGCTGCGCCCTCGGCGTCGGTCAGCACCGCGACCGCTCCGGCCGCGACCGCGTCGGCCGCGAAGCGCGCACCGTGCACCTTGAGCCCGGGAACGGCGACGAAGAGGTCGCCCGGGAGCACGTCGGCCGAGCCGACGGCGACGCCGGAGACTGCGATCGGCTCGAGCTCGGATGCGGTCGAGGCACCCGCGACGACGGCGAGGTCGACCAACGGGCGAAGCGGGCGGTGCTCGGGCCTCATCCGGCCCTGGGGGGACGTCACGGCGCCGAATCTACCGGTCGCGCGGGGACGTGCTCGTTCACTTCCACGTGATCGGGAAGAGGTCAGCGGGCTTCCCGCTCGGCGGGACACCCAGGTGCTGCAGCGTGTGGCTGGTGATCTCGCTGAAGACGGGCGCCGCCACGGTGCCGCCGTAGATGGAGGTCTTCGGGTCGTAGACGGTCACGTTCACCACGATGCGTGGGTTCTCGGCCGGTGCCATCCCGATGAACGACGCGACGTACTTGACCACACCGTTGCCCTCGAACGCCTGCGAGGTCCCCGTCTTCCCGGCGATCCGGTACCCGGGGACCGCGGCGTTCTCGCCGGTGCCCTGGACGACGACGCTCTCGAGCATCTTGACGATGGTGTCGGCGGTCTTCTCCGACACGACCTGGGTCGGCGCGGGCTGTTCCACGGGCTGCAGCACGCCGTTCTCGTCGGCGACGGCCTTGACCAGGTGGGGCGCGACGCGCATCCCGTGGTTGGCCAGGGTCGAGAAGACCTGGGTGGCCTGGAGCGTGGTGACGGCGAGGGCCTGGCCGAAGAGGACCGTGTACTCCGAGCGGCCGTCCCACGCATCGGCCGGGCGCAGCAGGCCCGGCGACTCCCCTGGCAGCCCGACCCCGGTCTTCGAGCCGAGACCGAACTTCGCGAGGTAGTCGTAGCGCACCTGCTTGGGCACGTTCTGCCCGACCATCACGGTCCCGGCGTTCGAGGACTCGGCGAGGATGCCGGCGAGCGTCAGATTGAGCGGCCCGTGCTGCTCCGAGTCGTGGTACACCTGACCGTTCGGCACGGTGTACTCGTACGGGACGACGAACTGGCTCGTCGGCGTGGCGACACCCTGCTCGAGGATCTCCGCCATGCTGATCACCTTGGCCGTCGAGCCCGGCTCGTAGACGACAGCGGCCGCCCGGCTCGGGTCACCGTTCGCCGGTCGGTTCGGGTTGATCGTCCCGGAGTCCGCGAGCGCGAGGATCGCGCCGGTGCCGACCTCGGTGACCTCCACGGTGCCCCACTGGGCGCCGGTCTTGGCCACCTGCGCGTCGATCGCCTGCTGCGCGATGAACTGCACGTCCCGGTCGATGGTCAGCTCGACGTCGCGTCCGGCGACCGGGGGCACGACGGAGTCGTCGCCGGTCGGGATCCGCTGGCCGTTGCCCCCTTGCTCGTAGGTCTCCTTGCCCGGGGTGCCCGCGAGGACCGAGTTGTACGTCTGCTCGATCCCGGCCAGGCCGTAGCCGTCCGTGCCGGTGAAGCCCAGGAGGTTGCCCGCCGTGGTCCCGGAGGGGTAGACGCGCTCCGTGGTGCGCTCCCCGGAGATGCCGGCGATGCCGAGGGCCATGACCTCCTTGTAGACGTCCGGCGCGACCCCCTTGGCCAGGTAGACGAACTGCCGGTCGCCCAGGAGGTCGGCGCCGAGCACCTCGGGCGTGACACCGATCAGCGGGGACAGGAGGGCAGCCGCCTTCGCTGCGGAGTCCGCCGTCTTCCACGTCGCCACCTGCGGCTGGTTCGCGACGATGTTGTAGCGCTCGACGGTCGTGGCCATCACGACACCGTCCGAGTCGAGGATCTGCCCGCGCGTCCCGGGCAGCACCACGGTCGCGGTGCGGTCCGCGAGCGCCTGCTGCGCGAGGCCGCTGCCGTCGAGCCCCTGGACGTACACGAGCCGGGCGACGAAGACCGCGAGCACGACGAGCACACTGCCGAGGATCCACGCGGGCCGCCGTTGGATCCGGCGGTCAGGGCCGCCGGGCCCGCGGGGCGGAGCCGGGCGGGAGGGTGGACGGCCGGAGCCACCGGGACGCGTGACGGCCGCCCGAGGCTGCGCCGCGCGGGCGGGGACCGCTCGGCGGGATCGGTCGTCGGTCCGCGGTGCTGCGGTCCGTGGTGCGGCCGTCCGCGCGGACGTGGTCTGCGCGCCTGAGCTCCTGGTGGCAGCGGACCGCGGCGCTGCGGCCCGGGCCGACGCCGGGCGCGGCGCAGGAGTGCGGGCGGACGAGCGGCCCGGTCCCGCCGTCACTGGCCGGTCCCGGCGGGGACGGGGTCACCGAGCACCGCGCCGTCCGAGAGCCGCAGGTAGGCACCGCCCGGCGACGGGACCATGCCGAGGCGGCGCGCGGCAGCCGCGAGATGTGCCGGGGACGCCACGTCGTCGAGCACCGTCGCGATGCGCTGCTGGTTCTGGGCGGACTGCGCCAGCCGCGTCTGCAGCGCGTACCGGGTGTACTCCCCCTGGGCCATCCGCGTGTTGAGCAGGAGGACCGCGAGCAACGACACGACGAGGACGCCCATGCAGAGGGCGACGAACGGCACCCGCGTCCGGGCCTGCCGGGGCGCGCGGACGACCCGCAGACGCGGCGGCGCCGACCGGGGCGCGGCCGACCTGGCAGGTGCTGCGGCGGGCGGGCGGAGACGCGGGTCCCGGAGCGGGGCAGCGGCGCTCATGCGGCCCACCGTGCGGTCCGGGTCCGCAGGTGGTCGGGCGTCGCCCGCAGGCGCTCGACCGCACGCAGCCGGACGGATGCCGAGCGGGGGTTCGCCTCGAGCTCCGCGTCGTCGGCGCGCTCGGCGCCGCGGGTGAGCAGCTCGAGATAGGGCCGATGCGTCTCGGGCTCGATCGGCAGGCCGACCGGAGCGCTCGATCGAGCGCCGCGGGCCATCGCCTGCTTGACGAGCCGGTCCTCCAGGGACTGGTAGGACATCACGACCATCCGACCGCCGACGGCCAGCGTCTCCACGGCCTCGGGCAGGAAGCTCTCGAGCGTGGCGAGCTCACCGTTCACCTCGATCCGCAGCGCCTGGAAGGTGCGCTTGGCCGGGTTGCCGCCGGTCTGGCGCGCCGCCGCGGGGATCGCTGCACGGACGATCGAGACGAGCTCGGGGGTCCTGGCGAGCGGCGCGCGGCGCCTGGCCTCGAGCACGCCGCGCGCGATCCTCGGAGCGAACCGCTCCTCGCCGTACTGACGCAGGATCCGGACGAGCTCAGCCTCGTCGTAGGTGTTGAGGACCTCGGCAGCCGTGATGCCGGTGGACGCGTCCATCCGCATGTCCAGCGGAGCGTCCTGCGCGTAGGAGAACCCGCGCTCGGCCTCGTCCAGCTGGAGGGAGGAGACACCGAGGTCGGCGAGCAGCCCCTGGACGGGGTGACCGACGACGTCCTGGACGACCGTGAGGACCTCGTCGTAGATCGCGTGGACCGCGGTGAACCGCTCACCGAACGCGGCGAGACGCTCACCGGCCAGCGCGATCGCCTGCGGGTCGCGGTCGAGGCCGATGACACGCAGGTGCGGCAACCGGGCAAGGAACGCCTCGCTGTGCCCGCCCATGCCGAGCGTGACGTCGACGAGCACGGCACCCGGCTCGCGCAGGCTCGGGGCAAGGAGGTCGACGCAACGCTCCAGGAGCACGGGGACGTGTCGCTGCGCCTGCATCTGCCCTTCTCCTCCTCGTCGGTCGGTCCGTTCGTCGGTCGCTACGGTCGCGCCCGCCGTCGTTGGCGGTCGGGGGGCCCCTCCGGCCACCCGACCAGGTCTCCCTCCGCTCCCTCTCTGGCGCGGGGAAGTGCGCCAGAGTGGTCGGGGAGAGACCTCGCCGTGCGGGCAGCGGGGCCGATCGGTCAGTCAGAGGGCACCGGGGAACACCTCCTCCGCCGTGTCCGCGAAGCCGGCCTCGCGATCGGCGAGGTACGCCTCCCAGGCCGCCACGTCCCAGATCTCCGCCCGGCGACCGGTGCCGATGACGGCGACGTCCCGGTCGAGGCCGGCGTAGCTGCGCAGGGTGGCGGGGATCGAGAGACGGCCCTGGCGATCGGGTACGTCGTCGTGGGCGCCGGAGAGCAGGACGCGCAGGTAGTCGCGGGCGCGCTTGTCGCTCACCGGTGCCGCGCTCGCGCGCTCGTGGAACCGGGCGAACTCCTCCGCCGGGAACACGTAGAGGCAGCGCTCCTGCCCGCGCGTCATCACCAGGCCGTCAGCGAGCTGGGGGCGGAACTTGGCGGGCAGGATCAGCCGGCCCTTGTCGTCGAGGCGGGGGGTGTAGGTACCGAGGAAGAAACCCACCACTCGCCCCCTCTCGACGCCGGGCCGCCCCACGGCCCTCCCAGTTGCACCACCGTACTCCACAACGCTCCACTTTCAAGGCCTCGAGACCCCGGCGATTGGGTGAATCCCGTCGAACGTGCAGGTCACAGGCGGGGAGGAAAGTGGAGGGATTTTCGCGCCCGTGGTCGTCTCTGGCCGCGCTGCCGCACGGGCCGGGCCGAGGCGTGCCACCGGGTGGCCATCGCGACACCGGATCGGGGTCGAACACGCGCCGATGGAGCCAGGTGGACGGCCGCGTGGAGCGAGGTGGAGGACCGGGTGGAGCGAGGTGGAGGACCGCGACGGCGAGGGCAGCCGAGCCCGCGGCGCGCGGCGAGGACACCGGGCCGGAGCGACGCGCTACGGTGCTGCCGGAGAGCAGCGGGGGGCGGCTCGCCATCGCCCGTTCGCCCCTCGTCGCCTACGCTCATGGCACGGTGACGAAGGGGTGGACCCATGACGCACGCGCTGCCGACCTCGGCCGAGGTCGACGCCCTGGCGAGAACGGCGACGCGGATCCGCGCCTCGATGGAGAGCGTCATATCCGGGCGGCCCGACCTGGTGCGGTACACGGTCGCCGTGCTGCTCGCCGAGGGCCACCTGCTCATCGAGGACGTGCCGGGCGTCGGCAAGACCACTCTGGCGAAGGCGCTGGCGGCGTCCGTCGGTGGGAGCGTCGGCAGGATCCAGTTCACGCCTGACCTGCTGCCGAGCGACCTCACCGGCGTGACCATCTACCGGCAGGCCCTGCACGAGTTCGAGTTCCGCCCGGGACCGGTGTTCGCCAACATCGTCATCGGGGACGAGATCAACCGCGCGTCGCCCAAGACGCAGTCCGCGCTGCTGGAGTGCATGCAGGAGGCGCAGGCGACGATCGACGGCACGACGCACCTGCTCCCGCGGCCCTTCCTCGTCATCGCGACGCAGAACCCCATCGAGATGGAGGGCACCTACGCCCTGCCCGAGGCGCAGCGGGACCGGTTCATGGCGCGCCTGAGCGTCGGGTACCCCTCTCCCGAGGCCGAGGTCGAGATGCTCGAGCGGCATGAGGACGCCGACCCGCTCGGGCACCTGGAGGCAGTGACCGACGTGCACCAGCTGCGCGCGGCGATCGACACCGCCCGCCGGCTGCACGCCTCGGCCGACCTCACCCGGTACGTGGTCGATCTCGTCGGGGCGACCCGCACCGACCCGATGCTCCGGCTCGGTGCCTCGCCACGGGCCGCCATCCAGCTGCTGCGTGCCGCCAAGGCCCTCGCCGCCGTCGATGGTCGGGACCACGTCCTGCCCGACGACGTCCAGGAGCTCGCCGAACCCGTCCTGGTCCACCGTCTGCTGCCGAGCACCGACGCACGCCTGGCCGGTCAGACGATCGCGCAGACCCTCGCCGAGGTCGTCGCCCGGACCCCGCTGCCGATCGTGAGGTCGGCACCGACCGGTCGTCGCACGGCGTGAGAGGTCTCCTGGCCGGGCTTCGACCGACCCGCCGCGGACTCTCCCTGGCCGGTGCCGGTGCCGGCGCGATGATCGCCGGCGTCGCGATCGGGGTGCTCACCATCGTCACGCTCGGGCTCACGCTGCTGCTCGTGGTGCTGGCCGGGAGCGTGCTGCTCCTGGTCGACCTGGTCCGCCTGCAGCACGGGCGCCTGCTCATCACGAGGACGGTCCGCCCGCACCCGTTGAGCGTGGACGACGAGGCGACGGTCCGGGTGTCGGTCGCCGGGACCGGCAACGCCCGGCTCGATCGGATCGTGATCTCCGAACGCGCTGCCCGCGAGCTGTCCGACGGAAGCGCGCCGCGTGCCCGGGTGACCCGGTCTGCGCG
Organism: Actinomycetales bacterium; assembly: GCA_038252305.1. Lineage (GTDB taxonomy): Bacteria > Actinomycetota > Actinomycetes > Actinomycetales > Cellulomonadaceae > Actinotalea. Next base: position 41,764 of record JBBSAL010000006.1, on the reverse strand, counting down.
CCGCCTGGAGCTGGCCTACCCCGTGGTCGGCACCCGCCGCGGCCGGTGGCAGACCGGTCCGCTGGAGGTGCGACGCTCCGACCTCTTCGGGACGCTCGAGTGGCGCGGGCCGGTGGGCGAGGCGACCTCCGTCGCGGTCCGGCCCCGCGTGGTCCCGCTCCGGACCCCGCGGACCAGGGCTGCACTCGATGCGCGAGCCGCTGCGGGCACCCGGACGTCGGCCCCCGACGACGCCGCCCTGCGCGAGTACCGGCCGGGCGACGACCTGCGCCGCGTGCACTGGGCCAGCTCGGCCAAGGTCGGGGCGCTCGTCGTGCGCCAGGACGAGCAGTCGGGGCGCCGACCTGCGACGGTGCTCCTCGATCTCCCGCTCGAGCCCGAGGCACTGGAGTGGACGATCTCCACCGGTGTGTCGCTCGCCGCCACGCTGCTGACCGCCGGCCACGGCGTGCGGGTGGTCGCTGCCGGCGAGGCCGGGCTGCACCGCGGGCCGGGGGCGGCAGCCCTGGAGGAGATCCTGGACGAGGCGGTCGACCTGGCCGCCGCGCCCGATCGGGTCGCCGCCCGCGGCTGGCTGCTCGCGGGGATCGAGTCGCTTGCCCTCGTCGGCGCCGGCCGCGAGCTCGTCGTCGCCGTGCTCGGTGCGCTCGATCCGCGCACCCTGGCCGACCTCGCCAGGCTCGGCGCCGCGCACGAGAGCTGGGCCCTGGTCCGCAGCACGGGCGCGCCCACCTCGGTCGAGAGAGCGACCGTCGACGCCCTGCGACGCGGCGGATGGTCGGCGGTCGCGGCCGACGTCCTGGGCGACCCGGGCGGCGCCTGGTCCACCCTCCTCGACCTGCACGATGCCGCTCTGGCGGAACGATGAACGCTCGCACCGCCAGCGCGGGCACGGTGATGCCGCCGATCACGCTCGGCCTCGCCCTGTTCGCCGCGCTCGTCTCGCTCACGGGCGTGCTCCAGCCGGGACGCTGGCTCGTCCTGGCCGCCATCGCGAGCGGCGTCGTGATCGCCACGGCACACGGGCGACGACGCCTGGCGAGCCCGTGGGCGACGACCATGACTGCGGCGCTCGCCGGCCTGGCGGTCACCGCGTTGGTCGCCGCGCGCCCCCTCCTCAGCGCCGAGGGCTCGTTCTGGGCCAGGGTGGCCGGCCTCGGTCGCGACGCGGCGGCGGCCATCGCCGACGGCTCCGCTCCCCTGTCGGTCACCACCGGCCTCGAGGTCGGGACCGTCCTGGGTGCCGTCCTGCTCGCGACGCTGGCGGACCTCATCGTCCTGGGGCTGCGGCAACCGGGCATCGGCTCGCTGGCGCTGGCCGGGGTGTGGTCGGTGACCCTCGTCTTCGAGCGTCCGCCCGGCCCCGCCCTCATCGTCCTCGGCGTCACGACGCTCGTCCTTCTGCTCTGGGCGACCCGCCCGAGCGGTCGACAGGTTCCGCCCGCCACTCAGGCACCCGCGGCCGTCGCGGTCGCATTGACCGTCGCGGTCCTCGCGCTGCTCGTCACCCCGCTCGCCTCCTCGGCGCCCGGCTGGGCGAGCGCACAGCTCGGCCCCCGATGGGGCACGGCGGGGGGCAGCGGGCTCCTGTCGCTGTCGACGAACCTCGACCTGCGGGCCGACCTGGGCAATCGTCCGGACGTCACGGTGCTGACCTACCGGACGCAGGCCGTCGAGCTCGGCCCGCTGCGGACCGCGACCCTCGTCGTCTTCGACGGAAGGCGCTGGGCGCCCTCGCCGACAGGGGACCTCCTGCCGACCGGGGGTGTGCTGTGGCCCGAGCCGACGGCGGCTGTGCCCACCGACCGGGTCGACGTCCAGGTAACCGACCTGGACCAGCAGTCCCTGCCGATCCCGCTCGACCCGCGCACCGTCGACGCCGGTCCGATCTGGCGCTATGACGCAGCGAACGATGCGGTGGTCAGCACGGGCGCCGGGAGCGCGGGCCTGGCCTACACGGTCGACGTGGCCCGTCGCGACCTCAGCGCCAAGACCCTGCGCGCCGACGGACCACATGCGGTGCCCACCGGAGCACCGGAGACCCAGGTCGTCGGCTCGCACGTCGACCAGCTCCGCGCACTGGCACGCAGCGTCGTCGGCGACTCGAGCAACGCCTACGACGAAGCGGTCGCTCTGCAGTCCTGGTTCCGGGACGCGAGCAGGTTCACGTACACGGTGGACGTCCCCCCGGCCCAGAGCGACGACGCGGTGTGGGACTTCCTCCAGGACCGCCACGGCTACTGCGTCCAGTTCGCGACCGCGATGACGATGATGGCCCGCTCCCTCGGCATCCCCGCTCGCGTGGGGGTGGGCTTCCTCCCCGGAGAGCGCGGTCTGGACGGCGTCTGGCGTGTCTCCGCTCGCCAGGCCCATGCCTGGCCGGAGCTCTGGTTCGCCGATGCGGGGTGGGTGCGCTTCGAGCCGACACCGGCGGTCCAGACCGGCGCCGTCCCTGTCTACGCCGACCCGAACGCCGGGAACACCTCGAGCCAGGAGCCCGAGATCCCGACGGCCACCGCGACCAGCACCCCGAGCGGGAGCGCGTCGACGCAGGCACCGGCCCCCGGCACCACGACGGCGTCCGGATCCTCCGGCGGGTCGGCCATGCCCCTGGTCCTCGGAGGTATCGCTCTGGCGGCCGTGGGGATCGGGGCCCTCGCCGCGAGGCGGCGGCGTCCTGCCACGACGCCGGAACGCGCGTGGTCGCGCGTGCGTGCGGTGGCCTCCCGCAGGGTGGCGTGGAGCGACTCCACGACGCCGCGACAGGCCGCACAGCTGCTGAGCGCGCACCTGCAGCGCACCGGTGGGGGCTCGGTCCAGGCACAGCAGGCCTCGGAGGCCGTCACCCGGCTCGCGGTCCTCGTCGAGGCGGGCCGCTACGCGCCGCAACCGCGCGACTGGTCACCGACCGAGCTGGACGGGTGGGTGGAGCAGATCCTTGCCGAGATCAGTCGCGCTGATCGCGCCGCTTCTCCCAGCGCTCCTCGAAGCGGCTGAAGAAACCGGTACGACGGGAGGCGACAGGACGTGAAGGTCGCCGACCGACCGAGCCGTCGGCACCCACGACACCACGCGGGCCGGAGCGACGCGGGCTCGAGAAACCCCACAGCACGGCACCGAACATCAGCACGAAGCCGACGATCCCGAGCAGGGCCTGGCTGGTCGCGGCGCCGGCGACGAGGAGGCCGAGGCCGGCGAGGACCCCGGCTCCGACCAGCAGCCACCGAGTGGTCGAGCTCGACGATCTCCCGTGCATCGCGCTAGCGAGCTTGGGGTCGTCCGAAGAGAGCTGCTGCTCCATCTGTTCCAGGACGCGCTGCTCGTACTCGGACAGAGGCATCGCTACCTCCGCGCTGCCGATGGGACGGGACGACCTCAGGATAGTTCCCCGCGCGCGTGTGCGGTAGTTGAGCGGGCGGGTGAAGGCGCCAGGCTCCTCGCTGGACCGACGGCGTCGGTGCCGAAACGGGCCCTGACCTCGTCCATCGCCTGCTCCGCACGGCGCTGCGCCGGCTCGCCGATGACGACCTCCTCCAGGGTGGGCTGGCGATCGACGGCGTCGAGGAGCCCGTCGACCCGCACACCCACCAACCGGATCGCCTCGCCGTGCAGGTCGAGGCCCGCGAAGAGCTCTCGTGCCACGAGGTAGACCTCGCGGGCCACGTCCGTGGGCGCGACGAGGGTCCGCGACCGGGTGATCGTGCGCCAGTCGGCTGTGCGCACCTTGAGGGTGATCGTCCTGGCGAAGCGGCCCCGGGAACGCAGCTCCCGCGCGCAGTGGTCGGCAAGGCCGAGCAGGTGCGCCTCGACGGCGCTCGGCTCGCGCAGGTCGACAGCGAAGGTCGTCTCGGCGCCGATGCTCTTCTCGAGGTGGCCCGGAACGACCGGCCGCGGGTCGCGGCCCCAGGCGAGGTCGTGAAGGTGACGTCCGGAGGCGACGCCGACGGCACGCTGCAGGTCCAGGACATCGGCATCGGCGAGCTGGGCGACCGTGGTGATCCCCCACCGTGCGAGGACCTCTTGGGTCCGTTCACCGACACCCCAGAGCGCGGAGACCGGCAGCGACCGCAGCATCTCGACGGTGGCGGACCGTGGGACCAGCAGCACTCCGTCGGGCTTGGCCATCCCCGACGCGAGCTTGGCCACGGACTTCGTGGCGGCGATGCCGACCGAACAGGTCACGCCGATCTCGCGCCGGACCCGCTCGCGGATGGCGGCGGCGATGATGCCAGGCGACCCGATCCGCCGACGCGCGCCCGAGACGTCGAGGAACGCCTCGTCGATGCTCACCTGCTCCACGAGGGCCGTCATGTCCCGCATCACCGCGATCGCCTGCGCAGAGGCGGCCTGGTACGCGGTCCGGTCGGGCGGGATGACGATCGCCTGCGGGCAGCGGCGACGCGCCTGGCTCATCGGCATCGCCGAGTGCACGCCGAAGGCACGTGCCTCATAGGTGGCGGCGAGGACGACCGAGCGGTCACCGCCACCGACGATGACGGGGCGACCCGCGAGGTGGGGACGCCGGGCGACCTCGACGGAGGCGAAGAAGGCGTCCATGTCGACGTGCAGGATCGTGCAGCCCGTCTCGTCCTCGCCCCACGAGCGCCGGGCCCCCGTGGGGACGGCCGATCTGCTCATCGCACGGTCACGAGGCGCGCAGCCCGACGCTGCGACCGTGCGCCTGCGAGGCCGTGGAGCCGGCGAGCAGCGTTCGCACCTCGTCGCCGAAGGCCTCGGCTGCCGCGAGGGCGAGGTCGGCGCGCTCGTCGTCCACCTCGCCACGGCCGCTCTCCACGGCGGCGCGCAGCGGCGCGGCGGCGGCGAACACCGCCGTCCACCGACGCAAACCGGGCTCAGCGGCGGCGACCAGCTCCCAGACCGGCCGCGGCCTGCCCCGCCGGGCCGGGCGAACGCCCGCGCACGCGGCCTCGGCCTCCACCACGGCCGCGCCCGCACGCAGCGCTGCCAGGTGGGCATGCAGGAACCGCTCGGAGGGCTCACCGGAGAACGTCGCGGCGACGAGCTCCGCATCGCTCCGCTCGAGCAGGCGCTCGACCGTCGCCATCGAGGTCAGGGCGCGCCCGGCACGGTCAGGACGCCGACGCAGCACCGGCACGGTGGAGCGAGACGTCACGGTCGCCGCGTCGCGGGCCTGCTGCTTCACCTCGGTCATGGCCACCACCTCCTCCCCCATTGTCGAACACCTGTTCGATCCGGTCAAGACGTACGGTGGTCTGGTGCCCGATCGCCCCCGCCGTCCCCGACGCGGAGGCGGGGCGGGCGGCTCCGACCGTCGACCGCTCGATGACCTCTGGCCCACCGGTCCGGTCCCGATCGACTCGGGCACGGTGGAGCTCGTCCGGGACCCGTCCGAGCCGTCGCTGGTGACCGTCCTGGTCAACGGCGTGCCCAGCTCCTGCCTCGATCTCGCCGACCCTCGTCGTCTCGAGTTCGAGTACATGCAGCAGATGGCGGCGCTCACCGAGCACCTGCCCGACGGGCCGCTGGACGCCGTCCACCTGGGCGCCGGCGCGTGCACGATCCCCCGGTGGCTGCACGCCACCCGGCCCGGCTCCCGACAGCTCGCCGTCGACATCGACGCACGCCTCCTCGAGCTGGTCCGCACCTGGTTCGCACTGCCACGCGCACCCCATCTGCGACTGCGCGCGGCCGAGGCCAGGGCCACGATCACCCACCTGCCCGACGCGAGCGCAGATCTCGTCGTGCGCGACGTCTTCGCCGGCGACCGCACGCCCGAGCCGCTGACCACGGCCGAGCTGTGCGCGCAGGTCGCCCGCGTGCTGCGCCCCGGTGGCCTGTACCTCGCGAACTGCGCTGACCGGCCGCCGCTGGCGACCGCACGGTCCGAGGTCGCGACGCTGCGCTCCGTCTGGCCGCACGTCGCTCTCGTCGCCGAGACCGGCGTGCTCCGCGGCAGGCGCTACGGCAACCTCGTCCTCGCCGCGAGCGCGGTCCCGTTCGCGCTGGACGGCCCGCTGCGCGTGCTGCGGTCGATGGTCGTCCCCTCCCGCCTCCTCGAGGGCGCCGAGATCGCCGAGTTCGCGGGCAGCACCCCGGTCCGTCGCGACCCGTCGGTGCTCGACGACTGAGCAGCCGGCAGCGAGCTGGCAGCGCCCACCCGGGGACGACGAAGGCCGCACCCGGCGGGATGCGGCCCTCGTCGTCGGTCATGCGGTGCTCAGAGCGGCTGGACCTTCTCGGCCTGCGGGCCCTTCGGGCCCTGCGTGATCTCGAACTCGACCCGCTGGGCCTCCTCGAGCGTCCGGTAGCCCTGCGTCTCGATCGCGGAGTAGTGGACGAAGACGTCGGCACCGCCGCCGTCCTGGGCGATGAACCCGTAGCCCTTCTCCGCGTTGAACCACTTCACTGATCCCTGCGCCATGCTGATCCTGTCCTTCTGTCCATCCGGGGACGGTGGTCACCGGGTGGTCGACCCGGCCTCGTGCCGCAGTGTCCGTCCCACGTCATGCGCACGGACCGGGGTCGGTGCCCGCATCGCCCGGCTCTCGTCCGTAAGTGGTCACTGCAACGCCCGAAATTCTGGCACGGCGGGCGCGGTGGACGCCAGGGTCGCGCGGAGGACTAGAGGTCGGCCGACCCGCGTCGCCGTTCGCGCAGGGAGCGCAACGAGGGGATCTGGACGCCGCGCGTCGCCATCAATGCGCGCGTCCGGCGTCGCTCGACGAGCACCCCGGCCACGGCGATCGCCCAGGGCACGATCATCACCGAGAACGCGGCCCGGAACGCGCCGAGCGAGAGCGGCGGGCCCGCGTGCAGGTCCAGGACGATGCCGATGGCCAGCACCGTGACGACAGCAGCGGCGAAGCCGCCGACGTTGACCAGCCCGGTCGCGGCGCCGATCCGCTCACGCTCGTTGAACGTCCGCGCGTAGTCGAAGCCGATCAACGAGCCGGGTCCACCGAGGCCGAGCACGACGACGAGCACCACCAGCAACCACATCGGGCTCGGTCCCGGTTGCAGCAGCACGGCCGTCCACGCAAGGGCTGTCGTGATGCCGGCAGCGAGCACGAGCCATGAGCGCCGCAAGGGGTGCCGCCCCGTCAGCACGCCGATCACGGGACCCGAGACGACCGAGGACAGGATGCACACCGTGAACAACCCGCTGGCCGTCGCCGGGGCGAGGCCCTCGCCCTGGGTCAGGAACGGGAATCCCCACAGCAGCAGGAAGACGTTGACCGGGAACTGCGCGAGGGCGTGGCTCCAGAAGCCCAGCCGGGTCCCCGGCACACTCATGACGTCCCTGACCTGACCGAGCACGCCCGAGGGCGACGTCGCCGACCGCGAGCCGGGGGCGTCACGGACCGCCAGCAGCGCCAGGCAACCGGCGAGCAGACCGACGGCTGCGAGCCCGCCGAAGGCCGTCGACCAGCCGGCGCGGTGCAGCAGCGCGACCAGCGGGACCGCCGCCACGATCTGGCCGAGCGCCCCGAGGATCCCGGTGAGCTGCGTCATGACCGGGACGCGACGCGGCGGGAACCACAGGGAGACGAGCCGTACGACGGAGATGAAGGTCGCCGCGTCGCCCGCACCGATGAGCACCCGGGCCACGTAGGCCGCCGGCAGGTCCGTGACAAGACTGAGCAGGAGCTGGCCGGCGGCCATGAGGAAGGCACCAGAGGCGATCAGCGCCCGCGAGCCGAACCGGTCGAGCAGCACGCCGACGGGGACCTGCATGAGTGCGTAGACCGAGAGCTGCACCACCACGAAGGTGGACAGCACCGTCGTCCCGACACCGAACCGAGCGGTTGCCTCGACGCCTGCGATGCCGAAGGAGCTCCGGTTCAGCACGGCGACGATGTAGGCGGTCAGGGCGAAGCCCCACACGACCCAGGCCCGGGTCTCGGCACGCAACGGCACCCGACGAGCCTAGGGCCTGGGCAGACGCGGCCAGGCCGCAGGGGTCAGCTCCCGGTCGAGTCGCCGTCCTGCTGGGCGAGGAAGCGCTCGAACTCCGCGCCGAGCTCGTCGGCCGTCGGGATGTCGGCGGACAGGAGGCTCGGGCGCGCCCCGGAGCCCGTGTACGCGTCGTACTGCTCCTCGAGCGCGTGCACGATCGCACCGATCTCCGCCGAGGCCGAGACCTGCGCGTCGATCTCGGCCGTGGTCTCGGCTGCTGCCGGCTCCAGGAGTCCCGAGCCGAGCTCGAGCCCGGTGGCACGCTCGACGTGCTCCAGCGCCGCCAGCGCCGCACGCGGGTAGCCGGACTGCGAGACGTAGTGCGGCACATGCACCGCGAAGCCGAGAGCGTCGTGCCCCCAGCCACCGAGGCGGTACTCGAGCAGGGCGCTGGCGCTGGCGGGCACCTGGACGGTCCCGAACCACGAGGGGTGACCACCGACGAGCTCGGCTCGTGTGGCGTGCGAGGTGACGGCGATCGGCCGCGTGTGCGGGACCCCCATCGGGATGCCGTGGGCGCCGACGGTCAGGGGGACGGCGAAGCGCTCGACGATCTGGTGCACGGCAGCGACCCACGACTCCCACCGGACATCCGGCTCGGAGCCGTGCAGCAGCAGGAAGGGCACGCCCTCGACGTCCTTGAGGACGTCGATCGCCAGGAAGGGCTCCTCGTAGTCGCTCCAGCGCGAGGCGTCGAAGGTCATCGTCGGGCGGCGCGAGCGGTAGTCGAGGAGCTCGTCGACGTCGAAGGTCACCAGGCGGCGCGGCCCGAGCTGCGCAGTGAGGTGGTCGGCGGCGAGCTGGCCGGCGCTTCCCGCGTCGACGAAGCCACGGAGCAGGTGGACGAGGGTCGGCTCGGCCCCGCGCCGGATCTCGGCGGCGAGGTCCTCGTCGACCGTGTAGAGCAGCTCTGGGTCCCGCATCTCGTCCCTCCTCCGGTCAGGGCCGACACGATGTCGGTCTCCTCGTCTGCTTCCAACGCCGTCGATCTTGTCGGCATTCCCGGACGCTGAGGGCTCCAGGCCGCGCGCTCAGCGCGAGGCGGTCACCGCGGAGCGGCCCACCCGAGGACGACGAGGGCGGTGTCGTCCACGAGGTTGCCACCGTGCCGCAGCGTCACGGCCTCCATGATGCGGTCGACGATCGTCGACCGGTCGTCGAACGACCGGTGACGCGACGCCTCACGACGCAGCAGGTCGGCCATGAGCTCAGCAAGGCCCACTTCACCGAGCCGCTCCGAGGTCCCGCCGATGGTCGTCTCGAGCATGCCGTCGGTGAAGAGCGCGACCCGCCAGCGCTCGGGCAGGGCGATCCGCTGGGCCTGCCAGCCGCCGGGCGCCGGGATGCCGAGCGCACGCCCACGCATGTCGGAGGGCAGCGGGACCGTCGGCCGGCCGAGCATGAAGGGGGTGGGGTGACCGCACAGGTAGAGGTCGAGCGAGCGTCGGTCGGGCTGGACGACCACCATCACGGCCGTCGCGAAGATCTCGGGACGCCCGCGCTCGGCCGACAGGATCTGCTCGACGACGTCGAGGACCCGCGAGGCAGGCAGGTCGGCGAGCACCGAGGTCCGCCAGGCGGTGCGCAGCGTGGCCCCGAGCGCGGCCTCGTCCGGGCCGTGACCGGCGACGTCCCCGACGATGGCGGCGAGCGAGCCGTCCGCGCACTCGACGACGTCGTAGAAGTCGCCACCGAGCAGTCCGTCACGCCCCGCGCGGTAGCCGACGAGCACCTCGAGCGAGCCGTCGCCGACCAGCGGCGTCGGCAGCAGGGCGCGTTCGAGCCGCGAGGACTCGTAGTCGCGGACCTGCGCGCGGTAGCTCTCCCGCTCCTCGACCTCGGCGCGGCGACGCCGCACGGCGAGCCGGAGCGAACGTCGAAGGGACCGCTGGTCGACGTCGTGCTTGTCGAGGTGGTCCTGCGCGCCGGCACCGACGAGCTCCAGGTCCAGGCCGGGCTCACGCAGCCGGGTGAGGACCACGACCGCCGGAGCGTCCGGTACGCGCAGGACTCGTGCCAGTGCCGCGGTGCCCTGGATGTCGGGCAGCTCGAGGTCGAGCAGCACGCAGTCGACATCGAGCATCCCGAGGGCCTCGGCGACCGAGCGCGCCCTGGTCAGGGTCACCGGGCTTCCGGCGTCGGACGCGAGCATCGAGGCGACCCGCTGGGCGTCGACGTCGTCCGCCTCGACCAGCAGGACGCTGATCGAACGGAGGGCGGTTCCCGCCGGGGCCATGGGTCACCTTTCGTCGTCTGCCGCTCGATCCTAGAGCCACCGACTTCCCGTGGCCGGACGGTTGCGTGCAAAACCTGCTCCGAGGCGGATAATGGTCGGCCGGTCGATCGAGAGGTGGGGGCGCGTGGCAGGCAGTGGCGAGGTGCGGACCGAGCAGCACGCCGTGGACCTGCGGTACTCACGGCTCGACGCGCTCCGCGCCCAGACTGCCGAGCGCCTGGCCGCCGTCCGTCGCGAGGGCCCCTCGGGCTCCCCGCAGAACCGTTCGGAGCGAGACGCCTTCGCGACGTTGTACGAGGACCGCCTCGCCCAGCTCGAGGGGGTCGAGGCCCGCCTGACGTTCGGCCGCCTCGACCTCTCCGACGGGAGCCGTCGCTACGTCGGCCGCATCGGTCTGACCGACGACGAGCACACCTCCCTCCTCACGGACTGGCGCGCCCCGGCGGCCCAGGCGTTCTACCGGGCGACGGCGGCGCGGCCCGACGGCGTCGTGCGACGGCGGCACCTGATCACGCGAGGCCGCGAGGTCACCGGTCTCGAGGACGAGGTGCTCGACCTCGACCGCATCGACGAGCACGACACGCGGACGCTCTCCGGCGAGGGAGCCCTGCTCGCCGCCCTCTCGGCGGGGCGGACGGGCCGGATGGGTGACATCGTCGCGACCATCCAGGCCGAGCAGGACGCGATCATCCGGGCCCCGCTGGCCGGCGCGCTCGTCGTCCAGGGCGGACCAGGGACCGGGAAGACGGCCGTGGCCCTGCACCGCGCGGCGTACCTGCTCTACGCGCACCGCCGCCTGCTCGAGCGCTCCGGCGTCCTCCTCCTCGGCCCGAGCCGGACCTTCCTGCGGTACATCGACCAGGTGCTGCCCTCGCTCGGCGAGACGGGGGTCGTGACGGCGACCGTTGCCGAGCTCCTGCCGGGCATCACGGTCACCGGTACCGAGAGCGACGAGGTCGCCCGGGTCAAGGGCGGGCGCCGGATGGCGGCCGTCGTCGCAGCAGCGGTCAAGGCGCGCCAGCGGGTGCCCGCCGCCGACCAGGACGTCCGCCTGGACGGTCACGAGCTGACGATCCGCCGCTCGGACGTGGTCGACGCGATCGCGAAGGCACGGCGCAGCGGTCGACCGCACAACCTTGCGCGCATCGTCTTCGTGCGCGAGATGCTCTCCCGGCTCGCACAGCAGTACATCGCCGCGCTCGGCTCCCCGGTGGCGCCGGAGGACCGTGCGGAGATCCTCGAGGACCTGCGCAGCGCGCGGGAGATCCGGATCGCGCTCAACCTCGCATGGATGCCGCTGACGCCGCAGAAGCTGATCGAGGACCTCTGGACCAGGCCCGCGAGGCTCGCCGAGGCGGCACCCTCGCTCTCGACGGCCGACCGTCGCCTCCTGGAGCGCGAGGCCGGGGCGCCATGGACGACGGCCGACATCCCGTTGCTCGACGAGGCCGCCGAGCTGCTCGGCGAGGACGACGAGATCGCACGGGCCCAGGAGGGCCTGGACGCCCGTCGCCGGGCGGACGAGCTCGCCTACGCCCGGCAGGTGCTGTCCTCCAGCGGCGCCGGGAACGGGTTGGTCAACGCCGAGATGCTGGCCAGCCGCTTCGCGGAGACCGGACCCCGGCTGACGACGGCCGAGCGCGCCGCGTCCGACCGGGAGTGGACCTACGGCCATGTCGTCATCGACGAGGCCCAGGAGCTCTCCGCGATGGCGTGGCGGATGGTCCTGCGGCGCTGCCCGACACGGTCGCTCACCATCGTCGGCGACGTGGCGCAGACGGCGACGACGGCGGGCGCCCGGGCCTGGGCGCAGGCCCTCGACCCCGTGATGCGCGGCTCGTGGACGCTCACCGAGCTCACCGTGAACTACCGGACCCCGGCCGAGGTCGCCGACACAGCACTGCAGGTCGCGAGGGCGGCCGGCCTGCCGCTGGGCACGCTCACGTCCGCGCGCGCCGTCCCCGGGTCGTTGCAGGTGCACCGCACGAACGCGCTCGTCGCGAGCGCCACCGAGGCGGCGCTCACCGCGCTGGAGAGCCTGCCGGTCGACGCGAGCACCGGCCGGGTCGCCGTGCTGGTCCCCGACTCGCTCCTCGACGAGGTGGCGGCAGCGCTGCGCACCGCCCCGGTCCTCGCAGCCGCGATGGGCGACGGAGCCTCTGGCACGCTCGACACGCGGCTGTCCGTCACAGGTCCGCGTGCGGCGAAGGGCCTGGAGTTCGACGTCGTCGTGCTCGTCGAGCCCACCGAGATGACCCCGTCCGACCTCTACGTCGCGATGACCCGGCCGACGCAGGCGCTGCACCTGGTGACCTCCGGTCCGCTCCCCCGAGGCATGGTCCCGCTCGGTCCGGCTGCCGGCGACTGACCCACCCTCAGGACTCGCAGGCGACCGCCCCGACCAGGGCGAGCCCCTCACGGTCTCCCGGACCGAGCTGGACGATGCCCGTCGTCGTCGGGTTCATCAGCTCGGTCGAGTCGGTGACGTGGTCGAGGCCGACGACGTGCGCGAGCTCGTGGACGACGATCGCCCTGGCAGCGGCGTAGCCGTCGGTGCGCGCGAGGATGCGGCTCAGGTCGTCGCGGTCCAGGACGAGGCGTCCGGCCGCGAGCCACCGGCCCTCCCCGGACGCGCCAGGGACCATCGCCGAGCCGCCGACCCCCGCGATGTCCCCGGCGAGAGCCGGCACCTCGTCGGCGGTGGACCAGGCGATGAGCACGGGGGCCCAGCCCTCGCCGTAGCGCGCGGGCTGGATCAGCGCCCGCTCCACCGACGGAGCCTCCTGCGTCGTGCCGGCGTCGACGAAGGAGAGCCCCGTCGCGGCCGAGATCTGCGCGATGGCGTCGCGGACCATGTCGGCACCGACGGCCGGGGCCCCGTCCGGGCGGACGACGTAGCGGACGGGCCGGCAGGGGTCGTAGCCGATGGGCGCGCCATCGGCGCCGGTGTGCACGAAGGCGTACTGGCCGTGGGTCGTCACCGGGACCACCGGCAGGACGCGCCCCGTCGCGGGCGACGGCCGGGGAACCTGGACCGCCCGCCCGTCGATGTCGATGTAGGCGCGTGCGTGCATCCAGGACCCGGGGTCCGTGAGGTCGAGCCCTCGCTGCTGCGCGACCAGCCCCACGCCTGCGATCGCCGTCGTGCCGACCAGGAGGATCGTGAGCATCCGCGAGGCGGCAGTGCTGCCGCCCCTGGTCGACCCGCGCGCCGAGCGCGCGATCTGCCGGTCCATCGATCGCAGCAGCCGTCGCGAGCGTCGCTCCGCACGTCGATCCGCCCAGCTCACAGCAGAGTGTCCCATCCGTGCCCGCGCCGAGGAACAGCCGTTCGAGTGCTCACCGTCCGCCTGTCGGTCGCGTTTTGGCGACCAGGTGGGACGGGGTGAGGATGAACCCATGCGCGCGATGCTCCTGGAGAACCTGCACCCCCTGGCCACGACCCTGCTGCACGCCGATGGCATCGACGTCACGAGCCGCTCCGGCGCACTCGACGAGGCGGAGCTGAGCGAGTCGCTCGCCGGAGTCCAGCTCCTCGGGATCCGCTCCAAGACCCAGGTCACCGAGGCCGTGCTCGACGCGGCACCGGACCTGCTGGCCATCGGCGCCTTCTGCATCGGCACGAACCAGATCGACCTGGCGGCCGCTGCTGCCCGTGGGATCGCAGTGTTCAACGCCCCGTTCTCCAACACGCGCTCGGTCGTCGAGCTGGCGATCGCGGAGATCCTCGCGCTGACCCGACGGATGACCGTGCTCGACAAGGCGCTGCACGCCGGTGTCTGGGACAAGTCGGCCGACGGCGCCCACGAGGTCCGCGGCCGCACGCTGGGGATCGTCGGCTACGGCAACATCGGCACCCAGCTCTCGGTGATCGCCGAGGCCATGGGCATGTCCGTCGTCTTCTACGACTCGGCCGAGAAGCTCTCGCTCGGCAACGCCAAGCGCCTGACCAGCCTCGACGACCTGCTCGACGTCGCGGACGTCGTCACGCTGCACGTGGACGGCCGCAGCGGGAACGCGGGGCTGTTCGGCCCCGCACAGTTCGCGCGGATGCGTCAGGACTCGATCTTCCTCAACCTGTCCCGCGGCTTCGTCGTGGACTACGCGGCGCTGCGCGAGCACATCCTCAACGGGCACCTGGCCGGTGCAGCCGTCGACGTGTACCCGCACGAGCCGAAGCGCCGCGGCGATGCGTTCGAGTCGGAGCTGCGTGGCCTGGCGAACGTGATCCTCACGCCGCACATCGGCGGCTCGACGGAGGAGGCCCAGGAGGCGATCGGGCGGTTCGTCGCGACCAAGCTGCGCGACTACCTCATGCACGGCGCGACGATGCTCAGCCCGAACCTGCCCAACCTCGCGCTCGAGGCGACCGAGGGTTCCCACCGGCTCACCCACCTGCATCGGAACACCCCGGGTGTGCTCGCGGGCATCAACCGGGTGTTCGCCGAGCACGCGGTCAACATCGAGGGGCAGCTGCTCGCCACCCGCGGCGACCTCGGCTACGTCGTCACGGACGTCGCGGCACCGATCGCCGACGACGTCTGCGTGGCGCTGCGGACGATGCCCCAGACGCTCCGTCTGCGCGCGCTGTCCTGACGAGCGGGCGGTGGCGGGCTCAGCCCGTCTTGCGCCGGAAGGTGCGCTTGCTCCCGCCGGTGACCTCCGGCCCGTGCACCGCACCGCCCGGCCGGACGCCGTCAGCGGTCGGGTGTCCGCGCGCGTTCTTGCGCTCCAGGGCCTGACGGAAGCGTTCCTTGGGGTCCGTCGGCGCCGCGGCGGCGTCGACCGGCGTGCTCGCCGATGCCTCGTCAGCCGATCCAGTGGTGGCGTGCTCAGTCATCACAGCTCCTCGTCGTCGGCCTCAGCGTGGACCCTCGCCCGGGCGAACGCCAATCCTTTGACCTGGGCGGCCCAGTGCAGCGCTAACGTCAGGGGGTGTCCGTGAACCTCCTCCCCCTGCGCCGTCTCGGCAGCTCCGGTCTCGAGCTGCCCGCCATCTCACTCGGGCTCTGGCAGAACTTCGGGCACGACCGCCCGCTCTCGACCCAGCGCGAGATCGTCCTGGCGGCCGTCGAGCGCGGCGTGGTGCAGCTCGACCTGGCCAACAACTACGGTCCACCGGTCGGCGCGGCCGAGGAGAACCTCGGCCGGATCCTGCGGACCGACCTGCGAGGTCGGCGCGACGAGCTCGTCCTGACGACCAAGGCCGGTTACCGCGCATGGCCGGGGCCCTACGGCGAGCACGGATCACGCAAGTACCTGCTCGCCTCGCTCGACCAGTCGCTGCACCGCCTGGGGGTCGACCACGTCGACATCTTCTACAGCCACCGGTTCGACCCGAGCACACCGCTCGAGGAGACGATCGGCGCGCTCGGGACCGCCCTGAGCTCGGGCCGCGCGCAGTACGTGGGCATCTCGTCCTACTCTGCGCTGCGCACCCGTGAGGCCCTGGAGGTGGCGCGCCGGCTCGGCGTCACCCTGACCGTCCATCAGCCCTCGTACTCCATGCTCAACCGGTGGATCGAGCACCCGGACCCCCGGGCCGACGGAGCGAGCCTCCTCGACGTCGCCGGGCAGGCGGGCCTCGGTATCGTCGCGTTCTCCCCGCTCGCCCAGGGGATGCTCACCGGCAAGTACCTGCACGGGGTCCCGCACGACTCGCGCGCCGCCCGTGGCGGATCGTTGCGCCCCGAGTACCTGTCGCCCGAGGCGATCACACACATCGGGGCGCTGCACGAGGTCGCCGTCGCGCGCGGGCAGAGCCTCGCCCAGCTCGCGCTCAGCTGGGCGCTTCGCGACGAGCGGGTGACCTCCGTCCTCATCGGCGCGAGCAGTGTGCGCCAGCTCACCGAGAACCTCGCTGCGCTCGACGGACCACCGCTGAGCGGGTCCGAGCTCGCGACGATCGAGGAGCATGCCGTCGACACGGGCCTCAACCTCTGGGGGTCCCGCTCGAGCGATCTCTGACACCCCGATCGGGCCACGAACCTACGGCCCCGTAAGTTAGGCTCGTGCCATGAGCAGCACCGACCGGCCATGGCTCGGCGCCTACGCCGCAGGAGTGCCCACCGACGTCGACGAGGACGTCCCGGTGACCATCACGCTCCAGCGCAGCGCCCAGCAGTTCCCCACGCAGATCGCGACGGACTTCCTCGGCGCGGTGACCACGTACGACACGCTGGCACGCCGCGTGGACAAGGCTGCCGGTGCGTTGCAGGACCTCGGGATCCGCGCCGGCGACCGCGTCGCGCTGGTGCTGCCCAACTGCGCGACGCACATCGTCGCCTTCTACGCGATCCTGCGTCTTGGCGCCGTGGTCGTGGAGCACAACCCCACGTACACCACAGAGGAGCTGCGCCATCAGCTCGCCGACAGCGAGTCGACCGTCGCCATCGTCTGGGAGAAGGCCGTGGCACGGGTCCTCGAGGCCCTGCCCGACACCTCGCTGCGCACCGTGGTGGCGGTGAACCTCGCCGGCGACCTGCCCGCGATCAAGCGCCTGGCCCTGCACCTTCCGGTCGGCACCGCGCGCGCGACACGAGCCTCGATGCGCTCGCGCATCCCGGCCGGCTCTGGCGTGCTGCGGTGGAACAGGATCGTCCGGCGCGCCCACGCCCTGCCGGCGAACGTCCGTCAACCGGCGCTCGAGGACGTCGCGCTGCTGCAGTACACGGGCGGCACGACGGGTACGCCCAAGGGCGCAGTGCTCACGCACCACAACGTCGCGGTGAACGCCGCTCAGGGTCAGGCCTGGACCCAGCACGAGGGCGGGTCGGAGACCGTCCTCGCCGCCCTCCCCTTCTTCCACGCCTTCGGCATGATGCTCTGCCTGACCTACGGGATCCGGGTCGCGGCGACACTCGTCGTGCTGCCCCGCTTCGACGTCGACATGGTCCTGGCGGCGCATCGACGACGGCCCCTCACCTTCATTCCTGGCGTCCCGCCCATGTTCGACCGCCTCTGCTCCGCCGCGCAGGCCAAGGGCGTCGACCTGTCGACGATCACGCATGCGATCTCCGGGGCCATGGCTCTGCCGAGCGAGACAGCTCGCCGATGGGAGGAGCTGACGGGCGGCGTCCTCGTCGAGGGCTACGGCATGACCGAGACCTCACCGGTCGCCCTCGGCAGCCCGTTCTCCGCCGACCGCCGGCCGGGGATGCTCGGAGTGCCGTTCCCGTCGACGCTGATGCGGGTCACCGATCCCGAGGACCCCGAGCGCGACGTCGCACCGGGCGAGCAGGGCGAGCTGCTGCTCGCCGGCCCGCAGGTCTTCAGCGGCTACTGGCACCGCCCCGAGGACACCGCGCAGATGCTCGTCGAGCACGGCGGCAGGACCTGGCTGCGGACGGGTGATGTCGTCGTGGTCGAGCCGGACGGCTTCGTCCGGCTCGTCGACCGCATCAAGGAGGTCATCATCACGGGCGGGTACAACGTGTACCCGTCCCAGGTCGAGGACCACCTGCGCCGCATGCCCGGGGTCAAGGACGTCGCCGTCGTGGGGATCCCCGGTGGGGACCTGGGCGAGAAGGTCGTCGCGGCCATCGTCCTGGCCGAGGGGGCCACCCGGATCGAGCTCTCCGCTGTCCGGGCCTGGAGCGAGCAGGCCCTCGCGCGGTACTCCCACCCTCGTGACCTGGTGGTCCTGCCCGAGCTCCCGCGCTCGCAGATCGGGAAGGTCCTGCGCCGCGTGGTGCGGCAGCAGATCATCGATCGGTTGTGACCGGCCCGCGCTCGGCCCGCAGCGCCGTGATCGCCGCCTCGAAGTCGTCGAGCGACTCGAAGGCCTGATACACGCTCGCGAACCGCAGGTACGCGACCTCGTCTAGCTCGCGCAGCGGTCCGAGGATCGACAGCCCGATCTCGTGCGCGTCGAGCTCAGCGCTCCCGGTGGCGCGCAGCGTCTCCTCGACACGCTGAGCGAGCACCGCGAGGTCGTCCTCGCTGACCGGACGGCCCTGGCAGGCCTTGCGCACCCCGGAGACGATCTTCTCGCGGGAGAACGGCTCGGTGATCCCCGACCGCTTGACGACGGAGAGGCTCGCCGTCTCGATCGTCGTGAAGCGCCGCAAGCACTCCGGGCACTGGCGACGACGACGGATCATCGAGCCGTCGTCGGACGTACGGGAGTCCACGACACGCGAGTCGGCGTGCCGACAGAACGGACAGTGCACCGCAGAGCCTCCAGAACCGCATGCCCGAACGACATGCCACCGGCCACCGTACGGGTGGTGGTGAGCCCCGGCAAGAAGGCTCAGTCGGCCAGCGGCAGCAGGATCCGCTGCCCGGCTACGAGGTCGGCACTTCGGAGGCCGTTGAGGTCGACGAGGCCGGCGACGACGTCGCGGATGTCCTGCCCGGGACGGACGATCGTCTGCGCGAGCTGCCAGAGGGTCTGCCCCGGGGCGACCGTCACGGACTGCACGGCCACGGGCGCGGCCGGCGCCTGAGCCACGGCGCTGCTCGTCCCCACGATGACGGCTCCGGCGAGGCCGACCGCGAGGGCAGCGACGACGAGGCGGCCGCGGACGGTCAGGCGCAACGGGGCGGCCGGGCGGCCGCCCTCCATGGCGTGGTTCCAGGTCAGCGTGCTCATCGAGGCCTCCTTCAGGTCGAACAGGTGTTCGTCGAACGTCTGTACGATGTCTACCATGCCGACGACACGCTGTCGAGACACGATCGAACAGGTGTTTGATTCGGCGTGGTGTCACCCCTAGGGTGAAGTGACGAGGACAGACCACCATCGACCACTGACACGCGACCGTCCGACCGCCGGATCCGGTCGCGCGGTCGGCAGTCCGAGCAGACCAGGAGAGCACCGTGGCATCGAGCCCGAACCCGCCGGACGAGCAGCTCGCGTCGGTGCATGCGCTGCCCGACGGCCCCGCCGGCGGCGACGGCCTGACCTCCCGCCAGCGGCTCGTCCTCGAGACGATCCGGGCGAGCGTGGAGCAGCGGGGCTACCCGCCGAGCATGCGCGAGATCGGCGACGCCGTAGGACTGACGAGCCCGTCCTCGGTGAAGCACCAGCTCACGGTGCTCGAGCGCAAGGGCTACGTGCGTCGCGACCCGAACCGCCCGCGCGCGATCGAGGTCGTGCACCCCGACGACGCCCGCGTGATCGGCCGTTTCCCGGAGACCTCGGGCGAGGACCACGCGACGTCGGACTCGGACGTCACCGAGCGGCCGACCCCGTCCTACGTCCCGGTGGTCGGCCGGATCGCCGCGGGTGGCCCGATCCTCGCCGAGCAGGTCGTCGAGGACGTCTTCCCGCTCCCCCGCCAGCTGGTCGGCGACGGCGAGCTGTTCCTGCTCAAGGTCGTCGGCGACTCGATGATCGAGGCAGCGATCTGCGACGGGGACTGGGTCGTCGTGCGCAGGCAGCCGGTCGCCGAGAACGGCGAGATCGTCGCGGCGATGATCGACGGCGAGGCGACGGTCAAGACCTTCAAGCGCACGGACGGCGCCCTGTGGCTCCTTCCGCAGAACGCCGCCTACGCCCCGATCGACGGCACGGACGCCGTCGTGCTCGGCCGTGTGGTCAGCGTCCTGCGCAGCCTCTGAGGCCCCGGCTCAGAGCCCGAACTCGCGGGCGATCTTCTGCAGCGCCTCGGCCGACGCACGCAGACCGGAGAGCTCGGCGTGCGACATCGGCACCTGGAGCTGCGACTCGACGCCCCGGCGCCCGATGACGGACGGCACCGACAGGCACACGTCGGAGATGCCGTGGTAGTCGTCCAGGAGCGAGGAGACCGGGAGCACCCGTTTCTCGTCCTTCAGGACCGCCTCGATGATCCGTGAGCCGGCCAGCCCGATCGCGTAGTTCGTCGCTCCCTTGCCGGCGATGATCCGGTAGGCGGAGCCGATCACCTCGTCGGTGATGCGCCGGCGCGTCGCCTCGTCGAACGAACCCTTCCCGCTCTTGATCCCGCGCCACTCCATCAGCGGGACACCACCGACGGAGGCCGAGCTCCACAACGGGATCTCGGAGTCGCCGTGCTCACCGGCGATGTAGGCGTGCACGTTCTGCACCGCGACGTTGCAGTGCTCGCCGATGAGGTAGCGCAGACGCGAGGAGTCCAGGACCGTCCCGGAGCCGAACATGTGACCCGGCGGCAGGCCCGAGTACTTCAGGGCGGCGTAGGTGACGATGTCCACGGGGTTGGTCACCATGACGAAGACCGCGTTCGGGGCGACCTCGACGAGCTTCGGCAAGAGCCCCTTGACCAGCGAGATCGTCGCCTGGGCGAGGTCGAGGCGGCTCTGCCCCGGCTTCTGCTTGGCACCGGCCGTCACGACCACGACGTCGGCGCCGGCGCAGACGGCCAGGTCGTCCGAGCCGATGACGTTGGCCATCGGCATGAACTGGATGCCGTGCCCGAGGTCGAGCACCTCGGCCTCGACCTTGGCGGCGTTGATGTCGTACAGGGCGACCGTTCGGGCGACCCCCCGCATGAGGGCCGCATAGGCCATCGTCGATCCGACGCTCCCGGCGCCCACGATGGCGAGCTTCGTCGTCCTGCTGTCGACCCCCGGTCGCTGGGTGGTCCGGACGTCCTCGCTCATCTGCTCTCCTTCTGGTGCTGGGCGGCGGGGCCAGCCTAGGCGGGCTCGGCTCGGACCGCGGGCCGAGCCGGCGCGGTGTCCTGGGTGGCGGCCAGCCGGGCCAGCGCTGCCAGGACGACGTCACGGTCGTCGCTGCGCCAGAAGGGCGGCATGGACCGCAGCAGGAAGGTCCCGTAGCGGGCCGTCGCCAGGCGTGGATCGAGCACGGCGACGACGCCGCGGTCGTCGTCACGGCGCAGCAGCCGCCCGGCGCCCTGGGCCAGGAGCAAGGCGGCCTGCGTCGCCGAGACCGCCATGAAGCCGTTGCCTCCGCCCCGCTCGACCGCCTCCGCCCGCGCAGCCTTGATCGGGTCGTCCGGGCGCGGGAACGGGATCCGGTCGATGAGGACGAGGCGGCAGGCCCGTCCAGGGACATCGACGCCCTGCCACAGGGACAGCGTGCCGAAGAGGCAGGTCGGCTCGTCGGCGAGGAACTGCGCGACGAGGGTCGGCAGCTGGTCGTCGCCCTGGCACAGGACGGGGACGTCGAGCCGTTCGCGCATGGCCTCGGCGGCGGCCACCGCGGCCCGGCGTGAGGAGAAGAGGCCAAGGGTCGCTCCACCGGACGCCCGGACGAGGGCCTCGATCTCGTCGAGCTGGGCGTGCGTCGTGGGCTCGCGGCCGGGCGGCGGCAGACGACGTGCGACGTACAGGATCCCGCTGCGGGCATGGTCGAAGGGGCTGCCGACGTCCACCCCGCGCCAGGGCACACCGGCCGCGGGGAGGCCGGCCGCGGGTGCGGCCACCGCTGCCCCGGGCGACGCCGCGGCAGGGCCGGCGGCCGACCCGGGGCCCGCAGCAGGGGCGAGGGCGGGCTCCGCATCGTCATCGATCGGCCGCTCGTCGCGTGGCGAGAGACCGACCTGCACCGCGAGCGGGACGAAGCTGCCCCCGAGGGTCAGCGTCGCCGAGGTCAGGACGGCCGCGCGGCCGGCCAGCAGCCGTCCGCGGACCAGCGAGGCGACGTCGAGCGGGGCGGCGAGGAGGCGCGGCCCACGACGGTCGTCGTCCCGGGTGCACCAGACCACGTCGCCGTCGCCCCCGACGGCGAGACGCTCGGCGACCTCGAGCAGGGCCAGGACCGCGGAGGACGCGACGGCCCAGCCGGAGTCCGGGGTCCCGGTGGACTCGGGCCGTAGCGCGGTCACGAGCGGCCGGGCAGCGTCACGGACAGCAGCAGCGGCGTCGGCGAGCACCGGGGGCAGCCCCTGGGGGAAGCGGCCGTCAGGAGTCTTCCCCAGCGCGACGGCGAGCTGTTGGCCCGCCGCCTCGAGCCGATCGACGGGCACGCCCCCGTGTCGACGCGCCAGTCCCGCGACCTGCTGGACACCGATCGGCGAGACCTCGGCGGTCGCCTGGGCAGTGACCCGGTCGGTGAGCTCGTGCGCCTCGTCGACCACGAGGACCCCGTGCTCGGGCAGCACCCCGGGCGAGCCGCCGGCGGCGATCCCGAGCATGGCGTGGTTCGTGACGACGACGTCGGCCTCGTGCGCCCTGGACCGGGCCGCGGTGGCGAAGCACTCGTCGAGGGCGGGGCAACGCTTGCCGAGGCACTCCATCGCGGTGACCGAGACCTGCCGCCACGCACGGTCGCTCACGCCGGGGACGAGGTCGTCGCGGTCCCCCGTCTCGGTCTGTCCGGCCCAGGCCCGTACGGCGACGACCTGGGCGCCGAGGTCGCTCGTCGGGCCGGGGTGCTCGGCCGCACCGGCGGCCTCGGCCGCACCGAAGAGGGTCGCCTGCTCCTCAGCGGGATACCCTCCGGCGACCTTGTGGGCGCAGACGTAGTTGTGCCAGCCCTTGAGCAGCGCCACCTTCGGCGGGCGCGGCAGCAGCGGTTCCAGGACGCTCGCGACGAGCGGGAGGTCGCGAGTCATCACCTGGCGCTGCAGGGCGAGCGTCGCCGTCGAGATGACGACCTTCTCGTCGGCCAGCACCGCGTGCCGCACGGCGGGGACGAGGTAGGCGAGGGACTTCCCCGTCCCGGTCCCGGCCTGGACGAGCAGGTGCTCGGTGCGGTCGAGCGCGCGGCCGACCGCGACGGCCATCCGGTGCTGGCCCTCCCGGCGGCTGCCACCCAACGCCTCGACCACCCGGTCAAGCAGCTCCTCGACCGTGGTGCTCACCCCGGCAGCCTAGGCGCCGCGCGGCCCGTCGAGCGCCGTCAGTCGCGCACCCCTGAGGTCCGGGCGACCGCTGCCGCCTGGCGCATGTGGGCGGCGAGGTCCGGATCCACCCGGCCCCGCACGACGGTGCCCTCGCCGGTGTGGTCGACGACGACCTCGCCCTCGTCGAAGGCGCGAGAGACGAGGTCGCCGCGCGAGAACGGCACCGTGAGGTCGATCTCGACCCTCGGCTGCGGCAACGCGTCCGCGATCCGGGACCGGAGCTCGGCGAGCCCGGCACCGGTGTGGGCCGAGACGACCAGGGCGCCCGGCTCGCGCCGCAGCATCCGCGCGACCATGTCCGGCTCGGCGACGTCGGCCTTGTTGAGCACCACGATCTCGTGGACGCCGTCGATGCCCTCGATGTCGGCGAGCACCGCGCGAACGGCGGCGACCTGGCCCTCGGGGTCCGGGTGCGAGACGTCGACCACGTGCAGCAGGACGTCGGCGTCGCCGACCTCCTCGAGCGTCGAGCGGAAGGCCTCGACGAGCTGGGTCGGCAGCGAGCGGACGAAGCCGACGGTGTCGGTCAGCGTGTAGGTGCGACCGTCCGGCGTCTGCGCGCGCCGCACCGTCGGGTCGAGCGTCGCGAAGAGCGCGTTCTCCACGAGCACACCCGCGCCCGTCAGCCGGTTGAGCAGGCTGGACTTGCCGGCGTTCGTGTAGCCGGCGATCGCCACCGCTGGGACCTGGTGGCGGTGGCGGTCGGCCCGACGGGTCTGACGAGAGGGCCGCATCGCGGCGATCTCCCGCCGCAGCTTGGCCATCCGGGTGCGGATCCGCCGCCGGTCCAGCTCGATCTTGGTCTCGCCGGGTCCGCGCGAACCGATCCCGGCACCCGCGGCGACCCGGCCACCGGCCTGCCGGGACATCGACTCTCCCCAGCCGCGCAGGCGCGGGAGCAGGTACTCGAGCTGGGCGAGCTCGACCTGCGCCTTGCCCTCCTTGGACTTGGCGTGCTGGGCGAAGATGTCGAGGATCAGCGCCGTCCGGTCGATCACCTTGATCTTGACGACGTCCTCGAGAGCTCGGCGCTGGGAGGGCGCGAGGTCCGCGTCGATGATCACGGTGTCCGCGCCGTTCGCGGCGACCAGCTCCGCGAGCTCCGCGGCCTTGCCCGAACCGAGGAACGTCCCAGGGTCGGGGTTCTGGCGCCGCTGGAGCAGTCCGTCGAGGACCTCGGAGCCGGCGGTCTCCGCGAGCGCGGCGAGCTCGCGAAGGGAGTTCTCCGCCTCGCTCGCGTCACCGTGGGACCAGAGCCCGGCGAGCACGACCTTCTCCAGACGCAGCTGCCGGTACTCGACCTCGGTGACGTCCTCCAGCTCGGTGGACAGCCCGGCGACCCGACGCAACGCGGCGCGGTCGGCACGGTCGAGCTGCTCACCGTCGGCGTCGGTGCTGCGGGTGCCGCCCTCGTCGAGCGAGGTGCCGGCGCGAGCCAGGACGCGGGCGACGACGGCGTCTGCGAGGTCGTGGTGCTCGGACGAGTCGGTGATGTCGGTCATCAGTGCCTTTCGCTCAGTCCCCAGGGTGACAGCAGCGTGGTCGCACGGCGAACCATTTCGCGGACGGCGCAGCCTGCCCGGCGCCCGCTGCGAGCCGGTGGCACTCGGTACAGTGCCGTCCGTGCCCGGGACCGATGACCACTACTTCACGGCCGATCCCGCCTCGGCGGACGAGCGTCGACGGCTCAGAGTGCTCCTGGCCGGACGCGAGGTCGAGGTGCACACCGCCCCGGGCGTCTTCTCCGGCGGTCGCCTCGACCTCGGCACCCAGGTGCTGCTGCGGACGGTGCCCGATCCACCCGCCACCGGCGAGCTGCTCGACCTGGGCTGCGGCTGGGGCCCGATCGCACTGAGCCTGGCGCTGCTCTCCCCCGGCTCCCGGGTGTGGGCGGTCGACGTCAACCGCCGCGCCCTCGACCTGGTCACGCGCAGCGCTGCCGACCTCGCACTGACCTCCGTCCACGCCGTCGAGCCCGACGCCGTCCCGGCCGACCTGCGCTTCGCGACGCTGTGGTCGAACCCGCCGATCCGCGTCGGCAAGCCTGCGCTGCACGCCATGCTCGCCACCTGGTTGCCCCGTCTGGAGCCGGACGGCGAGGCCTGGCTCGTCGTGCAGCGTGCGCTCGGGGCCGATTCCCTGCAGGCATGGATCGGCGAGGAGCTCGGCCTGCCCGCCGAGCGGGTCGCCAGCGCGAAAGGCTTCCGCGTGCTGCGGGTCACGCAGCCCTGAGCTCAGCCGCGCGCAGCGACCTCGAGCGCGTCCAGGTCGACCGTCGCCGTGGCGACGAGCACCGCAGGACCGGCCAGCTCGACCCTGCCCTCCGGGAGCACCCGGACGCGCAGCACGCCCCCGGGCACGTGAACGAGCCAGACGTCCGGCGCTCCGGCACCGGCCCAGGTCCGCACCGCCATCGCCGCCGCGCAGGCACCCGTGCCGCAGGACTGCGTCTCGCCGACGCCCCGCTCGTGCACCCGCATGCTGACCACACCGGTGAGCCCGTCGGCCGTCATCTCCTCGCCCAGGGCGAGGACGAGCTCGACGTTCGTGCCCTGGGGCGGGACGGGGCTCACCTCGGGCGGAGCGCCGAGATCGGCCGCGGAGAGCTCGGTGGGGTCACCGAGCGCGAGGACCGTGTGCGGGTTGCCCATGTCGACCCTCAGCGCCGGTCGCGGCGCGTCGAGACCGGCGACGGCGATCTCGGCATCGGAGCCGGCGATGGCCGCAGCCTCCCCACCGGGCAGCTGCCACGGACCCATGTCGACGGCGTACCAGGGCTCGGTTCCACCCGTCGGGTCGACGACGCGTTGCACGTGGCGGACACCGGCCCGGGTGCCGAGGGCGAGCTCCCCGCTACCGTCCCAGAGCCCGAGACGCTCGGCGAGCAGCGCGGCGACGCGGACGCCGTTCCCGCACATCTGTGCGACCGAGCCGTCGGCGTTGCGGTAGTCCATGAACCACCGTGAGCGCGGGTCCTCGGCCAGGCTCTCGCTGCCCTCCGGCAGGCGGTGCGTCCCGACGAGCCGGATGACCCCGTCCCCACCGACCCCTCCTCGGCGATCGGCCAGCGCGCGCACGAGCTCAGCGCTGAGGTCGAGGGCACCGTCCCGGTCGTCGATGAGGACGAAGTCGTTCCTGGTGCCGTGGCCCTTGGTCACCGCGAGGGTGCGTGTCATGAGCCGAGGGTACGACGACGGGTGCCGGGGTCGACGAGCGTGCCCGCGTCCGCGGCCTCGACGAGCGCCACGACGGCCTCGACGAGGTCCGGGCGGGCGGCGTCGAGCCAGTGCACCCGGGGGTCCCGGCCGAACCAGCCCATCTGCTTGCGGGCCAGGCGCCTGGTAGCGGCCGTGACGTCGGCCTTCGCCTGCTCAGGCGTGCACTCGCCAGAGAGCATCGAGAGCACCTGCGCGTAGCCGACGGCACGCGCGGCCGTGCGCCCGAGCGTCCCGGCGAGCCCTGCCACCTCCTCGACCAGACCGAGCCGCCACATCCGGTCGACGCGCTCGGCGATCCGGGCGTCGAGCGCAGCGCGGTCGCTGTCGAGACCGATCTGCACGGCCGGGACCTCGTAGGACGGCTCGGGCAGCTCGGCGGTCCACGGGCGTCCGGTCAACGTGATGACCTCCAGCGCCCGGACGATCCGTCGCGTGTTGGTCCGCGGGATGGTCCGCCCCGCCGCAGGGTCGAGCCGCGAGAGCTCGTCGTGCAGCACCCCGGGGCCCTCGCTCTCGGCCCGCTCCTCCAGCGCGGCGCGGACCTCCGGGTCCACCGGCGCCATGCTGAGGTGGTCGAGCAGGGCCCTGACGTAGAGGCCGGAGCCGCCGACGGCGATCGCGCGTCGCCCGCGGGCGTGCGCCTCCTCGACATCGGACCTGGCGTCCCGCTGGTAGGCAGCGACCGACGCGTCCTGAGCGACGTCGAGCACGTCGAGCTGGTGGTGCGGGATGCTGCGCCGCTCCGCGACGGACAGCTTGGCCGTCCCGATGTCCATGCCGCGGTAGAGCTGCATGGCGTCGGCGTTGACGATCTCGCCGCCCAGTCGCTCGGCGAGGTCGAGCGCGACATCGGACTTACCCGTCGCCGTCGGACCGACCACCGCGATGACGAGCGGGCTCACTGCGGACGCCAGCCGACGACGGCGTACGTCGCCCCGGCGGGGACGCTCACGCTCGCCACGGCGGCCAGCGCAGGACCCGTCTCCGCGAGGGCGCCGAGGAGCACCTGCCAGGGTGCCCAGGCACTGATCGCCAGCTCCAGGGCGAGTGCAGGATCCATCGCGGCGAGACGGGCAGAGACGTCCGCGGCACCGGGGCGTCCGAGGCTCGCCAGGTCCTGGGCGACGGCCGTGTCGACCTCGACGGCGCGAGGGTCCTCGGCCAGCGGTGCTCCCGGGCCGCGGCGTGCACTGAGACCGCCCACCAGGAGCAGCACGACGTCGTCGCGTCCGATCAGGCGGCCCAGGTCGCGCAGCGCCACCGCATCGCTACCACCGGCCGCCACCACCTCGACCGGACCGGACCAGCCGGCCCGCGCCAGGAGGCTGAGACCCACGGCGCTGGGGACGTCGTCGACGACCGTCGAGCGGGCGAGCCGATCGCCCGGCGCCCCGTCGTCCTCGTTCGCGTCCTGCGCGGACCGTCCGACGACGACCCCGGCGAGGCCGGACCTGACGTCGTCGATCCCCGCCGCGCGGAAGCTGGGGTGCCAGGCCCCCCCGCTCCGCGAGACCGGCGCACCCGCCTCGCGCGCGACGCCGACCGGCCCGGGAACCACGACGACGACCCGCTCGGCGCCGGCCCCGACGAGCCGCTCGACCTCGGCGCTCGCCCGGCGTCGCACGTCGTCGAACGGCGCAGGGGCCGACGGGAGTGCGAGGAGGACCGTCGGCGGGATCAGGGCTGCGGCGCGGAGCACGCCACGACGGTACCCGCCCGGCCCGGTAGTCTCGCCCGGTGGGGATCTTCGCCTGGCTTCGCGAACGACGCGGGCCGCGCATCGCGTCGATGCGGCGGGCCGACGGCGTCCCCGAGCCCGGCCTCTACCGCCCCGACCTCGTCGCGCCACTGACCGCCGACCGCGTGCGGCGGTGGCTGCTGCGCGCCGAGTACGGGTACTTCACCGATGTCGACGGCGACATCGGTGGGCTGTGGCGCGGCCGCCTCTTCTACTTCTTCACGCTCGGCGAACGCGAGGAGATCCTCCAGGTGCGCGGGCAGTGGAACCGAACGTTCGCCATCGAGCGGCTGGCCGAGGTGCTCGAGATCACCAACGACTGGAACTCCGAGCGGGTCTGGCCCAAGGCCTACCTGCGGGTGCGCGACGACGGGCGCGTGCACGCCCTGTGCGAGTCCGCGACCGACCTCGAGCACGGGGTGAGCGAGGCCCAGCTCGGCCAGCTCCTGCACAGCGGGCTCGCCTCCGCCGCCGCCTTCTTCGACACCCTCGACGAGCGCTACCCCGACCCGGCCGGCATGGCGCCATGACCACGCGACCACCCGTGCCGCCGCGGCCGCTGGCGACGAAGAGGATCGCCGACTACCTGCGCTCCTGCGGCTACGAGTCCGTCCAGGACGAGGACGGCGACCTCACCGGGGTGTGGAACGGTCACCGGTTCTGGTTCATCACGATGGGCGCGAGCGAGGAGATCCTCCAGGTCCGCGGGCGCTGGAACCGGCTCGTCCCGGTCGCCGAGCGCGGGCAGGCCCTGCTGACGCTCAACGACTGGAACCGCGACAAGATCTGGCCGAAGGCGTACCTGCGGCCGGAGGACGGCGGTCTGGCGGTCTACGGCGAGGTCTCGGCCGATCTCGAGCACGGCGTCACCGACGCCCAGCTGGCCGAGCTCGTCGACTGCGGGCTCGGCACCTGCGTGCAGTTCTTCGCCAGCCTCTCGACGCTGCTCCCCGTCCTGCCCGCCTGAGCCCTCGACCCCGGAACGCTCAGCCCCGCAGCGTCGGCACCGGGAGCAGCACCGCCCCGCCCGTCGTCGCCGCAGGGCCGTGGTCGTGACCGCCCCGTCGGCGCTGCTCCCACGCGTCGCCCGAGCGGGTCCGCCGGACCGCGTAGGCCCCGCCGGTCAGCGCTGAGTCGGCCACCAGATGGTGCGGGGCGGAGTGGGTGACCTGGACCGTGACGACGTCGCCGGGCCGCGGGACGTCCACGTCGCCCGGTGCTCCTGCCGCCGCATGCGCCGGCAGGGACAGGTGCACGAGCCGGTTGTCGGCGGCACGTCCGCTCAACCTCTTCGTCGCGCCGTCCTTGCGGCCCTCCCCCTCCGAGACGAGCACCTCGAGGGTCCGGCCGACCTGCCGCGCATTCTCCTGCGCCGAGATCTGCTCCTGGAGCGCGATCAGCCGGTCGTAGCGCTCGGTCACCACGCTCGCCGGCACCGGGTCGGGCAGGTCGACGGCCGGCGTCCCCGGACGGGGCGAGTACTGGAAGGTGAAGGCCGAGCTGAACCGGGCCTGCTCGACGACCCGCAGCGTCTCGGCGAAGTCCTCGTCGGTCTCACCGGGGAAGCCGACGATGATGTCGGTGGTGATCGCGGCCTCGGGGATCGACTCCCGGACCTCGTCGAGGATCGCGAGGAAGCGCGCCGAACGGTAGGAGCGGCGCATCGCGCGCAGCACCCGGTCGGAGCCGGACTGCAACGGCATGTGCAGCTGCGGCATGACCGTCGGGGTCTGCGCCATCGCGGCGATGACGTCCGAGGTGAAGGCCGCCGGGTGCGGCGAGGTGAAACGGACGCGCTCGATGCCCTCGACCGCGCCGACGGCCCTCAGCAAGGAGGCGAAGGCGCCCCGGTCGCCGAAGCCGACGCCATAGGTGTTGACGTTCTGCCCCAGGAGGGTGACCTCCACCGCGCCCGCCGCGACGAGGGCCTCGACCTCGGCCAGGATCTCCCCGGGCCGTCGGTCGCGCTCCTTGCCGCGCAACGACGGGACGATGCAGAAGGTGCAGGTGTTGTTGCAGCCGACGCTGATCGAGACCCAGCCCGCATAGACCGACTCACGCCGGGTGGGCAGGGTCGAGGGGAAGACCTGCAGCGACTCGGCGATCTCCACCTGGGCACTCTCGTTGTGCCGGGCGCGCTCCAGGAGAGCCGGCAGCACGTCGAGGTTGTGCGTCCCGAAGACGACGTCGACCCACGGGGCGCGGTCGACGATCTGGCCGCGGTCCTTCTGGGCGAGACAGCCGCCGACGGCGATCTGCATGCCCGGCCGTGCCGCCTTGATCGAGGCGAGCTGGCCGAGGTTGCCGTAGAGCCGGGTCGAGGCGTTCTCCCGCACCGCACAGGTGTTGAGGACGACGACGTCCGCCTCCCACCGCGCCGCGTCGTCGATCGGCGCCGGGACGTAGCCGGCCGCCTCCAGGAGCCCCGCCATGTGCTCGGAGTCGTGGACGTTCATCTGGCAGCCGAGCGTGCGCACGGCATAGGTGCGCGGGGCTGCGTCGGGGCTCGTGGACATCCCGCACAGGGTACGACGCCGATGTGCCGCGGGACGCCGGGCATCTTGCCCGTGTACGGGCCCCAGAGGGTGCGCACAGGCCGTTCATGGCCTCACTTGAGAGAACCGATACCGAACCGTGACGATCTGAAGGAGCCACGGAGGACAAAGGTCCCTATGGTCAGTTGATGGAATCGCAGCGCGCGACCGATGACCGCTCGGCGCTGGAGGCCCCCACGGGTGAGCCTCTGGTCGTGCTCTCGCACGTCAACAAGCACTTCGGAGCGCTGCACGTCCTGCAGGACGTGAACCTCACCGTGCACCGCGGCGAGGTCGTCGTCGTCATCGGGCCCTCGGGCTCGGGCAAGTCGACGCTGTGCCGGACGATCAACCGGCTCGAGACGATCGACGACGGGCTGATCACCATCGACGGCGTGCCCCTGCCCGCCGAGGGCAAGGCGCTGGCCCGGCTGCGCGCCGATGTCGGGATGGTCTTCCAGTCCTTCAACCTCTTCGCCCACAAGTCGGTGCTGCAGAACGTGACCCTCGGGCCGATCACCGCCAACGGGGTCAGACGCGCTGAGGCCGAGGAGACCGCGATGACGCTCCTCGAGCGGGTGGGCGTCGCCGACCAGTCGGACAAGCTCCCGGCCCAGCTCTCCGGCGGGCAGCAGCAGCGCGTCGCGATCGCGCGCGCCCTGGCGATGAAGCCCAAGGTCATGCTCTTCGACGAACCGACCTCGGCCCTCGACCCCGAGATGATCAACGAGGTCCTCGACGTCATGGTCGCCCTCGCGAAGGAGGGGATGACGATGGTCGTCGTCACCCACGAGATGGGCTTCGCCCGCAGGGCGGCCCACCGGGTCGTCTTCATGGACGGCGGCCAGATCGTCGAGGAGGCCGACCCCGAGACCTTCTTCACCGCGCCCCGTAGCGAGCGCGCCCAGGACTTCCTCTCGAAGATCCTCACTCACTGACCCACGCCGGCCCCCGGGCCGGCGCTCACCACAAGAAGGAGTCCGACATGCGCAAGACAAGAGGAGCGATCGTCGCTCTGGCAGCCGGCGCGCTCATGCTGTCCGGCTGCAGCAGCTCGACCGACACCCCGGGGGACTCTGCTTCGCCCAGCGGTGCCATGACCGAGTTCCCCGCAGGCTCGACGATGGCCGCGCTGCACGACGCGGGGTCCATCACGATCGGCACGAAGTTCGACCAACCGCTCTTCGGGCTCGTCGGCCCGAACGGGGTACCGGAGGGCTTCGACGTCGAGATCGCGACCCTGATCGCCGGCAAGCTCGGCATCGCGCCGGACTCGATCAAGTGGACGGAGACGATCTCGGCGAACCGCGAGACGTTCATCGAGACCGGTCAGGTGGACATCGTGGTCGCGACGTACACGATCAACGACAAGCGCAAGGAGTCGATCTCCTTCGCCGGCCCGTACTACGAGGCCGGTCAGTCGATCCTCACCCTGAAGGCGAACACGGACATCCAGGGCCCGAATGACCTCGCCGGCAAGAAGGTCTGCACCGTCTCGGGCTCCACCCCGGAGAAGAACCTGCTCGACAACTACCCCGACACCGAGGTCGTGCCCTTCGGGACCTATGCCGAGTGCATCTCGCCGCTGAAGAACAGCCAGGTCGACGCGATCAGCACGGACAACGTCATCCTCGCCGGCTTCGCATCCGAGGACAGCGACCTCGAGGTCCGCGGCGAGCCCTTCACCCAGGAGCCCTACGGCATCGGGCTCAAGAAGGACGACACCGCGTTCCGGTCGTGGATCAACGACACCCTCGAGGAGCTCGAGGCCGATGGCAGCTGGAAGGCCGCGTGGGAGAAGACGGCAGGCACCGTCCTGCCGACGCCCACGCCGCCCGCCGTCGACCGGTACTGACCCAGCTGAGTCGGTGGCCGCCCTTCCGCACGGGAGGGCGGCCACCGAACGCAACCAGAGAGGACGACGATGGGCGTCATCTGGGACAACCTCCCGGCGTTCCTGCAGGGTTTCGGGGTCACTCTGCGGCTGACTGCGTACTCGGCCGTCCTCGCGCTCGTCGTCGGCCTGGTGCTCGCCGCGCTGCGCGTCTCGCCCGTGCGCTCGCTCCGGCTGGCCGCCGAGCTGTGGGTCGAGGCACTGCGCAACACCCCACTCACCCTCGTCTTCTTCTTCTGGGTCTTCGTGGCTCCGGTCTTCGGCGTGATCACTCCCCTGGGCTTCTGGACCGCGGTGATCTGCCTGGCCGCCTACACCTCTGCCTTCGTGAGCGAGGCGGTCCGTTCGGGGATCAACAGCGTCGGCATCGGGCAGGCCGAGGCAGCGCGGGCGATCGGCCTGACCTTCGGGCAGTCCCTGAGCAACGTGATCCTGCCGCAGGCGGTCCGTTCGGTGATCCCGCCGCTGATCAACGTCTTCATCGCGCTCGCGAAGAACACGTCGGTGGCCGCAGGCTTCGCCGTCGTCGAGCAGATGGGCACCGGCCGCCGGATCGCGACCGCCAACCCGGGCGACGCCATCTGGGTCCTCGTGGGCGTCGCGCTCTTCTACCTGGCCATCACGATCCCGGCAGGCACGCTCGCCGGATCCCTCGAGCGTCGGGTGGCGTTCAGCCGATGAGCAGTGTCCTGTACGACGCGCCCGGCCCGCTCGCCCGCCGCCGCGAGCGGATCGGATCGGTCATCGGAGTCCTCACCCTCGTTGCGGTCGTCGGCGGCGGGATCGGGTTCGCCGCGGGCCATGGACTGCTCGCAGCCGACCACTGGGACGTCCTCTACGACCCGCCCAAGGGGCAGACGGCCGCCAACCTGTGGAAATCGATGGTGATCGTCGGCCTGGGCGCCACGCTGCGCGCGGCCGCCGTCGCCGCGCCCCTCGCGCTGGTGCTCGGTGTCGGGCTCGCCGTGTGGCGCACGAGCCGCCGCCGGTGGCTGCGCACTCCCGCGGTCCTCGTCATCGAGCTGTTCCGCGGACTACCCGTGCTGCTCATGATGTTCTTCGGCCTGATCGGCTTCGGCTGGTCAGCATTCGCCGCCGTCGCGTTCGGTCTGACCGTCTACAACATGGCGATCATCGCGGAGATCCTGCGGGCAGGGCTGGCTGCGCTGCCCAGCGGTCAGGCAGAGGCCTCGTACGCGGTGGGCCTCACGCGCCCGCAGACGCTGCTGAAGGTGCTGCTCCCGCAGGCCGTGCGCACGATGCTCCCGAGTCTCGTCGCCCAGCTCATCGTCCTGCTGAAGGACTCCTCGCTCGGCTTCATCGTGGGCTACCCCGAGCTGCTGAAGTCGATCCAGAACAATGCCAGCTACTTCGGCAACGACTACTTCGTCGCGCTGTTCGCCGTCGGCCTGGCGATCTACCTCACGGTCAACCTCTCGCTCTCGAAGCTCGCGAGGTGGGTCGAGGCACGTACCCGGCGCCGGACGAGCGCCGTCGTGCCGATCCCGGTCCCGACGGGGGTCTGAGCCGCGCACCGACGGCCTGCACGCTCCTCGGCTCGGGAGTCGGCGCCGCGGACCGCTGGGGTCAGCCGGCCGTCGCGGTCGCGCGCAGCTCCCGGACCACGGTGACGACGATCTCCCCCGGGTAGGACAGGTCCTTCTCGATGTGCCGAGCGATGGCCGAGGCCAGCTCCGCCATGTCCTTGTCCTCCACGACCTGGGGCTCGACCACGACGCGCACCTCGCGGCCGGCCGACATCGCCACCGCGCGACGGACCCCGGCGTGGGCTGCTACCAGCGCCTCGAGCGTGTCCATGCGCTCGATGTACTGGTCGAGCTCCTCGCGCCGGGCACCGGGCCGGGCGGCCGACGCTGCGTCGGCCGCCTGGACGAGCACCGCCTCGACGGAGGTCATCGGCACCTCGTCGTGGTGGGCGGCGATCGCGTTCACGACGATCTCCGACTCCCCGCACCGCCTGGCAAGGTCCGCGCCGACCATGGCGTGGGTCCCGCCCAGCTCTGCTGTCAGCGCCTTGCCGACGTCGTGCAAGAAGGCCGAACGCCGGGCGAGCTCGACGTCCGCCCCGATCTCGGCGGCGAGCAGCGCGGCGATCTGAGCCGACTCCACGAGATGCGCCAGGACGTTCTGGCCGTAGCTGGTGCGCAGGCGCAGCCGCCCGAGCGTCTCGACGAGCTCCGGGTGCAGGTGCAGCACCCCGGCGCGCTCGGCGGCGTCGTGCCCGGCCGCCATGGTGCGGTCGTGCGCGCCCGCGAGGGCCTCGGCGTAGGCGAGCTCGATGCGCTGGGGATGGATCCGCCCGTCCAGGACGAGCGCCTCCATGGCCGCAGTCGCCACCTCGCGGCGTTCGGCGTCGAAGCAGGACAGGGTCACCGAGTCGGGGGTCTCGTCGACGATGACGTTCACCCCGGTGAGAGCCTCGAAGGTCCGGATGTTGCGCCCCTCCTTGCCGATGATCCGCCCCTTGAGCTCCTCGGCTGGGAGGGGGACGACGGTGACGACCGTCTGGGCGCTGGTGGCCCCGGAGAGTCGCTGGACCGCCGAGGCAACGATCTGACGCGCTCTCGCGTCCGCCGTCCGACGCGCAGCGGCTTCGGCACGCCGCACCAACGCGGCGGCGTCGTGGGCCGCCGACTCGGTGGCGAGCCGTACCTGCTCCGCCCGGGCCGTCTCCGCCGAGAGGCCCGTGAGGGCGGCGAGCCTCTCCTCGGCGCGCAGCCGCGCCTCGGCGGCGGCACGAGCCGCCTCCGCCTGCGCCTCGCGCGCGGACGTCAGGAGCGCGGACGCCTCGTCCTGCGCGGCACGCGTCTGCGCGCGCTCGAACCGGGTCTCTTCCTCCCGCTCGCTCGCACGGGCCGACCGACGCTCCGCATCTGCGAGCACCGACCGCGCCTCGTCCCGGATCGACTCGACGTCCTCCCTGGCCTGGCGCCGCGCGGCGTCGGCCTCGCGGCGCGCAAGAGCGACCAGCACCAGTGCCACCAAGCACGCCAAGAGCAGCACCAGGATGGTCGCCGCGTCGCCCCCGCCCATCGAAAGACCTCCGTCAGTCCGCTGCACCCTCCGGGTCGATCCACGGGAGCGTCGCCCTATCGTCCCCCATCTCACGGATCAAACGGGACGACATGCCCCCTGAGAACCCCTTGCGTGCGAGCATTCCGAGCGCACGCCGGGTGCGCACCTGCGGATCGAGGCTCGCCCAGCCCGGCCACCGCCGCTCGAGGAGGGCACGAGCCGTCGCCTCGTCGGCGTCATCGTCGAGACCGGCGATCGCCTGCGCCGCCTCCGCAGGACCGACGCCACGGCGTCGCAGCTCATGGGCGACGGCCCGCCGCCCGAGACCGCGAGCGCTCCGCGCCGTGTGGACGACCATCTCGGCGTAGGCGGCGTCATCGATGAGGCCGACCTCCGTGAACCGGTCGAGGACGCGCTCGGCCACCTCCTCGGGGACCTCGCGCTGGGCGAGCTTCTCAGCCAGCTGCGCACGGCTGCGTGGGGCTCCGGTGAGCATCCGGAGCAGGATCGTCCGGGCGACGCGCTCAGGATCGGGATCCGCGTCCTGGGCTGACGCACCCGTCGTCGGCGGCTCCTCGTCCCGCCGCCCTCGCGCCATGCCCGACCCCGGCCAGCGACTCAGAAGTCGACGCCGGCCGTCGGGTCGGCCGGGGCGTCGACACGCGCGCCGATGCCGAGCTTCTCCTTGATCTTCTTCTCGATCTCGTCGGCCAGGTCCGGGTTGTCGCGCAGGAACCCGCGGGCGTTCTCCTTGCCCTGCCCGAGCTGATCGCCCTCGTAGGTGTACCAGGCACCGGACTTGCGGACGAAGCCGTGCTCCACGCCCAGGTCGATGAGGCCGCCCTCACGCGAGATGCCGATGCCGTAGATGATGTCGAACTCGGCCTGCTTGAACGGCGGCGCCATCTTGTTCTTGACGACCTTGACCCGGGTCCGGTTGCCGACCGCCTCGGTGCCCTCCTTGAGGGTCTCGATACGCCGGATGTCGAGCCGGACCGACGCGTAGAACTTCAGGGCCTTGCCGCCGGTGGTGGTCTCCGGCGAACCGAAGAAGACGCCGATCTTCTCGCGCAGCTGGTTGATGAAGATCGCCGTCGTGTTGGACTGGCTCAGGGCGCCGGAGATCTTGCGCAGCGCCTGCGACATGAGACGCGCCTGAAGCCCGACGTGGCTGTCACCCATCTCGCCCTCGATCTCGGCCTTGGGCACGAGCGCGGCGACCGAGTCGATGACCACGAGGTCGATCGCTCCCGAGCGGATCAGCATGTCCATGATCTCCAGCGCCTGCTCACCGGTGTCCGGCTGGGAGACGAGAAGGGCGTCGGTGTCGACGCCGAGCTTCTTGGCGTAGTCCGGGTCGAGCGCGTGCTCCGCGTCGATGAAGGCGGCGATCCCGCCGGCCCGCTGGGCGTTGGCCACGGCGTGCAGCGCGACCGTCGTCTTGCCGCTGGACTCGGGGCCGTAGATCTCGACCACGCGTCCACGTGGGAGACCGCCGATGCCGAGCGCGATGTCGAGCGCGATCGAGCCCGTCGGGATGACGTCGATCGGGGCCCGGCCCTCGTCACCCAGGCGCATGATCGAGCCCTTGCCGAACTGACGGTCGATCTGGACGAGCGCGGCCTCCAGGGCCTTGGATCGGTCTGCGGGAGCTGCCATGTCTCACCTCGGTGTCGCGGGGCGGGGCTTACCCACCGTTGTTGTCGTGGACGACGTCCACGTGTGTGCTGTCTCGTCCGATGACGCTACGTCCCGGTACCGACATCCCGCCCGGCGCACCGGGCAGGCTGTGGAGACCAGGTCGGACGCGTCGCCTGAGCAGAGGCTAGCCGAACACCTGTTCGAGTGCATCCTCCTGCCCCGCGACACGCCGGGATCGTCCGTCGACGCTCGCGACCGGGACGGGAGGCCTCAGGACGAGGGACGGTCCGGACCCCACCGGCGAGCCGTCGGGACCTCGAGCGCGTCGCACAGCGCCCACCACACGTCCCGGGGCTCGTCACCATCGGCGAGCGCCTGTGCGGCGGTCCGGTCGCCCAGACGCTCGTGCACCTGCTCGTCTACGAGCACGGGACCGATCGCGGCCCCGAACACTTCGACGACGGCCTCCCGGAAGTCGCTGTAGCGCATCGGCACAGCCTGCCACGCCCGCGGGCCGTCGGCCCCACCAGCACCCGGGACGGGCGGATGTCGGACCCGGCAGGAAGAATGCTCGGGTGAGAACCCCGCCGCCCGATCCCCTGGACGGCTTCTCCGCGCCCACCAGGACATGGTTCCGGGGCGCCTTCGCTGCACCGACCTCCGCCCAGGCCGGCGCCTGGGACGCGGTGCGGTCCGGGGAGCACGCGCTCGTCGTCGCCCCGACGGGCTCGGGCAAGACCCTCGCTGCCTTCCTCTGGTCCGTCGACAGTCTGCTGACCGGGCCCCCCGTCGACGACCCGAGCCGGCGGTGCCGGGTGCTCTACGTCTCCCCGCTCAAGGCCCTGGCCGCCGACGTCGAGCGCAACCTGCGCTCCCCGCTGGTGGGGATCCGGCAGGCGGCGCTGCGCGCGGGCAGTACCGTCGCGGACGTCCGGGTCGGTACGCGCACCGGCGACACCCCGCAGAGCGAGCGCCGGGCCCTCGCCACCCGACCGCCGGACATCCTCATCACGACCCCCGAGTCGCTCTTCCTCGTCCTGACCTCCGGCGCCCGGGACGGACTGGCCGGGGTCCGCACGGTGATCATCGACGAGATCCACGCGGTGGCGGGCACGAAGCGAGGGTCGCACCTGGCCGTCAGCCTGGAACGCCTCGACGCCCTCCTGGCCGAGCACGACGGCCCGGCGCAGCGTGTCGGGCTCTCGGCGACCGTCAGGCCGGTCGAGACGGTCGCTGCCTTCCTCTCGGGTGCGCGCACCCCTGCCGAGGGTGGTCGGGCGGTGCGGATCGTGCAACCACCCTCCGTCAAGGAGATCAGGGTCGACGTCGTCGTCCCCGTCCCCGACCTCGCCGACCTCCCGGGAGCGGGGCCAACCCTCGGGTCCGCCGATCCGGCCGCCCAGCCGGACGAGCCCCGCCGACGCGCCTCGATCTGGCCGCACGTGGAGGAGCGGGTCGTCGACCTCGTCGCGGCGCACCGCTCGACCCTCGTCTTCACGAACTCCCGACGCGGGGCCGAGCGGCTGACCGCCCGGATGAACGAGGTATGGGCCGAGCGGCTCGGGCTCCTCTCCGCCGACCCGTCGAGCACCCAGGTCGCCCAGGTCCCCGGGCAGTCCGGGGTGGCGGTCGGGGTCGTCGGCGCTCCCGGTGCGGTCCTCGCGCGGGCGCACCACGGATCGATGAGCCGGGCCGAGCGCACGGAGACCGAGGCCCAGCTCAAGGCCGGTGACCTGCCGGCCGTCGTCGCGACGTCCTCCCTCGAGCTCGGCATCGACATGGGCGCCGTCGACCTCGTCGTCCAGGTCGGCTCGCCGCCGTCGGTCGCCTCCGGCCTGCAGCGCATCGGCCGCGCCGGGCACCAGGTCGGCGCGATCTCCCATGGGGTGGTCTTCCCGACCTTCCGGGGTGAGCTCGTGCCGGCCGCCGTCGTCGCCGAGCGGATGCGGGCAGGACAGATCGAGCACCTCGACGTCCCGGCCAACCCCCTGGACGTCCTGGCCCAGCAGATCGTCGCGATGCTCGCGCTGGAGGACTGGTCCCTGACGGACCTCGCCGCCGTGATCCGACGAGCGGCCCCGTACACGACTCTCGGAGACGCGACGCTGCGGGCCGTCCTCGACATGCTCGCCGGCCGCTACCCGAGCGAGGAGTTCGCCGAGCTGCGCCCGCGCATCCGATGGGACCGGGCCACGGGTCAGCTGTCCGGGCGTCCGGGCGCGCAGCGTCTCGCCGTCACCAGCGGCGGCACGATCCCCGATCGTGGTCTGTACGGGGTGTTCCTGGTGGGCACCGACGGCACCGGCGCGCGCGGTGGAAAGCGCGTCGGCGAGCTCGACGAGGAGATGGTCTACGAGTCCCGCGTCGGCGACACCTTCACGCTCGGCTCGAGCACCTGGTGGATCGAGGAGATCACCCCCGACCAGGTACGGGTCTCGCCGGCCCCTGGACTGCCGGGGCGGCTGCCGTTCTGGAAGGGCGACTCCCCCGGCCGGCCTGCCGAGCTCGGCAGGGCGATCGGCGCCTTCGTCCGGGAGATGGCCGCGCTCGAGCCCGCGGGAGCCAGACGACGAGCCACGGCGGCCGGCCTCGACCCGTGGGCGGCCGACAACCTCGTGGCCTACCTCGTGGAGCAGCGCGAGGCGACCGGCGCCGTACCCGACGACACGACGATCGTCGTCGAACGCTTCCGCGACGAGATCGGCGACTGGCGCGTCCTGGTGCACACCCCGCACGGCGCCCGGGTGCACGCGCCGTGGGCGCTCGTCCTCGGCGCCCGACTGCGCGAGCGCTACGGGCTCGACGCCGCGGTGCTGCACTCCGACGACGGCATCGTCCTGCGCCTGCCCAGCGTCGTGGAGTCCGGCGGTGACGACGACCTGGGCAGCTGGGCCGTCACGGACGCCCCCACCCTCGATCTCGCCGACCTGCTCATCGACCCGGACGAGGTCGCTGCCGCGGTACGGGCCGAGGTCGGCGGCTCGGCCCTCTTCGCCGCGCGCTTCCGTGAGGCTGCCGCGCGATCGCTGCTCCTTCCCCGGCGCCGTCCCGACCGCAGGCAACCACTGTGGCAGCAGCGCCAGCGCTCGGCCCAGCTGCTCGCGATCGCCGCTGAGCACCCGCAGTTCCCGGTGCTGCTCGAAGCGGCCCGCGAGTGCCTGTCCGACGACTTCGACGTCGATGCCCTCGCCGCCCTGATGCGCCAGGTGGCCGCCCGTCAGGTCCGTGTCGTCGAGGTCACCACCACCGGCCCGTCGCCCTTCGCACAGTCGCTCCTCTTCGGCTACACGGCCCAGTTCCTCTACGACGGGGACGCCCCCCTGGCGGAACGGCGGGCGGCAGCGCTTGCCCTGGACCCCGACCTGCTCGCCGAGATCCTCGCGGGGCAGACGACCCCGTTGGCCGATCTGCTCGATCCGGACGCCGTCCTGGCCGTGGAGGCCGAGGTGACGGGCACGGCCGAGAGCCGGCGGGCACGCGGGCCGGAGGAGCTCGCCGACGTCGTGCGCCGGCACGGCCCCCTGACCGTGCGCGAGGCGCATGAGCGCAGCACGGCGTCGCGCGAGGAAGAGGTCATCGCGTGGCTCGCGCAGCTGGAGGCCCAGCGTCGCGTGATCCGGGTCCGGTGGGCGCAGACGGAGCACTGGGCGACGATCGAGGACGCGGGCCGCCTGCGCGACGCCCTCGGGGTCGCGCTCCCGGTCGGCATCCCCGAAGACTTCACCGAGATCGTCGAGGACCCGCTCGGGGACCTGGTCCGGCGTCATGCGCGCACTCACGGCCCGTTCACCGCAGGCGAGGTGGCGCAACGCCTCGGCCTGCCGACTGCCGTGGTGGCAGAGGTCCTGAGACGCCTCGTGGCGGGCGGCGTGCTGGCCGCAGGCCGGATCCGTCCCGACCTGCTGGGCGGCACCGGGGCCGACCACTGCGACGTCGGTGTGCTCCGGCTCCTGCGACGCCGTTCGCTCGCCGTCCTGCGGGCGGAGGCCGAGCCCGTCGCTCAGGAGGCGGTCGGCGCCTTCCTGCCGAGGTGGCAGCAGGTCGAGGAGCACCCGGTCGAGGTGACGGCGGTCCCGGGGGCCGAACCGACGACGCGGGTCGGGTCCGGCCGGCACGGTGTGCGCGGGGTCGACGGGCTCGCGCGGGTGATCGAGCAGCTCGCCGGCTTCCCGGTACCTGCCTCCGCCCTCGAGACGCTCGTGCTCCCCGCCCGTGTGATCGACTACTCGCCGGCGATGCTCGACGAGCTGACCGCCGCAGGTGAGGTCCTGTGGGCCGGCCACGCCCCGCTGGCAGCCCGCGACGGACTCGTGAGCCTGCACCCCGCCGCCACGGCCGACCTCACCCTCCCGCCCGAGGGCCCGTGGCCCCGGTTCGGCGTCCATCTGGCCGTCACCGAGGCGCTCCAC
Source organism: Actinomycetales bacterium (assembly GCA_038252305.1). Lineage (GTDB taxonomy): Bacteria > Actinomycetota > Actinomycetes > Actinomycetales > Cellulomonadaceae > Actinotalea. Next base: position 350 of record JBBSAL010000006.1, on the reverse strand, counting down.
GGCGGTGGGGCCCGGTTCCTCGACGGACTCGTCGACCGCGTCGCCATGTCGCTGCACCAGGACGACCCCGAGGGCCTGGCCCATGCGCAGGTCAGCCCGGCGGGCGTCCTGGACGCCCTCTGGGACCTCGTCTGGGCCGGGGTCCTGACGAACGACGGCACTGGACCGCTGCGGGCCCGGCTCGCCCGTGGCGGTCCACGGCGCTCCGGCACCACCCACCCGGTCGGGGGGGGGGGGGGGGGGGGGGGGGGGCGGGGGCGCGGCCCCCCCCGGGGCCCCCCACACACCCCCCCGCCCCCGCCCCCCCCCCCCCCCCCCCCCGCAGCAACCCCAAGCCCCCCCCCGCGGGC